>NZ_JASCAF010000039.1:0-56453 GCF_029967985.1 Pseudomonas sp. V88_4
AAAGGTGTAAACGATGTCTCCGGTCTAATGTGTAAAGGATGTACCGGTCTCTACACGGGCGGCGTTCCGATGAGGGGGTAAGCTCTTGATCTTCAGCAATCCCGAGTCAGACCCGAAACTGATCCATCAAACTCTGCTGCTGATTTGCCAGGCTATTGAGCGACTGACTCACCCGCGCCGATTCATTCGCCTGCCCCGACAGCGACTCCGTTACATCACGAATCGTCGCCACGTTGTTGTTGATCTCTTCGGCCACAGCGCTTTGCTCTTCGGCGGCGCTGGCGATCTGCAGGTTCATGTCGCTGATCACCGTCACTGCATCGCCGATCTGGCGCAGCGCGGTTACGGCCTGACCGACCTGTTCGACGCTGCCCTGGGCCTGGCGATGGCTGTTGCCCATCGAACCGACCACGTCCTGGGTGCCGTTCTGCAATTGCTCGATCACCTGGCGGGTTTCCTCCACCGACTCTTGTGTGCGGCGGGCGAGGTTGCGCACTTCGTCGGCCACCACCGCAAAGCCACGTCCGGCCTCACCGGCACGAGCCGCTTCAATGGCGGCGTTGAGGGCCAGCAGGTTGGTCTGCTCGGCGATGGCGCGGATGGTTTCCAGCACGGTGCCGATCTTCTCGCTGTTGGCGGCCAGGCCTTCGACCTGGATCATCGCTGCGCTCATGTCGGCGGCGAGGGTGTCGATGCTGGCGGTGGTGCGGTCGATCACGGTCAGGCCCTGACGGGTGGCGCGGTCGGCATCCTTGGCCGCTTCGGCGGCTTGGGCGGCGCTGCGGGCCACGTCCTGGGCGGTGGCGCTCATTTCGTGGGACGCGGTGGCGACCTGATCGACCTGACGGTATTGCTGCTCCATGCCGGCGCTGGTCTGGGTGGCGATCGCGGAAGACTGATCGGCAGTGTTGCGCGCATCCTGCACCGAGCGTTTCACCTCGGCGATGATCGGTTGCAGCTTGTCGAGAAAGCGGTTGAACCAGCCGGCCAACTGGCCAAGCTCGTCCTTCTTGTCATAGGCCAGACGCCGGGTCAGGTCGCCTTCGCCGCTGGCGATGTCTTCCAGCATGTGGGCCACGCCGAGGATCGGTTTGGTCACGCTGCGGGCCATCAGCCACACCAGCAACAGGCCGATCAGCGCCGCGAGTACGCCCAGGCTCAGTTCGATCAGGGTGCCCGACGTGTTGCTGGCATCCAGTTGTTGCTTGAGCGCTTCGGCGCGCTCCACCAGGACTTTCTCCGGCACATCAAGCAGCACGCCCCACGACGGGCCGCCGGGAATTGGCTGGAACGGCGACAGCACTTTCAGTTGCGCGTTGCTGTGCAGGCTGCTGACGGCGTTGCTCGATGCGAGCAGACGCAGCAATTCGGCGCCGCTGGTGGTGTCCACGGCATCCAGGCGCTGGCTGAGTTTATTGGCGTCCGGGCTGTAACCGGCGAGCAGGCCGGCGGGGCTGATGATGCTCACAGCGGTCTGGCCGTCGTAGAGCTTTTTGCTGGCGTTCTGGCTGATCGCTTGCAGGCTGTTGAGGTTGATGTCCACCGACAGCGAGGCGATGACTTTGCCGTTGACCATCAATGGGAACACGATGCTGGTCATCAGCACCTTTTGCCCGTCGATCACATAGAAGTAGGGTTCGATCACGCAGGGCTTGAGCGTGGTGCGCGGGCAGGTAAACCAGGCGTTGGCAGCCTGGCCGCTGGGGCCGGTGCTGGTGTCGGTCATGTCGCTTTCCGGCAGCGCCATCGAGGTCACCTTGCCCGGGGTCGGCTGCGACCAGTACAGGGCGAAGCGGCCCTTGTCGTTGCTGCCTAACTCAGCTTGTCCGGCAAACAGCTCGTCCTTGCCGTCCAGCGCGTTGGCTTCGAACACCAGCGACAGACCGAGCAGATCCGGGTTGGCCTGCAAGGCTGATTTCACCTGACGGGTCATGTCCTCGCGCAGGTCGAAGGCATCGAGGAAGCGCTTCTCGGCCTGCTCACGCAGGAACAGCACCTGACGCGAGAAACCGTGGCCATATTGATAGGCGTCCATGAACTGCTGGCGAATGCCGGCGGCCTGGACTTCACCCTGGGATTCGATGCGAGCCTGGGCCGATTCGGTGAGCATTTCCATGCTCGAAGCTTTCACCAGTTCAGAACTGTGCTCCATGCGATACAGCGAAAGACCCACCAACAGGGTCACGATACCGGCCAGGCAGAGCCCGGCGAGCAGGGTGATTTTCCATTGGATGGAAAGTTGTCTGAGTGACATGGAAACGTCCTTATTCGATAAATATCTGAGACTTTGCACTGTAACGGCCGCGTTTCGGCTTTCTTTATGGCGTCAATGCAATAGGGCGAATTGACGCATGTTGTGGCGGATATGCCCTGTTCAGCGGATTGATCATGGAAAGTTACACAGTGTTGCGACCCGTCGCTTTGACACTGCGCCCGCGCTGCGGCACAGTGCGCGCCCTTCTAATAAGACCCTCTATGCAAATCCGCTGGCGACCTTCGTGGCTTGTCGGCCGGACTCATTCTGTCTGGCGGTGAATGGCTTTACCGTCGTGTTTTCGAGGTAGTGAAATGAATGCAGTGATTGCTGCGGTCGGCGTCATGCTGATCCTCAGCCTGTCCCGGGTGCATGTGGTGATCGCGTTGATCGTCGGTGCGCTGGTCGGTGGCCTGACCGGTGGTCTGGGCATCGACGCCACGCTCAAGGCCTTCAACAGTGGCCTGGGAGGCGGGGCGACGGTGGCGTTGTCCTACGCGTTGCTCGGCGCTTTCGCCGTGGCGATTGCCAAGTCCGGCCTGGCCCACGCGCTGGCCGACAAGGCCCTGGCGATGGTCGATCGTCAGCATGCGACCGGTGGTGGCAGCGTCAAATGGCTGCTGATCGGTCTGCTGTGGGTGGTGGCGATCGCTTCGCAGAACATCCTGCCGATTCACATCGCGTTCATTCCGCTGCTGGTGCCGCCGCTTCTCTATGTACTGACCAAGCTGCAACTGGACCGACGCCTGATCGCCTGCGTCATGACCTTCGGCCTGATCACGCCGTACATGTTCCTGCCGGTGGGTTTCGGCAATATCTTCCTCAACGAGATCCTGCTGGCCAACGTTGCTCGCAGTGGCGTCGACATCAGCGGGATCAACGTCACCCATGCCATGGGGATTCCGGCGCTGGGCATGCTGGTGGGGCTGGGCATCGCTTTTATCAGCTATCGCAAGAAGCGCGTCTACGACCTGGGGAAAATCGAGCAGGTCGAGCAGGTGGCGGTGCAGTACAACCCGCGAAGCCTGTTGATCGCCGGTGTCGCCATTGCCGCAGCCTTCATTATTCAGTTGCTGCTGGATTCGATGATTATCGGGGCGCTGGCCGGTTTCCTGATCTTCTCGGCGTCGGGCATCGTCAAATGGCGCGAGACGGATGACCTGTTTACCGAAGGCATGAAGATGATGGCGATGATCGGCTTCATCATGATCGCCGCCTCCGGATTCGCTGAAGTGATGAAGGCCACTGGCGAAGTGCAGACCCTGGTCGAATCGTCGGCATCGTGGATCAACCACAGCAAGGGCATCGGTGCCTTGCTGATGCTGCTGGTCGGGCTGCTGGTGACCATGGGCATCGGCTCGTCGTTTTCCACGGTGCCGATTCTGGCGGCGATTTTCGTGCCGCTGTGCGTGCAACTGGGCTTCAGCCCGATTGCCATTGTCTGCATCGTCGGCACGGCCGGTGCCTTGGGCGATGCCGGTTCGCCCGCATCGGACTCGACCCTCGGCCCGACCTCCGGCCTGAACATCGACGGCCAGCACCATCACATCTGGGACACCGTGGTTCCGACCTTCCTGCACTACAACCTGCCGCTGCTGGCGTTTGGCTGGGTGGCCGCGATGGTCCTGTAGCACCGCCCCTGCGGGGACTCACTCAACTTTTGTTCCGGCGTGCCGTTAAAGCCTTTATCCACGCCAATAAAACCAAAAGAGTGAGCCCCCATGCGCCTGAGTCTCAAGGCTAAAGTCCTGTCCCTTGCCGTCCTTCCGGTCTTGCTCTTTGCGCTGGTGATCAGCCTGACCACGCTGTTCATCCTTCAGGAACAGGCGCGCAAGGAAGTCGAACAGACCCGCGAGCGCCTGCTCGGCGACGCCAAGGCCACCCTGGCCAGCTACGTCGCCGTGGCCATGACCACCATCAAACCGCTGTACGACGCCGCCGCCCCCGGTGACGCCGACGCGCGGGCGCAGGTGATCAAGCTGCTGTCGAGCATCAAGTACGGCAAGGATGGCTACTTCTTCGGCTACGACTCCGAGACCGTGCGCCTGTTCAAGTCCACCGATCCCGACGGTGTGGGCAAAAGCTTCAAGGACAACCGCGACCCGAACGGCGTCTACGTCAACCGCGACCTGGTGAAAGTGGCGAAGGACGGCACTCACTACCTGCAATACAGCTCGCCGTTGCCCGGTAACGCGCAGGTGCTGGTGCCGAAACTCGGTTACACCGAATACCTGGCGAAGTGGGACATGGCGGTCGGTACGTCGGTCAACCTTGATGGCATCGAAGCACAAGTGGCGGTGGTCGAGGCCAAGGTGCAGGAACGCATGCAGGGCGTGGTGCTGAGCATCGTCGGCGTGGCGGTGGTGGTGCTGCTGGTGATCGCGGCGGCGGGGATGCTGCTGGCCAACACCATCCTGCGACCGCTGACCCTGATGAAAGCCAACCTCGATGACATCGCGGCGGGCGAGGGCGACCTGACCCGGCGTCTGACCATCACCAGCCAGGACGAACTCGGCGAACTGGCCGGCTCGTTCAACCGTTTCGTCGACAAGATCCACGGCCTGGTGCGGCAGATCACCGAAATGACCTCGCAACTGACCGGTCTGGTGACGCAGGTGTCGGATCAGGCCCAGCGCTCCGATCAGGCCATGGAACGTCAGCGCCACGAAACCGATCAGGTCGCCACGGCGATCAACGAAATGTCCGCCGCTGCGCAGGAAGTCGCCAAGAGCGCGCAGAACGCCGCCGTCGCCGCGCAGCAGACCGACGAAGAAGGCCAGACCGCCAAGCGTGTGGTGGCCGGCAGCATCAAGCAGATTCATGCACTGGTGGACGACATCCGCAGCAGCGGCGTGTCCCTCGACAGCCTGCAGCAGGACGTGTCGTCGATTGTCGGCGTGCTCGGGGTCATCCGCTCGATCGCCGAACAGACCAACCTGCTAGCGCTCAACGCCGCGATCGAAGCGGCTCGGGCCGGCGAGGCCGGGCGCGGGTTTGCGGTGGTGGCGGACGAGGTGCGGGCGCTGGCTTCGCGCACGCAGATCAGCACTCAGGAAATTCAGGGGATGATCGATCGCTTGCAGGCGGGGACGCAGTCGGCGGTTGAAGCGATGCGCCGTTCCAGCGAGGCGGGTGACGGCACGTCGGCCCAGGCCAATCAGGCTGGGGCGTCGCTGGATGCGATGGCGGATCTGATTGCGACCATCAACTCGATGAACGCGCAGATTGCCAGTGCCGCTGAAGAGCAGACGGCGGTGGCGGAAGAGATCAACCGCAGCGTGCACCAGATTGCGGTGGCGGTGGATAACGTGGCGGACGAGACCCAGTTGGGGGCGCAGACATCGCGCAGTCTCGCGGAGTTGGGGCAGCGGTTGGGCAAACTGGTCGGCCAGTTCCGTATCTGAAGCTACCTTGGTCCAGACACAAAACCCTGTGGGAGCTGGCTTGCCAGCGATGGCGGCAAGTCAGTCAATATCAATGCCGGATTTGCCGGCCTCATCGCTGGCAAGCCAGCTCCCACAGGGGGTGTGGTGCTTGAGTATTTAGGGGTTGTCCCAATACGGCACCTCCCCAAAACACTCAACAAAGAAATCAATCACCGTGCGCACCTTCACCGACAACCGCCGGCTCCCCGGCCATAGCACCGCAATCTGCTGCGGCTCCACACTGTTCGACACCTGATACTCCCCCAGCACTGGCACCAGCGTGCCCTCACGCACCGCTTCGCCGATCAGCCATGACGGAAACATCACCAGCCCCAGTCCTTGCACAGCGGCCTGAGTCAACGTGTCCGCGTGGTTGCCAGTAATCGGACCCTTCACTGCATACGGCGTCCACTCGCCCTGATCCTGACGGAAGAACCAGCGCTGCAAGCCGGCCGCGCCCTTGTAGGCCAGGCACTGGTGGCGGGCGAGGTCTTCGGGATGCCGGGGCGCGCCGAAACGCTTGAGATACGCCGGGCTGGCCGCGACCTGAAAGCGGTGCGGCGCGAGGATCCGCGCCTGCATGCTCGAGTCGTGCAGCGGGCCGATGCGAAACAGCAGATCGGCACCTTCCTGCAGCGGATCGATGTAGTGGTCAGTCTGCTGGATATCCAGTTGCAGCTTCGGATAACGCTCGCACAAACGGCCCAGCCATGGCGTCAGGTGGCGCTGGCCGAATACCACCGGGGCGTTGATCCGCACCAGGCCGGTCGGTTCGCTTTGCTGTTCCTGCAACGCTTGTTCGGCCTCTTCCAACTGCACCAGCACCAGCCGCGCGTGGTGGCCGAGCATGCGCCCGGCTTCGGTCGGCGTCACCGCGCGGGTGTGGCGGTAGAGCAATTGCTGGTTCAGCGCCTGTTCCATCAGCTGGATCTGCCGGGAAATCGAGGAGGGCGCCACGCCCTCGCGGCGGGCAACCTCTGAAAAACTGCCGTGGTCGAGCACCGCCACAAACAGCCTTAGCGCCTTGAATCCCAGTTCGTTGAGCCCGTGCATCGTCTTTCCTGCTGTGCGATTTGCGCAAAAGTGTTGTCAGGATGCTCCCATTTATCGCACAGCTGCGCCAGCCGATAATCCGCGCCATCGTTTCCTTCAGAGGTTTTTTGGATGCAGTCGTTTGATGAAGTGAGTGCCGCGCCGGCCCCGGTCGCCCGGCCGGGTTTGCGTTTGTTGCTGTTGCCGCTGGTGATTCTGGCCGGCATGGGTTTGTCGGTGGAGGCCGGGTTGCTCGGGCCGTTGGGTGAGCAGGTCGGGCACTTGTGGGCGACCTTGAGCATCTTCGGGGTAGGTTCGGCGATTCTGTTTTTGCTGTTGCTGTTTGCGGGGCCGCAGAAGGGGCCGGCGCTGACGGATCTGCCGCGCTGGCAGTTGATCGGCGGGTTTCTGGGGCCGATGTATGTGGTGGTGTTGACGCTCGCCACACCGCATATCGGGATTGCCATGACGATGATTGCGATTTTGTCGGGGCAGGTTGGCAAAAGTGTGTTGATCGACCATTTCGGCTGGTTTGGGGCCACGCGCAAGAAGGTCAATGCTGAGCGGTGGCTGGCGTTGGGGTTGATTGTGGCGGCACTGATTTTGATTGCGCGGGGTTGATGCGATGAGTTTGGTTATTTTGTTGGCGGTGGTGGTGTTGGCCGGTGCGGTGTTGAGTGTGCAGGCGGCGATCAATGGGCGTCTTGGGGAAACCGTTGGGGTGTTGCGCAGCAGTTTGTTGACGTTTGTCGTCGGCGCTGTGAGCACGGGGCTGCTGATTCTGTTTTTCGAACCGGCCCATGCGGTCAGCCTGCTGGATGTGCCTAAGTGGCAGTTGAGTGGGGCGCTGTTTGGAGTGGTTTATATGATGGTCATGGTTGGCGCAGTGCCGCGCGTTGGTGCGGCCGTGGCGACGGTGGCGGTGATTGTCGGGCAGTTGGGGATGGGGATGTTGATTGATAATTTTGGGTGGCTGGGCAACCCCGCAATCGAATTGTCCGGGGCGCGGATTCTGGCGATGGTTTGTCTGGGGCTGGCGCTGGTGTTTATGTATCGCAGCAGCGTGCGTCAAACTAGGTGAATTTGCCGGCTTTCGGGCCGGCTTTGCTCTTGGGACTTTCGATGGATCAGCGAGTTCGGTTTCGCGATACTGGCACTAATTACGCTGATCAAATTTCACTGTGAATTATCGTTTTGGGTTCATCAAGGCTGGATAGTTGTTGGGCTTCTTGCGTTTCATTCATCAAGCCATTCTCACTAATAATTGCCATTGTTAATGCGCAGGAAAATCCAAATGCTTGCGCAAACATCCAGATGGACAACAATGCAACGGCGTCAATCGAGCTGAAGTCTGCGTAGACAAAAAGAATGGCTGAACCAAGAAAGTGAATGGCCGCTAAAGTCGTTTCTATCAGTGTTGAAAGCAGCGCTCGCGTGAAATTATGCTTACACTTGAATTTGTTTGTTCTGATCCAAGGCAGATCCAATTTGAAAAGCGGAACAATAAAGGCGGTCGCGGCATTCCATTTTAATGCGTTACCTAGCATGAAGGTCATGCAATGATTCCGCAGGCTGTTCCCTCCGAGGCGCTTTATGGTGATCCATATTTTGATGTGATTCATCAATATGCCACAGAGTAGAAATAGCAGAAGGCTTTTGGGGATGGAGATGATTATGTTGTTTTTAATTAAATATATGCCGAGCACAAAGGCTGCGAAATTTTGCAGCGGCAGCAGGCCGGAAGTTGCATGTCCAAGGACGCGTTTGATTCTGATAATTCTTTGGGCACGACTGAATTGGCAGTTTTTTTCCAGCCCTAGGTGAAGGTGCCAGTTTTTCCGGAATTCTTGAATTGGGCCTGCCAGCCAACGAAATAACTGTTTTTTTACACCCTCAAAAGTACTGGGTATTAAACCGCGGCCCCAAGTATCAGCGAAAACATGGCCAATATATCCTCGTGCCTGTAGCCGAACTGATAGCTCGTCATCTTCAGTCAAACTCCATTCAGCCCAGCCGCCCAACTCCTCTAGCATACTTTTGCGGATCAGGCACATTGTTCCAACAAGGTTCGCCGCATTGAATTCGTTCGTCGTTGGATGCACTATCTTTTGTATGGGTAGATAGTAGTAGTAAACACTTGAGAGAAATGGGTTTTGCTCCCATTCCCGATAGTCGTGGCTCGATTGCACAAATGCTACTTTTGCATCATTGAATATTGGGCAGAGAGAGGCTAAAAACTCCTCTTCCGCGATATAGTCCGCATCTACGGCAGCAATGAGCTCCGCTGCAGGATTCGTATGCCTCAAGGCGAAGTTCATTGCACCGGCCTTAGCTCCAAGAAGCGGATCTACGTGGTAGAACCGAAATCGGTCGCCCAGCGCTTGACAGTGAGATTGTACGGGTCTCCAAAGTCGAGAATCTTTAGTGTTGTTGTCAACTACAATAACTTCATAGTTTTCGTAATTTAATTTTTCAAGTGCGTCGAGAGTGGCCGTTACCAGTTCTGGCGGCTCTTGGTGGCATGGTACGTGGATTGAAACAAATGGACATTTATCATTTTGTTGTAGTAATGCTGTCTTTAGCGTGGAATCTCGCTTTGAATACTTTATCGAGAATTCAGGTAGAACTATAATTCCACCCCATAGAGTATCGAATATTGATAGCAGTACTAAGGCTGTCAGGGCTATGAGAGTCGCGATCCGTGCAGTGCTGGTGTTGGCAAGATCGAGTGTGAGCGTGAGTATCAAGATCATCACGCATGATGAAAGGCAGAACGAAAACGCAAGATTCAATATTCCAAATAAGGTGTACTTTTGCATAGTGAGTGACGTCAGTATGCCAAACAAGATTGCGGCAACGGAGGGTAAGATAATGACTGCAATATTTTTGGTAATAAGCCATGTGCAGTATGCCGAAAAAAGTGCGCTTGTCACATACGCACTTACCCAAAGTATGCGAGAAGGATTGGTGGAAGAGTACCTGGCGAGGAGGGTCAGTCCGCTTGAGATGTAGATGAATGATCCAAAATATAAATAGTCCATGCGCTAGTTACTCTTGGATGGGGTGGTAGTTAAAGCTATGTTTTTCCTCGTATGAATGTCGACTGTAATAAGTGACAGGTTTTTATTTTTAATTGCGATTGGGGGTATAGCGTTTGGTTTGGAGTGCTTGGTGGATATGAAATTCAGACATTTCGAATGCTTCTACACTGAGTTTGTAGAGTACCTATCTTGTTCCCGATCACCATTGGCCAAGGAGTCTGTTCCATGCCTGATAAAACCTGTGACTGTCCCAAGTGCAACTGCAAACTTGGTGAGCACCCCATCGTGCGGCACGGCAAACATTTCTGTTGCGAGGCCTGTGCGCATCATCATGAGGGCGGTAAAGAGTGTTCGACGAAGACCTGTAAGTGCGCTCATTTCTGACTGATACCGACAAAAAAGTGGAGCCTAGTCAGGCTCCACTTCCAGTTTCAGGCTGTCGTCGTCCAGGCGTTCGGTGCGGCGGACGTTGCCATGCAGGCGGCGGCCTCCGACGTTGACGACGATGGTCTTGGCCTGTTCAAGGTCTTCCGGCAAGGGGGCCGGGACGCGCAGGGCGAAGCGGTAGGGGTCGTTTTCGACCGGTTCCAGGCCAACCGGGCAGTCGACGCTTTTGGTGATGCGGCCGAACAGGGTGTCCAGGCCGTAGTCCAGGTGCGCCGGACTGTTGATGGTTGTCATGTGTAATCCCCCGAAAGTGTCCCCACTGCGCGCAAGCTTAGCTTGCCGGTCGCCATGTGACGTTTTCCACGCCGAATTTTTCTGCCATCGGTTTGCTGGTCTTTTGCACTTTCTCCCGGCCAAAACGCGGGATGCGGCCGACCCCTGCGTCGCAGCTTGCCCAGTGCCACGCCTCGGTGTTGTCCATTTTGTCCGAGCGGATAATGAACGACTTAGGCGCGCCGTGAAGGGTGTAATCGATGACGTACAGTTTTGCGTTGTTCATAAAGCCCATCTTCCTCCCTGTGGTAATAGAAGGATCGCTGGGCTGCGGGAAAATTCACTCGGATTGTCCGACGGTATCTATCAATGGCAAGGGACGAGGCGCACTGGGTACCATGGCGCTCTCACCAACCCCGATGAATGTTTGCCATGGCCCTCGCTGCGCCCCCTGATCTGAGTGATACCGATGTGCCGGTGCAGCCGCTGGCGCGCACCTATCCGCGTGGGTTGTTTATCGAGCCGCACGAGCATGTGTGGGGGCAGTTGCTGTATGCGATGAGCGGGGTGATGTGGGTCGAGACCCCGCACGAGGCGCTGGTGGTGCCGCCGCAGCGGGCGGTGTGGTTGCCGCCGGGGGTGCCGCACGGGATTCGCGTGGTGTCGGATTTGCAGATGCGCAATATCTACCTGCGCCCGGCGCTGGCGGCGACGCTGGATGAGACGGTGCAGGTGATCGAGGTCGGCGGGCTGCTGCGCGAGTTGATTGTCGGTCTGGTGGCGCAGGGCGACAGCGGTGATGCCGAGTATTACGAGGCATTGGTCGGGCTGGCGCTGCTGGAGCTGAAACGCGCAAGGCGTTCGCAGCTGAAGATCCCATTGCCGGACGATGCCGACCGGCGGTTGATGAGTCTGTGTCAGGCGGTGATGGCCGCGCCTTCGCTGGACGTTCCCTTTGAGCAGCACGCCGAAAACGCCGGGGCCAGCGTGCGCACCCTGGCGCGGTTGTTCAAGGAAGGGCTGGGCATGGGCTTCGCCGAGTGGCGGCGTCAGGTGCAGTTGGCGACGGCGGTGGCGGAGTTGATCCAGGGTGTGCCGGTCAGCGCGATTGCCCGCGAGCTGGGTTATTCGCCGAGCAGTTTCAGCGACATGTTCCGCCGGGAACTGGGTGTCGCCCCTTCGCAATTCGATGGCAGGCCGCTCGCCGAGTGATTTGGCAGAAATTCAGAAGTCCTTGGCCGATGCCGGTCGCCGCCTTTCCCTAGACTTTGCCCATTCCCTTTGTGTGGCGGAGTGATCCCATGAATTACCTGATTTCACTGAGCGTCGGTCTGGGTGTCGGCCTGCTGTATGGCGCACTGGATGTCCGTTCTCCGGCGCCGCCGGCCATCGCGCTGGTGGGCCTGCTGGGCATGCTCGCGGGCGAGCAGTTGTGGCCGATGGGCCGGCAACTGGTCAGTGGCTGGCTGTCCTGAATCCTGTCTTTTTCCTTCGGTAGAGATTTCCATGAAAGCACTGCAATTCGATAAAACCGGCGACTTGTCGTCCCTGCGCTTCGTCGAGGTGCCGACGCCGGTGCCGGGCGCTGACGAGGTGCTGGTGCAGATCAAGGCCGCAGGCCTCAATCCCAGCGATGTGAAGAATGTGCTCGGGCGTTTTCCGTACACCACGCTGCCGCGTATTCCCGGTCGGGACTTTGCCGGTGTGGTCGTCGAAGGGCCGCAGGCGTTGATCGGTCAGGAAGTCTGGGGCACCGGGCGTGAGCTGGGTTTTTTCGCCGATGGCTCCCACGCGCAGTTCGTCAAACTGCCGGCCAAGGGCGTGGCGCATAAACCTTCGCATTTGAGTTTCACTCAGGCCGCCAGCCTCGGGGTGCCTTACACCACGGCGTGGGATGCACTGGAGCGCAGCCTGGTGAGTGCCGAAACCCGTCTGCTGGTGATCGGCGGCGGGGCGGTGGCGACGGCGGCGCTGGCGCTGGCCAAAGTGCGCGGCGCGCAGTTGCTGGCGGCGGCGCGGCGGCCGGAGCAGGTCAAGGATCTGCAGGCGCAGGGTTATCAGACGATTCAGCTGGATAAACCCGAGGATCTGGGTGCGCAGGTCGATGCGGTGTATCGCGGCGGCGCCGACGTGATCTTCGACACCACCGGGTTCTGGCTGCCAGCGTCGGTGCCGGCGCTGGCACCGTTCGGGCGGATTGCGATCATCGCTGCGCCGGTGGACGGGCATGTGCAACTGCCCGCACTGGCGCTCTATCGCAAGGGCGGTTCGGTGGTCGGCATCAACTCGTTGCTGTATGGCGTTGAAGCCTGCGCAGCGATGCTGGATCAGTTTGGCCGGTTCTTCGACGAAGACCTGCTGCCACTGCCGCAAGGGCTGGTGGAAGCGCCGCTGGCCGAGGGGCTGGCGCGGTATGCCGATGTGAATCAGGGCAGTGGCGACAAGGTCATCCTCATCCCGTGATGCGCTACAACCCTGTGGGAGCCGGAGCAAGCCCGCTCCCACAGGCACCATGGTGATTTCAGATCCTGCCTAGAACTGATAACCGACCCCCGCGTAATACCCCCAGCCATTGGAACGTGCACGGAAGTTGCCGTCGCCGAAGTTCAGCTCGCTGCCATCCTCCCAGTTGCCGCCGTTGTGGAAATAACGGCCGACCAGGGTGAAACGCAGGTGCGTGAACGAGTACAGCAACACGTTGGTCGCCACCGTGGCATTGGCGGTGCGTGCCGGGTTGTCCTTGTGCAGGTCCGAGCCGAAATCGAAGTTGGTGAAGCCGATGTAGGTCAGCGAAGCGCCGTTGCTGAATTTGTCGATCGGCACGATGTACTTGAGCTGCGCGCGGTAGCCGTCCCACGAATACTCGTTGCTGGCCCCGTAGTTTTCCCACTGGTAGCGCCCGTACAGGTTGGCCGACAGATTGACCCGCGAATGGGTGTCGATATCGGTGCCGAAACCGCTGTACAGCGTGTTGGCGCGGTTCTCTTTGCGGCTGCCGTGGTCGTAGATCCAGTCGAACGCCACGTACCATTCCTTGAACGGTCCGATGGCCAGGCTGCGCCCGGCGAGGTAGTCGATGGAGATACGCGGCTCGTGCTCCATGAACACCGGCGAGCCATGGTCCCACACGCCTTTGTCGTGGCTGTTGCCGATGTTGAAGATCTTCGGAATGTCGATGTAGCCATACAGCTCGAACGGCCCCTTGCGCCCGAAGTACTCGTATTCCAGGTAAATGTCGTCGGCCGGTTGCGGGCCGAAGCTGATGTCCTTGCTGCCGATCAGCGTCAGGTCCTGGTTGTACCAGTCCGACAGGTACGCGCCTTTTTGCGGCGGGCTGGCTTCAGGGCTGAGGGCTTCTCCCTGGGCGGATTCCTCGGGCAGGGCGGGTTGCGCCAGTGCGGTGTGACTGAGAACTCCGGTAACGCCGGCCAGTAGCAGGGAAACAGCAAAGGTGCGTGCACCGCGACGGCGGTGGCAGTAAGAAACGTACATTCAAAGTCCTTTTTGCAGATCAAGGCCCGAAATGATTGGGCCTGTACGGTTTTGTAACGAAAACGCGGTCATTAGCGACTCGCAAACGTTTGCACAAGCCGTACCAGTTTTCCAAACCACTGAAAAATCGATTGATTCACGGGTTTACCTGACGACTCGATCAAATCCCCGCAAAAGCGCCTTAAATCGTCCTCAAGCCCTTGCTCAGAACGGCCGGAAGTATCGGCGCAGGGGCTTATCGCACAAAAGTATTAACACTATTTAACCGGTGCCCCATCGCAGGGCATCAACTAGCGTGTGTCTGGAATGGAACGGTTATCTGATGACCGTCATGCGCTTGATAGGCGTGCTGAATCTTGCCGCAGTTGCACGCTTCAAGGACGAAATCGACCACGAAAGGAGTAACCCGTGGAAGCAAGGTTTGGTGTCGCCCTGGTTTCGCGTTTTTCCCCACTGTCCCTTGCTGTGCATCTGAGTGTCGCCGGGCTGCTGTTCGGTGGTATCAGCGAGCAGGCGTTCGCCACTTGCTCGGCGGCAGGTTCCACGATCACCTGTTCGGGTGTTCCAACCCTGCCGCTGTTTCTCAATGACTACAGCAGTGCCACCAGCGGTCTGACGGTCAACGTCAACTCGGGCGCGCAGATGAATGCGACGCTGGGCGGCAAGGTCATCAACCTGACCGGGGCCAATATCAACCTGAACAACTCCGGCACCGTCGACCCGGCCTTGCTGGGCCTGGTGTCGATTCTCAGTGGCGGTGCATTCATCGGCACCGGGGCCACCAGCACGGTCAGCGTGGTCAACAACGCCAGCGGAATCATGCGCGGCACCGGGATGTTGCTCGGCCTCAACCTGACCAGCATTGACGGGCTGGCTATCGGTGTGAACAACGCGGCGGCGGGTACCACGACCATCACCAACAACGGCACGATTACCTCCACCGGGCTGTCGGTCGGCGGGATCACCCTGGCCGACACCCCGGTGGTCGGGGTGTATGGTGGTTCGCAAGTCAACATGACCAACAGTGCCAGCGGCACGATCAACGGCCGGATTGCGTTCGAGACGTCGGCAGCAGGCAACACCTTCACCAACGCCGGTAACATCACCGGCGGTGTGTCGATGGGCGCGGGCAGCACCAACACCTTCTACGCGATCACCGGTTCCAGCGTTAACGTCGGTGACGGCGTGCAAGTGTCCGCCGGCCTCGGTGGCCTGGTCGGCATCAACCTGACCTTCGCCCCGACCGGCACCATCGATGGCGGCGCGGGGGGCACCAACACGCTGATCCTGCAAAACCCGATCGGCGTCGGTGGTGGCGTCACCGGGACCGGCACCGCGTCCAGCGCGACCTACGTCAACTTCAACAACCTGACCCTCAACAGCGGCACCTGGACCTTGCAGGGGCCGTTGGTCAGCGGGGCGACTACCCTCAATGGCGGTGTCGCGCAGTTCAACGACAACGCGGCGTTCGGCAGCGGTGTGCTGACGTCCAACGGCGGGATTCTCCAGGCCAGCAACGCCGGTTTGTCGCTGGCAAACCAGATCAATCTGGGCGCAGGAGGCCTGACCCTGCAGGGCATCAACGGCACGACCCTCAACGGCGTGATTTCCGGCACTGGCGGCCTGACCAAGATCGGCAGCGGCCAGCTCAACCTCAATGGCATCAACACTTACACCGGCAACACCGTGCTCAACGGCGGCACAGTGCTTGTGGGTAACAACTCGGCATTCAGCACTGGCGGCATTACCGTCGGCGGCGCTTCGAGCATCTCGGCAACGACGCCGATTTCGCTGGCCAACGCGATCACCCTCAACAGCACCCTGACCGCAACCGGCACCGGTGCGCTGACCCTGGGCGGGGTGATCAGCGGCGCCAGCAATCTGACCAAAACCGGCAGCGGCAGCCTGACCCTCAATGGCATCAACACCTACACCGGGACCACCAGCCTCAACGCCGGCACCTTGCGTGTCGGCAACAACAACGCCCTGGGCACCGGGGTGCTCAACACCAGCAACGGCACCAGCCTCGACAGCACCGGCAACGTGACCCTGGCCAATAACGTCGGTATCACCGGTACGTTGAACGTGCTCGGCAGCAATGCCCTGACCCTGGCCGGCGTCGTGTCCGGCACCGGGGCGATCACCAAGAGCGGCAGCGCCAGCCTGACCCTGACCGGCAACAACACAAACAGCGGCACCACCGCGCTCAATGGCGGCAGCTTGCTCGTCGGCAGCAACACCGCCCTCGGTACGGGCGCGTTGAACGCGGCGGCCGGCACTACGCTGGATGCGACCACCGCCGTGACCCTGGCCAACGCGGTGGCGCTGGCGGCGGATCTGACCATCGGCGGTACTCAGGCGCTGGGCTTGAGCGGGGTCATCAGCGGCGCCGGCAACCTGATCAAGAACGGCACCGCGAACCTGACCCTCAGCGGCAACAACACCTTTTCCGGCGGCACGGCACTGAATGCCGGGACACTGATCGTCGGCTCCAACACCGCGTTGGGCACAGGCGCACTGACCACGGCGGCGGGCACCAGCCTCGATGCCAGCACCACTGTGGCACTGAGCAACGCCGTCGCCCTCGGCGGTAACCTGAACATTGGTGGCAGCGCCAACCTGACACTCGGGGGTGTCGTCAGCGGTAGCGGCGGGCTGACCAAGAATGGCGCGGCGAACCTCATTCTCAACGGCACCAATACGTTCCTCGGTGCTGTTGCGTTGAACGCGGGCACCATCACGGCGGGCGCCAATGCTGCGCTCGGCAGCGGCAATATCACCGTCGGCGGCGCGGCGACCCTCGACAGCAATACCGCGGTGACGCTGAACAACAACGTCATTCTCAACAACAATCTGGGGATCGGCGGCAGCAGTGCACTGACCCTCGGCGGGGTGATCAGCGGCGCCAGTCAATTGATCAAGAACGGCACGGCCAACCTGACCCTCAACGGCGCCAACACCTACACCGGTGGCACCGCGCTCAATGCCGGCAGCCTGACCGTCGGCAACGGCGCGGCACTCGGTACCGGCACGCTGACCGTGGGCGGGGCGGGCGCAACACTCAACAGCAGCGCCAACTTGACGCTGAACAACGCCATCGCGCTGAACGCCAACCTCACCACCGGTGGCGCTAACCCGCTGACCCTCGGCGGTGTGATCAGCGGCGCCAGCAACCTGATCAAGACCGGTGCTTCGACCCTGACCCTGACCGGCAACAATACCTACACCGGCGCTACGTCGCTGAACGCCGGGACGTTGGTGGTTGGTTCCAACACCGCCCTTGGCACTGGCGTACTCAACGCCGCCAACGGCACCACACTGGATGCCAGCACAGCGGCGAGCCTGGCCAACAACGTCAACCTCGGCGGCAACGTGACCATTGGCGGCAGCAACGCGCTGACCCTCGCGGGCGTGGTCTCCGGGGTCGGTGGCCTGACCAAGAGCGGCCCGGCCGACCTGATCCTCAACGGCGCCAACACCTACTTCGGCAACACCGCGCTGAACGTCGGCAAGCTGATTGTCGGCAGCAACACCGCGCTGGGCAGCGGTGCACTGAACGCAGCGGCCGGCACCACGCTGGATACCAATACCGCCGTCACTCTGGGCAATCAGGTCAACCTCGCAGGCGCGCTCAATGTCGGCGGCAGTGCGGATCTGACCCTCACCGGCACCGTCGCCGGTGCCGGCAGCCTGGTGAAAGACGGTGCGGCCAATCTGAACCTCAATGGCACCAACACCTACGTCGGCGGCACCACCCTGAACGCCGGTACCCTGACCGTCGGCAACAGCTCGGCGCTCGGCACCGGCGCCTTGACCGTCGGCGGTGCGGCAACAATCGACAGCAGTTCGCCGCTGGTCAGCCTGGCCAACGCGGTCGTGCTGAATGCGGCGCTGAGCGTCGGCGGTTCGCAGAACCTGACCCTCGGCGGCGTGCTCAGCGGCACCGGCCAACTGGTCAAGAACGGCAGCGCCAACCTGACCGTCAACGGCACCAACACCTTCAGCGGCGGCACCACCCTGAACGCCGGCACCCTGACCCTCGGCGCGCCCGGCGCATTGGGCAGCGGCACCCTCACAGTCGGTGGCGCCGCGACACTGGACAACAGCAGCGCCTTCACCCTCGGCAACAACATCACCCTCGATGCCGGGCTGACCCTGGCCGGCAACAACGGCCTGACCCTCAGCGGCGTGATCGACGGCGTCGGCAGCCTGACCAAGACCGGCCTGGACGACCTGACCCTCAGCGGCAACAACACCTTCACCGGTGCGCTGAACATTGCCGCCGGCAGCGTCACCACCGTGAGCAGCGGGGCGCTGGGCAACACCTCCGGCGCCAACGTCAGCGCCGGCGCCAGCCTCAATCTGGGCAGCAACGCCAGCCTCAACGGCCTGAGCGGCAGCGGCAGCGTGCAGGTCGGCGGCGGCAACACATTGACCGTGGGCGGAGTCAGCAGCACCAGCACCTTCGACGGCGACCTGAGCGGCAACGGCGGCCTGACCAAGGTCGGCACCGGCACCCTGAACCTGACCGGGATCAACGGCATCGTCGGCAACACCGCCGTCAACGGCGGTACCCTGAATCTCAGCGGTTCGCTGGCCAGTGCCCAGGTCAACGTCAATACCGGCGCGAGCGTGACCGGCAGCGGTTCGATTCTCGGCACCCTTAACATCAACAACGGCGGCCACCTGGCATTGTCCTCGGGCACCACCCTGTCTGCCGCGTCACTGGTCCTGGCCGCCAACAGCAATATCGATGCGAACCTCGCCACGCCATCGACCTCATCGCTGATGAACATCGGCGGCAACCTGACCCTCGACGGTAACCTCAACGTCACCGATGCGGGCGGTTTCGGCGTCGGTGTCTATCGCTTGTTCAACTACATCGGCGCGCTGACCGACAATGGCCTGACGGTGGCCGGTGTGCCGGTGGGTTACGGCCTCGGCGACATCCTCGTACAGACCCTTGCCAATCAGATCAATCTGGTCGTGTCGGCGCCGAATACCAACCTGCGCTTCTGGGACGGCAGCCAGACGATCCCCAACGGCACAGTGGATGGGGGCAGCGGCACCTGGAGTGCCGGGGGTACCAACTGGACTAATTCCAACGGCACGTTGAACCAGACCTGGGCCGGCGACTTCGCGGTGTTCCAAGGCACGGCCGGCACGGTGTCGGTCAACGGCACGCAACTGTTCACTGGCATGCAGTTCCTCACCGATGGCTACAACGTGGTCAACGGTACGTCGGGGCTGTTGACCGCCGTCAACGGCAGCGGTGGCACCACGGCAATGCGCGTTGATCCGGGCGTGACCGCCACGGTCGGGGTGAACATCGACGGCAGCGGCATCCTCAACAAACTCGACGCGGGCACTCTGGTACTCAACGGTGCCAACAGCTACACCGGCGGCACGCAACTCGATGGCGGCAAAATCGTGGTCGGCAGCAACACCGCGCTGGGCAGCGGTGCGTTGATCGCCAATGCCGGCACGCAACTGGACAGCAACACCGCCGTGACTCTGACCAACGCGGCCACGCTCAACGGTAACCTCACGATCGTTGGCAGCAACGCGCTGGCCCTTAACGGCGTGATCAACGGCACCGGCGGGCTGCTCAAGAACGGCTCGGCCAACCTGACCCTCGGCGGCAACAACGCCTTCCTCGGCCCGGTGGCACTGAACGCGGGCGGTCTGATTCTGGCGTCGAACAGCGCGCTGGGCTCGGCCACCCTGAACGCGGCGAACGGCACTACCCTGGATGCCAGCGGCGCCTTCACGGCAGGCAACGCGATCAACCTGGCGGGCAACCTCGCCATCGTCGGCAGCAACGATCTGACACTCAGCGGTGCGATCAACGGCGCCGGCAGCCTGACCAAGAACGGCGCGGCCAACCTGATCCTGAGCGGGGCCAACAACTTCCTCGGTGGCATCACCCTCAACGCCGGCACCCTGACCGCTGGCAGCAACGGCGCCCTCGGGCTGAGCAACCTGACCGTCGCCGGCGCTTCGGCGCTGGACAGCAACACCTCGGTGTCGCTGGGCAACAACGTGGTGCTCAACGCCAATCTGACCAGCACCGGCAACAGCGACGTAGCGCTGAGCGGCGTGGTCAGCGGCACCGGCGGTCTGATCAAGAACGGCGCCTCCAACCTGACCCTCAACGGCATCAACACCTACAGTGGCGGCACCACGCTGAACGCCGGCACCGTGACCCTCGGCACCTCGGCAGGCCTGGGTTCCGGCGCAGTGACCGTGGCGGGCGCGTCGACCCTCGACACCACGGCGCCACTGGTGCTGGCCAACAACGTCAACGTCAATGCCAACCTGAGCGTGGCCGGTAACAATAACCTGACCCTCGGTGGCGTGATTGCCGGGGCCGGCACCCTGACCAAGAACGGTCTGGCCGACCTGACGCTGTCCGGCAACAACACCTTCAGCGGCACTTTCGATGTGCAGTCCGGCAGCCTGACCACGCTGGGCAACTCGGCACTGGGCACCAACGCCGGAGTCAATCTCGGCGCTGCGGCGACCCTCAACCTTGGCGGTTCCGGCAGCCTCGCCAGCCTGACCGGCAGCGGCACTGCACTGATCGGCGGCGGCAATACGCTGAGCATCGGCGGCAACAACGCCAGCAGTATTTTCGGCGGCGTGCTCACCGGCACCGGCGAATTGAGCAAACTCGGTACCGGTACGCTGACCCTGACCGGCCTCAACAGCCTGACCGGCAACACCACGGTCAACGCCGGTACCTTGAACGTCAGCGGCTCGCTGGACAGCGCCAGTGTGCTGGTCAACAGCGGCGCCACCCTGAGCGGTGGCGGTTCGCTCGGCGGGGCGGTGACCGTGGCGGATGGCGGTCATCTGGCCGGCGCCACCGGCAGCACCTTGTCGGTGAATTCGCTGGTGTTCAACGCCAACTCCAACTTCGATGTCGGCCTCGGCACACCGGTGTCCGGTGGCGGCAACGCACTGGTCAACGTCGGCGGCAACCTGACCCTCGACGGCACCCTCAACGTCAGCGACATCGGCGGTTTCGGCAGCGGCGTGTACCGGTTGATCAACTACACCGGTGGCCTGACCGACAACGGCATGCTGATCGGCACCGTGCCGGGAAGCGTCACGCCAGGCGACCTGACCCTGCAAACCGCGCTGGCCAACCAGATCAACCTGCTGGTCACCGCGCCGGGCGTCACCGTGCAGTTCTGGGACGGCAACCAGCTTGTCGCCAACGGTTCGGTGGATGGCGGCAGCGGCACCTGGGGCACCGGCACCACCAACTGGACCGACGTCAACGGCACCACCAATCAGGCCTGGACCAACAGCTTCGCTGTGTTCCAGGGCACGGCCGGTACCGTGACCGTCAACGGCGCGCAAACCATCACCGGCATGCAGTTCGTCACCGATGGCTACAGCCTGCAGAACGGCACGGCCGGTTCGCTGAATCTGGTCAACGGTTCGCTGGGCAATGCCACCGTTCGGGTCGATCCGAACGTCACCGCCACCGTGGGCGTGGCGCTCAACGGCGCCGGCACACTGGGCAAATACGACACCGGCACCCTGGTGCTCAACGCCGCCAACGGCTACACCGGCGGCACTGCGCTCAACGGCGGCAAGATCGTGGTCGGCAACAACGCCGCCCTTGGCACCGGCGTGTTGACCGCCGCCAACGGCACGGCGCTGGACAGCAACAGCGCGGTCAGCCTGGCCAACGCCGTGGTGCTCAACGGTGGACTCACCGTCGCCGGCTCCAACGCCTTGACCCTCGACGGTGTGGTCAGCGGCAGCGGCAGTCTGATCAAGACCGGCGCTTCGAGCCTGACCCTCAACGGCAGCAACACCTACAGCGGCGGCACTCAACTGTCCGGCGGTTCGCTGATCCTCGGCAACAACAGCGCGATCAGCAGCGGCGCTCTCAGCGTGCTGGGCAACGGCACCCTCGACAGCACCAGCGCGCTGCAACTGGCCAACGCCATCAACCTGGGTGCGGAATTGACCCTGGCCGGCAACCAGAACACCACCCTGATCGGTGCAATCACCGGCAGCGGCAGTCTGGTGAAAAACGGCAGTGGCGACCTCGTCCTCAGTGGCGCCAACACCTACAGCGGCGGCACCACGCTGAACGGCGGCAGCACCCGTGGCGACACCAGCAGCCTTCAAGGCGCCATCGTCAACAACGCGACGTTGACCTTCGAGCAGAACAGCGACGGCAGCTACACCGGCAATCTGACCGGCGCCGGCAACCTGAACAAAACCGGCACCGGCGCCTTGCTGCTGACCGGCAACAACACCTTCACCGGCAACACTGCGGTACAGGCCGGTGCGCTGAACGTCAACGGTGTGCTCAACAGTGCCAACGTCAACGTGGCCGGCGGGGCGAAGGTCGGCGGCAGCGGCGTGTTCGCCGGCGCCGTGCAACTGGCCAACGGTGCGACGCTGACCGGTGGCGGCACTGCAACGCCGTTGTCGGTCGGTTCGCTGGCGTTGTCTTCGGGCACCAGCCTGGACTTCACTCTCGGCTCGGCCGCCAGCTCCACAACGGTGGTCAACGTCGCCGGCAACCTGACCCTCGACGGCACGCTGAACATCAGCAACGCCGGCGGCTTCGGCACCGGGGTCTATCAACTGTTCAGCTACGGCGGCAGCCTGACCGACAACGGTCTGGTCTACGGCAGCCTGCCGGTTTCGGCGGCCAACCTGACCCTGCAGACCGCGCTGGCCAATCAGGTCAATCTGCTGGTGCAGAACACTCCGGGTGAAGTGCAGTTCTGGAACGGCGGCACCACCAATCCGGATGGCAGCATCGGTGGCGGCAGCGGCGTGTGGGGCCCGGGCACCAATTGGACCGATCCGAGCGGAACCCAGGCGCTGGCATCAAACGGTCAGTTCGCCGTGTTCGGCGGCCAGAGCGGGACGGTCACCGTGCAAGGCAATCAGAACTTCACCGGGTTGCAGTTCCTCGCCAGCGGTTACAGCCTGGTTCCAGGCGCTGGCGGTACGCTGACCCCGGTCAACGGCTTGGGCGGCAGCCTCGCGCCGGTACGGGTGAATGCCGGTGGCAGCGCCGAAATCTCCGCACCGCTGGTGGGCACTGGCGGTATCGAGAAGCTGGATTCCGGCACTCTGATCCTCAGCGGCGCCAACACTTACAGCGGCGGGACGACGGTCAGCGGCGGTACGCTGATCGGCAATACCACCAGCCTGCAAGGCAACATCCTCAACAACGCCTCGCTGGTGTTCCAGCAGAACACCAACGGCCAGTTCAACGGACGCCTCAGCGGTGTCGGCGCCTTGGCCAAACGCGGTGCCTCGCGCCTGCTGCTGGCCGGGGATCAACCCTTCAGCGGCACCGTGGCAGTCGATCAGGGCGTGCTGCAAGTCGGCAGCCGTGCGGCGCGGGCATCGCTTGCCGGGCAGGTCACCGTGGCCAATGGCGCGGGCCTGAGCGGCAATGGCAGCGTCGGTTCGGTAGTCAACCATGGCGTGGTGGCTTCTGGTGGCGAGGATGGCACCTTGAGTGTCGCCGGCAACCTGAGCAACGCCGCTGACGGTGTGCTGGCCCTGACGGTCAGCTCGCCGACCGCCACACCACTGGCGGTCGGTGGTACCGCCACCCTGGGCGGCGGTCTGCAGGTCAACAGCCTGGCGCCGTTCACCGGCAATACCGTGTACTCGCTGATCACCGCCGGTGGCGGAGTGACCGGCACCTTCAGCGCCGCCGACCTGCCGCAATACGCATTCCTCAATACTGCGCTGGTGTACGACGCTAACGCGGTGAACCTGGTGGTCAGCCGCAACGGCAATTCGTTCGTCGACGTCGCCGCCACCCGCAACCAGCGCAATACCGCTTCGGCGTTGATGCGCAACGGCGCGGCGGGCGCTGCGTTGCAGAACGAAATCATCAACCTCAGCGTCGCCGGGGCCCGTAACGCCTTCGACAGCCTGTCGGGGGAAATCCATGCCAGCACTGCCAGCGCAATCCTTGAGGATTCGCGCTATGTGCGTGACGCAGTCAACGACCGTATGCGCCAGCCTTCGTGCAGCGCACCGGACGATCCACGCCGCGCCCTGGCTCCTAGCGAAAACCAGCTGAGCAGCAATGGTTGTCACGGCGAAATGGTCGGCTGGGCCCGCGCGCTCGGCGCCTGGGGCGAGTCGGACGGCGACAGCAACAGCGCGAAACTGGATCGCAACCTGAGCGGTTTCATGCTCGGCACCGACAAGCAGCTCGACGACCAATGGCGCGTCGGCATGGCCGCCGGCTACACCCGCAGCGATCTGGATGCCCATGATCGTCGCTCGAATGCCACGGTTGAGAGCTACCACCTGGCGGCGTACCTCAACTCGCAATTCGATGCGTTGGCAGTGCGCCTCGGTGCGGCGTACAGCTGGCATGACATCGAGACCAAGCGCGACGTCAGCGTCGGCGCCTACAACGATCGGTTGAAGGCCAATTACGACGCCCGCAGCGCCCAGGTGTTCGGTGAAGTCGGCTATGCCATCGAAGCGGCCGGGATTGCCCTGGAACCGTTCGCCGGTCTGGCCTACGTCAACTACGACAGCGACAAGGCCAAGGAAAAAGGCGGGGTGGGGCGCCTGCGCGCCGAGTCCGATCAGGACATCACCTTCTCGACCCTGGGCGTACGCGCCGGCAAGGTCATCACCCTGGCCAACGGCGGGCAATTCACCCCGCGCGCAGCCCTCGGCTGGCGGCATGCCTTCGGTGACACCAAACCCGACGCCGACCTGACCTTCATCGACGGCGGCGCCTCGTTCAACACCCAGGGCGTACCGATTGCCAAGGACAGCGCAGTGGTCGAAGCGGGCGTGGACTTCCAGATCAGCCCGACCGGCAAACTCGGTATCGGTTACTCGGGGCAGCTGTCGAACGAGAGCAACGACCATGCGATGACCATCAGCTTCAGCCTCGGGTTCTGATTCAGGAGCGAAGCACTTCAGCCGCCCGCAAGGGCGGTTTTTTTTTGGTCGTTGCTTTTCGTTTGCTATCCGTATGAACGAATGCTCATTGTTCTTTTAGTTGTACTTTCAGTTCAATCTCAACGCGGCGGTCTACCGCCAGGCATTCCTTTTGTTCAGGGAGCGGCAGATCTCTGGTGCATGTCGACTTGGGTTCCAGCGAGCCCTGTCCGAGTCGTTTTACTTGTGCCTCAGGCAGGTCGGCAAACAGTTCTTTGATCTCTGCATACACGCTGTCGGCGCGCCGCATGGACAGGGCCGCATTGGAGTCTCCCGGCTTGAGCACGGGGATTCTGTCGGTGTGGCCGATGATGTTGGCGGAAAGTATCTTCAGATGATCGGCAGCCAGTCTGAGTTGGGTTTCCTGAGTAAATTGAGCGAGTTGCTTCTTTCCGTTAGCGCTGATTTTGTCGTCGTAAATATCGAAAAGCGTGTCGGTGTTCACGGTTAAGCAGGTCTTGAAGCTATTTCGCTTGTTTTCTGGAGTCAGGACTTTAACGCCGCTGCGATCCAATTCGATTTTTGCGATTTTTCTGTTCCATTTCTTGCTTTCAGTATCGTAGGCGAGCAGTTGTACGAGACTGCGTTCGCCCAATCCGTGCCAGAGGACATTGAAGTGATGAGCAATATTCGTTTGGTTTCCCTCCTTCGTACAGCCATAAATGGAGAGGTTCAGTTCTTTTGCAGTGTCGCTGATGATTCTTTGATTCTCTTCGCTTAACACCAATGAAACGTCTTTTTGCTGGACTCCAATAAACCCAAAGGTCCCGTCAATGAACTTGCCGAAAACCGGTGGCACCATGGCTGCCGGGATAATGATGGCAATCACCAGCAAAACGATTCGTTGCAGTGTTCGCTTTTGTTTTTCAGCAGTATCGGACAGGTCGGATTTCCAGTGGTTTACGGCAATGTACAAGATGAATCCGCTGGCGATGGGCGCAAAGAAAGCAGCCCAGTCCTGCATGAAGTAAGCCACTAGAGCAAGCGCGCTGAAGAAAAAAATGCTGAATAAAACGGAGAATACTTTGTCGATGATGTTTTTATCTTTGTATGCAGCGAAAGCAAAGTTAAAAGCGATAAAGCTGCTTCCCAACCAGTACGAATACAGAAAACCAAACCCTAGTGCTATGAAAATAAAAACCAGGCTGTCTGCCAGGTTGAGGCCGGTCGGGAAGAAATTGATCAGGAAGGCGCAGTAACCCCAGGTGATGAGAATGCCAAGTCCAATAGTTGATTTGGCTGCAAAGGATGAAATTTTTTGAAGGGTTTCAAGTAATTCAGACACGAGTTTTCCTGAGAAGAGCCTGCACGCGTTGCATGCAGGGTTTGTTTTTCTTGAGTGATCAAGCAAGTCAAACGACGAGCCATGTTTGATGGCCAGTTAAGACTGGCTCGGCAGAGACGGGTGTCAGGTAGCCAGGCTACTTTCCAACTCCAGAAGCAATCTGTCGTTTTCTGCCATCGCCTGCCCCAGGTTTCGATCTGACTGTTCGTTGAGCGCGATCAACTCGCGATCCCGGTTCACCCCCAACAGATCCAGCTTGTCCACCAGATAAACAACAAAGGTGCTGGCCAAGCCTGTCAGTGCACCGACGATTACGGCTGACAAGATCGCACCCAAGGCGCCCAGACCGGGAATCGTGAGCACCTGTTTTTCGATGATTTCTTCCAGTGCGACCCCGGCGATGATCACACCGCCTGCGCAGGTAATCTTGATCGCCTCGTGTGCTGCCTCACGTAATGTGAGCCCCTTGGGGGGCAGCAGCAGCGTTTTGAGTGCCTTGAGCAGTGACATGAATCCTTCACGAAACATGCGCACTGCGCGTTTGCCGGTGGTGACGAAAACGTTGATCAGCGTTGTCACCAGGTTTGCCAGAACGCCGGCCACGAAGCCTCCACCGCCCGCCGCCAAGGCTGCTTGCCATTGATTTGCGACTCGCTTTGCAACTCGCTCCAGGCGTGTCCGCAGCTCAGGCACCAACGACTCGTGAGAACGGCCATTGCGGTAAAGATCCATCAGTTCGTCGAAGGTCGCACTGAAAAACTCGATCAGCATCACGCCAAAGGCTTGCTGGAAGGCCATCTTGCCGCCTTCTTTCAGGCTGGTTTTGGCGAGGTCGGATTTGAATTTTTCGCTCTTGTAATAGGCATCATTGAGCTTCTTTTCGTATGCCTCGCGCGCTGCTTTGTCCTTGGCCAGGAGCAGGTCGGGATTTTGTGCAATGGCCTCTTGTTGCTTGAGTAATCGCAGACGATTTTCGTCTTTGGGTGTCAGCTCCTGTTTGTCGGATAAGCGCTGCATTTCTTCCTGGCGGCTCTGGGTGTTCTTTTGCAGTTCCTCGACGAATTGAGTCGCGCTCTTTTTGCCCTTTGACTGGTTCAGTGCTTTTTTGGTCGGGTTCAGATTTGAATCTGCATTCGCCAGTGTCGGCGCCTCCAGATCGGCCAGTACACGTCCTGCATCGTTATGAATCACATTCGCTGAAATGGTGTGATCAAGATTACGCGGGTCGTGGTTTTTGTTCTGACTGAAGGTTTCGTTGGTGTAGGCGTCCTTGAGTACGCCTGAATTCTGGTCGAGAGTGTCTTTAGCGTTTTTTGCGATGTAAGCCTTGTCACCATGGAACTTGTTCGAGTCGTACTTGGGCAGATCTGCATATTTGTCTGCTGCAGCATCGGTCGCGTACACCTTGTTTCGCGCATTGTTAATGGTATCGACGTTGCCACCTTTTTTGTCGTACACCGCCAACACGCGACCCAGACCGAAAGGCACCGCGATGGCCTGTAAGACTTCGCGTTTGCTGTCTCCGATCAACTGATCGAATCGTTGCTGATTGAAGGCTTGCGAATACCCTTTGAGGATGGCCTCTGCTTCGTCGTCGGTGACGTGCAATTCCACCGAAAAATCGGCACTGATAAAGATGTCTTCCGTCGTGTGGAGCAAGGGTTTTTCAAGCAATTGTCGAGCGATATCGGACTCGGGCAATTCGACAAGTCGTGCGGTGCCAGTCAAGGCCGCTTGCTGACGCTGCCGGGCTTTGAAACGTTCAATTCGATCCGTCATGGTGTTTCTCCTGTCAAGCAGCGGCAGACAACTGTGCCCATCCCGAGCGAAACGCCTTTTGCGGCACGTTCATTTCGCCATTCAGTGTCGTGACGAAATCGATGATCTCTTCGAATAACGGCTGCGCCTCGGGTCCGACTTTTCGTGCGCGAATGAAAGCCTCTTTGAGCGTGGGAGGATTGACGGACAGCAGGTTTATTGCAGTTTGTACCTTGGCTGGCAGGAATCCGCCGCCCATTCCCATCAGGAATTCGTCGATCTGCTGTTTATCTTCCTTGCTGGCCACCCCGGAGCAGGCTGCGCTTGCCTGGGCGACAGCTTGCATGGCGATCAGCATCTTGAAGTAGGCTTCGTGGCTATCGATGCAGGCCTTGGCTTTTGCCAGTGCCTCGGAGAAGCGCTTTTCCCGAACTTCACTCTTGGCTTTCTGGCGCATTTCACCACGAGCCTCCGCGTTTTTTTCCTTACGCTCTTCCAGCTCTTTTTTTGCATTCCAGTAGGTTGCCATTGACGTGCCGAATTCGGCCACATAGTCACGGGAACTGTCGTAGCCGCTGGCTAAGGTTTCACGTGTGAAGTCGTAGGCATCGCCAAGGACATCACCGACCTTGTCTGCCGCGTCCACCACGGACTCAACCGCCGAGGTGTAGGCGTCAACTACAACATCGGCAGCGCTGGAGGCGGTTTCGACAGTGGAGTTGTAGGCATCGGATACAGCATCACCGACCTTTTCAGCCGCTTCAGTCACAACGTCCGCAGCATCGGAAATCGTTTCTACAGTTGCGTCATACAGATCGCCGACTTTATCTCCGACAATGTCCGCGGCTCCTGCCACCGTCTCGCGCGTCGCGTCAAATGCCCGGCCCACAGCGCTGGTGATGGAAGAAAAAATGTCCGTCGCGAGAAAGTTTTCGGCTCGCGGGATGACGGGTTCGCGTACCCAACTGTCGATAAACGATTCTTCCATGGAGCTGAAGGCGCGAAGTTTCATAAGTAATCCCTGACTTTTTAGACGTTTGGGGATTCTCCCTGGTTGAAGAGTGATGTCAATGTGCAATCAGTTATCTTAGGGGGGATTGACACGGCAGCTCCGTTTGGCTCTCTGCTAGTCTTTGCTTCATTCCTTGCCGAGAGACTTCCCTCATGACCGAGCCCATCCGTCTGACCCAATACAGCCACGGCGCCGGCTGTGGCTGCAAGATTTCGCCCAAGGTGCTGGAGGTGATTCTGGCCGGCAGCGGGGCGCAGAATCTTGATCCGAAACTGTGGGTCGGCAACGCGTCGCGCGATGATGCGGCGGTGTATGAAATCGATGCCGAGCGCGGGGTGGTCTCGACCACGGATTTTTTCATGCCGATCGTTGATGACCCGTTCGACTTCGGCCGGATCGCCGCCACCAATGCCATCAGCGATATCTACGCCATGGGCGGCGATCCGTTGATGGCGATTGCGATCCTCGGCTGGCCGGTCAATGTGCTGGCGCCGGAAGTGGCGCGGGACGTGATACGGGGTGGACGAGCGGTGTGCGATGCGGCGGGGATTCCACTGGCCGGCGGGCATTCGATCGATGCGCCGGAGCCGATCTTCGGTCTGGCCGTCACGGGGCTTGTAGAAAAGCGCTTCATGAAACGCAACGACACCGCCACCGCCGGTTGCCTGTTGTACCTGACCAAACCATTGGGCATTGGCATCCTCACCACCGCCGAAAAGAAGGGCAAGCTGCGCCCCGACGACATCGGCGTGGCCCGGGACTGGATGTGTACGCTGAACAAGCCCGGCAGCCGTTTCGGCAAACTGGCCGGGGTCACCGCCATGACCGACGTCACCGGTTTCGGCCTGCTCGGGCATCTGGTGGAAATGGCCGACGGCAGTCATCTGACGGCGCGGGTTTTCTATGATCGGGTGCCGCGTCTTTCGAGCATCGAGTACTACCTCGAACAGGGCTGCGTGCCAGGCGGCACCTTGCGCAATTTCGACAGCTATTCGAGCCGCGTCGGGCGGGTCCAGGAATTGCACAAGCGAGTGCTGTGCGACCCGCAGACCAGTGGCGGTCTGCTGGTGGCCGTGACCCCGGAAGGCAATGCCGAATTTCTCGCCGTCGCTGCCGAACTCGGCCTCGCGCTTGAGCCGATCGGTGAGTTGATCGGGCGACAGAGCCACGCGGTCGAGGTGAATTGATGTCCATCGACGTCACCGACTACCGCGACATCTTCCTCAACGACCGGCCGCTGATGGACGCTCGTGCGCCGGTCGAATTTCATAAGGGCGCGTTTCCCGGGGCGGTCAATCTGCCGCTGATGAATGACATCGAGCGCCAGCGGGTCGGCACTTGCTACAAGCATCACGGTCAGCAGGCAGCCATTGAGCTGGGCCATCAACTGGTGTCCGGCCCGGTGAAGGAAGAGCGTATCCAGGCCTGGGCGGAGTTTGCCCGGACGCATCCCGAGGGTTATCTGTATTGCTTTCGTGGCGGCCTGCGTTCGCAGATTGTCCAACAGTGGCTCAGGACCGAAGCCGGCATCGACTACCCGCGTATCGGCGGTGGCTACAAGGCACTGCGGGGTTTTCTGATCGACACTCTTGAATCAGCCTTGGCCGACTGTGATTTCGTGCTGCTGGGTGGCATGACCGGCACCGGCAAGACCGAAGTGCTGGTGCAACTGCGCAACAGCGTGGATCTGGAAGGGCATGCCAATCACCGAGGCTCGAGTTTTGGCAAGCGCGCCACCGGTCAGCCGTCGAACATCGATTTCGAGAACCGGCTGGCCATCGACTTGCTGAAAAAACGCGCCGCCGGCATCGAACAGTTTGTGCTGGAGGACGAAAGCCGGGTGGTCGGCAGCTGCGCGTTGCCCTTGCCGTTGTATCAGGGCATGCAGCAGTACCCGATGGTCTGGCTGGAAGATCGTTTCGAGCAGCGCGTCGAGCGGATCCTGCGCGATTACGTGGTGGATTTGTCTGCCGAGTTTCAGGCTGTGCATGGCGACGAGGGTTTCGCGAGGTTTTGCGAGCGCTTGCTGGAAAGCCTCGACAACGTGCACAAACGCCTGGGCGGCGAGCGGCATCGACGGATCCGGGTGTTGATGGAAGAGGCGCTGGCGGAGCAGGGCCGAAGTGGGGCTGTGGATTTGCACCGCGCGTGGATCGAGGGTTTGCTGCGCGAGTATTACGACCCCATGTATGTGTTTCAGCGCGAGAAGAAGGGCGGGCGGATCGAGTTTGCGGGGGAGCGGCAGGCCGTTATCGAGTACCTGCGTCAACGGGTCAAACCCCCGGTCTGAAGGGGCCCGAGCAGGCCCCGGGCAAACTCAGGTCGGACAGCTTTCCTGGCCGTTATCCAGCCCCTGTTTGTAGCTGTGGCTCTGCAGGCTGGCCTTGCCGTTGTGCCAGGTCAGGGTCAGCACATACAGCGAGTCGTAATCGCTGGATTCCCAATCCTCGGTGATTTTCTGCTTCTCGCCGACGGCCTTGCCCGCGACCTTGTTGATCAGTTCCGGCAGATAGCCGTGGGACCACGCGGTGTAGATGGTCGAGTTGTGGTACTTGTCGTCGGTCAGTTCCCGGGCCAGGTCGCTGGTGTCGTTGGCCGAGAACTCGATGTTCACCGGCAGGCCGAGTTTGATCGCGGCGGGGCTGATGGTCATCAGCGGGCGGATGTAGCTGTAGGAGTTGTCCAGTTCGCCTTCCTCGACATTGCGCGTTGGGTTGGCGGCGAACACGTAGTCGGCCTTGCCGAATTTTTCCGGCAGCAGGGTCGACAGGTCGATGGCCCGGTTCAGGCCCTGGCAGTTGAGCTGGCCGAGACCACCGGCGGGTTTCTCGGCATGGCGCAGGAACACCAGGGTCTGGGTGCCGTCCACCGGTTGCGCACGGCTTTCGCTGGATTCCAGCGACAGGAACAGCGCGCTGACTGCCAGCAGGGTGGGCAGGGCCACATACGCGCGATGTTTGAAGCGGTTGGCGACTTTCATCAAGTTCGTCATGGGATAAGGCGTCTTCAGTCTGTTCGGTTAAGGCTGACAAACCTCTGCACCGGTGCATGCGCGCCGGCTGTTTTCCCTGTCATCACTGGCTTGCTTGGAGCCCCCTGAGGCCCGTTTGGTTCGATCCGCTTGAGTGCGCCGCACTTTACCGTTGAGGCTGCGCGGTTGGAGGGAAGGTTAACCACAGGATGTTGCGGATTTAAGTAAGCCTGCGGGGCAGGTGTGTAAAGAACCCGAGCCAGAGCGCTGATCGTGGATTATGCTCAGGCCTTTCATTTTGTGACTGGATGCTACACATGACTGATCTGTCCGCGTTCCCGATCACCCAGAAATGGCCGGCGCAGTACCCTGACTGGATTCAGCTTTATTCCCTGCCGACCCCCAACGGCGTCAAGGTATCGATCATGCTCGAAGAGATCGGCCTGCCGTACGAGCCGCATCGCGTGGGCTTCGACACCAACGACCAGATGTCTGCGGAATTTCTGTCGCTGAACCCCAACAACAAGATTCCGGCGATCATCGACCCCCACGGCCCCGAGGACAAACCGCTGCCGTTGTTCGAGTCCGGCGCGATCCTGATCTACCTCGCCGACAAGAGCGGCCAGTTGCTGGCCCAGGAAGGCGCGCTGCGCTACGAAACCATTCAGTGGTTGATGTTCCAGATGGGCGGCATCGGCCCGATGTTCGGCCAGCTCGGTTTCTTCAACAAATTCGCCGGCAAGGATTACGAAGACAAGCGTCCCCGTGACCGCTACGTCGAGGAAAGCCGCCGCCTGCTCAACGTCCTGAACACCCGTCTGGAAGGGCGCGACTGGATCATGGGCGAGCGCTACACCATCGCCGACATCGCAACGTTTCCGTGGGTGCGCAACCTGATCGGGTTCTACGAGGCAGGCGATCTGGTCGGCATCAACAACTTCCCGAACATCACCCGGGTGCTGGAGCGCTTCCTGGCGCGCCCGGCCGTTGTGCGCGGCCTGACCATTCCTTCCTGATTTCAGGGTTAAACACCCGACCCTGTGGGAGCTGGCTTGCCAGCGATGAGGCTGTCACAGTCAACATCGATGTTGATTGACCCATTGCTATCGCTGGCAAGCCAGCTCCCACAGGTCATCGGGTGGTTCTGATGATTATTGCGTCTTGGGTAATGCACTGTTGATTGATCCAGGTTTGTACCCCGTCCCCCGCAAGGCATAAGCTTCGCCCCCTACGACTTTCGTCTCATCCGCTGTTTTCAGGAAAGGCCCCATGTCCAGTCAGTTCCCCGAAGCACGTCCACGCCGTCTGCGCCGCAATGCGAGCCTGCGCAGCCTGTTCCAGGAAACCGAGTTTTCCCTCAACGATCTGGTGCTGCCGATCTTCGTCGAAGAAGAGATCGACGATTTTGTGCCGATCAAGAGCATGCCCGGCGTGATGCGCATTCCCGAGCGCAAACTGGCCGGCGAAATCGAGCGTTACGCCCGGGCCGGAATCAAGTCGGTGATGACCTTCGGCGTGTCCCATCATCTGGATGCCAACGGCAGCGACACTTGGCGCGAAAACGGCCTGGTGTCGCGCATGTCGCGGATCGCCAAGGACGCCGTGCCGGAAATGATCGTGATGTCCGACACCTGCTTCTGCGAGTACACCGACCATGGCCATTGCGGCGTGATGCACAACCATGAAGTCGACAACGACCAGACCCTGATCAACCTCGGCAAACAAGCGGTGGCCGCAGCCCGTGCCGGCGCCGACGTGATCGCGCCGTCGGCAGCGATGGACGGCCAGGTGCGGGCGATTCGCCGGGCACTGGACGACGCCGGCTTCACGCAGATTCCGATCATGGCCTACTCGACCAAATTCGCCTCGGCGCTCTACGGCCCGTTCCGCGAGGCCGGTGGCAGCGCGTTGAAAGGCGATCGCAAAAGCTATCAGATGAACCCGATGAACCGCCGCGAAGCCCTGCGCGAATCGTTGCTCGACGAGCAGGAAGGCGCCGACGCGCTGATGGTCAAACCGGCGGGCGCGTACCTGGACATCATCCGCGACATCCGCGAAGCCTCGACCCTGCCGCTGGCGGCGTATCAGGTCAGCGGCGAGTACGCGATGATCAAGTTCGGCGCCCAGGCCGGGGCCATCGACGAAGATCGCGTGGTGCGCGAAAGCCTCGGTGCGATCAAGCGCGCGGGTGCGGATCTGATCTTCACCTACTTCGCGATGGACCTGGCCCTGGCCGGGATCTGATCCGTCAGGGGCAATTGAAAAACGGCCGGATCCCGTGATCACGAAAGTACCGCTCGATCACCTTCGGATCCGCGCTGTTGTCGGCAATCGCCACGTAAGTATCGGGGCGCAGCAGGTAAAAGCCGTTGCGCCCCAGGCCCGCCGTTTCAAACGCCGGGCGCCAGTCGAACACGTGCAGCGGCAAGTGATGTTCATTGCACCAGGCGATCATCTCGTCGCTGGTGTCGCCGTACACATGCACCTGCCAGCACGGCTGGCGCAACGGCTCGTAATTATCCCCCTCGCCATCATGGGCCCACGGCAAGCGGTCGCCGCCGTGGACGTGCCCGGCCACGCCTTCGCTCAATGCCATGCCCCGATAGTTGACGGTGATTTGCGACACCGTGCGAAACAGGAATTCGCGGCTGGTCTCGAATGAGGCCATTTTCGGAATCAGGAACGGTGCCAGCCGCGTGCGCAACAGGTCGGCCATGCGGCCTTCGGCAGTCACAAAACTGAAGACTTTGTCGGTGGTCGACACCAGTCGCCGGGCGAAGGCGATGCGTTCGGTTTCGTAGCTGTCGAGCAGCCCGGGCGTGGCCGCGCCGCCGAGCACTGCCGCAAGTTTCCACGCCAGGTTGATCGCATCGCCGATGCCGGTGTTCATGCCCTGACCGCCGGCCGGGCTGTGCACGTGCGCCGCATCGCCGAGCAGAAACGCCCGGCCCTGGCGAAAGTGATCCGCCACCCGATGATGCACGCGGTAGGTGGAGAACCAGTTGACGTCCTCGATGTGCACGTTCAGGTGTTCGATGGCGCGATTGCTGACATCCGAGAATTCCAGGGTTTCGGCGCGATCCGCACGTTCGTCGCGCACGGTGCCGATCAACCGCGCACGGCCTTCGCCGGCCAGCGGGAACACCGCGAGAAAATCCGCTTCATCCAGATCCAGATGCAACTCGCCATTGAGCGCCGGACCGCTGGCCCGCACATCGGCGACGTAGAAAATCTGCTGATAAGTGCCACCGGGAAAACCGGTGTCGAGGGTTTTGCGCACAACCGAACGGGCGCCGTCACACCCGGCCAGATAGCACGCCTGGCAAATCTCTTGCTCGCCATCCGGCAGGCGCAAATGCGCGGTGAGGCCATCGCCGTTTTCCGTAAAACTCTCCAGCGTGGTGTTGCGTTCGACGGTCACGTCGTAGTCTTCGAGGCGGTCGATCAACAGGCGCTCGTGTTCGTCCTGCGGGTACATTTCCAGAAAGGCATAGGGCGTCAGGCCTTCGCCGATCCGGTTCAGCGGCAGCTGCGCCACGGGTTTGCCCTTGACCCAGAAATTCGCCGCGGCCACCCGGTGACCGTTGCGCACCACCGCGTCGGTCAGATCCAGTTGCCGGTACAGCTCAAGGGTGCGCGCCTGCACCGCCAGCGCCCGCGAAGTGCTGCCGGGGGCGGAGGCCTTGTCGATGATACGCACGCGTACGCCCAGTTTGCTCAGCCACAGGGCCAGCACCAGTCCGGTGGGGCCTGCGCCGATGATCAGAACATCACTTCGGTTCATGGTCTGTCCTCCTCGCGTGTCCTGATCCGAGACTTGCCACTGAGTGTGCAGCAGCAAGTATGGATCAGACGGCGAGGGCGGCCACTCGGCCTGCCAAACGGGACGATGGAACAGCGCCGCCGGCCCGCAGTCCTATCCTGCACCCTGCGATTGAGCGTAGGGTTAACCCGGCTCAACGGACTGGATGAAGCGTTATGCACACCCCTCGATTATTCGTCAGCCTCGCCGCGTTGCTGGTACTGGCCGGTTGCGCCGGTCAACGCAGCGAAGAACCGGCGCCGCGCCCGCCCGCCGAGGTCAAGGCGCAGATCGTGCGCCTGCTGCCGGCAAAAACCGTCGACCGCCAGGGCTGGGCCACTGACATCTACGCCGCGTTCGCCGCCCAGGGCATCAGCCCGACTACGCAGAATCTGTGTTCGGTGCTGGCCGTCACCGAGCAGGAATCCACTTTCCAGGTCGATCCGCCGGTGCCCGGCCTGGGCAAGATCGCCCGTGACGAAATCGACCGCCGCGCCGCCAAAGTGCATATCCCGAGCCTGCTGGTCAGCGGCGCCTTGCAGTTGCGCTCGCCTAACGGCAAGAGCTACAGCGAACGCCTGAGCGCCGCCCGCAGCGAAAAGGAATTGAGCGCGATTTTCGATGACTTCATCGGCTCGGTGCCGATGGGTCGCACGCTGTTCAGCGGTTTCAACCCGGTGCACACCGGCGGGCCGATGCAGGTCAGCATCGAATTCGCCGAGAAGCACGCCAAGGACTATCCGTACCCGATGGACGGGACGATTCGCCGCGAGGTGTTCAGCCGTCGCGGCGGGATGTATTTCGGCATCGCCCATCTGCTGGGTTATCCGGTGAATTACCGCGAGCCTTTGTACCGCTTCGCCGATTTCAACGCCGGCTGGTACGCCAGTCGCAATGCGGCGTTTCAGAACGCGGTCAGCCGCGCGTCGGGCATTCCGCTGGCGCTGGATGGCGACCTGATCCGCCCGGGCGCGATCATGCCGGGCAGCACTGAACTGGCGGTGCGCGCGCTCGGCAAATCGCTGGGCATGCGCAATCCGGTGATCCGCGATCAGCTGGAGAAGGGCGATAGCCTGGCCTTCGAGGAGACCAAACTGTATCAACGGGTTTTCGAGCTGGCGGAGCGTGCGGAAGGCAAGTCACTGCCCCGTGCGGTGTTGCCGGGGATCGTGCTGCAGAGCCCGAAGATCACCCGCAAACTGACCACGGCGTGGTTTGCCAAACGGGTCGACGAGCGTTATCGGCGCTGCATGGCCAAGGGCTGAGGACGATCAAAAAGGTATAAAAAAACCCGGCTGACGGGAGCCGGGTTTTTTCTGGGTTGTTGCGGTCAAGCCATTCATTCAAGCAACGCGACGTTCGATCAGACGATCCGAACCACCTTCGGCAACGCGGCGTTCGATCAGACGATCCGAACCACCTTCAGCAACGCGGCGTTCGATCAGACGATCCGAACCACCTTCTGCAACGCGACGTTCGATCAGACGATCCGAACCACCTTCGGCAACACGACGTTCAATCAGACGATCCGAACCGCCTTCGGCGATCATGGTGTGAGCCGGTTTGGCGGCAAATGCGTTGAAGGCCAGAACCGAGAGGGCAATGCTGAGGATGACTTGGCGTTTCATGATTTTTGCTCCGGGGGTGTTTGTTTGGTATGGAGCGGATGTTACGCCCGGGATTTTTTTAGAGAACTTCATTGACGTGATGGTGAACATCGACGCCGATGATGGTTAGTCACAGCACCTTCACTGCGCGGCCAATTGCCTGGATCGGCCCGGTGGGTTTGCCGATCGGCGAGCCGGTGGCGCCTTCCAGCGTCAGCTCGAACAATTGGTTAGGTTGCAGCGGCGGCAGTTTGTCCAGCGGGATCGACAGCGCTTGCCCTGGCTTGACCAGCCCCAGCGACACCGGACCCTGCCAGCCGTCGGCCTTGGTCCAGAATTCCAGCGCCTTGTCCGTCGGCACCTCGACCACGCCCAGCGGAATCAACTGAATCTCCCGTGGGTTGCTGGCCTGGATCACCCAGCCCGGCGCCTTGTCCTGCGGGGCGACCAGCACCACCAGAAAGCTCGGTTTCGGGGTGGTTTGAGTTAGCAGGATCGAACCCAGCAACAAGGTCGCGGCCAGCCCGGCAGCGCTCAAGCCGCGCCACAGCGACAGGCGGTTCCACCAGGAAATCTCGGGCGCCACCTTATGGGTGAGTTGCCCGACACTGCGTTCGATGCGTTGCCACAACTGCGACGAGGGCTGATGCGCCGGCGCGAGGTCGGTCAGTTCCAGCAGACGCCGCTCCCAGGCATCCACGGCCGCTTGCAGCTCGGGCTCGTTGGGCAAGCGTCGTTGCACTTCGGCGCGGGCTTCGGCCGAGAGGGTGCCGAGCACGTATTCGCTGGCCAGTTCATCGCGTTCCTGCGCCGATTCGGTGGTCATCCCATGCACTCCCGCAACGCATTGAGGCTGCGCTTGATCCAGGCTTTGACGGTGCCCAGCGGCGTGTCGAGGCGTAGGGCGATCTGTGCGTGGCTGTAACCGTCGACGTAGGCGTGAAGGATGCAGCGGCGGCGTTGCGGTTCCAGTTGATGCAGGCAGCGATGGATGCGGGTCGATTGCGCCAGCGCATCGAAGTCGTCATCAATCGCCGGAGATTCGTTGCTGTCGTTCAACGGCGCTTCCCGGTCGTGATTGCGCAGCACATTCAGCGCCAGATGCCGGGTCACGCTGAACATCCAGCCCCGGGCCGAACCGCGCGCCGGATCGAAACCCGCCGCGCCGGCCCAGATCTTGATGAATGCGTCGTGAACGATGTCTTCGGCCAGCGCCGTGTCGCGCACCAGACGTCGGGCCACACCGAGCAGCCGCGGGCTTTCCTGCACATACAATTCGCGCAGGGCCCCGCGCTCGCCGCGGGCACAGGCGGCGAGGCGAGCTTCGTAATCGAACGCGGTTTCGGGTAATGGCATGTCCTGCAATCTAGCAAGCATCGAGCAAACGTCCAGTCAGGCTCAGTTCGCGGCCCAGAAAATGTAGTCGGCCTGGTACTTCACCACTTCCTGTTTGCCCTTGTTCGCCGCCGTGCATTCGCTGCCCGGCGCCACGCCACCCTTGAGCGCGACGCGCTGGATATAGCTCACGCCGCTCATGGCGCCTTTGCCTTCGGCGGGGTTGGCCTTGACCAGCTGATAGGGCAGGTTGCCCGGGCTCGATGGCGCTACGGCCAGTTGCGTGCCGGTGACTTTCGAACCGTCCTTTGCCTGCCAGGTGGCGGGCGGGCCGAAGTAGGTACCGACCTGTTTGCCGCTGCGATCATTGAGCACCGCTTTGGGGCCGACGAACACCCACTCGGTCTGGCCGGCGACATTGGCCTTGTCCCGGCATTCGTAGGTGATCTCGCCGACCCCGGTGGTTTCCATCGCGATCTTGTGGCCGTCCGGCACCTTGATCGCGTCGGGATAACTGCTTTGGGCAAAGCTTGTCGAGGCGACGGCGAGCAAACCGGTGAGGCCAATCAGTTGAGTGATGTTCATCAGTGTTTCTCCGAAAAAGGGTAAACCGCTGACAGCCGAAAGAGGGCTGTTACAGGGACTACCCTTGACGGAGGCGTTTGGATGCAGGGCCCGACAAATAATTTTGAAAACACTGCAACCCCTGTGGGAGCGGGCAAGCCCGCTCCCACAGGGATCTTCAGCAATGGTCAGATTGCTGTAACCCGCTCACCGCCGGTGTTTGCCAATGCCAGGCCGGAGGCTTTCAGGAGTTCCTGGGTATAGGCATGCTGCGGCGCCGCAAAAATCTCCCGGGACGATCCCTGTTCCACCACTTTGCCGTCCTTGATCACCATCAAGTCGTGCGCCAGTGCATGCACCACCGCCAGGTCATGGCTGATGAACAGGTACGTCAAGCCATGGCGAATCTGCAATTGCCGCAACAACTCCACCACCTGTTTCTGCACTGTGCGATCCAGCGCTGAGGTCGGTTCGTCGAGCAGAATCAGCGCCGGTTCCAGCACCAGCGCCCGGGCGATGGAAATGCGCTGGCGCTGGCCGCCGGAGAACTCATGGGGATAGCGATGGCGGCTCTGCGGGTCGAGGCCGACTTCCTTCAAGACGCGGATCACCGCAGCCTCACGTTCTTCGGGCGTGCCGATGCCGTGGGTCAGCAGGCCTTCGGCGATGATCTGCTGCACCGACATCCGTGGGCTGAGGCTGCCGAACGGGTCCTGGAACACCACCTGGATCTGTCGGCGCAACGGGCGCATCAAACGCTGATTGAGCAGGCTCAAATGCTTGTTGCCGAAGCGAATATCACCCTCGGATTCCACCAGTCGCAGAATCGCCTGGCCCAGTGTCGATTTGCCCGAGCCGGACTCGCCGACAATCCCCAGGGTCTTGCCCCGTTGCAGCCGGAAACTCACGCCGTCCACGGCCTTGATGTATTCCTGGGTGCGGCTGAACAACGCCTTGGGCAGCGGGAACCAGACTTTCAGATCATCCACCTCCAGCAGGTTGTGATCGTAGCGACTCTGCACCGGCGCGCCGGACGGTTCCGCCTCGATCAGCAAGCGGCTGTAAGGATGCTGCGGGGCGCGGAACAGCGTTTCGCAATCGGCCTGTTCGACGATTTCCCCATGACGCATCACGCACACCCGTTGGGCGATACGCCGCACCAGATTGAGGTCGTGAGTGATCAGCAGCAGCGACATGCCGAGGCGTTGCTGCAACTCGATCAGCAGCTCCAGAATCTTCTGCTGTACGGTCACGTCCAGCGCCGTGGTCGGTTCGTCGGCGATCAGCAATTGCGGCTCGTTGGCCAACGCCATGGCGATCATCACCCGTTGCCGCTGGCCGCCGGAGAGCTGGTGCGGATAGGCCTTCAGACGCTGCAACGGCTGGCGAATGCCGACCAGTTCCAGCAGTTCCAGCGTGCGTTGGCGCGCGGCGCGGCCCTTTAGTCCCTTGTGGATTTCCAGCACTTCGCTGATCTGTTTTTCCACCGTGTGCAACGGGTTCAGCGAGGTCATCGGCTCCTGGAAAATCATCGCGATGCGGTTGCCGCGCAAGCCGCGCAGTTGTTGTTCGCTGGCGTGGAGCAAGTCCACGCCGTTGTAATGGATGCTGCCCGTGCTGCTGACGGTTTTGCCTGGCAGCAAACGCAGGATCGAGTGCGCCGTCACCGACTTGCCCGAGCCGGATTCACCGACCAGTGCCAGGCACTCGCCACGGCGGATGTCGAGGTTCACGCCGTGCACCACTTCGTGCCCGGCGAAGGCGACGCGCAGGTCGCGGATTTCTATCAGGTTGTCGGTCATTTCAGCTCCGGGGATCAGGATCGCGGATCGAACGCGTCACGGCAGGCTTCGCCGATGAACACCAGCAGGGACAGAATCAGCGCCAGGGCAAAAAACGCCGTCAGCCCCAGCCACGGCGCCTGCAGATTGCGCTTGGCCTGGCCGATCAGTTCACCCAGCGACGCGGTGCCGGCCGGCATGCCGAAACCGAGAAAATCCAGCGCGGTGAGGGTGGCGATGGCGCCGGTCAGAATGAACGGCAGGTAGGTGAGGGTGGAGGTCATGGCGTTGGGCAGAATGTGCCGGCGCATCAGCTCGCTGTCCGTCAGGCCCAAGGCTCGCGCGGCCTTGACGTATTCCAGGCTGCGCCCGCGCAGGAACTCGGCACGCACTACATCCACCAGTGCCAGCCAGGAAAACAGCGCCATGATTCCCAGCAGCCACCAGAAACTCGGCGAGACGAACCCCGACAAAATGATCAGCAGGTACAGCACCGGCAACCCCGACCAGATCTCCAGCACCCGTTGCCCGAGCAAGTCGACCCAGCCGCCGTAATACCCCTGCAACGCCCCGGCGACGATGCCGACCAGCGCACTGACGGCGGTGAGGATCAGCGCAAACAGAATCGAAATCCGCGTGCCGAAAATCACCCGCGCCAGCACGTCCCGCGCCTGGTCGTCGGTGCCCAGCCAGTTGCTCGAGGACGGCGGGCTCGGCGCCGGTTCCGTGAGGTCGTAATTGACCGTGTCGTAGCTGAACGGAATCGGCGGGAACAGCATCCAGCCGCCCTGATCCTCGATCAGTTTGTGCACGTAATTGCTGGCGTAATCCGGCTGGAACGGCAGTTCGCCGCCGAAATCGGTTTCCAGGTAGTCGCTGAGGATCGGAAAGTAGAAGGCGTGGTGATAGCGGATCACCAACGGTTTGTCGTTGGCGATCAGTTCGCCGCCGAGGCAGATCAGACACAGCCCGATGAACAGCCACAGCGACCAGCGCCCGCGACGGTTGGCCTTGAATTGGGCGATGCGCCGCCGGCCCAGAGGGGAAAGTGTGAACATCAGGCAGTCCTCGCCGAGAAGTCGATGCGCGGGTCGAGCAGGGTGTAGCAGAGGTCGCCGATCAGCTTGATAAGCAGGCCGAACAGGGTGAACAGAAACAGCGTGCCGAACACCACCGGATAGTCCCGCGACACCGCCGCTTCGTAGCTCATGCGTCCGAGGCCGTCGAGGTTGAAGATGGTTTCGATCAGCAGCGAGCCGGCGAAAAACACCTCGATCAACGCCGACGGCACACCGGCGACCACCAGCAGCATCGCGTTGCGAAACACATGGCCGTAGAGCACGCGCCTTTCGGTCAGGCCCTTCGCGCGCGCGGTGATCACGTACTGGCGGCTGATCTCGTTGAGGAAGCTGTTTTTGGTGAGGATCGTCAGCGTCGCAAAACCGCCGATCACCAGCGCCGTCACCGGCAACACCAGGTGCCAGAGGTAGTCGCCGACCTTGCCCCACAGGCTCAGGCTGTCGAAGTTGTCCGAGACCAGCCCCTGTACCGGAAACCAGTTGACGTAGCTGCCCCCGGCGAACACCACGATCAACAGGATCGCGAACAGAAACGCCGGCATCGCGTAACCGACGATGATCGCCGTGCTGCTCCAGACATCGAACGCGCTGCCGTTTTTGATTGCCTTGCGAATGCCCAGCGGGATCGAAATCAGGTAGGTGATCAAGGTCGCCCACAGGCCAAGGGACAGCGACACCGGCAGTTTTTGCACGATCAGGTCGGTGACTTTGGCACCGCGAAAGAAGCTGCTGCCCAGGTCCAGCTGCGCGTAGTTCTTGAGCATCAGCCACAGGCGTTCGTGCATCGGCTTGTCGAAGCCGTAGTGATGCTTGATCTCCTCGATCAGCGCCGGATCCAGGCCTCGGCTGCTGCGCCCGGCACCGCCAATCGCGGTGACCTCGCTGGCGCCGCCCATGCTGTGTCCACCGAAGCCTTGCAGGCGGGCGATGGCCTGTTCCACCGGGCCGCCCGGCGCGGCCTGCACGATGACGAAGTTGACCACCAGAATGCACAGCAGCGTCGGGATGATCAGCAACAGACGCCGACTCAGATAACGCCACATGTCACTGGCCCCCCGCGAGCTGGTGCTGGGCACTCATTTGTTGATTGGTCAGCGGCTTGGCCGAGACCTCCCACCAGGTGTCGAGGCCTTCGCTGTAAATCGGCTGCACCGACGGCATGCCGAAGCGGTTCTGATACACCGTCGGCGTGCCTTTGGAGTAGTAGTTGGGAATCATGTATTCACCCCATTGCAGCACCCGGTCGAGGGCGCGGGCGTAACGCACCATGGCGTCGCGGGTATTGGCCTGGACCAGGCCGTCGATCAGCCGGTCCACCGCAGGGTCGGCCAGCACCATCGAATTGGAGCTGCCGACCTGAGTGGCGCTCTGCGAGGCATACAGGCTGTACAGCTCGCGGCCCGGCGAGACGATCGGATCGCCGCTGCGCGGGAAACTGGTAACGATCATGTCGTAGTCCCGGGCGTTGAGCCGGTTGATGTATTGCGCCGAATCGATACGCCGCAGATTCAGGGTGATGCCGATCTGCGCCAGGGTGCGTTTGTACGGCAGCAGCATGCGGTCGAAGCCGCCCTGGCCGTCGAGGAAGGTGAATTCGAAGGGCTCGCCGGCGGCGTTCACCAGCCGGTTGTTTTTCGGCGTCCATCCGGCTTCGGCCAACAACTTCAGGGCCTGCAACTGCTTGTCGCGGATGTAGCCGCTGCCATCGGTTTTCGGCGCCTGATAGACCCGGCTGAAAACCTCGTCCGGAATCTGTCCGCGCAGCGGTTCGAGGATCGCCAGTTCGCCGGCATCGGGCAGGGCGGTGGCGGCCATTTCACTCTTCGGCCAGTAGCTGTTCTGGCGCACGTAGAAGCCGCGCATCATCTGCTTGTTGGTCCACTCGAAATCCCACAGCAGGCTCAGCGCCTGACGCACGCGACGATCCTTGAACAGCGGGTTCTGCAGGTTGAACACAAAACCCTGGGCGCTGGTCGGTTTGTCCGGAGCGAGAATCGCCTGTTGCAGGCGACCGTCACGCAGGGCCGGGCTGTCGTAGCCGACCACATAGCCGGAGGAGGAAAATTCGCGGTTGTAGTCGAACGCCCCGGCCTGCAGCAGTTGCCGGGCGACGTCGGTGTCGCCGTAGAAATTCACGGTCAGGCTGTCGAAGTTGTACAGCCCGCGACTGACCGGCAAGTCTTTGCCCCACCAGTCCGGATCTCTCTGAAAACTGATGCTGCGTCCCGCATCGACCTTGCTCACCCGGTACGGGCCGCTGCCCAATGGTGGTTCGAAACCGCCGCCGTTGGCGAAGTCACGGGTTTTCCACCAGTGCTCGGGCACCGGTCGCAGCGACGCCAGATCCAGCGCCAGGGTGCGGTTGAGGTTGTTCTTGAAAGTGAAGCGAATCTGCCGCGGGCCTTCGATCAGCACGTCCTGCACGTCGGCGTATTGCTGGCGATAACTCAGGCTGCCCTTGGTCATCAACAGTTCGAAGGTGTAGCGCACGTCCTCGGCGGTGATCGGCGTGCCGTCGGCGAAACGCGCCTCGGGATTCAAGTTGAAACGCACCCACAGACCGCCGTGATCGCGCTCCATGGTTTGCGCCACCAGACCGTAGACGGTGTAGGGCTCGTCCAGCGAGCGGAACGCCAGCGGCGAATACACCCAGTCGTTGACCTGCACCACGGAAATGCCCTGATCGGCATACGGGGTGATGTAGTTGTACTGACCGATCTCCATCGAAGCGCGGCTGAGCGAGCCGCCCTTGGGGGCGTCGGGATTGACGAAATCGAAGTGCTGGAAACCGGCGGGGTATTTCGGCGCTTCGCCGTACACCGTCATCGCGTAGCTGCCGCCGGCCAGCGCAGATGCCGCGTTGCACAGCAGCGCGCTGCCGAGCAGCAGGCCGGCCATGTTGCGCAGAAAACTCATGAGATCACTCCTCAAACTTCTGAATGAACAAGGACCCCCTGTGGGAGCTGGCAAGCCAGCTCCCACAGGGTTATGCGGTGCTCGTTCCTTAGAAGTGGTACGTCATGCGCGCAAACAGCGTGCGGCCCAGCGGGTCGGTGTAGCGCGGGTCATAACCGCTCTGGAAGTTGTAGGCCTGGTTGGAGAACGGCGGATCGCGGTCGAACAGGTTCTTCACCCCGGCATCGACGTCCAGCACCTTGTCGAAGGTGTAGCCGGCCGACAGGTCCCACACCGAATACGATGCGACCCGCGCGTTGGTCTCGCGGTCGTAGTCGTTGTAGCCGGTGGTGAAGCGGTTGGTCAGCGCCGCGCGGGCCGCACCGAAGGTCCAGGAACCGGTCAGGTTGTGTTTCCAGCGGGCAATCACACCGTCGCCCTTGAAGTCGCCGACCTTGTCGGTGAACGGGCCCTTGATGGTGCTCTGGAAGTCGTACTCGTCGACATAGGTGCCTTGCAGACCCAGGCCGAACTGACCGTACGGCGTGTTCGGGAAGCGGTAGTCCAGCGACACATCGACGCCGTTGGTTTCGACGATGCCGAGGTTGGCGTTGCCGGTGACGATGTAGTTGAGCGTGCCATCGGCGTTACGCACGAAGCGGTCAGGGTAGCTGCCGGCCTGATCGAACACGGTGGATTCCGGGAACGGCTGGATCTGGTTGGAGATGTGAATCCACCAGAAATCCATGCCCACGGAAAGATTGCTGACCGGCTGATAGACGAAGCCCAGCGTTACGTTGCGCGCCTTCTCCGGGGCCAGGTCTTCGTTGCCGCCGATCTGGTTGAGGAACTGCTGACCGCAATCGCGCCCGCCGTTGCCGCCCGGTTGCACCACGCCGCCGGTGCACAGCACCGGGTCGTTGTAGTAGCCCTGGGTGTAGGTGATGCTGCGCGGCGAATACAGCTCATACAGCGACGGCGCGCGGAAGCCTTCGCTGTAGGCGCCGCGCACCACCAGCTCCTTGAGCGGCTGATAACGGAACGAGTATTTCGGGTTGGTAGTGCTGCCGAAGTCGCTGTATTTGTCGTGACGCACGGCGGCGGACAGTTCCAGGCTGTCGAGCACCGGCACGTTGATTTCCGCGTAGGCGGCTTTCACGCTGCGGTCGCCTTCGACGCTGCCGGCCGGGTCGATGCCCAGGCTCTGGATGTCGCCGGCAAAAGCTTCGAAGTCCTGGTGGAATTTCTCTTTGCGGTACTCGCCGCCCAACGCCAGCCCGGACGGGCCGGCACCGAACCAGTCACCGATCTCGCGGCTGATCCGCCCGTCGAAACCGGCGACCCGACCGACCGCCGTGGAATAGGCACCGTGGTACATCGCCTGATCGATGTACTGCTGGCCGGCGCTGGTCTGTGGGCCGAACGGGTTGAGCAGGCCGCTGGCCAGACCGTCGATCATCGCCTGATCGCTGACGTAGCCGCTGGTGACGCTGGAGACGATCTTGTTCTGGTTGTACGAGGCGCCGACGTTGTAGTCCCAGCCGCCGACCAGACCGTCGAAGCTCAGCAAAAAGCGCTGGCTGGTGTTCTGGTCTTTCGATTCGCGCGGGCCGGCGGCGGTTTCGCGCCAGTTCACGTCCACCGGTTGCGTCGGGTCGAGGGCGAAACCGGTGGGCGCCGGGGTGATGCCGTTGCCGGGGTAGTAGGGCGAGGACGAGTCCAGGCTCAGGCCGGTCAATGGCGCCGGGCCGACTGCGGTGGCGTTGTTGTTGCGCGACCAGAAGTATTCGAGGTTGACGTTATGGTCGTCGGCCAGTTTGCCGGTGGTCTTGCCGAAGAACGACGTCTTCTCGGTCTGCGGCACCAGGTCGATGAATTCCCGGGTGCTGAAGCGGCAGAGGCCATCGCGGGCCACCAGGTTGGGGCCGTTGCAATTGCTGTTGGCCAGCGGGTTGGTGGCATTGCCGTTCTGGCTGTAGTTGCCGGGGAACGCGGTGCCGGAGGTCTGGTCCAGGCCACGGCCGGGGACGTAGTCGCGGGCGAAGGAGCGGTCGTTGGCGTCGAGGTTCTGCTGTTTGTTGTAGTTGAACACGCCGAGCACGTTGAAGCGGTCCTGCTCCAGGTCGCCGTAGCCCCAACTGGCGCTCATGTCCTTGGTCGCACCGCCGCCGCTGTGGGTCGGGGTTTCGCCGCCGAGGGTGAGCTGGCCGTCGGTCATGGATTTCTTGGTGATGAAGTTGATCACGCCGCCGATGGCGTCGGTGCCGTACAGGGCCGAGGCGCCGTCGCGCAGCACTTCCACGCGCTCGATCGCGGCAAACGGGATCATGTTCAGATCCACCGCGCCGCCGGCCGAGTTGGTGCCCGACAGGGCGTTGTTGGCCAGTCGGCGCCCGTTGAGCAGCACCAGCGTCTTGTTCGCGCCGATGCCGCGCATGTCGGCAAACGATGCGCCGCCGGTGGCTGCGCCGACCGAGCCTGCGCTGTTGTTGATCGACTGGCTGCCGGTGATGCGCTGCACCAGTTCGGCGGTGGTGGTCACGCCCTGTTTGCGCAGTTCATCGGCCTTGAGCACGGTGATCGGCACCGCCGTTTCCGCATCGACCCGGCGAATCGCCGAACCGGTCACTTCGACCCGTTGCAGTTGCGTGGTCGGCGCAACCACCGCAGCGGAGGCCGGGACGCCGTTGTCGTCCTCGGCAGCCTGAACCCCGGCGCCCATCCCCATGGCCACCAGGTACAACGGAACGAAACGGTGGCGGGAAATCGTTGCCACCAAGGGTTTGAGCGTGAAGCGTGGAGTGTTCATCAGCATGGTTGTTTCCGACTTTGTTAGACGTTTATCGAAATGGCCTTGTGAGCCCTCTTTGCACGGAGCACGGGGGTGCCGCGCCGCGAAAACCACTTTCTTCAAGCAAGCCGATCCCCTCCGAAGACGCGCTGCGTTTTTCGGTCGGCCGATTGCGACGGGATTCAACGAACGGTGCCGGGCGCGTCCCTCACTGCGCGCCCGGCACCGCCGTCAGCGGGTGGTCATCACCGATATCTTGGTGATGCCCGAGCGCTCGATGGACGCCATGGCCTTGGCGACCTGGCCGTAATTCACGGCGGAGTCGGCCTGCAGCTGCACGCGTACTTCGGCATCTTTGGCCTTGACCTCCTTGAGGCTGGCCTCCAGTGATTCCGGCGCCAGCTCGGTCTTGGCGAGGAAGAACTTGCCGTCCTGATCGACGCTGACCACCACCGGATCCTTCTTTTCGGCGGGGGCGACGGCGTCGGTTTTTGGCAGGTTGACCTTGATCGCGTTGGTCATCAGCGGCGCGGTGACGATGAACACCACCAGCAGCACGAGCATCACGTCCACCAGCGGCGTGACGTTCATTTCGCTGAGCACTTCATCGCTGTCTTGAGTGGAAAAGGACATCAGCTGGCCTCCCGCACGGCAGCCGTGGATTTGGCGATGGCCTGGCGGCTGATGGAAAACGCGCTGCGCGAGGCGAGGGCGTCGAAGTCGTGGGCGAAGTCATCCATGTCCGCCGAGGCCAGCTTCAGGCGCCGCAGGAAGAAGTTGTAAATCAGCACCGCCGGTACCGCGACGGCAATCCCTACGCCGGTGGCGATCAGCGCGTGGCCGATCGGCCCGGCCACGGTTTCCAGGCTGGCCGAACCGCTGGCGCCGATGCTTTGCAGGGCTTCCATGATTCCCCAAACGGTGCCGAACAGACCAATGAACGGCGCGGTGCTGCCGATACTGGCGAGGATCGCCTGGCCGTTTTCCAGTGAGCGGCGTTCCTTCTGGATCTGCTGGCGCAGGTTGCGTTCCAGTCGGTCGGCACGGTTGATGGTGTGCGCCAGTTGCTGGGTGGTGCGCGGAGATTCCTCCACCAGCAGGGCTTCGAAACCGCTGCTGGCGATCCGCGCCAGTGAGCCCGGATACTGGCTGGCGTGTTCGGCGGCGGTGAGCAGATCCGGCGCGCCCCAGAAGGCTTTGCTGAACTGCCGGTTCTGGGTTTTCTGGCGCAGGTATTGCGCCGACTTGACCAGCAGAATCGCCCAGCTGACCACGGAAAACAGCACCAGCCCCCAGAGCACGCCGGGGACAATCATCGAAGACAGAGAATCGTTCATGGCTACACCTCGCTTGCGTTAATCGGTTGTGAGTTCGGTTGTCGCGCCGTCATTGCGGCAATTTGAAATCGATGGTCTGGGTGGCGAAGCCGTCGATCGGTGTGTCGCCGCGCTTGGCCGGGATGAACTTCCAGGCCTTCACCGCCGCAACCGCCGCGTCATCCAGTTGCGGCTTGCCGCTGGATTTGGTCACCGTCACCGAGCCGGCGCGACCGTTGGCCAGCACCTGAATCCGTAGCACCACGCTGCCTTCCCAGTTGCGCCGCAGGGCCAGCGACGGGTATTCCGGCGGCGGGTTGCCGAGGCTGGCGAGACCGGAAATCGCCGCCGACTCTTTCACCGGGCCCGGTGCCGCCGCAGGTGCCGGCGGCGCGCTCGGGGTGGCCGGAGCGGCAGGCGCGGCCGGTTGCGCAGGGGCGGGCGGCGCTTTCGGCGGCTCGGCCTTTTTCACCGGTTTGGGTTTCTCGACCGGTTTCGGTTTTTCGATCGGCTTGGGTTTCTCCACCGGTTTGGGCGGCGGCTTGACCGCGTCTTCGTCTTCCACCGGTTGTTCCGGTTCGGGCGGTGGCGGTGGTGGGGGCGGCGGCTCCGGTGTCGGCGGGGCCGGCGGTGTCGGGCTGGTCAGCTCGACGGTCATTTCCGGAATTTCCGGTGGCGTGGGCAGCGGTTCGGCCCGCGCCTGCTGGAAAAACCACCAGGCGCCGCCGTGTATCAGCGCCGACACCGCCACCAGCAACAGCATCTGCTGTTTGTTCAGGCCGCCGGGCTGCGACGTGTTGGCCTTGTAGACGGGCCGACCCGCCACCGACGCAAGCGCTGCGTTCGGTACTGGCCCCGGCGGCGTTCTGTGCTTTACCGCATCGTTCATTAAAGCTCCCTCGGGTGGATGAAGGGCAATAAGGTGCCGTTCGAACAACACAGCGTTGTTCGAGTGAGTGGTCGCAACTTTCATACGGGTGTGCAGAAGCCGATAGTTGAACTATCTATTGAACAGGGCTTGTGCAGCGTGTTGTTTCAGTAATGCCGACTTCGATGGTTCATTGATCCGGTCCGTGGCTGTTCTTTTGTAAGTGAGTGGCGAACATCGTTCTTGCCCTCATGGTTGATGCAATAGCAACCGCTGTGCCAAACAGTAAACAAATGTGTAGCGGTTATTTCACGGATGATACGTATGTCGCATTTATATAAGTTTCATCGGGCACGTCGGTTTTTATGGGCGCATAACCGCCCGACGGCCCTGTTTTCAGGGCTTTTTTCAGGGCGAGACAGGCTTGGCGCGGTATCGCGCTGTTCAGCGAGATAGAGCGGCTGTTCTCGTGTCGGCCAGGACGTGTGATGGTGCGTGGCGGACTGATTTGGTGCGGGTCAGTGTTTTAGCGGGTCACAGGCGACGTTCCTTGTTTTTGTCTAAATAAAATCGGGCTCTGGGTAATGATTGATAGTGCAGTTTTGGTGCGCTTCGGACATTAACGCCGAACAGCCAAAGTTGTATCGGTGTGCTGTCTGAAAGTTATTGTCGAACAATGTGTTCTTGCATTCATTAATGCAGCGCGCACGCAATGACTTCTTGCGTGCTATTTAAAAAATAAATAGTGCAGGGGTTCAGGTAATAAAAGGAATGCACGGACTGTTCACAGGACGAACACGGTGCAGGTACAGAGGCACAGAAAGAAGAGTGTGGCGCAGCAGATCAAGATTCACGCGGTGAACTCCTTGTTGCCAGCTCGGATACGCGAACTTTTGGTTCGGTATCGCACCTTACAAGAACGCGGATAGCGTTCGCTGATTGCTCTTGGTGCGGGATGGGCACCGCCAGCGCTGTTTTGCGAGATCGGGGATTCGCAAGCTGTCGATGAATGCGCAATCCGTGCCAAATTCGATACAACAGCTATAAATAGGGCCAGGCAGGATGCCTTTCGCAGTGGAGGAGGGGATATGTATCAGCTCTACGGACATCGCAATTCAGGGGCCGCGGCCATCGAGGCAGCGCTCGAGCTGTGCCAGGTGGCTTACCGCTTCATCGATATCGAAGCCAGTGCGGAAGCGGCCCAGGAGCTGGCGCGGCTCAATCCGCTCAAACAGATCCCGACCCTGCAACTGCCGGACGGCAGTGTCATCACCGAAAGTGCGGCGATTCTGATTCATCTGGGGCAAAGCTTTGCGCAATCCGGCCTGCTGCCGGCCAACGGCGCTGACCGCGATCAGGCGATTCGGGGCCTGGTGTACATCGTCAGCAATTGTTATGCGGCCATCGGGATCATTGATTACCCGGAACGCTGGCTGGTGATGCCGGACGAGGCCTCGCGGCAGAATCTGATGGCGGGGGCGCGGGAACGACTGCACTGGAGCTGGGAGATGTTTGCCGATCAGTTCTCGGCCGAGCTGTACCTGGACAATGAAACACCGGGCGCACTGGATGTGCTGGCGGCGGTGGTCACGCGCTGGGCCGGTGCCCGCGAACACCTGCGCCAGGCCCGACCCGGTTTCCATGCGTGGCTGCAACGCATCGACCGACACCCGGTGCTGGCGCCGGTCTTTGCGCGGCATTGGCCCGGCTGATCACTCCCCGCGAATATACTGCTCCAGCTGTTTGATCAGCTCGGCCTGTTCGGCAATCGCTTCCTTGACCAGGTCGCCGATCGACAGCAGGCCGATCAGTTTGCCGTTCTCCACCACCGGCAAGTGGCGCAGGCGTTTGTCGGACATGATGCCAAGGCAGGTGTCGACGGTCTGGTGGGTGTCCACCGTGATCACGTTCGCCACCATGATGTCGCGCACCGGGGTGCCCACCGAGGAGCGCCCGTGCAACACCAGTTTGCGCGCGTAATCACGCTCGCTGATGATGCCCACCACTTTGTCGTCTTCCACCACGAGCAAGGCGCCGACGTTTTTCTCGGCCATTTTCATCAGCGCTTCGAGCACCATGTGATCGGGTTTGATCTGGTGCACTTCCTGATTTTTCGGATCTTTGAGCTTGAGCAGCTGGGCGACGGTTTTCATGGCGGTTACTCAGGTGTTGTCGTTGTTCTCCAAGCATCGTAGACGCAGGCGCGCAGGGCAAGGCCGCAAAACGGCAGATAACACGCAAAAAACGTCATTTGACCGGGTTTTTCATGGTGAGGCCTTTGTCACGGGGTACGGCAATGCCGCGTAGAATGCCCGTCTGAATCAATTCCTGAGGTTGCAGTGGTGGATTTACAGCAGGGCTTCGTCCTGACCCGGCATTGGCGCGACACCCCGGCCGGCACCGAAGTCGAGTTCTGGCTGGCGACCGACGCCGGGCCGCGCCGTGTGCGCCTGCCGCATCAGCCGTCGGTGGCGTTCATCCCGGCGGCGCAGCGCGAGCAGGCCGAGCGGGTGCTAGCGGACGAAAAGAACGTCGAGCTGCGCCCTTTGGCCCTGCAGGATTTCGAGCATCGCCCGGTGCTCGGGCTGTATTGCCAGCAGCATGGTCAGTTGATGCGCCTCGAAACCGCGCTCAACCGCCACAGTGTCGATGTCTTCGAAGCCGATGTGCGACCACCCGAGCGCTACCTGATGGAGCGTTTTATCACCGCGCCCGTCTGGTTCAGCGGCACGCCCGACGCCGAAGGTGTGTTGCTCGACGCCCACCTCAAGCCTGCGCCCGACTATCGTCCGCAACTGCGGCTGGTCTCGCTGGACATCGAAACCACCGAGCAGGGCGAGTTGTACTCCATCGCGCTGGAAGGCTGTGGCGAACGTCAGGTGTACATGCTCGGCGCATCGAACGGCGACGACAGCATCGTCGACTTCGACCTCGAGTACTGCGAATCGCGCACATTGATCCTGAAGAAGCTCAACGAGTGGTTCGCCCGCCACGACCCCGACGCGATTATCGGCTGGAACCTCGTGCAGTTCGATCTGCGCATCCTCCACGAACATGCCCGGCGCCTCGGCGTGCCACTCAAGCTCGGGCGCGGCGGCGAGGAAATGCAGTGGCGCGAACACGGCAGCCGCACTCATTACTTCGCGGCGGCGGCAGGAAGGCTGATCATCGACGGCATCGAATCCCTGCGTTCGGCGACCTGGAGCTTCCCCTCGTTCAGCCTGGAAAACGTCGCCCAGACCCTGCTCGGCGAGGGCAAGTCGATCGACAACCCGTACCAGCGCATGGACGAGATCAACCGCATGTTCGCCGAGGACAAACCGGCGCTGGCCAAGTACAACCTCAAGGACTGCGAACTGGTCACGCGGATCTTCGCCAGGACCGAGCTGCTGAAGTTTTTGCTGGAGCGCGCCAGCGTCACCGGTCTGCCGGCGGATCGCAGCGGCGGTTCGGTGGCGGCGTTCACTCATTTGTACATGCCGTTGATGCACCGTCAGGGGTTTGTGGCGCCGAACCTCGGCACCAATCCGCCGCAGGCCAGCCCCGGCGGGTTTGTCATGGACTCGCAACCGGGGCTTTACGAATCGGTGCTGGTGCTCGACTACAAGAGCCTTTATCCGTCGATCATCCGCACCTTTCTGATCGATCCGGTGGGGCTGATCGAAGGCTTGCAGCATCCCGACGATAGCGACTCGGTGCCGGGTTTTCGCGGCGCTCGTTTCTCTCGCACCCGGCATTGCCTGCCGTCCATCGTCGCCCGGGTCGCCGAGGGTCGCGAGACCGCCAAGCGCGAACACAATGCGCCGTTGTCCCAGGCGCTGAAGATCATCATGAACGCCTTCTACGGTGTGCTCGGTTCCAGCGGTTGCCGGTTTTTCGATACGCGGCTGGCGTCATCGATCACCTTGCGCGGCCACGAAATCATGCTGCGCACCCGGCAGCTGATCGAGGCTCAGGGGCATGCGGTGATTTATGGCGATACCGACTCGACGTTCGTCTGGCTGCGTCGCCCCCACGGTCAGGAAGAAGCGGCGCAAATCGGTCGGGCCCTGGTGCAGCACGTCAACGATTGGTGGCGCGAGCATGTGCGTGAGCAATACGGTCTGCAAAGCGCCCTCGAATTGCAGTTCGAAACTCATTACAAGCGCTTTTTGATGCCGACTATTCGCGGCGCCGAGGAGGGCAGCAAAAAGCGCTACGCCGGTCTGGTGACCCGCGCCGACGGCAGCGAAGAAATGGTCTACAAAGGCTTGGAAACCGTGCGCACCGACTGGTCGCTGCTGGCCCGGCAATTCCAGCAGGAGCTGTACGAGCGGATCTTCCAGCGCAAGCCGTATCAGGATTACGTGCGCGAGTATGTGCGCAAGACCCTGGCCGGCGAGTTCGACGAGCGACTGGTCTACCGCAAGCGCCTGCGCCGTACCCTCGACGATTACGAACGCAACGTGCCGCCCCACGTGCGCGCCGCGCGGCTGGCGGACGATTACAACGCGCAGCACGGTCGCCCGCGCCAGTACCAGAACGGCGGCTGGATCAGCTACGTCATCACCTTGGCCGGCCCCGAACCGCTGGAAGTGCGCCGCGCGGCCATCGACTACGACCACTACATCACCCGCCAGCTGCAACCGGTGGCGGATGCGATCCTGCCGTTTGTCGACGACGATTTCTCAACCCTGATCGGGGGGCAGCTGGGCCTGTTTTGAGTCCAGCAGTTGCAAGGTCCATTCGTCCTCAATGCCGTGAAAGAAGCGCTCCAGCGCCTGATGCCAGAGGCTGTCGTCGTCAGCGAACTGGGCGAACAGGGTCATTGATGAATGGAATTTCAGGTCGTCCGGATGGCCGAAAATCTCGGCAATCGAACGTTGCTGCACATTCAGTACAAGTTGCGTGCAGGTCCGCAGGCGGGCGCCGAGCAACGGGTGGGCAAGGTAGGCGCGGGTTTCCGGCGCCGAGCTGATTGCGAAGCGCCGCGACATCTCGCTGCCGCCGAGCCCGGCGAACTGCGGGAACACGAACCACATCCAGTGGCTGCGCTTGCGGCCCTCGCCGAGTTCGCGCTGGACCCGGTCGAACACCGGGTCCTGGGCGAGCACGAAGCGTTGCAGGTTGAATGGATCGTCCTGATCAGTGCTTCTCATAGCGAAGCCCTCTGTCAGTCGGCGGTGGCTCAGACCATGGCCAGCCGCTGCTTGCGTTTGGGCGCCTGAAACACCTGGTCCAGCGCCGCCAGATCCCCGGCCTCGAGTTGCAGTTGCGCCGCCTGTGCATTGAGCTGCACGTGTTCCGGGCGCACGGCCTTGGGAATCGCAATCAGCCCATCCTGACGCAGAATCCACGCCAGCGAAACCTGTGCCGGGGTCACGCCGTGACGAGCGGCAATCTGTTTCAGCACCGGCTCGGCCAGCATCGCGCCGCCCTGGCCGATCGGGCAGTACGCCATAATTGGCATACGCTGGTGTTGGCACCACGGCAGCAGGTCGAATTCGATACCGCGCTCTTCCAGGTTGTACAGCACCTGATTGGTGGCGCAGGCCGAATGCGACAATTCTTCGAGATCGTCGACGTCGAAGTTCGAGACGCCCCAGCGACCGATCTTGCCGTCCTCGCGCAGACGTTCGAAGGCCTCGACGGTTTCTTCCAGCGGATACTGGCCGCGCCAATGCAGCAGATAGAGGTCGATGTAATCGGTGTCGAGCCGGCGCAGGCTGCGCTCGCAGGCCTGGGGAATGCCCTTGCGACTGGCGTTGTGCGGGTAGACCTTGCTCACCAGGAACACTTGATCGCGCAGGCCGGCGATGGCTTCGCCGACCACGCTTTCGGCACCGCCCTCGGCGTACATTTCTGCGGTGTCGATCAGGGTCATGCCCAGTTCGATGCCGCTGCGCAGGGCCGCGACTTCACGCTTGTGCGCCGAGCGGTCTTCGCCCATGCGCCAGGTGCCCTGGCCAATCACCGGCACCTGCACGCCAGCCAGTTCGAGGGTACGCATTCCAACCTCCTATCTGAAAACGGTCGATACCTAGAGTGGGCAGCAGGATAGCCCATGGGTTCCCATTGAGGCGTATCGGTCAGTTGAGGTTTTTATGGCGAGGTACTGTTGTTCCGATGTATTGAACTGGAATTTCGGAAGTGCGCAAGAAGTTGCGCAGTTGTCCGTATCGAGGCCAAGGTAAAACCTCCTGAAAGCCTTGCCAGTCAAGGCCTCCAGTCAAGTGCGCAAGAAGTTGCGCAGTACTGCGCAACTTCTTGCGCACTTTTCGGCGAAATCAGTGGGAATTTTCGCCGTATCTGCGAAGAAAACCTACCAAGCCCCCGGCTTATAAGGGTCTGAAAAAGTTGGCATGCTAATTGATGGCCATTGGCCGCCTCTTGGGTGATATCACCGGTCGAGGCACCTTCACTACTCAAAGAATTTTTGCCGCCAGATCCTTAGCGATCTGGCGCGTATCGCAGCACTGCGTAAGGGACAAGGGAATGTTCTCACCGGCCAATCAGCCCCATTTCAATCTGACCATCG
>NZ_JASCAF010000003.1:0-50134 GCF_029967985.1 Pseudomonas sp. V88_4
CCGTCGTTGTGCCGACCATCGACAAGGTGAACGAAAACACCGCCATCGGTGCGCTCGTTGCGAACGCAGGATTCGCCACGGCGACCACGCTGGTGATCAGCGGCAAGCTGAGTCCTGGCCAGCAGGGTGAGTTGTGGGATGGCAGCGGTGCGAGTGCAAAGTCGTTGGGCACGGTGACGGCTGATGCGAAGGGCGACTATTCGAAAACCGTCACGGCCGCGCTGGGTGCGCATCGATTTGTCGTCGAGTCGCTGTATCACTCGAGTCAGACGTATTCAAAAGAGTACACACTGACTGTTGTTACCCTGGTCTCTGGTCAAGAAAACTTTGAATCTGAATCTCTTCAACTATTTAAATTGAATAGGAAGGTTTCTTTCAGAAGCGGAATGCAGTTTGTTTGGCTGTCTGGATATGGGACGAGTCCATATCTTTTTTTACCAGTTCAAGATCTTTACAGCCATTGGGGTCGTGTGGCTTTGGCGTTGTTTGGCAGAAATGAATATCGATTTGAGCTTCCTGGGGCAATCAAAACAATAAAATTTGCTTACTATGCGCCGTTGGGAGGCTCGATTACTTTTTACGACGCCATTGGTGTCATTGAAACAAAACAAGCTCCCAAGACATATGTTGAAGTTCCTTTTATCTATACGGCGATCGCGGGACGTTTTATCACGCACTTTGATATTGTTAGTCCTATGGATTCAGGGGGGGATTTCTTTATAGATAATATTTATTGGTCTTAGGTGTAAAGAAATGGGGACGCATGTATTTTCCACGGAAACAGATCTCAGGACATCAGGGCATTATGTCGATGTTTTAGGGGTTCGATGACTACTTGATGATCAGCGAACAATCGGAAACGGTCCTCGCGGCCGTTTTCGTTTCCGACAGACGAATAATCAACGCTTGGAGCTTTGGCCCATCGGCTTGTATTGATACTCACGCCTGCGCCCGATAAGCCCCCGGCGTTAGCCCCGTCCACTTCTTGAACGCCCGATGAAAAGCCGACGGCTCGGAGAAACCGAGTTGTTCGGCGATCTGTTGCAACGACAGATCCGCGCGCCCTAGGTGATAAATCGCGATGTCCCGGCGCAACTGATCCTTCAATTCCTGAAAACTGGTGCCTTCTTCGCGCAAATGCCGGCGCAGGGTTTGCGGGCTGATGTGCAGGTGCGCGGCCACCGCTTCGAGGTCCGGCCAGCGTGCGCTGTCGTGGCTGAGCAAGCGCCGTAGCCGACTGCTCAGGCTGTTGCCGTCGTCCGGGCGGGACAGCAAATCGGCGGGGGAGCGTTCGAGGAAATGCTTGAGGGTGCGTTCGTCCTGCAACAGCGGCATGTGCAGATAGCGACTGTGAAACACCAGGCTGCTTTGCGTTGCGGAAAATTCCAGCGGGCATGAAAACAGCAGATCGTATTCCGCCCCGTGCGCCGGTTTCGGGTAGCTGAAACTGGCCTGTTCCAGCCGAATCCGCTGGCCGATCAGCCAGCTGCCGAGGCGATGCCAGATCACTAGCAGGCTCTCGCTGAGAAAGTGATCCGGGTCCCACAATTGCGCATCGTCGAGGCTCAGGCGCACCCATTCGTCTTCATGGGTCAGGGTCAGGCGCGGGGCTTCGGGGAATAGGCTATAAAACAATAAGCCGCGTTGCAGAGCCTTCTCCAGGCTGCGGCAATGAATGATGGCGTGGCACATCATGGCGAAGCTGCCGGGCTTGCTCGGTGCGTTGCCAAAACCCAGGTATTCGTCGTCCAGGGCCAGCCACAGGTTCTGGATCAGTTGGGTGAATTGCTCCGGGGCGATCCGTGCGCGCGGCTCGTCGAGCAGTTCGGGGCTGATGCCCAGTTGCTGCAGCAGGTCCGAATAGTCGTAACCTGAGCGCCGCGCGCCACCGAGGGCGGCGCGGGCAAAATGACTGGCGATGGTGCGTTCGCGCATAAGCGGCAGATCCTTCCTCTGGCGACCGATGTTAGCGGTTGCCTTTAATCGGTAACAAGGCGGATTTCCGCCAAATTGTAGGACGAGGTCGGGCGAGTTGGCGGAAATCCGCCACACTTGAGTAACCGAACGGTGACACGGAAAAGCCCGCATCCCCTGATATCAAAAGGCTTGCAGCGATTTGCACCAAAGTGGCACGCCGTTTGCGATAAGAGCGACAGAAGCGTGCGCCGAGCCGGTCCGGAACAGCGCCGTTCGACACAACAAATCCCTCCAGTGCAGGAGGGTTCGCAATTCAGGTGTCGCGTTCAACAGATGGATGTTGCCGCGCGGGACTCTTGAGGAACTTTGCAATGACGACTCGTCAGCCACTGTACAAATCCCTGTATTTCCAGGTGATCGTCGCAATCTGTATCGGTATTGCGCTCGGCCACTACTACCCGCAGTTCGGCGTGGCCGTAAAGCCGCTGGGTGACGGGTTCATCAAACTGATCAAAATGATCATCGCCCCGATCATCTTCTGCACCGTGGTCAGCGGTATCGCCGGCATGCAGAACATGAAATCGGTCGGCAAGACCGGCGGTTACGCACTTCTGTACTTTGAAATCGTTTCGACCATCGCCCTGCTGGTCGGCCTGATCGTGGTCAACATCGTGCAACCGGGCAACGGCATGCACATCGACGTCAGCACCCTCGACGCCTCGAAAGTCGCGACCTATGTTGCTCAAGGCGCAGACCAGAGCGTTGTCGGCTTCCTGCTCAACGTGATCCCGACCACCATCGTCGGCGCGTTCGCCACCGGTGACATCCTGCAAGTGCTGATGTTCTCGGTGATCTTCGGTTTCGCCCTGCACCGCCTGGGTGCCTACGGCAAGCCGATCCTGGACTTCATCGATCGCTTCGCCCACGTGATGTTCAACATCATCAACATGATCATGAAGCTCGCGCCAATCGGTGCCTTCGGTGCGATGGCGTTCACCATCGGTGCCTACGGTGTCGGCTCGCTGGTGCAGCTGGGTCAACTGATGATCTGCTTCTACATCACTTGCCTGGCGTTCATCCTGATCGTGCTCGGCGGTATCGCTCGCATGCACGGTTTCAGTGTGCTGAAGATGATCCGTTACATCCGTGAAGAGCTGCTGATCGTACTGGGTACTTCCTCTTCGGAATCGGTACTGCCACGCATGCTGATCAAGATGGAGCGTCTGGGCGCGAAGAAATCGGTGGTGGGTCTGGTGATCCCGACCGGCTACTCGTTCAACCTCGACGGCACCGCAATCTACCTGACCATGGCGGCCGTGTTCATCGCTCAGGCGACCGACACCCACATGGACATCACTCACCAGATCACCCTGCTGGTGGTGTTGCTGCTGTCCTCCAAAGGCGCAGCCGGTGTGACCGGTTCGGGCTTCATCGTGCTGGCGGCCACCCTGTCGGCGGTAGGTCACCTGCCGGTGGCCGGTCTGGCGCTGATCCTGGGTATCGACCGCTTCATGTCCGAAGCCCGCGCCCTGACCAACCTGGTCGGCAACGCCGTTGCCACCATCGTTGTGGCCAAGTGGGTCAAGGAGCTGGACACCGACGTGCTGGACGCCGAGCTGGCCTCGGGCGGTCGCGGTATCGCCGATACCCGTCCTGAAGATGACCTGGGCGTGGCCGAAGGCCCGACCCCGAGCAATGTGAAGTAAGCATCGCTTGAATGGAAAAACCCGCCTCGGCGGGTTTTTTCTTGCCTGCTGTTTGAGCGCAACGGTCAGCGCAACTGATGCATCCGGTAATTGCCCCATCGCCGAGGGCTGCCTAGGCTGCATGCATCGTTGATGGAGATTGCCCATGTCTGCACCGTTGGCCTCACTGAAGATTCTGGATTTCTCGACCCTGCTGCCGGGGCCGTTCGCCTCGCTGCTGCTGGCGGATATGGGCGCCGAAGTGCTGCGCATCGAGTCGCCGACCCGTCTCGATCTGGTGCGGGTGTTGCCGCCTCACGATCAAGGCGTCTCGGCCAGTCATGCCTATCTCAATCGCAACAAGCGCAGCCTGGCGCTGGACCTCAAGCAGCCCGAGGCGCTGGAGCTGGTCAAGCAGTTGCTGGCGGACTACGACATCGTGCTGGAGCAATTCCGACCCGGAGTGATGGAGCGGCTGGGGCTGGGTTACGAGGCGCTGAAGGCGATCAATCCGAAGCTGATTTATGTGTCGATCACCGGATACGGCCAGACCGGGCCGTACAAGGACCGCGCCGGCCACGACATCAACTACCTGGCGCTGGCCGGGCTCTCCAGCTACACCGGTCGCGCCGACAACGGGCCGTTGCCGTTGGGCATGCAGGTAGCGGATGTGGCGGGCGGCTCGCTGCACGGGGTGATCGGCCTGTTGGCAGCGGTGATTTCCCGTCAGCAGACCGGGCAGGGCACGCATCTGGACGTGAGCATGACTGACTGCGCGTTCAGCCTGAACGCCATGGCCGGCGCCGGGTATCTGGCCTGCGGCGAGGAGCCGGGCTGGGAAGATCAGATGCTCAATGGCGGCAGCTTCTACGATTACTACCGCTCCCGCGACGGGCGCTGGATGTCGGTGGGCAGTCTGGAGCCGGCCTTCATGCAGCAACTGTGTGCGGCGCTGGGCCGGCCGGAACTGGCGGCGCAGGGTTTATCGCCCAAACCCGAGCAGCAGCGGGCGCTCAAGGACGCCTTGAAGGTCGAGTTCGAGAAGCATGACTTTGCCGAACTGTGCGAGCTGTTCGCCGGGATCGATGCCTGTGTCGAGCCGGTGTTGAACCTGGGCGAGGCGGTGCAGCATCCGCAATTGCAGGCGCGGGAACTGGTGACGCAGGTGCCGCGTGGAGATGGCTCGGTGCAGGCGCAGATCGCGTGTCCGCTGAAGTTTTCCGAGGCGTTACCGGCACCGCGGCATGTCGGGGCGGCGCTGGGGCAGCATACGGATCAGGTATTGGGGGAATTGGGCTTCAGTTCTTCGAAAATTGAAGAGCTGCGGCGGGCCAAGGTCATTCTTTAGTGTTTGTACCGGCCTCATCGCTGGCAAGCCAGCTCCCACAGGATTTCTGTTGGAACACCATGATGTGGCCGACACTGAAACCTGTGGGAGCTGGCTTGCCAGCGATGGGGCCAATCAGGCCAACATAAATCTGCCTATTCCACCCGCATTTCACCACTGAACACCAATGTGTTGCGGCAGCGCCGGCACAGATAACGCCGCCCCTGCCGGACCAGACTATGGCGCTGCGCCGAAAACGGAAAATCGCTATCCGCACACGGGCATTTATAGATGTAGCGGGTCACGCTACGCCGTTTGACTTCATAGGTATGGCAGCGATCCGGCGGCAATTCATAGACGCCGCGCATGATCAGTTGCCACTCCTCGCCGTGGGGCTGGATGCGGTCGCCGAACAGTTGATGGGCGATCAGGTGCGCGACTTCGTGGGCCACGGTCTGCTTGAGGAAATGTTCAGTGTTTTCCCGGTACAGCTGCGGATTGAAGCGCAGCAGGTTCTCGTGCAGATGCGCGACCCCGGCTTTTTGCCCGCGCAGCTTGAGGCTCACCACGGGGCGTTTGAAGGGACGTTTGAAAAAGGATTCAGCGAGTTGGAAACAGTCTTCGACGCGGGTATTGAGTTGCTCGGGCATGCTTGATGGATCTCCAGAGATTTGGAGTATGCCGCAACCTTTCGGCGTTGCGTATCGCCAAACTGCCGAATGGTCGCGACGTTTATTCCAGGCATGAGAAGGCCGCCTTGCGGCGGCCTGTGTTGGCGGATCTTGTTCTTCTCGAGACGAACCGGTCGCTAATTGGTGTAGACGGGCCCCACGCCCAGTCCCCAGACAATCACGGTAAACGCCATGATGGCGACCAGCACCACCAGACCCACCGCCAGCACCGAGCTGGAAAACAGGAAACCCTCGTCGGACGGAATGTTCATGAAGGTCGGCAGCCCCACATACAACAGATACACGGTGTAGCAGATGGCCGCCGTGCCGACGATCATCCCCAGCCACATGTGCGGATAAAGCGCCGCCAGCCCGCCGACGAACAACGGTGTCGCGGTGTAGGTGGCAAATGCCACGCAACGGGCCAGGCTCGGGTTGGCGTCATAAGTGCGGGCCATCCAGTGCACGAAGGCACCCATGACCGCGACCCCGCCGAGCATCGCCAGGTAAGACATGATCGTCATCCACAACGCGCTTTCGACGGTGAGCATCACCGGTGCGCGGTTGCCGATCACCCAGCCGACCTGAGTCGTGCCGATAAATGCCGAAACAGCGGGGATCGCCGCCAGAATCAGCGTGTGCGTCAGGTACATGTGGCTGATGCTTTCTTCCTGGTCGCCACGGATTTCCTTCCATTCCTGATCGGGGTGGGTAAAAAGTCCCACTACGTGATGGATCATGCCAGTCACTCCTCTCGTTATTGCCATCGCCCCCCAGCGGAGCGCCTACGGGCCAATGCGGCCGAGCAAATACAGGTCTTCAGATTGTGTGCGACCTTATGTCGCAGTATAGAAAGGTCTTAACCGCACAGGTGGTAGGGGCTTAGAGCAAATCGCGCTGTAAACCTTCGGGGTAATCGCGTCGGGGTCTGTGCAAACGGGCATTTGAGGGGGCGACAACCTGTGGCCACAAGCCAAGTGTTTTTGCGTAAAATGCCCGCCTTTCGTCACACCTCACGGATTTCGCGTCATGGGCACTCTTACGGTCAACCAGAACAAACTGCAAAAGCGCCTGCGCCGCCTGGCCGGCGAAGCCGTCACCGACTTCAACATGATCGAAGACGGCGACAAGGTCATGGTCTGCCTGTCCGGGGGCAAGGACAGCTACACCATGCTCGACGTGCTGATGCACCTGCAGAAGGTTGCACCGATCAAGTTCGAGATCGTCGCCGTGAACATGGACCAGAAGCAGCCGGGTTTCCCCGAGCACGTGCTGCCGGCCTACCTGAAAGAGCTGGGCATCGAGTACCACATCGTTGAGAAGGACACCTACTCGGTGGTCAAGGAGCTGATCCCGGAAGGCAAGACCACCTGCTCGCTGTGCTCGCGCCTGCGTCGCGGCACGCTGTACACCTTCGCTGACGAAATCGGCGCGACCAAAATGGCCCTCGGTCATCATCGCGACGACATCGTCGAGACGTTCTTCCTCAACATGTTCTTCAACGGCAGCCTCAAGGCCATGCCGCCGAAGCTGCGCGCCGATGACGGGCGCAACGTGGTGATCCGTCCGCTGGCCTACTGCAACGAGAAAGACATCCAGGCCTACTCGGACTTCAAGCAATTCCCGATCATTCCGTGCAACCTCTGCGGTTCCCAGGAAAACCTGCAACGCCAGGTGGTCAAGGAAATGCTCCAGGACTGGGAACGCAAGACCCCGGGCCGCACCGAAAGCATCTTCCGCAGCCTGCAGAACGTGATCCCGTCGCAACTGGCTGACCGTAACCTGTTTGACTTCACCAGCCTGAAGATCGACGAGACGGCGGCTTCGCGTTTCGTCAATGTGGTGAACCTGTAAGTGATCTGATCGCTCGAAAGAAACGGCGCTCGCGGGCGCCGTTTTCAATTCATTTTTTAGGAGAGGGCATGCGCGACTACAAGTGGCTGCACGAATACTGTCTGAACCGCTTCGGTTCGGCGGCTGAACTGGAAGCCCATCTGCCCGTTCCCAAGACCCCGGCGCAACTGCGCAAGATCAGCGACGACCGTTATCTCTCGACCATGGCCCTGCGGGTATTTCGTGCCGGGCTCAAGCACAGTCTGGTGGACGCCAAGTGGCCGGCCTTCGAAGAAGTGTTCTTCAAATTCGACCCGGAAAAGGTCGTGCTCATGAGCGCCGAACACCTTGAGCGATTGATGCAGGATGCGCGGATCATCCGTCACCTGGGCAAACTCAAAAGCGTGCCGCGCAATGCGCAGTTCATTCTGGACGTCGAGAAAGAGAAGGGCAGCTTCGGCGCGTTGCTGGCCGACTGGCCGGTGACCGACATCGTCGGTTTGTGGACCTATCTGAAAAAGCACGGTCATCAATTGGGCGGCTTGTCGGCGCCACGGTTCTTGCGGATGGTCGGCAAGGATACGTTTGTGCCGAGCTACGACGTGGTCGCGGCGTTGAATGCACAGAAGATCGTCGACAAGGTGCCGACCAGTCTGCGGGATCTGGCGACGGTGCAGAATGCGTTCAACCAGTGGCATGAAGAAAGCGGTGGTCGGCCGATGAGCCAGATCTCGATGATGCTGGCGTACACCGTCAATCATTGAGCTCAGAGTGATCGTTCCCACTCTGCGTGGGAACGATCCCGAAACCTGTGGGAGCTGGCTTGCCAGCGATAGCGGTCTGTCAGGCGACGGAGACTTCGCCTTCGCCCGCCAGTTTGCGATTCAGCTGATACCGCCACCGCACATACAGCAGCGCCGAGCAGAACACCGCCAGGCTGGCAATCATCTCCAGCACGCCAAACAGCTGCCGGCTCGGGTCATACGCCGCCAGCGCGCCCTTGATGAAATACAGATTCACCACAAAGCACATCCACGAATGCCCGCGTGCGCTACCCATGATCATGCCCGGTGCGAGCACGATCCACGGGATCAGCTCGATCAGCAGAATCACCCACGGCCGCGCGCCGTGCAGGTCGGCGAACACCAGGTAATACGCGGCGAGCAGTCCGGCAAGGCCGAAAAAGCACAGCAGACTGATCACCCGCATCGCCCGCACTCGTGGTTCCAGCCATTCGACGGCGGGCAGGACTTTCGGCTTTCTGGCCATCTCAGTTCCCCAGTTTCCGGGCCGTATTGGCCAGGCGTGCACCAAGAGCGCGGCACAGCGCCACTTCGTGCTGATCGAGGCCGCTTTTGCCGTCTGCCCCGGCGTGATGGCTGGCGCCGTACGGCGTGCCGCCACCCTGAGTTTCCAGCAGCGCCGATTCGCTGTAGGGCAGGCCGGTGATCAGCATGCCGTGGTGCAGCAGCGGCAGCATCATCGACAGCAGGGTGGTTTCCTGACCGCCGTGCAGGCTGGCGGTGGAGGTGAACACCCCGGCCGGTTTGCCGACCAGCGCGCCGGTCAGCCACAGGTTGCTGGTTCCATCGAGGAAGTACTTGAGCGGCGCGGCCATGTTGCCGAAACGGGTCGGGCTGCCGAGGGCCAGGCCGGCGCAATTCTTCAGGTCATCCAAAGTGGCGTACAGCGCGCCTTCATCCGGAATGTCCGGTGCCACGGCTTCGCACTCGGTGGAGATCGCCGGCACGGTGCGCAGGCGCGCTTCGAGGCCGGCCTGCTCGACGCCACGGGCAATCTGCCGGGCCATCTCGTTGGTCGAACCGCTGCGGCTGTAATACAGAACCAGAATGTACGGCGCACTCACGGCAGCAGCTCCAGGACCTGCTCCGGTGGACGGCCGATGACGGCTTTGTCGCCGGCTTCGAGAATCGGTCGCTCCATCAACTTCGGATGCGCCGCGATCGCTTCGATCAATTGTTTCTCGGTGAGACTGGCATCGGCCAGATTCAAGGTCTTGTACTCGTCTTCGCCGGTGCGCAGCAGTTGCCGGGCGCTGATGCCCAGCTTGCCGAGCAAGGCCTTGATCTGCGCGGCGTCCAGCGGGGTTTCGAGGTAGCGCACCACGTTTGGCGTCAGGCCACGGGCTTCGAGCAGTTCGAGCGCACCGCGGGATTTCGAGCAGCGCGGGTTGTGATAAAGCGTCAGATCGGTCATGGGCGGGTCGCTTCTTGCGTAGAGTGGCGGCTATTCTAACTGTGCAGCGCGCAATCCAGAACCTTGGGAGGCGATGGGTCGCAGGCGCATTCAATTTTTCACAAGGAACACGACATGACACGGGCACTGGCAGCGGCATTGACGATCATCGGGGCGTTGATGCTGGGGGGCTGCGGTAACGACTACGGCATCGATCAGAACGGACAGAAAGTGGCGTCCGAGCGCCTCGACAAACAATGGGTCGTGCTCAACTACTGGGCCGAATGGTGCGGCCCGTGCCGCACGGAAATCCCGGAACTCAATCACCTGGCCGAAGAACTCAAGGGCAAGAAAATCGGTGTGTTCGGGGTCAACTTCGACAACGTGCAGGGGGAAGAGCTGAAGAGCGCCAGCGAAAAACTGGGCATCAAGTTCACCGTGCTGGCGCAGGATCCGGCGGAACTGTTCGAACTGCCGCGCAGTGAAGCCTTGCCGGTGACTTACATCATCGACAACAAGGGCAAAGTGAGGGAACAGCTGATGGGCGAGCAGACGGCGGCGGGGGTGATGGCGAAGCTTGAGGCATTGCAGGCGACCAAGTAGGCCGCCTCGAAGAACAGGCCTCATCGGAACGCCGCCCGCCCAGCCCTCCCGAAACGTCGGACCGCCCGGAGGGAGAGGGAGCCGACCGAGTTGTCTGGCGTTATACGTCGACCTGAAAGAACCAGTCGATTATGGATTCGGCGAAGCCAAATCAAATCAATTTTGGATTCGCCAAGGCCGGGTCAGGTCGGTGTATTTCTGGAATATCCCCCAATCAGTCCCCTCTCCCAGTGGGAGAGGGTTAGGGTGAGGGGCTTGGCGATCTAAAAGATCAACCCTCTTCCAGCCACCAGCGCAACGGCTTGCCTTCAGCCGGCCAGAAGCGCATCTGCTCGATCGGCGAGATGTCCCAGCGCTCCACATGCTCCAGGGCCTGGAGGAAGCGTTGCTCCTGCTCCATCAGCGCCGGTGCGCAGAGTTTGCGGGTCTTGCCGATCTTGCCGAAGCTCAGCTTGTCGCCTTCCAGGGTGTACGGCGCGAACCAGTGGTTGCAGCCGCCATTGCCATAGGCCCGGCCATCATCGCCGAGGGTCACGGTCAGGTGGCTGTAGTCCATCAGCGGACGCTCGCCGATCCATTCCAGAATGTAGCTGCGGTTTTGTTGCAGTTGCACAGGCTCCGCGGCGCAACCCATCAGGCCGGCGCCGACAGCGGCGGTCAGGGCCAGGTGTTTCATCACGCCGGCTCCTGGCATTTCGGGCACAGATGTTTGTCGCCGATGGCTTTCCAGCCCAGCTCCGCAATACGTGCCGTGGCGGCCGGTTTTTCCGCAGGCTTGCCGAGCTTGGCGTCCACGGCGAATTCGAAGCTCAGCTCCTTGGCGCAGCTATCGCAGTTGACCTGCCAGGTGTGGATCGCCAGTTCACCGAACACCGGACCGGTGGTCATTGCGGTCCATTGACCCGGCGGATTGATCAGGTGGCGGACGGTGTCGACGGTCAGGCGCATGGACAAATCCTTGCTGCCTTTAAGGGTCACGACGAGCACGTCGCCAATGCGGATCGAGCCACCGTTGCCGGTAACCTGATAGCGGCCCGGAACCAGGGCGCGGCATTCGGTGAGGGTGTGTTGCGGGTTCATCAGGGTGTAGCGGAAATCGTGTTCGACCATGGGTCCTCCAAATATGCGCGACATGCTAGCACGGGCTTGATTGCAGAATGATGCGCGCGTGCGACCTTCGATCCGGTTCAAATCGACACCGCAGTCGTGGCAAACTGCCGCCTTCATTTTCAAGGAACGGAACATGGCGCTGATCGAATGTTATGAATGCAAGCGGAGCATCAGCTCCGAAGCCACGGCGTGCATTCATTGCGGAGCCCCGCTGGCAGAGGCGCAGGCGCCTCAAGCCGAAAAGGGCACGTCGACAATTTCCTTCGGTAGCCTGCCGCGCAACAAGGCAGTGCCCGAGGCCTACGTTCCGCCGCCGGCCCCCGAGCGGCCGAAGATCATGCCCGCCGCTGCGGGGCGACGCCGTCGTTCGCAGCCTGTCGAGCCGGTGCTGAACCCGGACGGCTCGCGCCCGGTGGAAGGCTGGCTGAAGATCATGGCGTTTCTGATGCCGCTGGTGTTTGTCTGGTTCCTGCTGCGCAGCGGGCACTCCCTCAAACAACGTTTGCTGGGGTTCGGCTGGCTGGCGCTGTTGATCCTGTGCGTGGCGATTACGCCGACGCCGCCTCCGGTCTGAGTCCGTTCGTTCAGCCTTCGACCTGGTTCTGCGGCGTGCCCGCCGCCCAGGTCGCAATGTTGTGCAGGGTGGTCGCGGCAATCGCGCCCAGCGCCTCATGGGTCAGGAACGCCTGATGCGCGGTGACGATCACATTGGGGAACGTCAGTAGCCGCGCCAGCACGTCGTCCTGTAGCGGCAGGTCGGAACGGTCTTCGAAGAACAGCTGCGCCTCCTCTTCATACACATCCAGTCCCAGATAACCGAGCTGGCCGTCCTTCAGGGCGTCGATCAGCGCCGGCGTGTCCACCAGACCGCCACGCCCGGTGTTGATCAGCATCGCCCCCGGTTGCATGTGCGCCAGCGAATCGCGGTTGATCAGGTGTCTGCTCTGTTCGTTGAGCGGGCAGTGCAGGCTGATGATCCGTGCTTGCGACAGCAGGTCCGGCAGGCTCAGGTAGCGGGCGCCCAACGCTTCGACGGCGGGATTCGGGTAAGGGTCGTAGGCCAGCAGTTCGCAGCCGAAGCCGTGCATGATTTTGGCGAAGGTCGCGCCGATCTGCCCGGTGCCGACGACGCCGACCGTTTTGCCCACCAGATCGAAACCGGTGAGCCCGTGCAGGCTGAAATCACCTTCGCGGGTACGGTTGTAGGCACGGTGCAGGCGTCGGTTGAGGGCGAGGATCAACGCAACCGCGTGCTCGGCCACCGCATGGGGCGAGTAGGCCGGTACCCGCACGACGGCCAGCCCGAGGCGTTTGGCGACGGCCAGGTCTACATGGTTGTAACCCGCCGAACGCAGGGCGATCAGGCGTGTCCCGCCGGCCACCAGACGTTCGAGCACCGGGGCGCTGAGGTCATCGTTGATAAATGCGCAAACCACTTCGTGATGCTCGGCCAGCGCTGCGGTATCCAGACTGAGCCGGGCCGGCTGGAAGTGCAGTTCGATTCCGGCCGGGCAGTCGGCGGCGAGGAAACTGTCGCGGTCGTAGGTCTGGCTACTGAAAACGATCGTGCGCATGAAATCCTCCTGGAGCATCGACGCGGGCGCAATTCACCCGCGACAACTGTAGCCGCGTCGGCGTTGATCGGTATTGCCGTGGATCAGGCGCTGATCTTCGCCTGGGCTGCCAGACGATTGATCGCCCGGTCCAGCTCGTCCAGCGCGGTCGAGGCCTTGGGATCGTCCTGCTTGAGCAGGGTTTCGCTGCGCTGGCAGGCGGCGCGCAATTGCGGTACACCGCAGTAACGAGTGGCGCCATGCAGGCGGTGCACCCGTTCAAGCAGAGCGTTCTGATCCTGATGGTCGCGGGCGGTGCGGATGGCTTCCCGGTCGGCTTCGAGCGAGGCCAGCAGCATCGCCAGCATGTCCGCCGCCAGATCCGCCTTGCCGGCAGCCAGGCGCAAACCTTCTTCGTGATCGAGAATCGGCAGTTCCTGATTGCCCAGCAGGCTTTCACCGCCTCGGTCCGGCGCCTGATTGCGCAGTGCAAGACCCGTCCACTTCAGCACGACCTGCGCCAGTTGCCGCTCGCTGATCGGCTTGGTCAGGTAGTCGTCCATGCCGCTTTGCAGCAGCGCGCGTTTTTCATTGGCCATGGCGTGGGCGGTGAGGGCGACGATCGGCAGCGGTGTGCAATGGCGCTCGCTTTCCCACTGGCGAATGGTTTCGGTGCTCTGGCGTCCGTCCATGCCGGGCATCTGCACATCCATCAGCACCAGATCGAAGCTTTCGCTTTGTACCGCCTTGACCGCGGCGTAACCGCTTTCCACGGCCAGCACCTTGGCGCCCATGTCTTCGAGCAGGGTCTGCACCAGCAACAGGTTGGCCGGGTTGTCATCGACACACAGCACTTTCGGCGCGCGGCTCGACAGCGGTTCGCCCGGTTCGCTGCGCGACTGGCGCGGGTTGACCATGTCCGACAGCGCCCGACGGAGTTTGCGAGTGCAGGCCGGTTTCGATTGCAGCTGGCTGTGAGGGTTGGGCACCGAAAGGTGATACAGCGTCAGCTCGGTGGTCGGGCACAACACCAGCACCCGGCAACCGAGGTGCTCAAGGTCCCAGATATGCTGGTTCAGGCGTTCCGGCGGCATGTCGTTACTGGTGATGCCGAGCACGGCCAGATCGATGGCCTGATCGGTCTGATGGGCGCCTGTGACGCCGTTGGTCAGGCTTTCCAGGGTATTGAACGGCGTGACGTCGAGGCCGCAGTCTTCCAGTTGATGCTGCAGTGCCTGACGCGCCAGCTCGTGATTTTCCAGCACCGCCACCCGGCGCCCGAGCAATGGCGCGGCGGGCAGGTCTTCGGCATCGTCGCGGGTCTTGGGCAGGTTCAGGCTGATCCAGAATTCCGAGCCTTCACCCGGCGTGCTGTCGACGCCGATTTCGCCGCCCATCTGTTCGATCAGACGCTTGGAAATCACCAGCCCCAGACCGGTGCCGCCGGGTTGGCGCGACAGCGAGTTGTCGGCCTGGCTGAAGGCCTGGAACAACGCGCGCACGTCCTGGTTCGACAGGCCGATACCGGTGTCCTGAATGCTGATGCGCAACTGCACGCTGTCATCGTTTTCTTCTTCGAGCATGGCGCGAGCAACGATGGTGCCTTCGCGGGTGAACTTGATCGCGTTGCTCACCAGATTCGTCAGGATCTGCTTGAGTCGCAGCGGATCGCCGACCAGCGACAGCGGCGTGTCGCGGTACACCAGACTCACCAGTTCCAGCTGCTTGGCGTGGGCAGCGGGGGCGAGGATGGTCAGGGTGTCCTGCAACAGGTCGCGCAGGTTGAACGGAATATGGTCGAGCACCAGTTTGCCGGCCTCGATCTTGGAGAAATCGAGGATCTCGTTGATGATCCCCAGCAGGCTGTCGGCGGACTTTTCGATGGTGCCCAGGTAGTCGAGCTGGCGCGGGGTCAGCTCGCTTTTCTGCAACAGGTGGGTGAACCCGAGAATGCCGTTGAGCGGTGTGCGGATCTCGTGGCTCATGTTGGCGAGGAATTCGGATTTGATCCGGCTCGCTTCCAGCGCTTCCTTGCGGGCCAGGTCCAGTTCGATGTTCTGGATCTCGATGGTTTCCAGGTTCTGGCGCACGTCTTCGGTAGCCTGATCGACGCTGTGCTGCAATTCTTCCCGGGCGTTTTGCAGGGTGCCGGCCATGCGGTTGATGCCGGACGCCAGTTCATCCAGCTCCTGACTGCCCAATGGCGGCAGGCGGGTTTCCAGGTGACCGTCCTTGAGCTGCGCGACGGCCTGTTTGATCTGGCTCAGCGGGCGGTTGATCGTGCGGCCCATGCGCAAGGCCAGCAAGGCAGCGCCGGCCAGCCCCGCGCCAATCAGCAACAGACTGGCGAACAGGCTCCGATAGCCGCGCAACAACATACCGTTGTGCGACAGCTCCAGTTCCACCCAACCGAGTAAACGGTCGGACTCTTGCGGGATCAGCTCGCCGGCGAGGTTGCGGTGTTTGCCGAAGACCGGCAGCAGATAGCGGGTGGCGTCGTTGCCGCTGCGTCGCAGCAAATGCGCGCTGTCGCCGCTCGGCGCCTGATTGAGCATGGTCGGACCGGCGTGGGCGAGGGGCGAGCGATCGGGCGCGAGGAAGGTCACGGCGCGCACGTCCGGTTGTTCGAGGGACTGGGTGGCGATGCGCTCGAGCAATTCGGCATCGCCGTGGCCCATGGCCGGTGCTACCAGCGGGGCCAGTTGCTCGGCGATCATTTCGCCGCGCTGCATCAATTGGGCTTGCAGGTCGGACTGCTGCGTCCAGGTGAAATACCCACCCAGCACCAGTGCCATCAGGCTGGTCGGCAACAGGGTCAGCAGCAACACGCGACCTTTGATTCCCAGTTTCTTGAGCACGCCTTTCTCCTGCATCCCGCTGATTGTTGACTCACACGTGCGTCCGGCACGCGGTATCGGCGCAGTGTAGCGATTTGCTCAGGGACGTTGTCGGGAAAAATGATGTCGTTGTTCTTCGCTTGGGCACCTGTCATCTGTCCGACAGGTCAAGCTTGGGTTGCCGGGCGCGGGGCAATCTTGAATAATCGCCCAACTGAGAATTATTTGCAGATAGTCATGACTCCTGTCTCCATTGGCCAACCCCGCATTCTTTCCATCGAAGACGACCCTGTCCTCGGTGCCTATGTCCATGAACATCTGGGCCGCAGCGGCTTTCAGGTCACCTGGTGCCAGAACGGCAGCGAAGGCTTGAGTATCGCCCGGCGCCAGCCGTTCGATGTGGTGTTGATGGACATTCTGTTGCCGGGGCTCGATGGACTGAATGTCCTCACCCAGCTGCGTGAGAGCCATTCCACCCCTGTGTTGCTGATGTCGGCCCTCGGTGCCGAGGCCGACCGCATCAGCGGGTTCCGCCTTGGCGCCGATGACTATTTGCCCAAACCCTTCAGCATGGCCGAGCTGCATGTGCGCATTGAAGCGATCCTGCGCCGGGTTGCCCTTGATCGTCGCCCGACGGCCGTCACCCCGGTGCTGCCCGTCGGCGGGCTGCGTTTCGACGACGAGCAGTGCGAGGTGTTTTACCTCGATCAGCCCGCCGGCCTGACCCGCAGCGAGTACCGCCTGCTGGAAACCCTCAACCGCAACGACGAGGAAGTGCTGAGCAAGGCCTTCCTTTATCAGCATGTTCTTCAGCGCGGTTATGCGGCCCACGATCGCAGCCTTGATATGCACATCAGCCAGATTCGCCGCAAACTCAAGTCGGTCGGCTACACCGAGCGCGAAGTGCGCACGGTGTGGGGCAAGGGTTACGTTCTGAGTGCCGTCGATGAAAGTGTCTGACGTGCCGGGCCGGCACTCGCTGTTCTGGAAGCTCGCCTGCCTGCTGGTGGCGTTCTGTCTGCTGATGATCTGGCTGAGCTGGTCCTGGGGCCGGTACATGGAGCAGCGCAATCAGTTCCTCTCCGATGACGCCCGTCGCACGTTGAGCCGGTATGCCGCCGAGGCCGAGCGCGCCTGGCAGCAGGGTGAGCGCGATGGCATCGACAGCTGGTTGCAAAGCATGGAGCTGCGCGAGGCCGGCTGGGTCGGCGTGATCGGCGGCCATCTGCAGTCGCTGGGCAGCCAGCCGTTCAACGCTCAAGAGCTCCAGCACCTGACCTTCTTGCGCGGCCTCGACTGGCCGATTCACAAAGAGGGTCGGCCGTGGCTGCGCGTACCGTTCCCCAGTGACCCGACTGCCGGCAGTCTGGTGATCGAGTTGCCCGAGCGATTCCTGCCGGGGAAATACCGGGTGTTCTGGCGGGTCATCACCAACGGGGTGATTCCAGGTCTGTTCACCTTGCTGCTGTGCGTCGGCCTGTATCGCCTGCTGGTGGTGCCGCTGAACAATCTGCGCGAGCAGGCCAATGCCTGGCGTGCCGATCAATTGAATGTGCGGTTGTCGAGCGGCATCACCCAGCGCCCCGATGAACTCGGCGAACTGGCCCGCGCCTTCGACTCGATGTCCGAACGCCTGCAATCCACCGTGGCCCTGCAACAGCAACTGCTGCGCGACCTGTCCCACGAACTGCGCACACCCCTGAGCCGGCTGCGAGTTGCCAGCGAAAGCGAGCAGCAGCTGCAACCGTTGCGCGAACGCATCGGTCGCGAAGTCGACGTGATGCAGCGACTGGTGGAGGACACCCTGCAACTGGCCTGGCTCGATACTGAACGCGCACCGTTGCCGGACGAAGCGATCCAGATTCAGGCGCTGTGGGAAATGCTCACGGAAAACGCCTGCTACGAAAGCTGCTGGCCGGCCGAGCAGTTGCAGTGCGGCATTGAAGCGTCCTGCTGGGTGCGCGGCAATCTCAACACCCTGGCCCAGGCCCTGGAAAACATTCTGCGCAACGCCATTCGTCATTCGCCACCGGGCGGCATTGTGCGGCTCGACGGTCGGCGGGATGGCGATTACTGGCACCTGTGGCTGGAGGACGAGGGCGGCGGCGTGGCCGAGGCGGATCTTGAGCGGATCTTTTCGCCGTTCACCCGACTCGATGGTTCGCGGCCGGGGGACGGTGGATTTGGTTTGGGACTGAGCATCGCGAGGAACGCGGTGCAACGCCAGGGCGGAACATTGTGGGCCGAGAATGGCCCGTCGGGATTGCGCTTGAATCTGCGCTTGGTGGCGGATGACAGTGCTGTCGCTCCCGACGTCTTCGCTGGCAAGCCAGCTCCCACAGTGGACATGAGCCGCCCGCGGATTGTGTGAGCGGCACAGGAGAGTCTCACCACTGGCGCGACTTTTACTGCTTATTCCAAGAAACCATAAGCACCACACTTTGCGTGATATGGCCTGCGCAGGTTTGCCGGTATGATAGGCGCCCCCGCTGTCCGGATTGCGAAAAACGCCATGACCTTGCAGTACCCAACCATCGCCGATTGCGTCGGCAACACGCCGCTGGTGCGTTTGCAGCGCCTACCCGGTGTCACCAGCAACACCCTTTTGCTCAAGCTCGAAGGGAACAACCCGGCGGGTTCGGTCAAGGATCGTCCGGCGCTGTCGATGATCACCCGTGCCGAGTTGCGCGGGCAGATCCACGAAGGCGATACGCTGATCGAAGCGACCTCGGGCAACACCGGGATCGCCCTGGCGATGGCCGCCGCGATCAAGGGTTACAAGATGATCCTGATCATGCCGGACAACTCCAGCGCCGAGCGTAAAGCGGCGATGACCGCTTACGGCGCAGAGCTGATTCTGGTCAGCCAGGAAGAGGGCATGGAAGGCGCTCGCGATCTCGCCCAGCGGATGGAAGCCGAAGGCCGTGGCAAGGTGCTGGATCAGTTCGCCAACGGCGACAATCCTGAAGCGCACTACACCACCACCGGCCCGGAAATCTGGCGTCAGACCCAGGGCTCCATCACCCATTTCGTCAGCTCCATGGGTACCACCGGCACCATCATGGGCGTGTCGCGTTACCTCAAGGAGCAGAACGACAAGGTGCAGATCGTCGGTCTGCAACCGATGGAAGGCTCGGCCATTCCCGGCATCCGCCGCTGGCCGCAGGAATACCTGCCGAAGATCTATCAGGCCGACCGCGTCGACCGCATCGTCGACATGGCGCAAAGCGAGGCCGAAAACGTTACCCGGCGTCTGGCCCGCGAAGAAGGCATCTTCTGCGGCGTGTCCTCGGGCGGTGCGGTGGCAGCGATGCTGCGCCTGTCCAGAGAAGTTGAAAACGCGGTGATCGTTGCGATTATCTGCGACCGTGGCGACCGTTACTTGTCGACCGGCATTTTCGACGCGCCCAACTGATGGCCAAGCACGAGAGAGGCCTGCGCTTCCAGCCCACCGGCGGCAGCAAGGCCCCGCAAATCCCGACCGGCAAAAAGCAGCGCCTGAGCATCGAGCGCCTTGCCAATGACGGTCGCGGCATCGCGTTTTTTGAAGGCAAGACCTGGTTCGTCCTCGGCGCTCTGGCGGGTGAGGAGGTCGAAGCGCGGGTGCTCGGCGCCCACGGCAAAGTGGTCGAGGCGCGCACCGAGCGTGTGTTCAGCGCCAGTGAATTGCGTCGCCCCGCACCGTGCCAGCATGCCGGCCGTTGCGGCGGTTGCAGCGTCCAGCATTTGCCCCACAACGAACAGCTTGCCCTGAAACAGCGCATGCTCGCCGAGCAGTTGTCGCGAGTCGCCGGTGCCGAGCCCGAGGAGTGGGCCGCGCCGTTGACCGGTCCCGAATTCGGCTATCGTCGCCGCGCCCGGATCGCCGTGCGCTGGGACAGTAAGGCCAAAAAGCTTGAAGTCGGTTTCCGTGCCGCCGGCAGCCAGGACATCGTCGCGATCAGCGAATGCCCGGTGCTGGTACAGCCCTTGCAGCCGATCATGACCCGCTTGCCGGAGATGCTGCGTCGCTTGAGCAAGCCTCAGGCGCTGGGGCATGTCGAATTGTTCAGTGGCTCGTCGCTCGCCGTTCTGCTGCGTCACATGGCGCCGCTGTCCGAGGCCGACCTGACGATCCTCAAGGATTTCTGCGCGTTCCATGAAGCGCAGCTCTGGCTGCATGGCGAAGGCGAGCCGCAGCCGGTAGAGGATGCACAGTCGCTCGGTTACCGCCTGGAGCAATGGGATCTGCAACTGGCTTATCGGCCGGGGGATTTCATCCAGGTCAACGCCGGGGTCAACGAGGCCATGGTCGCCCAGGCGCTGGAGTGGTTGAAACCGACAGCGGATGAGCGCGTGCTCGACCTGTTCTGCGGTCTCGGCAACTTTGCCTTGCCGCTGGCAAAAGCTGCGCGTGAAGTGGTGGCGGTCGAAGGCGTGCAGACCATGGTCGATCGCGCGGCGGCCAATGCTGCCAGCAACAATTTGCATAACACAAAGTTTTTTCAGGCCGATTTATCCCAGCCTTTGACCGATGCCGAGTGGATCGGAAACGGCTTTTCTGCGGTACTCTTGGACCCACCGCGCGACGGTGCTTTCGAGGTGGTGCGCAAGCTGGCGGCCTTGGGCGCCAAACGGTTGGTGTACGTGTCGTGCAACCCTGCAACTCTGGCGCGCGATACGGTCGAATTGATCAAGCAGGGCTACCGGTTAAAACGTGCCGGGATTCTCGATATGTTTCCTCAGACGGCACATGTCGAGGCCATGGCGTTATTTGAAGCGAGCCAGGATGGCTCGTCTGATCCGACTGGTCGTCCGTAGCGCTCGCCTTGGCCCCGCGAGCGCGAACGGGCATTGACGGTCAGTGATTTGACGCATTGAATCTGCGTCGTAGGGAAGGTAAAGCAAGATGGTACAGGTGAGAGCACACCAGCCGATCAACACTGACGGCAGTATCAATCTCGAGGCTTGGCTCGATCATGCGGTCAGTGTCGATCTGGCACTGGATCGCGAAGCCTTGAAAGAGGCCTGCGAGTACGCTCGCCAGGCCGAGCAACAGTCCAATGCGGCGAAGAATCTCTGGTCCGAAGGCAGTGGCAGTTTCAGCACCGGCCTCGAGATCGCCGAGATTCTCGCCGACCTCAAGCTCGATCAGGACTCGCTGGTTGCCGCGGTTCTGTATCGCGGCGTACGCGAAGGCCAGATCGAACTCGCGGCGGTCAGCCAGCGCTTCGGCCCGGTGGTCGCCAAGCTGATCGACGGCGTGCTGCGCATGGCGGCAATCAGTGCCAGCCTCAGCCCCCGCCAGTCGATGGTGCTCGGCACCCAGGGCCAGGTGGAAAACCTGCGCAAGATGCTGGTGGCGATGGTCGACGACGTGCGTGTCGCGCTGATCAAGCTCGCCGAACGCACCTGCGCGATCCGCGCGGTGAAAACCGCCGACGACGAAAAGCGTAACCGGGTCGCCCGGGAAGTGTTCGACATCTATGCGCCGCTCGCGCATCGACTCGGCATCGGCCATATCAAATGGGAACTGGAGGACTTGTCCTTCCGTTACCTGGAACCCGATCAATACAAACAGATCGCCAAGCTGCTGCATGAGCGGCGGCTCGATCGTGAGCGTTTCATCGCCGATGTGATGACCCAGCTCAAGGACGAACTGCAGGCCACCGGCGTCGAAGCCGACATCAGCGGTCGGGCCAAACACATCTATTCGATCTGGCGCAAAATGCAGCGCAAGGGTCTGGAATTCAGCCAGATCTATGACGTGCGTGCGGTGCGCGTGCTGGTGCCGGAAATGCGCGACTGCTACACCGCGCTCGGCATCGTCCACACCCTGTGGCGGCATATCCCGAAAGAGTTCGACGACTACATCGCCAACCCGAAAGAGAACGGCTACCGCTCGCTGCACACAGCGGTGATCGGCCCGGAAGGCAAGGTGCTGGAAGTCCAGATCCGGACCCATTCGATGCACGAAGAGGCCGAGCTCGGCGTCTGCGCGCACTGGCGCTACAAGGGCACCGACGTCAAGTCCGGCTCGAACCACTACGAAGAGAAAATCTCCTGGCTGCGTCAGGTCCTCGAGTGGCACGAAGAGCTGGGCGACATCGGTGGTCTGGCCGAACAGCTGCGGGTCGATATCGAGCCGGACCGGGTCTACATCTTCACCCCGGACGGTCACGCCATCGACTTGCCGAAGGGCGCGACGCCGCTGGATTTCGCCTACCGCGTGCACACCGAAATCGGTCATAACTGCCGTGGCGCGAAGATCAACGGGCGCATCGTTCCGCTCAACTACAGCCTGCAGACCGGCGAGCAGGTCGAGATCATCACCAGCAAGCACGGCACGCCGAGCCGTGACTGGCTGAACCCTAACCTGGGCTACGTCACCACGTCCCGGGCGCGGGCGAAGATCGTGCACTGGTTCAAGTTGCAGGCGCGCGATCAGAACGTCGCGGCGGGCAAGACCCTGCTCGAACGCGAACTCAGTCGCCTCGGCCTACCGGCGGTGGATTTCGACAAGCTGGCCGACAAGGCCAACATGAAAACCGCCGAAGACATGTTCGCCGCTCTCGGGGCCGGCGACCTGCGTCTGGCGCAGCTGGTCAACCTGGCGCAACAGCTGGTCGAGCCGGAACGCGGCAACGAACAGCTGGAACTGATCCCGCGCAAGGCCACCGGCTACAAACCGGGCAAGCGCGGCGACATTCAGATCCAGGGCGTCGGCAATCTGATGACCCAGATGGCCGGCTGCTGCCAGCCGTTGCCGGGCGATGCGATCGTCGGTTACATCACCCAGGGCCGTGGCGTGAGCATTCACCGTCAGGACTGCGCCTCGGTGCTGCAACTGGCCGGGCGCGAGCCGGAGCGGATCATCCAGGTCAGCTGGGGCCCGGTGCCGGTGCTCACCTATCCGGTGGACATCGTCATTCGTGCCTACGACCGTTCCGGTCTGCTGCGTGACGTTTCGCAGGTGCTGCTCAACGAGCGGATCAACGTGCTGGCGGTCAACACCCGCTCTAACAAGGAGGACAACACCGCGCTGATGTCCCTGACCATCGAGATTCCGGGTCTGGACGCGTTGGGGCGGTTGCTGGGGCGGATTTCCCAGTTGCCGAACATCATCGAAACGCGGCGTAACCGTACGCCTTGAAGAGCAACCCCGATCAACTGTGGGAGCTGGCTTGCCAGCGATTGCATCACCTCGATTCTCCTGAACTCCGAGGTGCCTGCATCGCTGGCAAGCCAGCTCCCACAAGGTTTTGTGGTGAGACAGATAAATGATGTACAGCCTTGAAGACCTGCTGCACCTGATGAACCGTCTGCGCGACCCGCAGTACGGTTGCCCGTGGGACATCAAGCAGACTTACGCGACCATCGTCCCGCACACCCTTGAAGAGGCCTACGAAGTCGCCGACGCCATCGAGCGCGGCGACTTCGACCATTTGCAGGGCGAGTTGGGCGATCTGCTGTTTCAGGTGGTGTATTACAGCCAGCTGGCGCGGGAGGAGGGGCGGTTCGAATTTGCCGGGGTGGTCGACAGCATCACTCGCAAGCTGATCCGTCGCCATCCGCACGTGTTCCCCACTGGCGATCTGTATGCGCCGCTGGACGTGCCGCGTCTGAACGAGGAGCAGGTCAAGCAGCGCTGGGAGGAGATCAAGGCCGAAGAACGCGCCGAGCAATCCGCCGAGCCGCAGCAGCTGTCACTGCTCGACGATGTGCCGGCTGCGTTGCCGGCACTGTCCCGCTCGGCCAAGTTGCAGAAGCGCGCAGGGCAGGTCGGTTTTGACTGGCCGGATGCCTTGCCGGTGCTGGACAAAGTGCGTGAAGAACTCGATGAAGTGCTCGAAGCCATGTCCGAAAATGACCCGCAAGCGGTGGCTGACGAGATCGGCGATCTGTTGTTTTCGGTGGTCAATCTGGCCCGGCACCTGAAGGTCGATCCGGAAACCGCGTTGCGTGGCGCCAACGCCAAGTTCGAACGACGTTTCCGTTTTATCGAACAGGCATTGCGCGATACCCACCGACCCATGGAAGATTGCACCCTCGAAGAGTTGGACGCCCTGTGGGGCGAAGCCAAACGTCAGGAAAAGAATTCGCCCAGCTGTGGCTGAGCCGTTGCCCAAGTGAGTAAGCATCAATGAGCCTTTCCCTTCGCGACCAGTTGCTCAAGGCAGGACTGGTCAACCAAAAGCAGGCCAAACAGGTCAGCAAAGACAAACAGAAACAACAGCGCCTGGCCCACAAAGGCCAGATCGAACTGGACGACTCCCAGCAGCGTGCTGCCCAGGAAGCCATGGCCGAGAAGGTCAAGCGCGACCAGGAGCTGAACCGTCAGCAGCAGGAGAAGGCCGAGGCCAAGGCCCGCGCTGCGCAGGTCAAGCAGTTGATCGAAGTCTCGCGTCTGCCAAAGCTGACCACCGAGGACTACTACAACTTCGTCGACGACAAGAAGGTCAAGCGCATCTCCGTCAACACGCTGATGCGCAACAAGCTCAGCAGCGGCTCGCTGGCGATCGTGCACCATGCCGGCGGCTACGAAGTGATTCCTCGTGAGGCGGCCCTGAAGATCCAGGAGCGCGATCCACAGCGCATCGTGCAGCTCAACGAGAAGGTCGAAGAGGTTAATGCCGAGGACGATCCGTACGCGGCCTATGTGATCCCTGATGATCTGATGTGGTAATCGGGTCTTGCCGGGCTGCGAAGCGGCCCTGAAGCACCCAACAACGACAAACCCCGCTCATGGCGGGGTTTGTCGTTATCAATGCTGTGGTTTTGCTTCAGGCGGATTTCCGATCCCGCTGCTGTTCCTGCAGTTCCAGTTCGGCCTTGTAGTTGTGGGCGTCGATCTCGTTGTGGAACATGCCGACCAGCAAGTCTTGTTGATGCACATCCCAGATCCGTACGCCGGCGGCTACGCCTTCATGGGACATGTGTGAATCGTCGCGTTCAGTTACTTTTACAGTCATCTGCTAGCTCCAAATCTCAAGTTATCTGCAGCAAGGCGTGTGCAGGACTCTGTTATAGATTTTGTTAGCCTGCTAAGTAAACGTCCGATTCGTGCAATGTATTCTTGCGAAATCTGCAACAGCGCTGGAGCCCGCAGAAACCGCGACATTCAGTCGCAGGGCGGTAAGTTGCATGACAAACGTTTCATCTTCAGACGCCCCAAGACCCCTGTGGGAGCTGGCTTGCCAGCGATTGCGGAGTGTCAGTTGGCATGGCTGTTTGCAGTGCCGACGTCATCGCTGGCGAGCCAGCTCCCACAGGGATAAGCGCCTTTCTCAAGGCGAAAAAAAAACGCCCCGAACCAGTCGGGGCGTTTTCATGTGTGGCTCAGCGGGAGGGAATTACTTGCCTTCCCAACGCTTCAGCACGAGGGTGGCGTTGGTGCCACCGAAGCCGAAGCTGTTGCTCATCACGGTGTTGATGGTGGCGTTCTCGCGGGTCTTGGTCAGTACCGGCAGATCGGCCACTTCAGGGTCCAGTTCGTCGATGTTGGCCGAACCGGCGATGAAGTTGCCTTCCATCATCAGCATGCAGTAGATCGCTTCGTGAACGCCGGCGGCGCCCAGGGAGTGACCCGACAGGCTCTTGGTGGAGCTGATGGCCGGGGCCTTGTCGCCGAACACTTCACGCACACCTTTCATTTCCGCGACGTCGCCGACCGGAGTCGAAGTGCCGTGGGTGTTCAGGTAGTCGATCGGGGTATCGACGGTGGACAGCGCCTGCTGCATGCAGCGGATCGCGCCTTCGCCGCTCGGGGCCACCATGTCGTAGCCGTCGGACGTTGCGCCGTAGCCAACGATTTCCGCGTAGATTTTCGCGCCACGGGCCAGAGCGTGTTCCAGCTCCTCGACCACCACCATGCCGCCACCGCCAGCGATGACGAAACCGTCACGGTCCGCGTCGTAGGCGCGGGAGGCTTGTTCAGGGGTATCGTTACGCTTGCTGGACAGAGCGCCCATGGCGTCGAACAGGAACGACTGGCTCCAGTGCTCCTCTTCACCGCCGCCGGCGAACACGATGTCCTGCTTGCCCATCTGGATCTGTTCCATGGCGGTACCGATGCAGTGAGCACTGGTGGCGCAGGCAGAAGCGATGGAGTAGTTCAGGCCCTTGATCTTGAACGGCGTGGCCAGGCAGGCCGAAACGGTGCTGCTCATGGTCCGCGTTACACGGTATGGGCCGACGCGCTTGACGCCTTTCTCGCGCAGGATGTCCAGCGCTTCCATCTGGTTCAGGGTCGACGCGCCGCCGGAACCTGCGATCAGGCCGGTACGCGGGTTGGACACTTGCTCTTCGGTCAGACCGGAGTCGGCGATGGCGTCTTTCATGGCCAGGTAGGCGTAAGCCGCTGCGTGGCCGACGAAGCGATAGATCTTGCGATCGATCAGCTCTTCAAGGTTGAGGTCGATGGAGCCGGAAACCTGGCTACGCAGACCCATTTCGGCGTATTCCGGGTTGAACCGGATGCCAGGGCGGCTTGCACGCAGGTTAGCGGAGACGGTCTCTTTGTCATTGCCCAGGCACGAAACGATGCCCAGACCAGTGATAACGACGCGGCGCATGCGAATAACCCTTAGAAGTTGTCAGTGGAGGTGAACACGCCGACGCGAAGGCCTTCGGCGGTGTAGATTTCGCGACCGTCGACAGTCACCGAACCGTCGGCGATGGCCAGGTTCAGCTTGCCCTTGAGGACGCGCTTGATATGAATGTTGTAGGTGACTTTCTTGGCGGTCGGCAGGACCTGGCCGAAGAATTTCACTTCGCCCGAACCCAGCGCACGGCCACGGCCCGGCAGGCCTTGCCAGCCCAGGAAGAAGCCGACCAATTGCCACATGGCGTCCAGACCCAGGCAGCCCGGCATCACCGGATCGCCTTCGAAGTGGCACGCGAAGAACCACAGGTCAGGGTTGATATCCAGCTCGGCGACCAATTCACCTTTGCCGTACTTGCCGCCTTCTTCGCTGATCAGGGTGATGCGATCCACCATCAGCATGTTCGGGGCGGGCAGTTGCGCGTTACCTGGGCCGAACAGCTCACCGCGACTGCAGCGCAGCAGGTCTTCCCGAGTAAAGGCGTTTTGTTTGGTCATGCGAGCTCCTCAATAATCCCATGCGGCAGGTGGGGCAAATCTTCCCGGCCGATCGACGCGTTCATGCCTCGAACCGGCAGCCTACTCATAGACTATTGCGTTGTGGTGAAAGTCACAGCACCAAGGACATGAATGTACACTTGTGCACTGAAATTTTTAATCAAGCCCCTTTTGAGGCTCGTTCGGGTGCCTAAGACTGCCGCACTTTCGCTTTTCACGCCAGTCGCAGATGCTCGAAAGGGCCCCGTTACTGCACCCATCGCTGCAGAATCTGCTGCAGATCATTGCGTTTGAATGGCTTGGCCAGGTAATCGTTCATGCCCGCCGCGAGGCAGTTTTCCCGGTCGCCCTGTAAAGCATTGGCGGTCAGGGCGATGATCGGCACCTGGCCGCAGCCGGGCAGCTGCCGGATCTGCCGGGTCGCTTCGTAACCGTCGATCAGCGGCAAGCGGCAATCCATCAGGATCGCTTCGAAACGGCTGTCCCCGGCACTGCGCACCGCCTGCACGCCATCGGCGGCGACGCTGACGGTAAAGCCCAGGCTGCGCAACATCGCTTCGATCACCGTCTGGTTGACCGGGTTGTCCTCGACCAGCAGCACATTTCGGCCTTCGCCGTGACTTGCACCGTTCAATGTGCGCGGTGCGGCAAGCGCGGGCAGCGCCTGCTTATATAGGGCCAGTGGTATTTCCAGGGTGAACACCGAGCCGCGACCTTCTTCACTCTGGGCGCGCAAGGTGCCGCCCATCCGTTCGGCGAGCGTGCGGGCAATCGGCAGGCCCAGACCGGTGCCGCCATATCGACGGGAAATCGAGCTGTCAGCCTGCTGGAACGCGTTGAACATCAGTTCCAGGCTCTCTGACGAAATGCCGATGCCGCTGTCACGCACCGCGCAGGTGAACCACAGCAATTCGTGATCCAGCGATTGCCATTGCGCCTCGATGCTGACGCGCCCCTGCTCGGTGAACTTCAAGGCATTGCCCACCAGGTTGACCAGAATCTGCCGGATCCGCGTCGGATCGCCCTGTACCTGCAAGTCGTGCATGTCATCGGGGATCCGCAGTTGCAGGGCCAGCCCGCGTTGCGCCGCGCTGTGCTGGAAGGAATGGGCGCAGGCGCCGATCAGGTCGGCGAGGTTGAACGGAATGTGCTCCAGCTCCAGTTCCGAACGCTCGATGCGCGAGAAATCCAGAATGTCGTTGATCACCTTGAGCAAATGCTCGGTGGACTCGGAAGCCAGCGCCGCATACTCGACCTGCTCTTCGGTCATGTCGGTGGTTTCCAGCAACTGCAGCATGCCCAGCACGCCGTTCATCGGGGTGCGCAGCTCATGGCTCATCATCGCCAGGAAATCCGATTTCGCGTTGTTGGCTTTCTCCGCCTCTTCGCGGGTCTGGATCAGTTGCGCCATCGCCTGATGCTGCTCGCGGCTGGCCTGCTCCAGCGCCTGGGCCAGGTTGTTGATGTGCTGGGACAGGGCGCCCAGTTCGGTGTCGTCGACAATTGGCAGTGGGGTCTTGTAATCGCCGTCCTGAATCGCCTTGACCGCATTGCCGATGTCTCGGATCGGCTGCGACAGACTCCCGGCCAGTCGCCGCGCCAGAACAAAGGTGAAGAGCAGGGCGAACAACGCGAGAATCCCGGCCTTGAGCAAAATTTCCTGTTGGCGCTGACTGAACGCGTCATTCGACAGACCGACGATCACCCGTCCCAGATAGTCCTCGCTGGCCACGCCGGGGCTGCTCTTGCCGTCCTGAAAGAAATCGTTGTGCAAGGCGATGCGTTGCAGCCGTACCGGCGCCTGGAACACCTCGACCTGATGCGGGCGGTTGTGCGCATCCGCCGGTTGTTCAACGTACGCCAGAATCCGGTTGGCGCTGTCCTGCACTTCCAGGAACCGCACGTTCGGCGTGGCCAATGTGGCCTTGAGCAGGCTTTCCAGTACTTCGTTGTTGCCGGAAATCACCCCGTACTCGGTGGCTGGTGCGAGTTGGTTGGCGATCAGTTGGCCGGTGTGGTTCAGCTCCTGACGCAAATCCTGAATGCGCACGAAGGTGAAAAAGCTGATCAGCAGCAAGGTCAGCAACAGCGCAGGGCCCAGGCTGATCAACTGGGTGCGGGTGTTGATGTCCCAACGGCGGAAAATCATGGGCGGCGCTCTCCTTCGGCCAGTTCTGCGGCGACAGACGCCTCATTGATCGGTTCTATCCCTAAGGAACGAGCCACCTGCGCATTACTTGAGACTTTAAAACGCCCGGGGTAGAGCGTGCGCGGCCAGGTGGCCGGGGGCCGGTCGAGCAATTCGTCGAGCACGGCCAGCCAGTCGTTCTGATCGCTGTAAGTACTGGCCAGGCTACCGGCACGGACGAACGCGATATTCGGCCCAACCAGCGCCAGTTGCCGAGAGTAACTGCTGAGCAACAGGTTTTTTGCGGTTTTCGGGTTGTAAAGATCGGGATCGTCGAGGCCCAGCAAGACGTCGCTGTTTTTCAGCACGGTCTGCAAGGGGCGGCTGTCGTGGGTGTTGTCCCAGCGTTGCGGGACGATTTGCAGACTCAGCGGCTGGGCGGCCGATTGCAGCTCCTTTAGCAGAAACTCACTGTGCTGGTCGAACAGCACGCCGACGCGTGCGGCCTGGGGCAGAATCCGCCGGATCAATTGCAACTGACGACTCAGCGGTGGATCGGCCCACAGCAGACTCAAGTGGGGGGGGTGTGCTTCGCCGAAGCGTTGCCGGGCCTGCAAACGGCTGATACGCAGGACCAGAGTCGCGGGCCCCTGGCTTTCCTGCATGCGCCAGTCGAGACTCGGCAGATCGAGCAGGATCAGGCGCAGGCTCGACGGCAACTTGCCCGGCGCCGGCAGGCTGGCCAGCGGCTGGAAATGCACGCGGTCGGTGGGGCGCAGTTCGCTCAGGGCCTGGACGAAGGACTGCACGCCGGGGCTTTCTTCGGCGCCGGTCAGCAGAATGTCGGCCGCCTGCACCGCCACACCATGCAGCCATGCTGTCAGGAACAGACACAGCCCGGCCAGCCATTGGCCGAGCGTTGGCATCTTCCGTGACATGGCGTAACGCATCTAGAACTCCAGCTCGGCGCTGAAATACACCACGCGGCGTTCGTCGTAATTGTTGTCGACAAAGGTGGTCGGCTCATGATCGAGGCGTTGCTGCAGCACCCCGGCCAGTTGCAGTTGGGCCTTGCCCAGGGCGATGTGTTTGGCAATCCGCGTATCGACCCGCTCGAAGCGGTAACCGTTGAGCGCGTTGTCACCGTAATAGAAAAGGGCACTGTTCCAGCCGTGGCCCCAATCGCGCAGCCAACCCGCCGAGCCGCTGTTGCGTGCGGTGAATTGCTGATCCAGCGGATTGCTTGCCTCGGCGTCGACGAACGCGTAGGTCAGGCGCAAGCGGTCGGCCGCACTCAGGCGCCAGTCCAGTTGCGTCTCGGTGCCGCGAAAGCGCGAATTGTTGGCGTTGCTGGCGATGTACTGATTGTTGCGCAGCGGCTCGCTGATCATCCCGGTGATTTCGTCGTAGAACAGCTTCACGTCCAGCGCCAGGCCCCACTCCGGGAAGAAGCCGTTGTAGCCCAGTTCCCGCGAGCGCATGTGCTCCTGGTCGAGATCGCCGGGGCCCCGGGTCTTGACGAAGTAGCGGGCCGAAGACTGGCCATAGGCGGCGGGCCGCAGGTTGGTCACCTGATAACTCCAGTTGACGTTGTTCTCGAACATGTCCGGCGAACGGATGGCTTCCGAGTACACCGCGCGCAGGCTGTGGCGCGGGTTGAACAGGTAGTTGACCGCAAACCGGGGCGTCAGTGAGCTGCCGATCAATTGCGTGTCTTCGAACATGGCGCCGCCCTGTAGCAGCCAGTGTTCGCTGGCGCGCCATTCGAGCTGGCCGAAGGCGCGCCAGGTGGTGTCGTCCAGCGTGCCGTTGAAATAGGTCTCGGAATCGGCCCGGTCGTAACGATAGTTCAGGCCGCTGACCAGACGCAGGCTATCGGACAGGCTGAGGGTGTCCTGCAACTCCAGGTCGTAGCGCGATTCCCGGGCACTCTGGTCGATGTCGCCGCACAGGGTCTGGCGCGCACCGTTGCGCCACTGGTCCAGCACCTGATTGGCCAGGGTCATTTCCTGCGGTGTACCGGCGGGTGCGCCGGGGCCGGTGAACAGCGTCATGTTGCGCGCCAGGCGTTCGGTGTAGTTCGGGTTGAGCTGCCACAGCTCCGTCAGCTGCGGGCTAAACGACACTTCGGCGTCACAGGCGCGCCAGGTCTGCTGGCGATCCCAGTGTTGCGCCGAGCCTTGCACGTAAAGGCTGTGATCGGGATTGAGGTCCAGGTTCCAGCGCACCGAACCGGCGTAGTCCTTGGCAACCACGTCGGAATTGTTCCCGGCAGCGGTAATTCCGGAGAACACCGGGCGGTAGGTGTAAGGCCGCTGATTGGTCCCGTCCTTGGCGTTGACCTGCCAGTCCAGGCTCTGGTTGTCGCTCAGGGTCTGGCTGACCGCGAGACTGAAGCGGTTCAAGCGGCGGTTGTCGCGGTAATCGGCGCCAGTGCGATCGCTGTCGAAGCCGTCGTCTTCCTGGCCGGACAGTGACAGACGCAGATCGCCGCCATTCCAGCCGGTACTCTGGCTGGCGTAGAAGTCGTTGATGCCGCGTTGGCCGCGCGTCAGCTTCAGCCGTGTGCCGTGGCTGTCCGCCGGGTTGCGGGTGATGATGTTGACCACCGCCATCAGCGCGTTGGCGCCGTAGCTGACGGTGTTCGGGCCGCGAAAGACTTCGATGCGCTCGATGTCTTCCATGGCCACCGGAATGTCGCTCCAGTCCACCGTGGCCAGACCGGCGCGGTACACCGAGCGGCCGTCGATCAGCACTTGCATGCGCCGGGCTTCAGTGGCGTTGGTTCCGTGATAATTCACCACGGCCTGATTGCCGCTGATGTTGCCGACCATCATCCCCGGCACCAGTCGCAGCAGTTCACTGATGTCCCGGGCGCCACTGGCGCTGATCAGTTCGTTGTCGAGCACGGTCATGCTGCCGGGGACTTCCGCCGGCGACTGTTTCAACCGCGTGGCGGTCAGGATTTGCGGCAAGGCCTCACTGTCGACAAACAGGTCGTCCGCCAGCAGCACCGGGCTGAACAGCAGCGCCAGCAGCAAGGACGAACGCGGGGAAGGGGGGCCAGAAAACACGACGCAGCCTTGAAAGCAAAGAATTGGCGCGCATGTTAACCGAGGTCGACGACTTTTCCAGTCACGTTGCAGGCATTTTCCTCGGTTTTATTGGTCTTCTTCCTACAAGTGCGGGTAATTGACGCCGGGGCTGTCCGAGAAGGGGACGCTCCGTATAATGCCGGCATCGCCACTGGTATGGATTAACGGATTACATATGACTGAACAGCGCCCGATTGCGGTCCTGGGAGGCGGAAGTTTCGGTACCGCCGTGGCCAATCTGTTGGCCGAGAACGGCCATCAAGTCCGGCAGTGGATGCGTGACCCCGAGCAGGCCGAGGCCATCCGGGTCAATCGCGAAAACCCGCGTTACCTCAAAGGCATCAAGATTCTGCCGGGCGTGACCGCGGTCACCGACCTGCAGGAAACCCTCGACGCCTGCGATTTGTGTTTTGTGGCGTTGCCGTCCAGCGCACTGCGCACGGTGCTGGCGGCACATGCCGAACGCCTGAGCGGCAAGATGCTGGTCAGCCTGACCAAAGGCATCGAAGCGCAGACCTTCAAACTGATGAGCCAGATTCTCGAAGAAATCGCCCCGCAGGCGCGCATCGGCGTGCTGTCCGGGCCGAACCTTGCGCGGGAGATCGCCGAACACGCGCTGACCGCCACCGTGGTCGCCAGCGAAGATGAAGAACTCTGCAAAGCCGTGCAGGCCGCATTGCATGGCCGCACTTTCCGCGTCTACGCCAGCGCCGACCGTTTCGGCGTCGAGCTGGGCGGCGCACTGAAAAACGTCTACGCGATCATCGCCGGCATGGCGGTGGCGCTGGAGATGGGCGAGAACACCAAGAGCATGCTGATCACTCGCGCCCTGGCCGAGATGACCCGGTTTGCGGTGAATCAGGGCGCCAACCCGATGACCTTCCTCGGTCTGGCCGGTGTCGGCGACCTGATCGTCACTTGCTCGTCGCCGAAAAGCCGCAACTACCAGGTCGGTTTTGCCCTCGGTCAGGGCTTGAGCCTCGACGAAGCGGTGTCGCGCCTGGGTGAGGTGGCCGAAGGGGTGAACACCCTGAAAGTGCTCAAGGCCAAGGCCCAAGAGGTTGGCGTCTACATGCCGCTGGTCGCCGGACTGCATGCAATCCTGTTCGAAGGGCGCACGCTTGAGCAGGTGATCGGTCTGCTGATGCGTGCCGAACCGAAAACCGATGTCGACTTTATTTCCACCAGTGGTTTCAACTGATTCAGCAGGGAGCAGGCCATGAACGATCCGAAAACCGAAGCCAAATATGAATCCATCCTCCTGCGGGTGTTGTGGATGATTGTTTACATCCTGGTCTGGCAGGTAGCGCAGTTCATCCTCGGCGCGGTGGTGCTGGTGCAGTTGATCTATCGTTTGATCTATGGCGCGCCGAGCGCCAGCCTGATGAATTTCGGCGACAGCCTGAGCCAGTTTCTGGCGCAGATCGGCCGTTTCGGCAGCTTCCACAGCGACCAGAAACCGTGGCCGTTCGCCGACTGGCCTGCGCCGCGTACGCCGGAAGGTGAGGCGCCACACGTCGTCGCGCCGGCACCGCATCCGGTTCGGGATGAGGAACCCAAGCTATGAAACTCTGGGTATTGCGTCACGGTGAGGCCGAGCCCTACGGCTCGCGGCCAGATTCCGAGCGGGAGCTGACCGCCCACGGTCGCCAGGAAGTGTTGAGCAGCGCGGCCCGTTTGATCGGCCAGCCGCTGACCGCCATCTACGCCAGCCCGTACCTGCGGGCCCAGCAGACGGCACAACTGGTGCGCGAGGCCTTGGGTTTCGAGCCGGAGATCCGCACGGTCGAGTGGCTGACCCCGGAAGTTGACCCGGACCGCGTGGCCGAGCAACTGGTGTCGGTGAGCAACGTGCTGCTGGTCAGCCACAATCCGCTGGTGGGCAATCTGCTCAGCTACCTGCAACACGGTGCGGGCTATCCGCCGGAAAAGGTCAGCACCGCCGGGCTGGCCGAGCTCGAACACAGCGAGTTGCTGATCGGCTCGATGACGCTCAACAGCCTTAAACATCCCTGAAATTTTTTGTATGAAATAGTCAACCAAGCACTTGCTTGGTTGACTACGCTTGCTCCAGACCAAAAAACAGGAGCGAGTCGAATGTCTTCCGCCTTCCGTTTGCCGCTGGACGTGTTTTACGAACGCGAGGCCCGGCACCCGCGTCAGCGTTTTCTGGTGCAGCCGATCGGCGGCGGGCAGGTCGAGACACTGACCTGGGCCGACGTCGGCCATCAGGCTCGCTGCGCGGCGCACTGGCTGCTATCCCGGGAATTGCCGCCAGGCAGCCACATCGCCCTGATCTCGAAAAACTGCGCACACTGGATCATCGCTGATCTGGCGATCTGGATGGCCGGGCACGTTTCGGTGCCGCTCTATCCGAACCTCACCGCCGAATCCGTGAATCAGGTGCTGACCCACTCGGAAAGCGTGCTGGCGTTCATCGGCAAGCTCGATGACTGGCCGGGTATGTCGCCAGGCGTGCCGGCGGGCCTGACCACCGTCAGCCTGCCGCTGCATCCGCCGGGTACGTTCGATTTCAATTGGGACGACCTGCAGCGCAGCTCACCGATCCAGGACGACCCACGTCCCGCCGCCGAGCAACTGGCGACCATCATTTACACCTCCGGCACCACCGGCCAGCCCAAGGGCGTCATGCACAATTTCGCCAACCTCGGGTTTGCGACGACGCGCGGTACGCAGCTGTTCGGCCTCAATGAGAACGACCGGCTGCTGTCGTATTTGCCGCTGTGCCATGTGGCCGAGCGGATGTTCGTCGAACTGGCGTCGATCTACACCGGGCAGACAGTGTTTTTCGCCGAGAGCCTCGACACCTTCCTCGCCGATCTCAAGCGAGCGCGGCCGACGGCGATGTTCGGGGTGCCGCGGATCTGGACCAAGTTCCAGATGGGTGTCTACAGCAAGATCCCGGCGAAACGTCTGGATTTCCTGCTCGGTCTGCCCTTTATCGGCAAGCGGGTCGGTCACAAGGTGTTGGCGGGGTTGGGGCTGGATGCTTTGCGCGTAGCGCTGTCTGGCGCGGCGCCGGTGCCGCTGACCCTGTTGCGCTGGTATCAGAAACTCGGGCTCGACGTGCTGGAGGTCTACGGCATGACCGAAAGCTGCGGGTATTCGCACATCTGTCTGCCGGGGCAATACAAGGAAGGCTGGATCGGCCGGCCGTGTCCTGACGTGGAAGTGCGCATCGATGAGTCCGGTGAAGTGCAGGTGCGCAGCCAGGCGAACATGCTCGGCTATTTCAAGGAGCCGCAGAAAACCGCCGAGACCCTCACCGAAGACGGTTTCCTGCGCACCGGCGACAAGGGCGAGCAGGACGCTCAAGGACGTTTGCGCCTGACCGGGCGGCTCAAGGAAATCTTCAAGACCAGCAAGGGCAAATACGTCGCCCCGGCGCCGATCGAAAACCGGCTGGCGGTGCATTCGCGGATCGAACAGGTCTGCGTGGTCGGCGATGGCCTGAGTGCGCCGCTGGGGTTGTGCGTTCTTTCCGCCGTGGGCCGGGAAGAGCCCCGCGCGCCGCTGCATTCGAGCCTGGAAAAACTGCTGGAGGAGGTCAACGCCGTGCTCGACAAACACGAGCGTTTGCGCCGGCTGGTGGTGGTCAAGGACAGCTGGGCGGTGGAGAACGGGTTCCTCACGCCGACCCTGAAAATCAAACGCAACATCATCGAGGACACCTACGGGGCACGTTTCGAAGAATGGAGCGAGCGCAGCGAGGCGGTGCTGTGGCAGGATTGAGCGTCGATCAAAACAACAAAGGAAGCCTGCGATGACCTTGTGGCGCACCACTCCGAACATCGAGCAGCTGAACGCAATCCAGAAAAACACCATCGGCGAAGTGCTGGACATTCGCTTCGAGTCCTTCGACGAGGAATCGCTGACGGCCAGCATGGTCATCGACCATCGCACCCATCAGCCTTACGGCCTGCTGCACGGCGGCGCCTCGGTGGTGCTGGCGGAAACCGTCGGCTCGATGGCCAGCTACCTGTGCATCGACGCCAGCAAGTTCTATTGCGTGGGCCTGGAAATCAACGCCAACCACTTGCGCGGCCTGCGCAGCGGGCGGGTCACGGCGGTGGCCAAACCGATCCACATCGGCCGTACCACCCACGTCTGGGACATTCGCCTGACCAGCGATGAAGGCAAGGCCAGTTGTGTATCGCGCCTGACCATGGCGGTGGTGCCGCTGGGAGAACAACCGCCGGCACGTTGATGGCGCGAGCGTCATAGCCCTGACCGGACTGTCATCATTCCTGGCAGTTACGGTCATTGCTGTGGGACGCGGTCTTACGGACAATCAACGCCTGTTTTCCGCTCATGGATTTGCCGGTATGCCGCAACCGATCTTCTTCGCCCACGCCAACGGTTTCCCTTCGGGTACCTACGGCAAACTGTTCGCGGCGCTGGCGCCCGAGTACCGGGTCGCGCATCTGGAACAACACGCCCATGACCCGCGTTTCCCGGCGGGTGACAACTGGTACCACCTGGTCGACGAACTCATCCATCACCTGCAACAACAAGATGAACCCGTGTGGGGTGTTGGCCATTCCTTCGGCGGCATGCTGCATTTGCACGCCGCATTGCGTTGCCCTGAACTGTATCGGGGCGTGGTGATGCTCGATTCGCCGGTGCTGACCCGCACCGATCAATGGGTGATCCGCGCCGCCAAGCGCTTTGGTTTCATCGACAAACTGACCCCGGCTGGCCGCACGCTCGGGCGGCGCGAAGAATTTGCCGACCTGGACAGCGCCCGTGGTTATTTTGCCGGCAAGACGTTGTTCCGCAGCTTTGATCCGGAATGTTTCGATGCCTACCTGCAGCACGGTCTGCACAAGGTCGGCGACAAACTGCGCCTGCGCTTCGATCCTGCAACCGAGATCAGCATCTATCGCGGCGTGCCGCACACCAGTCCTGCGCATACCCGGCAATTGAAAGTACCGCTGGCGGTGGTGCGCGGGCACAAGAGCCGCGTGGTGATGAACCATCACACCCGGTTCGTCGGCCGTCTGCCTCAAGGCGAGTCGCTGACTGTGCCTGGCGGCCATATGTTTCCGCTTGAGCGTCCGCAGGACACCGCGCAATTACTGAAAAACCTGTTCAATCGCTGGGAACACCGACAAGACAAGGACTGCGCATGAACCCGGCCGTCGAAGAAGTGCGCCTGAGCCTGCCGCATATCGAACTGGCGGCGCACCTGTTCGGCCCGGAAGACGGGTTGCCGGTGATCGCCCTGCACGGCTGGCTGGACAACGCCAACAGCTTTGCGCGCCTGGCGCCGAAGCTTAAAGGTTTGCGCATCGTGGCGCTGGACATGGCCGGTCACGGGCATTCCGGGCACCGGCCGAACGGCGCCGGTTACGCACTGTGGGATTACGCCCATGACGTGCTGCAGGTCGCCGAACAGCTGGGCTGGAAACGTTTCGGCCTGCTCGGGCACTCCATGGGCGCGATCGTATCGCTGGTGCTGGCCGGGTCGTTGCCCGAACGCATCACCCATCTGGCGTTGATCGACGGTGTAATTCCTCCTACCGACAAAGGCGAGAACGCCGCCGAGCGCATGGGCATGGCCCTGCAGGCGCAACTCGACCTTCGGGAAAAGCGCAAACCGATGTACAGCACCCTCGACCGGGCCATCGAGGCGCGGATGAAAGGGCTGGTGGCGGTCAGTCGCGAAGCCGCCGAACTGCTGGCCCAGCGCGGTCTGATGCCGGTGCCCGGCGGCTACACCTGGCGCACCGACAACCGCCTGACCCTGCCATCGCCGCTGCGCCTGACCCAGGAGCAGGCCATGGCTTTCGTCCAGCGCATTGCCTGTCCCGCACATTTGGTGGTCGCCGCCGACGGCATGCTGGCCAAACATCCGGAGCTGCTGGAGCGTCTACCCTTTGACCGGGAACAGCTGCCGGGCGGGCACCATCTGCACCTGAACGATGAGGCCGGGGCCGACCTTGTCGCAGACTGTTTCAATCGGTTCTTCGCCATTCCTTGACTTGCTCCCGGCAACTGTCGAGGCTGGGCAGGTTGAAATGGGAGACAACCAAGATGGATTTCTACACCGCTGCGACTTCGAACTGCCCTCAAGGCACCCAGGCCATGCCCCTGCGATGAGCCTGTCCATGCGATCTATCAGTCTGCTGGCGCTGTGCTGTTTCAGTCCCTTTCTATTCGCTGCCGACCTGCCGGGCAGTCAGGACCTGCCGATCGTGCCGCGTGTGGCCGATGCACAGATCGTCGACTATCGCCCCGCCGTGGAGCTGGAGCGGATCTACCCGCTCGGCTCGATCCGCAAGATCAGCGGCCAGTTGCGTTTCGACGGCCAGGTCAGCGCCCGGGGGCAAACCACCTCGGTGACCTATGAATTGCCGCCGGAACATTCCGCCACCGAAGCTTTCACCCTCGCTCGCGAAGCCCTGCAAAAGCAGGACGCCCAGCTGTTGTTCTGGTGCCAGGCCCGGGATTGCGGCGAGAGCAGCCTGTGGGCCAACGAGGTGTTCGGCAACGCCAAGCTGTACGGTGCCGACGAGCAGCAGGCCTATCTGCTGCTGAGGCTCGCGGCCCCGCGCGACAACACGCTGGTGGCGCTGTACAGCATCACCCGCGGCAATCGCAAAGCTTATCTGCACGTTGAACAGTTTGAAGCACTGGCACCGCTCGGTGAACTGCTGCCGACCTCGGCCACGCTGCTGCGGGAACTGAAAAGCACCGGCGAACTGGATTTTCCAAAACTGGCCGGCGATCCGGATGACACATGGTTGCGCTTGCTGTCCCGTGGCTTGAACCTCGACACCACGTTGCGGGTGACGGTGTCCGGGCCCAAGGCCGAGGCCTGGCGGCAGGCGCTGATCGGGCAGGGCGTGCGCGCCGCGCGAATGGAAACCGGCAGTGTCGACGGCGAAGGTCTGCGCATCGATCTGTTGCGATAAGGTGTCTTTGGCGGACACGCTCGGCGTGTTCGCCTACTCTTTGCCTGACTGATTTTTTTCGAGATTTCACATGCCCAATAATGATCGTCTGCTGGTGCAGATCCTGTTGCTGGTGCTGTTTGGTGCCAGTTTCTGGGTGATGGCGCCGTTCTGGTCGGCGCTGTTCTGGGGCGCGGTGCTGGCGTTTGCCAGTTGGCCGCTGATGCGCTTGCTGACCCGCTGGCTCAATGGCCGGGAATCCCTCGCGGCGCTGGTCCTGACCATGGGCTGGATGTTGCTGGTGGCGGGGCCGCTGGTGTGGCTGGGGTTCAATCTGGCCGATCACGTGCGTGATGCCACGGCGTTTATCAAGGATGTGCAGGTCGACGGATTGCCTGAGGCGCCGAGTTGGCTGGGCGGCGTGCCGTTGGTGGGTGAGCGTCTTGTCGGGATCTGGAACAGCATCGATCAGCAGGGCGCGGCGCTGATGGTGACGGTCAAACCTTATCTGGGGCAGGTCGGCAACTGGTTGCTGGCGCGCAGTGCGCAGATCGGCAGCGGGATTCTCGAGCTGACCCTGAGCATTGTCTTCGTGTTCTTTTTCTACCGTGACGGGCCGCGACTGGCGGCGTTCGTGCACAGTCTGCTGGAACGCCTGATCGGTGACCGGGCCGGGTACTACATCGATCTGGTGGCCGGTACGGTGCAGCGGGTGGTCAACGGGGTGATTGGTACGGCGGCGGCGCAGGCGGTGCTGGCGCTGATCGGTTTCCTGATTGCCGGGGTGCCGGGGGCGCTGGTGCTGGGGATCGTGACGTTCCTGCTCAGTCTGATTCCGATGGGGCCGCCGCTGGTGTGGATTCCGGCCACGGCGTGGCTGGCCTGGAAGGGCGAGTACGGGATGGCGGTGTTTCTCGGGATCTGGGGGACGTTCATCATCAGTGGCGTGGATAACGTGCTCAAGCCGTATCTGATCAGCCGGGGCGGGAATCTGCCGTTGGTGATTGTGTTGCTCGGGGTGTTTGGCGGGTTGATTGCGTTTGGGTTTATCGGGTTGTTTATCGGGCCTACGCTTTTGGCTGTTGCTTATAGTTTGTTGACGGATTGGAGCAAGAGTCAGGCTCGGGTTGAGGATCGGCGTTAACGCTGGGTATTGGCGGCCTTCGGGCCGACCAGGCTCTGGGTTGTTTTGGGTGAATATCCGTTTCTTCGGGTGTTGCGGCTGGCGGTTCCGCTCTTACAGCGGCTCACTTTTCCAAACGCCGAAAAGTAAGCAAAAGGCTTGGCCCCGGCGTTCGGCGCCTCGCTGAGGCTCCGCGTTCCTTCGCTCCGGGATTCATCCGGGGGCATCGCCTCCGGTTTGCTTCGCTGCACCTCCTCTCGATGTGTTTGGCTCCGCCAAACGGCGCTACGCGCCCACCCCCGGATAAATCCCTCCACTCAGCCTTCCGAAGGGGCCGGCACGTCAAAAGCTTTACTCGAGCTAACGCTCATCGTCTTGAGTGGTGGGAAGCCAAAGCCAAAGCCAAAGCCAAAGCCAAAGCAGGAGTGGGGTTGTATGTGCTTTAAACCTGAGTTCACCTCGGTATCTCACGTCGGCGTACCTCATCCAAACACCTCCTTCAGTTCCCTCTCCCTTTGGGAGAGTGCTAGGGTGAGGGGCGCTTTGATGACACACCGCCAAGTCAAAGCAAACCACTCACCCAGCCAACCTCAGTCGTCCCTCAAATCCTCACCCAATCTCAAGTCGCCACATTCAAATACTTGCCCACCGACGCGGTGCTTTCGAGCGAGTACTGCTTGCTCAGATTGGCAATCATCCGGTTCAGCGCCTCGGTAGTGGTTTGAGTATTGCTGGCGGTCCGTTCGTCATCCGGGCGCTCACGACCTGCATGCAGTGCAGCTTTCAGTTCATCGCTGCTGACGCCTCCACTGCTGTCGCTGTCCAGCACTTTGAGCAGGGCGGCGGCGTTGTCGGTGTTGTTCGATGAGGTGCTGTCGCTGGCTTGCAACGCACTGCTCAACTCGCTGGCGGTGACGCTGCCGTCGCCGTCGGCATCGAGCTGGCTGAACAGTTCGTCGCTGGTGGCTTGAGGGGGCGGAGGCGGTGGGGTGAGGCTGGCGGCGAGTTCGTCCTGGCTGACGACGCCGTCTTCGTTTTTGTCCAGGACCGAGAAGATTTTGCTGCTGTCGGCGGTGCTGCCGGCGCTGGTCAGGGCGCTGCCCAGTTCGTCCTGATCCACCGCGCCGTCGCCGTTGCTGTCGAGCTTGGCGAACAGTTCCTTTTGCAGTTGCTGGCTGCGGGCGTTTTGGGTGGAGGTGCTGCTGGTGCTGGTATAGCTCGTGTAGTTGCTGACGCTACCGATCATCGGGCTCACTCCTTGGACTGGAAAACCGGTGGGTGTACCGGCTTATGCAGCCTCCAGTCGCAAGGTGTCGTGGGTATGTGAGGTTTGTACCGGCCGGTACACAGTCAGGCTCAGTGGCGAGGCAGTTGAATCACGGCGGTCAGGCCGCCGCCGGGTGTTTCTGCCAGGGTCAGTTGTCCGCCCAGGCGTTGCGCGGCTTCCCGGGCGATGGTCATGCCCAGGCCGACGCCGCCGGAGTTGCGGTTGCGTGAGCCTTCAAGGCGGAAGAACGGTTCGAACACGGCTTCGCGCTTGTCCGCCGCGATGCCCGGGCCGTGGTCGATGACGCGGATCAGCAGTTGTTCGCGCTGGTCTTGCAGTTCGATGTGCGCTTGGCCGGCATAGCGCAGGGCGTTGTCCATCAAGTTGTTGATGCAGGAGCGCAGTGCCATCGGCTGCACCTGCAAGGGTGCGCAATGGCCGCTGACCTGAACGTCGGCGCCTTGATCCTGGGCGTTTTCGCACAGCGATTCGACCAGCGCTTGCACGTCCATCAACTGCAAGGCTTCGCTGGTGCGTTGTTCGTGCAGGTAGGTGAGTGTGGCGTCAAGCATACCGATCATGTCGTCCAGATCCTGGCGCATCTGGCCCTGCAGCTTGTCGTCGTTGATGTTTTCCAGGCGCAGTTTCAGCCGTGACAGCGGGGTGCGCAGGTCGTGGGAGACAGCGCCGAGCATCCGCGCCCGTTGCTGTACCTGTTCGCGGATGCGCTGCTGCATCAGGTTGAAGGTGTACGCAGCCTGCCGTGCTTCCCGGGGGCCGGTTTCGTCCAGTGGCGGGCTGTCGAGGTCTTCGCTCAGGCGCTCGGCGGCGTCGCTCAGGCGCTGGATCGGCCGGGTCAACAGCTTGGCGCCGTACCAGGCGGCGATGATCAGCGAGATGAACTGGAAGGTCAGCGGCACGATCGGCCCGCCGAACCACGGTCGCGGCGGACGGGGCGGGTAGCGCGGATCCTGCGGCGGCTGTTTGCCGTCGAGGTTTTGCGAAAACTCCGGCGGCGGAGGTGGGGGCGGCGGGCCGTAATGGTGGAACCAGGCGAAAGCCAGCAAGTGCGCCAGGACGATCGCCACCAACAGCACGCCAAACAGGCGGCCGAACAGCGTGTCGAAGCGCGCCCGCATCAGCCGATGTCTCGCGCGTCGAACAGGTAGCCTTCACCGCGAACGGTCTTGATCAGCTGTGGGGCTTTCGGGTCGTCGCCGAGTTTTTGCCGCAGGCGCGAGACCAGCAGGTCGATGCTGCGGTCGAAGGCTTCGATCGAGCGGCCACGGGCGGCGTCCAGCAACTGTTCGCGGCTGAGCACCCGGCGCGGGCGCTCGATGAACACCCAGAGCAGGCGGAATTCGGCGTTGGACAGCGGCACCACCAAGCCATCGTCAGCGATGAGCTGGCGCAGGACGCTGTTCAGGCGCCAGTTGTCGAAGCGAATATTCGCACGCTGTTCGCTGCGGTCGTCGCGCACCCGACGCAGAATTGTCTGGATCCGCGCCACCAGCTCCCGAGGCTCGAACGGTTTGGCCATGTAGTCATCGGCGCCCAGTTCCAGGCCGATGATCCGGTCGGTGGGTTCGCAGCGGGCGGTGAGCATCAGGATCGGGATGTCGGACTCTGCGCGCAGCCAGCGGCACAGCGACAAGCCGTCTTCGCCGGGCAGCATCAGGTCGAGCACCACCACGTCGAAATGCTCGGCCTGCATCGCCTGGCGCATCGCCGCGCCGTCGGTGACGCCGCTGGCGTGAATGTTGAAGCGGGCCAGGTAGTCGATCATCAGTTCGCGGATCGGCACGTCATCGTCGACGATCAGCGCGCGGATGCTCCAGCGCTTGTCATCTTTCTGCTCGTCGTTCACGGAGACTTGGGAGTTGTGCATGAGGCTGTTCATCTGCCAGTAGGCCGCCAACCACAAAGATAGGCTGCGAGGTTGTGGTTTCAGCATAGGCGTCCGGCCGTGAGGCGGGAAGGGCTGCTGTAAGGACTTGTTGCGGCTGGCGAGGCTAGCGCGGGCGCATGTTGCCGGCGTGTCGGTTGTGTATCGGGTTCGACACAATACCCTGCAAGGCTATGCTGATCACGGTTGGCGCAACGATTTACCGATCATCGGGTGCCGCGCCGCCGCCGGTTCCGCTACAATGCGCGCCGATTTCGACTTGCCTGAGAGCCCATCCATGTCCGCCTGCCAGACTCCTATCATCGTCGCCCTGGATTTCCCCACCCGTGACGCCGCACTGAAGCTGGCCGACCAGTTGGACCCGAAGCTGTGCCGGGTCAAAGTGGGCAAGGAACTGTTCACCAGTTGCGCCGCGGAAATCGTCGGCACCCTGCGTGACAAGGGTTTTGAAGTATTCCTCGACCTGAAATTCCATGACATTCCCAACACCACGGCGATGGCGGTCAAGGCCGCGGCCGAGATGGGCGTGTGGATGGTCAACGTTCACTGCTCCGGCGGCCTGCGCATGATGGCGGCCTGCCGTGAAGAGCTGGACAAACGCAGCGGCCCGCAACCGTTGCTGATCGGCGTGACCGTGCTGACCAGCATGGAGCGTGAGGATCTGGCGGGTATCGGTCTGGACATCGAGCCACAGGAACAGGTGCTGCGTCTGGCGGCACTGGCCGAGAAGGCCGGGATGGACGGTCTGGTGTGCTCGGCGCTGGAAGCCACTGCGCTGAAAACCGCGCATCCGTCGCTGCAACTGGTGACCCCGGGAATTCGTCCGGCGGGCAGTGCGCAGGACGACCAGCGTCGCATCCTGACTCCGCGTCAGGCGCTGGATGCCGGTTCCGACTATCTGGTGATCGGCCGTCCGATCAGCCAGGCGGCGGACCCTGCCAAGGCCCTGGCCTCGGTGGTTGCCGAACTGGCCTGAGCGATCAGCTGAAGCATCAAAGAAGGGAGCCCGATGGCTCCCTTCTTTGCTTTCAGACTTTCAACACCAGTTTGCCGAAGTTCTCGCCGCTGAACAGTTTGCCCAGGGTTTCCGGGAAGGTTTCCAGGCCTTCGACGATGTCTTCCTTGCTCTTGAGCTGACCCTTGGCCATCCAGCCGGCCATTTCCTGGGCGGCGCTGGCGTACTGCGCGGCGTAATCCATCACCACGAAGCCTTCCATCCGCGCGCGGTTGACCAGCAGCGACAGGTAGTTGGCCGGGCCTTTGACCGCTTCCTTGTTGTTGTACTGGCTGATCGCGCCGCAGATCACCACGCGTGCTTTCAGGTTGATACGGCTGAGCACGGCGTCGAGGATATCGCCGCCGACGTTGTCGAAATACACGTCCACACCTTTCGGGCATTCGCGTTTAAGGCCGGCCAACACGTCTTCGCTCTTGTAGTCGATGGCGCCGTCGAAGCCCAGTTCATCGACCAGGAACTTGCACTTGTCCGCGCCGCCGGCGATCCCGACTACCCGGCAACCCTTGATCTTGGCAATCTGCCCGGCAATGCTGCCCACCGCGCCCGCTGCACCGGACAACACCACGGTGTCTCCGGGCTTCGGTGCGCCGACATCGAGCAGGGCGAAGTAGGCGGTCATGCCGGTCATGCCCAATGCGGACAGATAGACCGGCAGCGGTGCCAGTTTCGGATCGACCTTGTAGAAACCTCTTGGCTCGCCAAGGAAATAATCCTGCACGCCCAGGGCACCGTTGACGTAGTCGCCGACGGCAAACCCCGGATTGTTTGACGCGATGACCTTGCCTACGCCCAACGCACGCATGACTTCGCCCAGACCCACCGGCGGAATGTAGGACTTGCCTTCGTTCATCCAGCCGCGCATGGCCGGGTCGAGGGACAGGTATTCGTTCTTGACCAGAATCTGCCCCGCCGCCGGCTCGCCGACCGGTACTTCCTGATAGGTGAAGGTCTCGCGGGTGGCGGCGCCCACCGGGCGTTTGGCGAGCAGGAACTGGCGATTGGTCTGGTTGGTCATGACAGGCACTCGAGTTGAATGAAGCCTTGTTGATAGACCTTCATGAGCGATGCCGCAAGGTTGGCTCACGGGGCGAATGCAGGCCGATCCAGTACGGTGATAGTCGATCCATGGGTTTCATCACTGCGATTCATGCAAGCCTAACCGGCCTTTTGATAGTGCTGACGTCACTCAGGCCCCTGTGGCTATGCTGCCTTCATCAATCCCCCCGCATTCGAGGACTTAACAATGAGCATGACGTTTTCCGGTCAGGTAGCCGTCGTCACCGGCGCGGCCAACGGCATCGGCCGCGCGACGGCCCAGGCATTCGCCGCCGAAGGTCTGAAAGTGGTGGTGGCCGATCTGGATGCGGCCGGGGGCGAGGGCACCGTGGCGCTGATTCGTACAGCCGGTGGCGAAGCGACCTTCGTGCGCTGCAACGTGACCGTCGAAAGCGAAGTGAAAAATCTGATGGACGAGGTAATCAAGACCTACGGCCGTCTCGACTATGCCTTCAACAATGCCGGGATCGAAATCGAGAAGGGCAAACTGGCCGAAGGCTCGATGGACGAGTTCGACGCGATCATGGGCGTCAACGTCAAGGGCGTCTGGCTGTGCATGAAGTACCAGCTGCCGTTGCTGCTGGCGCAGGGCGGCGGGGCGATCGTCAACACCGCGTCGGTGGCTGGATTGGGCGCTGCGCCGAAGATGAGCATCTACGCGGCTTCCAAGCATGCGGTGATCGGCCTGACCAAGTCCGCCGCCATCGAATACGCCAAGAAGAAAATCCGCGTCAATGCCGTATGCCCGGCGGTGATCGACACCGACATGTTCCGTCGCGCCTATGAAGCGGATCCGAAGAAAGGCGAATTCGCCAACGCGATGCACCCGGTCGGCCGTATCGGCACGGTCGAGGAAATTGCCAGCGCCGTGCTGTACCTGTGCAGTGATGGCGCGGCATTTACCACCGGCCATTCGCTGGCGGTGGATGGTGGCGTGACCGCCTTCTGAGAGGCCATTGGCTGATGCATGAACGAGCCCGCCCGCCGGCGGGCTTTTTTCGTCTCGGGGGCGGCTCCGTGAATTCGCTAAACAATGTGTTTCAAATATTGAGAAAGGAGGTTTTTGGCGGTTTTGTCGCACAGTCTCAAGGACGTGGCTGTGATTTACTGCCGCCAGCAAAAACGGACAGGAGTTTGCGTGCTCATGGAATTGAGAATTGACCGACAGGCAATGGTGCCGGTCGTACAGCAGATTGTTGACGGGTTGATCGACTGGATCATGCAAGGGCAGGTGCCGCCGACGACGCGCCTGCCCTCCGTGCGACACATAGCCCGGTGCAATCTGCTCAGCCAGTCGTGCGTCATGGAGGCCTGCGAACGGCTGGTGACGCAGGGCGTTCTGGCCTCGCGCCAGGGCTCGGGTTTCATTGTGGCGGCTTCGTTGCCGGAGTGTTGCAAGGCGATCGATGGCTCCGCCAGTGAGGGGCAGTGCAGTGGGGGCGATCCAGCCACCCGATGGCGCGGCGGTTTGACGCTGGGCAGTGGCGTCCTGCCCGAGAGTTGGCGCGAGCCTGATGATCTTGGCTATGCGATCCGCGAGGTGACGCGCGCCGACATGGCCAGTCTGTTCAACTACAGCACGCCCCTGGGCCTGCCGGCGTTGCGCGAACAGATCGTCAAACGCCTGGGGTTGCTTAATATCAATGCCGCCGAAGAACAGGTGATGACCACCGCTGGCGCCAGCCACGGACTGGACCTGATCGTGCGTACGTTGTTCAAGGCCGGTGATTGCGTCGTGGTCGAGACCCCCGGTTATGCGCCCCTGTTCGATCTCCTGCGCCTGCACGGCGTGCGCATGCTGGAGGTTCGTCGCACGGCGGGCGGGCCGGATGTCGAAGCGCTCGAGACATTGCTGCAGCAGTTTCGGCCGTCGGCGCTGTTCATCAACAGTCACCACCACAATCCCACGGGCAGTTGCCTGTTGCCGGCGGTCGCCCGACGAATCCTGGAGTTGAGCAGGATCTACGCTCTTAGGCTGATCGAAGATGATGTCTACGCCGACTTGCACAACGGTAGCGGTACTCGACTGGCAGCGCTGGATGACGAGAGGCGGGTGATTTACGTCGGCAGCTTTTCCAAGACCCTGAGCAGCTCGCTGCGGGTGGGTTTCGTGGTGGCCGATGGCGAGCTGATCGAGCGTATGGCGCGGGTCAAGATGATCAGTTGCATGGGCACCTCGAGGTTCTGCGAGGCGGTTCTGGCCGGATTGCTGGCCAGTGGTGCCTATCGAAAACTGGTACAGCGTCAGCGTCAGCGGCTTTCCACCGATCGTGCGGCTGCCCTTCAGGCGCTGGAAGATGCTGACTGGGAGGTGTTCGGCAAGCCCACCGGCGGTCTGTTCATCTGGGCACGTTCGCCAGTGGCCGATGAGGCGCGCTTGCGCAGGCATGCTCTGCGATGCGGTGTGCGGTTGTCTTGCGCAACGTCGTTCAGCCCCAGTGGCGAAGCCTGCGACTGGCAGCGGATCAACGTGGCTTACGCCTGTGATCCACGGGCACGGCAGTTTTTCCGCGATACAGCCATGGATCGACCTCGAACGTTCTGAAAACGACGCGAGCGTAGCTTTTTGCCATTATTCCGACGCCAGAGACTTGTGCTGGTTCAAGGCCATTGCGAATCTTCGACAACAGACTATGGCAGGGGACTACGCGCAATGATTTCGGCCATGCAAGGACGTTTTGCCAACCTCGGTATGGCAAAAAAACTGGGTATCGGGTTTGTGCTGGTGTTGCTGCTGACGGCGCTGGTGGCCGCCATTGGCGTCTGGTCCCTGCAAACCATCAGTCAGCGCTTCGATGGCCTCAAGCAGATGTCATCGCTCAACAGTGGCTTGCTCAAGGTGCGCCTGCTGGAGCAGGACTACGCCCTGCACGGCAACCCGAAAACCGTCGATGCCTTGCACGAAGGCGTCGACGGTCTGATCGCCATGGCCGACCAACTCAAGATTTTGTCGCCGGGCAATGAGTCGGTCATGAATGACGTCCAACAATCATTGGGTGCTTATCGCAAGGCGTTCGATGAATTCGTCTCGTTGTCCCAGGCCAAGGACCTGGCGCTGGAAATGGCCAGTTGGTCGGTGTCCAGCGTTGCCAACAATCTCGATGTGTTGCAGGCAGGACTTGCCGATGACGGCGCATACACCCTGAAAGACAGCGAGGGCAAGGACGGGGCGCAATTCATCGAACAGGCCGGTCAGGTCAGTCAGGTCTCACGTTTGATGTTGCAGGCGATGAACGAAGCGCGAGTACGCCTGGATCAGAGCCGCAAGGGTGACGAGAGTGCCGGTCAGGGCAATATCGAGCAGGCTGCCCAGGCTCAGACCCAGGCCGAGCAGCTTAAATCCACGGTCAAGGATGAGGGTTACCTGACGGTGCTCAATGAAGTGTCCGGGCACATTGCCGGTTTCAGCGACAAGCTGGCCGAGTACACCGGATTGCTGGCCCAGGAAAAGACCGTCTATCAACAGCTGCACCAACGGGCCGACGAAGTCGTGGCGCGGGTCCAACAGGCCTATGTCGCGCAAGACGCCGCGATGCAGGGCGAACTGAAAAAGAATTCGGTGCTGATCATTGGCTCATCGGCGCTGGCGTTGCTGGTCGGGCTGATTGCGGCGTGGGTGATCACCCGGTTGATCGTCGCACCGTTGCGCAGCGTGATTCAAGTGGCGCAACAAATTGCGGCCGGTGATCTGAGCGCAACGATCGAGGTCTCCCGTCGCGACGAAATCGGCCAACTGATGCTGGCCATGCAGCAGATGGGAGCGGGCCTGAGCACGATTGTCAGCGGGTTGCAGGCGGGGATCGAGCAGTTGGCCAGTTCGGCGCAATCGCTGTCGGCGGTGACAGAGCAGACCAACCTTGAGGTCAGCAGCCAGAAAGAGGAAACCGAACAGGTGGCGACGGCGATGAACCAGATGACCGCCACCGTTCATGATGTGGCGCGCAACGCCGAAGAAGCGGCGCTCGCAGCGCAGACCGCTGACGGCAAGGTCGAAAGCGGTCAGCAGGTGGTGCGTCAGAGCATGGCGCGGATCGAGCAACTGGCGGACTCGGCGACCTCGGCCAGTTCGAGCATTGAAAGCCTGAGCGCGGAAATCCAGAACATCGGCACGGTGCTGGAAGTGATCAAGAGTGTTGCCGAGCAGACCAATCTGCTGGCGCTCAACGCCGCGATCGAAGCGGCGCGAGCGGGCGAGCAGGGCAGGGGCTTTGCGGTGGTCGCCGATGAAGTGCGGGCGCTGGCACGGCGCACGCAGCAGTCGACCGAGGAAATCGAGCGGCTGGTCAGCGCCTTGCGCTCGTCGGCGCATTCGTCGGTGCAGCAGATTCAGAGCAGTGGCGAACTGGTGAAGCTGGCGGTGAGCGATGCGTTGCAGACCGAAAGTGCGTTGGGGAGCATTGCGGCGGCGGTTTCGTTGATTCAGCAGATGAACCAGCAGATTGCGGCGGCGGCCGAGGAGCAGAGTTCGGTGGCCGAGGAGATCAATCGCAGTGTGACGAGTATTCGGGCGAGTGCGGATCAGTCTTCGATTGCCATGCGCGGGAATGCGGCTTCGAGTGTTGAGCTGGCGCAGTTGGGGAGTGAGTTGCGGGGGATGGTGGGGCACTTTCGGCTTTGACCTTGGCGGCCTTTGGGCCGACCAGGTTCCCGTTTTATTGCGTTCATATCCGTTTCTGCGGGTGCTGCCGCTGGCGGTTTCGCCCTTACGGCGAGTCCCTTTTTCAAACGCCAAAAAGGAACCAAAAGGCTTGGCCCCTGCGTTCGGCACCTCGCTTTGGCTCGGTGTTCCTTCGTTCCGGGATTCATCCGGGG
>NZ_JASCAF010000004.1:0-49206 GCF_029967985.1 Pseudomonas sp. V88_4
AAACCTACTTAACTCATTGAATCTCAAGGAGTTTTCCGTTTCGACTGCGCCGGAATTGGGGCGAATTATAGAGACTCAGAATCTGCCGTCAACCCTTATTTTCACAATTCTGTCATATCGGTCAAAAAAGCCCCGAAACGCGAAGGCCGACCTTAAAGGTCGGCCTTCCTTGCGCTGCCCTTCTACTTACAAGCTAGGGAATGCAAACTGCGAAGCCTCATGGCTCGCACGCTGTGGCCAGCGCTGAGTGATCGCCTTGCGACGAGTGTAGAAGCGAACACCATCGGGACCATAGGCATGCAGGTCGCCGAACAGCGAACGCTTCCAGCCACCGAAGCTGTGGTAAGCCACCGGCACCGGCAATGGAACGTTGACGCCGACCATGCCGACTTCGATCTCGTCGCAGAACAGGCGCGCCGCTTCACCGTCACGAGTGAAGATGCAGGTGCCGTTGCCGTATTCGTGATCGTTGATCAGTTGCATCGCCTCTTCTAGGCTGTTCACCCGGACGACACACAGCACCGGCCCGAAGATCTCTTCTTTATAGATGCGCATCTCGGGAGTGACGTTGTCGAACAGGCAACCACCGAGGAAGAAGCCTTCCTCATGACCGGCAACGCTCAGACCACGACCGTCGACCACCAGGGTCGCGCCCGCCGCCACGCCGTCTTCCACATAACCGCTGACCTTGTCGCGCGCCTGGCCGGTGACCAACGGGCCCATGTCCAGGCCACAAGAAGTGCCGGCACCGATTTTCAACGCCTTGATCTGAGGAACCAGTTTGGCCACCAGTGCGTCCGCCACCTGATCGCCCACACACACGGCCACAGAGATCGCCATGCAGCGCTCCCCGCAGGAACCGTAAGCCGCGCCCATCAGCGCGCTGACTGCATTGTCCAGATCCGCATCCGGCATCAGCACCGCGTGGTTCTTCGCGCCGCCCAAGGCCTGCACGCGCTTGCCGCGTTTGGTGCCTTCGGCATAGATGTACTCGGCAATCGGTGTCGAACCCACAAAGCTCAGCGCTTTGACTTCCGGCGCTTCGATCAGCGCGTCTACCGCAGTCTTGTCACCGTGCACTACGCTCAGCACCCCTTTCGGCAGACCGGCTTCCAGCAGCAGTTGCGCGATCAGCAGGGTCGAGCTCGGATCACGCTCGGACGGCTTGAGGATGAAGCAGTTACCGCAGACGATCGCCAGCGGATACATCCACAGCGGCACCATCGCCGGGAAGTTGAACGGCGTAATGCCGGCCACCACGCCCAGCGGCTGGAAGTCCGACCACGCATCGATGTTCGGGCCGACGTTGCGGCTGTACTCGCCCTTGAGGATTTCCGGGGCTGCGCAGGCGAATTCGACGTTCTCGATGCCACGCTTCAGCTCACCGGCGGCGTCTTCCAGAGTCTTGCCGTGTTCTTCGCTGATCAACTGCGCAATGCGCGCTTCGTTCTGCTCCAGCAGTTGCTTGAAACGGAACATCACCTGGGCACGCTTGGCCGGTGGCGTGTTGCGCCAGGCCGGGAACGCAGCCTTGGCAGCATCGATGGCGTGCTGGATGGTTTCACGGCTGGCCAGCGGCAGCTTGTGGATAGCCTGACCGGTAGACGGGTTGAACACATCGACCGCGCGACCGTTCTCGGTCACCAGTTCGCCATTGATCAAATGCGGGATAACGCTCATCGGGGAACTCCTGAATTCTTGTGCGCAGACGCCCGCAAGGGGCGCCTGCCATTGGCGTATCTATATAGAAGAAAAAATCAGTCGAGCTTGTTCAGCACTTCGCCGACCGCGTCGAACAGACGATCAAGGTCTTGCGGCTTGCTGTTAAAGGTTGGGCCGAACTGCAGGGTGTCGCCACCGAAGCGCACGTAGAACCCGGCTTTCCACAACGCCATGCCGGCTTCGAACGGACGCACGATAGCGTCGCCGTCACGGCCCGCAATCTGGATGGCACCGGCCAGGCCGAAGTTACGAATGTCGATGACGTTCTTCGCGCCTTTCAGACCATGCAGGGCATTTTCGAAATGCGGTGCGACTTCGGCCACGCTCTGTACCAGGTTTTCCTTTTGCAGCAGGTCGAGTGCCGCAAGACCTGCGGCGCAAGCCACCGGGTGCGCCGAGTAGGTGTAGCCGTGCGGGAATTCCACGGCGTATTCCGGGGTCGGCTGGTTCATGAAGGTCTGATAGATCTCGGAGCTGGCAATCACCGCGCCCATCGGGATCGCGCCGTTGGTGACTTGCTTGGCGATGCACATCAGATCCGGGGTCACGCCGAAGGTGGTGGCGCCGAACATGGTGCCGGTACGGCCGAAACCGGTGATCACTTCGTCGAACACCAGCAGGATGTTGTGCTGATCGCAGATTTCACGCAGACGCTTGAGGTAGCCCTGTGGTGGAACCAGCACGCCAGCGGAACCCGCCATAGGCTCCACGAACACCGCTGCGATGTTCGACGCATCGTGCAGTTCGATCAGCTTCAGCAGCTCATCGGCCAGGGCGATACCACCCTGCTCCGGCATGCCACGGGAGAAAGCATTGCTCGCCAGTAAAGTGTGCGGCAGGTGATCGACATCCATCATCGCCTGACCGAACAGCTTGCGGTTGCCATTGACGCCGCCGAGGCTGGTGCCGGCGATGTTCACACCGTGGTAGCCACGGGCGCGGCCGATCATTTTGGTCTTGGTCGACTGGCCCTTCAGCCGCCAGTAGGCGCGGACCATTTTCACCGCTGTATCGGCGCACTCGGAACCGGAGTCGGTGAAGAACACGTGATTCAGGTTGCCCGGCGTCAGGTCGGTGATTTTCTCCGCCAGCTGGAACGACAGCGGGTGGCCGTACTGGAAGCCCGGCGAGTAATCGAGGGTGCCCAACTGCTTGGCCACCGCTTCCTGGATTTCCTTGCGGGTATGCCCGGCGCCGCAGGTCCACAGACCGGACAGCGAGTCGTACACCTTGCGGCCCTTGTCGTCGATCAGCCAGCTGCCTTCGGCACCAACGATCAGGCGCGGGTCGCGCTGGAAGTTGCGGTTGGCGGTGTACGGCATCCAGTGCGCGTCCAGCTTCAGTTGGCTGGCCAGTGGCGACGGCGCGTTTTCAGGCATGTTCATCGGGCAAAACCTCGCAGGGCAATAAGCTTCAGAGCGATAGAAAGCGTTGTTGCAGCTAAATTGCCACGCGGATAAAGTCGGTGAAATTCAACTCTTCTAACCTTCAGTTAGAACTCTGCTAAACAATGAGCACAACAGCATGAGCAGCCGCCGCCCCGATCCACTGGCCCAGGTCAGTGACTTTGACATTCGCCTGCTGCGGATCTTTCGCAGTGTGGTGGAGTGCGGCGGTTTCTCGGCGGCGGAAACCGTGCTCGGCATCGGTCGCTCGGCGATCAGCCAGCAGATGAGCGACCTGGAACAACGCCTCGGCCTGCGACTGTGCCAGCGCGGACGTGCCGGTTTCTCCCTGACCGAAGAAGGCCGCGAGGTCTATCAATCAGCGCTGCAGCTTTTAAGCGCGCTGGAGAGTTTCCGCACCGAGGTCAACGGCCTGCACCAGCACTTGCGCGGTGAATTGATCATCGGCCTGACCGACAACCTCGTCACCCTGCCCCACATGCGCATTACCCATGCACTGGCGCAGTTGAAGGAGCGCGGACCGGACGTACAAATCCAGATCCGCATGATCGCCCCCAACGAAGTCGAACAAGGTGTGCTCGACGGTCGCCTGCATGTCGGCGTGGTGCCGCAGGCCAGTGCGTTGTCGGGACTCGAATACCAGCCGCTGTACAGCGAGCGCTCGCTGCTTTACTGCGCGGTCGGCCATCCGCTGTTTTACGTCGACGATAAACAGCTGGATGACGAACGTCTGAACAGTCAGGACGCCATTGCCCCGACCTTCCGTTTGCCGGCGGACATCCAGGCGCACTATCAGGCGCTCAATTGCACCGCCAGTGCTTCCGACCGTGAAGGCATGGCGTTCCTGATTCTGACCGGGCGTTACATCGGCTACCTGCCGGATCACTACGCCAGTCTCTGGGTTCAACAAGGTCGCTTGCGTGCGCTCAAGGCCAGTACCCGCTTCTATGATTTGAGCCTGGCCTCGGTCACCCGCAAGGGCCGTCGCCCTCATCTGGTACTGGAAAGTTTTCTCGAAAGCCTGGCCGCCACTCGCTGAGGACCGGAGTTTTATTTGATCGGGGCTTGTCCCGCGCCGGTGGTTGCGCTATCAACGCAACTGGTTGCACCCCACAGACCAACCCGGAAGTGCCTATGACCTTTGAAGTCCCCGCTCACGGCGGCAAACCTGCCAGCCGCATTCGTCAGAAGAACGAAGAGACCATCATCAAAGCCGCCGAAGACGAGTTCGCCCGTCACGGGTACAAAGGCACGAGCATGAACACCATCGCCACCAAGGCCGGGCTGCCCAAGGCAAATCTGCATTACTACTTCAACAACAAACTCGGGTTGTACGTAGCGGTGCTGAGCAACATCCTTCAATTGTGGGACAGCACCTTCAACTCCCTCACGGCCGAGGACGATCCGGCCGAAGCGCTGACCCGCTACATCCGCGCGAAAATGGAATTCTCCCGTCGCCAGCCGCAAGCGTCGCGGATCTTCGCGATGGAAGTGATCAGCGGCGGCGAATGCCTGACCGAATATTTCAACCAGGATTACCGCGCCTGGTTCCAGGGCCGAGCCGGCGTGTTCCAGGCCTGGATCGACGCGGGCAAGATGGACCCGGTCGACCCGGTTCACCTGATCTTCCTGCTGTGGGGCAGCACCCAGCACTATGCCGACTTTGCCACCCAGATCTGCCGGGTGACCGGTCGCAGCAAGTTGACCAAACAGGACATGGAAGACGCCGGCAACAATCTGATCCGCATCATCCTCAAAGGCTGCGGCCTCACTTCTTCTATATAAGTCGCTTTATGTCCTTCACCCTCAGCGGTTTTTGCGAATTCCGCGAAGAGATTCGCAAAAGCCGTTTCATCACCTTCGCCGCGCCGATCACCAGCCCTGCCGAGGCGCAAGCCTTCATCGAGCAGCACAGCGACTTGAACGCCTCGCACAATTGCTGGGCGTGGAAACTCGGCGACCAGTACCGCAGCAACGACGACGGTGAACCCGGTGGCACTGCCGGGCGGCCGATCCTCGCGGCCATCGAAGCGCAGGACTGCGATCAGGTCGCGGTACTGGTGATCCGCTGGTACGGCGGCATTCAACTGGGCACCGGCGGTCTGGCCCGGGCCTATGGCGGCGGTGCCAACAAGTGCTTGCAGGCCGCGCCAAAGATCGAGTTGATCAGTCGCGTGCCCGTGCGTTGCGCCTGTGCCTTTGGCGAATTGGCGCTGGTGAAGCTGCGGGTCGCGGATCTGGGCGGATTGGTGGTCGAGGAAAACTTCACCGCCAACGGCGTCGAATTGCAACTGGCCGTGGGCGAAGCGCACATCGAGCTGCTGCAGAATCAGCTGGCCGATCTGAGCCGTGGGCGCATCCTGCTGCAGCGTTGAAGCCCCGCCATGTTTTAGGGCACAAGCCGATTTGCTTATACCCGTGACTTGCCCACATCCGCTGTGCACCCGGCTGTGGATAACCTGAGCACAGGAGGCTGTAACCCTTCTGTCACGTGGCTTTGCGGGATTTGTTCACTTTTCGTCCAATCGCCCATCACGACAAACAATTTCACGTAAAAACAATCGCTTAGCGTCGTTTATCGCCTTTGGAAGAAAGCCCGGCGGTGCTTATGCCCGGGATTTTGTCTTGCGCACAAATACTGTGGAGCAACCTGTGGATAAGCCGTTCATGCCTCGCGCAGTCGCAGGTTCTGCATGGCTTCGACGGGGTTGCTCGTTTTTTGATCAGTCGGATGCGGGCAAAACTGGAGCCTGATCAAAGGCTTTGCCCCCAAGTGGTGCCGTGCAGGCAACCGAATTCGATTCGCGGGCTCTGCGTTAAAGGCTGGCAAACAGCAGCCGCCTGCGTTCCTGACTCAATGGCCAGGAAATTGCTTTATCCACAGGCACAACTCCAAGCAACCCGAGCCTGTCATGCCAAACCCCACGTCCACACCGCGCCTGCAACTGCGCCATATCAGCAAACGTTATCCCGGTTGCCTCGCCAATGACGCCATCGACCTCAGCATCGCTCCCGGTGAAATCCACGCACTGCTCGGTGAAAACGGTGCAGGCAAAAGCACCTTGATGAAGATCATCTACGGCGTCACCCAGGCCGATTCGGGCGAGATGCTCTGGCAGGGCCACCCCGTGAGCATGCGCAACCCGGCCCAGGCGCGGCAGTTGGGCATCGGCATGGTGTTCCAGCATTTCTCGCTGTTCGAGACCCTGAGCGTGGCGCAGAACATCGCACTGGCGATGGGAGCAGCGGCCGGTTCGCCAAAACAGCTTGAGGCGAAAATCCGTGACGTGTCCTGCCGATATGGCATGGCGCTGGAACCCCAGCGACTTGTCCACAGCCTGTCGATCGGTGAACGGCAACGGGTCGAGATTGTTCGTTGCCTGATGCAGGACATTCGTCTGCTGATTCTCGATGAGCCGACCTCGGTGCTCACGCCGCAGGAAGCCGACGAGTTGTTCGTCACCCTGCGCCGACTCGCGGCCGAGGGCTGCAGCATTCTGTTCATCAGCCACAAACTCGGCGAGGTGCGCGCCTTGTGCCACAGCGCCACGGTGCTGCGTGGCGGTCGAGTGGCCGGGCATTGCGTACCGGCCGACTGCACTGATCGGCAACTGGCGCAATTGATGGTGGGTGACGCCGCGACCTTGATCGGCGACTTTACAAAGGTCACCGGTGGCGCGGCGTTTCTGCAGGTCAGCGGTCTGAACTGGCACAACCCTGACCCGTTCGGCTGCTCGCTGTGCGACATCGATCTGCAAGTGCGCAGCGGCGAAATCGTCGGCATTGCCGGCGTGGCGGGCAACGGTCAGGACGAATTACTGGCCTTGCTCAGCGGCGAACAGACACTGCCCCTCGACGCAGCGCAAACCATCTGTTTCCAGGAACATGCCATCGCCGATCAGCGCCCGGATGCGCGACGCAAACTCGGCCTGGCGTTCGTCCCCGCCGAACGCCTCGGGCACGGTGCGGTGCCGGACATGAGCCTGGCGGATAACGCCCTGCTCACCGCCTTTCAACAAGGCCTGGTCAGCCACGGCTTGATCAAGCGCGGCAAGGTCGAAACCCTGGCACAAACGATCATCCAGCGCTTCGGCGTGAAAACCCCGGACACCCAGACCGCCGCCCGCAGCCTGTCCGGCGGCAACCTGCAGAAATTCATCCTCGGCCGGGAAATCCTCCAGCAACCGAAACTGCTGATCGCCGCGCACCCGACCTGGGGCGTGGATGTCGGCGCGGCGGCCACCATTCATCGGGCGCTGATTGCCCTGCGCGATGCCGGGGCGGCGATTCTGGTGATCTCCGAAGACCTCGACGAACTGTTCCAGATCAGCGACCGCCTCGGCGCGCTGTGCGGCGGGCGCCTGTCGGCGTTGCAGGACACGGCGCAAACCCGCCTCAGCGACGTCGGCGGCTGGATGGCCGGCCAGTTCGCCCCCCCTCAATCACAACCGGCCACGGTTTAACGGAGTTTTTCCATGTTGCTTTCCCTCGAACCCCGTGGCCGGCAATCGCGCCTGATGCTGTGGTGCTCGCCGGTACTGGCGGCGGCGCTGACGCTGGTCTGCGGATCTTTACTGTTCGTCGCTCTCGGTCACGACCCGCTGAAAACCCTGCACACGTTGTTGATCGCCCCGGTCAGCGACCTGTATGGCGTCTCCGAGCTGCTGGTTAAAACCTTGCCGATCCTGTTGTGTGCGTTGGGGCTGGCGGTGGCTTATCAGGCGCGGATCTGGAACATCGGCGCCGAAGGCCAACTGCTGCTCGGCGCCCTGGCCGGCAGTGCGCTGGCGGTGAACATCATCGATCTGCAAAGCCGTTGGGCGCTGGTGCTGATCCTTCTTACCGGCACTTTCGCCGGCGCTGCCTGGGCCGGGCTCACCGCCTGGTTGCGCACACGCTTCAACGCCAACGAAATCCTTACGAGCATCATGCTCAATTACATCGCGCTGAACCTGTTGCTGTTCTGCGTGCACGGGCCGCTAAAGGATCCGGCCGGATTCAACTTTCCCGAGTCGGCAATGTTCAGCGACGCCAGCCGCCTGCCACTGTTGATGGAGGACGGTCGGGCGCACATCGGCGTGTATTTCGCCTTGCTCGCGCTGGTCGCGGTGTGGGTGTTGTTGCAGAAAAGCTTCGTCGGTTTCCAGATCAAGGTGTTGGGGTTGGACCAGCGTGCGGCAGGGTTTGTCGGGTTTCGCGAGAAGCGGCTGATCTGGCTCGCACTGTTGATCAGCGGTGGATTGGCCGGGCTTGCCGGTGTCTGCGAAGTCACCGGGCCGATCGGTCAACTGGTGCCACAGGTCTCGCCGGGCTACGGCTATGCGGCGATCACCGTGGCGTTTCTCGGGCGGCTCAATCCCATCGGGATTCTGTTTTCCAGCCTGTTGATGGCGCTGCTGTACATCGGTGGCGAGAGTGCGCAGATGACGCTGAATCTGCCGCAGGCAATCACTCAGTTGTTCCAGGGAATGATGCTGTTTTTCCTGCTGGCCTGTGACGTGCTGATCCTCTATCGGCCACGCCTGAACCTGCGCTGGGTGCGGCGCACTTCTACTACCGCCGTAACCGCCGGAGCGCTGTGATGGATATCGATCTGCTGAGCAATATTTTCTACGCCATGGTGCGTTGCGGTACGCCACTGCTGCTGGTGGCGCTGGGTGAATTGATTTGCGAGAAGAGCGGCGTACTCAACCTAGGTCAGGAAGGCATGATGCTGTTTGGCGCGGTGATCGGTTTCATCGTCGCGTTCAACAGCGGCAACCTTTGGTTGGGCGTGGTGTTGGCGATGCTCGCCGGGATGCTGCTGTCGTCACTGTTTGCGCTGGTGGCGCTGGTATTCAACGCCAATCAGGTGGCGACCGGGCTGGCGCTGACGATTTTCGGCGTCGGCCTGTCGACCTTTGTCGGCGCGGCGTGGGTCGGCAAACCGCTGGCGGGATTCGAGCCGCTGGCGATTCCATTCTTGAGTGAAATCCCGCTGATCGGCCGCATGCTGTTTGCCCAGGATCTGCTGGTTTACCTGTCATTCGCGCTGTTTGCGCTGGTGGCGTGGGTGATCGTGAAAAGCCGTGTCGGGCTGATCATTCAAGCGGTCGGCGAGAACCCGGATGCGGCCAGTGCCATGGGCTTGCCGGTGCTGACCGTGCGCACACTGGCGGTGCTGTTTGGCGGCGCAATGGCCGGGTTGGCCGGCGCTTATCTGTCGCTGGCTTACACGCCGATGTGGGCCGAGAACATGACCGCCGGACGCGGCTGGATCGCCTTGGCGCTGGTGGTGTTCGCCAGTTGGCGGGTGTGGCGCTTGCTGCTCGGCGCGTATCTTTTCGGACTCGCCAGCATCCTGCACCTGGTGGCGCAGGGGTTGGGGCTGGCGATTCCTTCGAGTCTGCTGGCGATGTTGCCGTACGTCGCGACGATTCTGGTGCTGGTGCTGTTGTCGCGCGATGCAGTGCGTACACGGTTGTATGCGCCGGTATCACTGGGGCAGCCGTGGCAGGCCGGGCACTAAGCCGTTACGGCTCGCGACAGCGACCGAACCGGCAACGCCTGAGCAATGCCCCACGCCACTTCGAGAACCAGGAATCCCACCACCAACGAACTGGCGCCGTGGGCCAGGGCATAGGTCATCCACGCGGCGAACAGAAATCGCGTCACCGCGTCATAGCGCCCATAAACCGGCTGCGGATCACGAATCCGCAGCACCGCCCACATGCACACCACCGAACCGAACAAATTGGCTATCAACAGGTGCGCAGGTTCGAACGGCGGCAGCTCGCCGGGCAGCTCCAGCGCCTGACTGAGCGCCGTCAGCAACCCATGCAACACAGCAAAACTCCACGGTGTGACAAACGCCGCCGTCACGATCAAGTCATACCAGGCGCTGCCGCGCACCACCTGCCGATACTGCGTTGAAGTCCACATCATCCTTGCTCCAAAAATTCAGGGAGCAACTACGGTAAAGCCTGGAGTATGCTCCAGGGTCAAACACTTTCGAGACCTGCAAGATGCGCATCGGTGAGTTAGCCCAGGCCTGCGATGTCAGCCGTGACACGCTGCGTTTTTACGAGGAGCGCGGATTGATCGCGGCGCAACGCAGCGCCAACGGTTATCGCGACTATCCGCCGGAAATGGTGCGACTGGTGCTCTATATCAAAACGGCGCAGCGTCTGGGCTTTACCCTCGGTGAGATCGGCAGCAGCGTTGGCGCGTTGTGGCACTCGCCAAACCCCGACACCACCGTCACGCAATTGCTGCAAGACAAGCTCAAGCTGGTCGAAACCCGCATGGCCGAACTCGGTGAGTTGCGCCAGGAATTGCAGCATCGGCTCGGTCAACGTTGTCCATTGAACCCGTGATCTTTCAACTTTCAAGGAAAGCCAATCATGTCCGCACTGAATCCTGCCAAGCACGCACTGGTCATTGGCGCCTCCCGGGGCCTGGGCCTGGGCCTGGTGAAAACCCTGCTGGCCGACGGCTGGCAAGTCACCGCCACGGTTCGCAATCCTTCCAACGCCGAGGCTCTCAAAGCACTGGGTAACGTGCAGATCGAAAAACTCGACATGGACGACCAGCAAGCGGTGATCGCCCTGAGCCAGAAGCTCAAGGGCGAGACCTTCGACCTGCTGTTCGTCAACGCCGGGGTCAAAGGCCCTGAGGTGCAGACCCCGGGCGGCGCAACGCTGGCCGAAGTCGGTCAGTTGTTTTTCACCAATGCGGTGGCACCGATCAATCTGGCCCAGCGCTTTGTCGGGCAGATCCGCGATGGCAGCGGCGTGCTGGCGTTCATGAGTTCGGTGCTCGGCAGCGTGACCATGCCCGACGCGCCGGAACTGGCGCTGTACAAGGCCAGCAAAGCGGCGCTGAACTCGATGACCAACAGCTTCGTCACTCAGTTGGGCGAGCAGAAACTCACGGTGCTGTCGCTGCATCCGGGCTGGGTGAAAACCGACATGGGCGGCGAAGGTGCCGACATCGACGTGGAGACCAGCACCCGTGGCCTGGTGGATCAGGTGGATGCGTTCGCCGGCAAGGGCGGTCATCACTTCGTGAACTACAAGGGTGAAACCATTCCCTGGTAATCACTGAACCCTGTGGGGGCTTGCCCCCGCAGGGTGATCCCGGTGTCTGGTCGGGTTGGGCTTGCCCGTCGCAACATTTTGTTCGAAACTCCGCACCTCGCCCCTCGCGGCGACCCTGGATCAGCAGACAGGGCAACACTGAGCTGGCAACCCTGAACCCCACTTTCAGAGGAGCCGGCCACAATGCCTGCGACCCGTATCTGGTTAAAAAATCCCCTCGCCATTTTCACGGCCAACGGTCTCGATGCCCGTGGCGGTCTGGTGCTGCAAGACGGTGTGATCACCGAAGTGCTCGGCGCCGGCCAGCAACCTTCCGCGCCATGCAATGAAGTGTTCGACGCCCGTGAGCACGTGATCCTTCCGGGCCTGATCAATACCCATCACCACTTCTATCAGACCCTGACCCGCGCCTGGGCACCGGTGGTCAATCAGCCGTTGTTCCCGTGGCTGAAAACCCTGTATCCGGTCTGGGCGCGCCTGACGCCTGAAAAACTTGCCCTCGCCAGCAAAGTCGCACTGGCCGAGTTGCTGTTGTCGGGGTGCACCACCGCTGCCGATCACCATTACCTGTTCCCGGATGGCCTGGAAAACGCCATCGACGTGCAAGTCGAAAGCGTGCACGAACTGGGCATGCGCGCCATGCTCACCCGTGGTTCGATGAGCCTCGGCGAGAAGGACGGCGGCCTGCCTCCGCAGCAGACCGTGCAGGAAGGCCAGGTGATTCTCGACGACAGCCAGCGGCTGATTCACGAGTACCACGAACGTGGCGACGGCGCGCAAATCCAGATCGCCCTGGCGCCGTGCTCGCCGTTCTCGGTGACCCCGGAAATCATGTCCGCCAGCGCCGAACTGGCAAACAAACTCGATGTGCGTCTGCACACCCACCTTGCTGAAACCCTCGACGAAGAAGATTTCTGCCTGCAACGCTTCGGCCTGCGCACCGTGGATTATCTGGACAGCGTCGGCTGGCTCGGCCCGCGCACGTGGCTGGCCCACGGCATCCATTTCAACCCCGACGAAATCGCCCGCCTCGGCGCGGCCGGCACCGGCATCTGCCATTGCCCGAGTTCGAACATGCGTCTGGCGTCCGGCATCTGCCCGAGTATCGAACTGACCGATGCCGGCGCACTGTTGGGTCTCGGCGTGGATGGCTCGGCGTCCAACGATGCGTCGAACATGATCCTCGAAGCGCGTCAGGCTCTGTACATCCAGCGCCTGCGCTATGGCGCCGAGAAGATCACTCCGGAACGTGTGCTGGGCTGGGCGACCAAGGGTTCGGCGAGCCTGTTGGGCCGTACCGACATCGGTGAGCTGGCGGTGGGCAAGCAGGCGGATCTGGCGTTGTTCAAGCTCGATGAACTGCGCTTCTCCGGCAGCCATGACCCGATCTCGGCGTTGCTGTTGTGCGGCGCGGATCGGGCGGATCGGGTGATGGTCGGCGGCAAGTGGCGTGTGGTTGACGGGCAGGTTGAAGGGCTGGATCTCAAAGGCCTGATTGCCGATCACAGCCAGGCGGCTCGGCAGTTGATTGCCGGTAACTGATCCAAGCGGAAGTTTGAATGTGGGAGCAAGCCCGCTCCCACATTTGGTTTTGTGATCGGCTCAGAGGCCCAGCAGCGACAACATGATGAACGTCGCAAACAACACAAAGTGGGTCATGCCCTCAATCGCATTGGTCTCGCCGTCATTGAGGTTGATCGCGCTGACGATCAGCGTGATGAAGATCATCACCGTCTGCACCGGCGTCATCGCCATCTGAAACGGCTGCCCCGTGTAGAGCGCCATCGCCTCCATCACCGGCACGGTCAAAATCACCGTCGATAACGAAGCGCCCATCGCAATGTTGACTACCGACTGCATGCGGTTGGCCAACGCCGCGCGCAACGCGGTCAAAATCTCCGGCGCCGCCGAAATCGCCGCCACCAGAATCGCCGTGATCACCGGCGGAGCACCCGTCCCTTCCAGGCCCAGATCGAGGGTCTTGGACATCACCTCGGCCAGTGCGCCGATCACCACCACACCGAACACCAGAATGCCGATCGACAGCGCCAGGCTGAGCGGTTTCGGCTCCTGTTCCACGGGCTCTTTCTTGCGGCGTTTGTCCGGGTAGCTGTAGCTGAAAAAGTAGCTGTGCGGCCCGACCTGCATGCGCAGGAACAACGCATAAAGCAGCACCATCGCGCCGATGGTGAACGCCGAATAGATTTTCCAGTTAGCCTCGGGAATGAACTCCGGCACCACCATCGACACACCCATGGCGGTGAGGATCATCACGCTGTAGCTGCGGGCCGAATCATCGTTGTAGGACTGCTCGCCATGCTTGATCCCGCCCATCAGCGCGGCGAGCCCCAGGATGCCGTTGATGTCGAGCATCACAGCCGAATAGATCGTATCGCGCACCAGTGTCGGCGAGGCTTCGTTGCTCATCATGATCGCCAGGATCACCACCTCCACCAGCACGGCAGCGAGGGTCAGGATCATCGTGCCGTAGGGGTCGCCGACTTTTTCCGCGAGCAGTTCAGCGTGGTGGGCGACGCGCATCGAGGCGGCGACGATGAACGCGATCAACACCAGCCCGGCCGCCAGGGCGACGAACTGGCCGCTGTGCAGCAACCAGTGCTCCAGCGGATACGCAACACAGGTGGCGATAACGGCCAGCAGCAGAAAGCTTTCTTGCTTGAGGATGGTGAGCATGGCGGGCCTTTTTACCGAAGAGTGCGAATGAGCTACTGACTGCGGGGCGGCGCTAATGGTTCGTTACACCTTAGCGCACCAGCCGATGGCAGCTTTATCTACGCCTGCACTTTTATTGGCCTTTACGGCCTCTTCGCGGGCAAGCCCGCTCCCACAGGGATCGCAGCGTTTTGTGGGAGCGGGCTTGCCCGCGATGGGCGCGCCTCGGTTTCAAGCCAGATTGTTGTCCGCTTGGTCAGCCTTTTGCATTGCCCTCCCCACACACAACAAAAGGGAGTACGCGTTCATGCAAAAACGTCCACTGCAAACACTGCTGTGCATCGCCATGGGCCTTGGCCTCAGCCTGAGCGCCAGTGCCGCCGATCCACTGAAAGTCGGTTTCGTCTACATCGGCCCCATCGGCGACCACGGCTGGACGTATCAGCATGAACAGGGGCGCAAGGCGCTGGCGGAAAAACTCGGTTCGCAGATCACCACCAACTATGTGGAAAACGTCGCCGAGGGCGCGGATGCCGAGCGGGTGATCCGCAACATGGCCAAGGACAACTACGACCTGATTTTCACCACCTCTTTCGGCTACATGAACCCGACGGTGAAAGTCGCCAAGCAGTTTCCCAAGGTGACCTTCGAACACGCCACCGGCTACAAGCAGGACAAGAACCTCGGCACCTATCTCGCGCGTACCTATGAGGGACGCTACGTCGGTGGTTTCCTCGCGGCGAAGATGACCAAGAGCAAAAAAATCGGCTACGTCGCCTCGTTCCCGATCCCGGAAGTGATCCGTGACATCAACGCCATTCAACTGGCCTTGAACAAGTACAACCCCGGCACCGAAATCAAAGTGGTGTGGGTCAACTCGTGGTTCGACCCGGGCAAAGAGGCCGATGCCGCCAACGCGCTGATCGATCAGGGTGTGGACGTGGTGTTCCAGCACACCGACAGTCCGGCGCCGATCCAGGCTGCCGAGCGGCGTGGTGTTTATGCCGTGGGCTACGCTTCGGACATGGCGCACTTCGGGCCGAAAGCGGTACTGACTTCGATCGTCAACGACTGGGCGCCGCACTACATTCAGGCGACCCAGAGCGTGATCGACCACAACTGGAAATCCCAGGACTACTGGGGCGGGTTGAAGGAAGGCACGGTCGAACTGCCGATCAGCGATCTGGTGCCGGCACCGGTGAAGGCCGAAGCCGAGCAGATCATCGCCGACATCAAGAGCGGCGCCCTGCAACCGTTCACCGGGCCGATCAAGGATCAGGCCGGGGTCGAGAAAATCCCGGCGGGGGTCAGCGCCACCAACGCCGAACTGGCGTCGATGAATTACTACGTCGAAGGCATGAAGGCCGAGATGCCGAAGTAATCCACCGGCCCCTGACCGCTCCCTCTGCATGGGAGCGGTCGCTAACGAGCATTCGAAATGAACCAACTTCCGATCATCGACATCTCGCCGCTCTACTCCGACGACCAGAACGCCTGGTCCGCCGTCGCCGAACAGATCGACCACGCCTGCCGCGAATGGGGCTTCTTCTACATCAAGGGCCATCCGATTTCTGCGCAGCGCATCGAATCCCTGCTCAATCACGCCCGGCACTTTTTCGCGCTGCCGGAAGCGGAAAAGCTCAAGATCGACATCACCCAGACCCGTCATCACCGCGGCTACGGCGCCATCGCCACCGAACAGCTCGACCCGGACAAACCCAGCGACCTCAAGGAAACCTTCGACATGGGCCTGCACCTGCCGGCCGATCATCCCGAGGTGCTGGCAGCAAAACCCTTGCGTGGCCCCAACCGTCATCCTGCCATTCCCGGCTGGGAAACTTTGATGGAACAGCACTACCTCGACATGCAAGCGCTCGCGCAAACCCTGTTGCGGGCCATGACTCTGGCGCTGGGCATCGAGCGCGACTTCTTCGATACACGCTTCAACGAGCCGGTCAGCGTGCTGCGGATGATCCACTACCCGCCGCGCCACACCGCCAGCTCCGCCGAACAGCAAGGTGCGGGCGCGCACACCGATTACGGCTGCATCACGTTGTTGTATCAGGACGCGGCCGGCGGCTTGCAGGTGAAAAACGTCAGAGGCCAGTGGATCGACGCACCGCCCATCGACGGCACCTTCGTGGTCAACCTCGGCGACATGATGGCGCGCTGGAGCAACGACCGTTATCGCTCGACCCCGCACCGGGTGATCAGCCCGCTCGGGGTGGATCGCTACTCGATGCCATTCTTCGCCGAGCCGCATCCGGATACTCGCATCGAGTGCCTGCCCGGTTGCCAGGACGCACAGCATCCGGCGAAATATCCGACCACCACCTGCGCCGAATTCCTGCTCTCGCGCTTCGCCGATACCTACGCCTATCGACGGGAGCAGGAAGCGGTGTGATGGATCGGTTGGTCAGGTTTTGCCAATTGTTTCGGCGGGCATCTGTAGAATGCTCGCCATTGCACCTGATGAGAAAAGAATATGTACGACTGGCTCAACGCCCTGCCCAAGGCCGAACTGCACCTGCACCTCGAAGGCTCGCTGGAGCCCGAGCTGCTGTTCGCCCTGGCCGAACGCAACAAGATCGCCCTGCCTTGGAGCGACGTCGAAACCCTGCGCAAGGCTTACGCCTTCAACAACCTGCAGGAATTCCTCGACCTGTATTACCAGGGCGCCGACGTGCTGCGCACCTCCCAGGACTTCTACGACCTGACCTGGGCCTACCTGCTGCGCTGCAAAGAACAGAACGTGATTCACACCGAGCCATTCTTCGATCCGCAGACCCACACCGACCGTGGCATCCCGTTCGAAGTGGTGCTCAACGGCATCGCCGCCGCGCTGAAGGATGGCGAGCAGCAACTGGGCATCACCAGCGGCCTGATCCTGAGTTTCCTGCGTCACCTGAGCGAAGACGAAGCACAGAAAACCCTCGACCAGGCGCTGCCGTTCCGTGATGCGTTTGTTGCGGTAGGTCTGGACAGTTCCGAAATGGGCCACCCGCCGAGCAAGTTCCAGCGCGTGTTCGACCGCGCCCGTCACGAAGGCTTCCTGACCGTTGCCCACGCCGGCGAAGAAGGCCCGCCGGAGTACATCTGGGAAGCCATCGACCTGCTGAAAATCCAACGCATCGACCATGGCGTACGTGCCATCGAAGACCAGCGCCTGATGCAGCGGATCATCGATGAGCAGATCCCGCTGACCGTGTGCCCGCTGTCGAACACCAAGCTCTGCGTGTTCGATCACATGTCCCAGCACAACATCCTCGACATGCTCGAGCGTGGCGTGAAAGTCACGGTGAACTCCGATGACCCGGCGTACTTCGGTGGTTACGTGACCGAGAACTTCCATGCGCTGCACACCCACCTGGGCATGACTCAGGATCAGGCCAAGCGTCTGGCGCAGAACAGCCTGGATGCGCGGCTGGTAAAACCATAAAGAGCAATACAAAAACTGTGGGAGCGGGCTTGCCCGCGATGAGGCCATCACTTCCAACATCCATGTTGACTGACGGTCCGCCATCGCGGGCAAGCCCGCTCCCACAGGGTGCTGTATTCAGCTGAGCATCTCGGTTTCAGTCAGCTCTTCCAGCGTCTTGCCCCGGGTCTCCATCCCGAACAGCCACACCACTCCCGCCGCAATCGCAAAGCACAACGCCCCCAGCGCAAACACCCCGCCCTGCCCGGTAATCGGGAACACCAGCCCGGTGACCAATGGCCCGAGCAGCGAACCCACCCGGCCGATAGCCGAGGCGAACCCCGAGCCCGTCGCCCGCGCCGAGGTCGGGTACAGTTCCGGCGTGTAGGTGTAGAGCACCGCCCACATCCCGAACAGAAAAAACTGCATCAACAGTCCGGTGCCGATCAGCAGCGCCACGTTACCGCCGAACACTGCGCTCTGCCCGTAAAGAAACGCCATCACCCCGCCGCCGAGCAACGTGACGATGCACACCGGCTTGCGCCCCCAGCGCTCCACCAGCCAGGCCGCCATCAGGAAGCCGGGAATTCCGCCGAGGGAAATCAGCACCGTGTAATACACCGACTGGGTCACGGCAAAACCCGATTGTTGCAGCAACGCACTGAGCCACGAGGTCAGGCCGTAGAAACCGAGCAGTGCGAAAAACCACAGGCTCCAGATCATCGTCGTGCGTTGGCGATAAAGCGGCGACCAGATCTGCTTCAGCGCCGAAAGGAAATGCCCCGGAGGTGTCACGCTCCGTGGCAGGCGAACCGGTTCCGGCAATGCGGCACCGCCGAGCGATGCCTGTACCCGCGCCTCAATGCCGCGCAGTACCTTGTCCGCCGCGTCATGCTTGCCGGCCTGTTCCAGCCAGCGCGGCGATTCGGGAATGAAAAAGCGGATCGCCAGCACGAACACCGCCGGCACCGCCAGCACCAGAAAGATGTCGCGCCAGCCGATCAACGGCAGCAGGAAATACGACAGCACACCCGCTGCGACAAAACCCAGCGGCCAGAAACCGTCCATCAGCGCTATGTAGCGCCCCCGACGCTGGGCAGGGATCAACTCCGACAACATCGACTGGGCAATCGGAAACTCCATGCCCATGCCGATTCCCAGCAGGATGCGAAACAGCGTCAGACTCTCGACCGTCTGCGCCGTGGAGCACAGGTAACTGGCCACGCCCCACAAGACGATGCTCCACTGGAACACCGGTTTGCGACCGAACCGATCAGCCAGCAATCCGGACAGCGACGCCCCCAGCACCATGCCGAAAAAGCTCGAACTGGCCAGCAGACCGGCCTGCGCACTGCTCAGGCCGAACTCGGCTTTGATCGAGCCGAGCAGGAAGGTCATCATCGCCAGATCCATGGAGTCGAAGAAAAACGCCAGGGCGATGATGATAAAGATGATCCGGTGATATCCGCTGACTGGCAGACGCTCCAGTCGATCTGCCGCACTGAAGTTTCCCGTGTCCATGCCACCTCCTCAATCCAAAAAGTCCCCGGATCGAGTGTGCGCGATAGCGGTTGCGCACTTGTGCCAGATGCGACTTTTCCGCAACCGTTGACGACGTTCAACAGCGAACCTGTGGAAGAAGGCGCTCTACAACGCCATTTCCAGTTCGGTTTCAGAGGCAAACCGATGAATTTCCCGCTGGCCTGCCGCCGTCAGTTGCAGGGCTCGGGAATCGTTGGGCAGCACCAGCCAGCCCGACTGCATGAACAACTGCAGCAGCGCTGCTCCCAGCGATCCGCCCATGTGCGGGCGACGTTCGCTCCAGTCCGGACAGGCACAGGCCACTTGCGCATTGCGGTGGGCCAGGGCCTGGATGTACACGCCGCGCCCGGCCAGTTGCGTCGAGCCTTTGTGTGTCACGACCACCCGGTTTTCAAGCTGCTCGATCCAGCCGGCGTCGAGCAGTCGCTGGTACAGGTCGGCGGCTAGCGTTCCCCCCAGATGGTCGTCGCAAAACCGGGCGCGCAGCAGTGACGAGGGCGCGGCCTGGGGTCTGAAGACGGGCGAGGCACGCTTGAATACGTCGGGAATTTCTCGCGGAGCACTGGCCAGTGTGGCGCTGGCCAGGGCTTCGATGGCCGCGCCGATTTCGGGAGCCGCCAGGCGGAAGAAGCGTTTGCGACCGCGCGCCTCGACCTTCAACAGACCGCCAGCGGACAAACGCCCCAGGTGCGCACTGGCCGACGACGGCGAAAGCCCCGCCAGCAACGCCAGTTCCTCGGTCTGCCGGGCCGAGCCATCCATCAACGCCCACATCATCGCGCTGCGCTTGGGATCGGCCAGCAACGTGGCGATCTGGCTGATGCAAGGTGCATGTTCCATGTATTCACTCCCTGTTGAATCGTATCGTCTACTGCTCATAGACATCTTGACCAGTAATCTGTCGTCGGCCAAGGCGCGCAAAATGCCTTGAGTCGAGGCGAGGCAGCGCGCCACGGCAAGGAAACCGCAGCGTTGTCGCGACCATCGTCCCTACCCCGCCGGAGCGGTCTGATTGTTCTCGTGTCAGCCTTTTGGTGCGGGCATCAGGCGGTCGCTAGTATAAGCGGGTTGTTCGCCGAGTCCTGCGCCGGAGCGGTCGTGGCTGGTGATTGTTCCTGAGAGAAATTTCGCTATTTACCTGCGACTAATGATCAGTCGCCGGGAAAACGGGAAATCGGCTACTCAATTCAGCGCAACGACTGGCGAGCATTTCCCTCAGAAGGTTCACCGGCTTACTTAATTGTGCGCGATGGGCGCACAGCAAATTCAGCGGAGCGCGTTCGCAAAGCAGCTCCGGCAACAGCACTTTCAGCCGTCCCGACAGCACATCGCCGGCCACATCCAGCCACGACTTGTAGGCGATCCCCGCTCCCGCGACCGCCCATAGACGCACCACGTCGGCGTCGTCACTGAAGCGATCGCCACTGACGGTCAGGCTGACCTCACGCTTGCCGTCATGAAAACTCCAGTGGTCATGCACCCGGCCGCCGAGCATATACAGCAGGCAGTTGTGCTGAGCGAGCTGCTCCAGATGCAGCGGCTCGCCGTGCCGTGCCAGATAGGCGGGGGACGCGCACAACACCCGGCGGTTGTGCGGGGCAATCGGCAACGCCACCAGGCTCGAGTCCTCCGGCTCGCCGTAGCGCAAGGCGATGTCCACCGGCTGGCGAAACAGATCGGCGATGCGGTCACCCAGCAGCAGGCGTACCGTCAGTTTCGGGTGTTCGTGCTGAAAATCGTCGAGCCACGGCAACAGCAGGTTGCGCCCGAAGTCCGAGGGCGCCGACAGCTGCAGAATCCCGCTGACCTGGTCCTGCCCGCTGGCCAGCAGGCGGCGCCCCTCATCGAGGTTGCTCAAGGCAGCGCGGGCGTATTCGAGAAACCCTTCACCTTCGGCCGTCAGCCGCAGACTGCGGGTGGAGCGCGCCAGCAAGCGCGCGCCCAGTTGCTGCTCGATCCGCTTGAGCGCGGCGCTGGCCACGGCGGCGGACATGTCCATCACCCGCGCCGCCGCCGACAGACTGCCCAGATCCGCCGCCCGGACAAACAACTGCAAGTCATCGAAACGCAGCATTCCCAGCCTCGATTATCAAAAAAATATTGAAAGAGACTGCTCTTTTAGCCGGTTTTATCTCCGGCAGAAATAGCCAATCATGCCATCCATCGAATTCATCCCGTCCCGGAGTCGAACATGTCCCAGCCTTTCACCGCCATCGCCACCCTGATTGCCCGAGCTGGCCAGCAGGACGCCCTCGAACAGCACCTGCGCGCCCTGATCGAACCGACCCGCGCCGAAGCCGGTTGCGGTCAGTACGAACTGCACCAGGACCTGGCCAATCCGCTGGCCTTCTACATGATCGAGCAGTGGGCCAGCGACGAAGCCCTGCAAGCCCACGATGCCAGCGCCCATATCCAGCATTTCCGCAGCCAGGCCGAGGCGTTCCTTGAACACTTCGAACTCAAGCGCCTGCGCGTCATCGCCTGAAACCTTCCTTTATTCACTTTCGGAGTTCTCCATGAAAGCTATCGCCTATTACGCCTCGCTCCCGATCAGCGACGAAAAATCCCTGCAAGACATCGAACTGCCGGAACCGGTTGCCGGCCCCCGCGACTTGCTCGTCGAAGTCAAAGCGATTTCGGTCAACCCGGTCGACACCAAGGTTCGCCAGAACGTCGCGCCGGAAGGCGGCGCCGCCAAGGTGCTGGGTTGGGACGTGGCCGGTGTGGTCAAGTCGGTCGGCAGTGAAGTGACCCTGTTCAAGGCTGGCGACAAGGTGTTCTACGCCGGCTCCATCGCCCGGGCCGGTGGCAACAGCGAATTGCACGTGGTGGATGAGCGGATTGTCGGCCACATGCCGAAAACCCTCGGCTTCGCCGAAGCCGCCGCCCTGCCGCTGACTGCGATCACGGCCTGGGAGCTGTTGTTTGAACGGCTACAGATTCGCGAAGGCAACACCGATGAAGACCAGAGCCTGCTGATCGTCGGCGCGGCCGGCGGCGTCGGTTCGATCCTCACCCAACTCGCCAGCCAGTTGACCGGGCTCAAAGTGATCGGCACCGCCTCCCGCCCGGAGACCCGCGACTGGGTGAGCGAACTGGGGGCAGATCGGGTGATCGATCACAGCCAGCCGCTGAGCGAAGAACTGAAACGCGCCGGTGTCGCTCACGTGACCCATGTCGCCAGCCTGACCCAGACCGAACAACATCTGGACCAACTGGTCGAGGCCCTGGCGCCGCAAGGCAAACTGGCGCTGATCGACGATCCGAAGGCGCTGGACGTGACCAAGCTCAAGCGCAAGAGCCTGTCGCTGCACTGGGAGTTCATGTACACCCGCTCGCTGTTCGAAACGCCGGACATGATCGAGCAGCACAAACTGCTCAACCGGGTGGCGGAGCTGATTGACAGCGGGACATTGAAAACCACGGTCGGCGAGCACTTCGGCACGATCAACGCGAGCAACCTGCGCCGCGCCCATGAATTGCTGGAAAGTGGCAAGGCCAAGGGGAAAATTGTTTTAGAAGGTTTCTAACCCGCAAGACCGCAGCCTTCGCCAGCGCCAAAAATGTCTGGCCCGGGGGCTGCGGTGTTTTTTTGCCGTCAGTCAGATGCTTGACCCTTGTCACAATTGCGATCGTATTCAGGTCTACAATCGAAACCTCTGCGATGCAATCTTTTACGTACGGGAGGTCAGCAATGAAGATCCTGATAAAAGAAGTGGCAAAGTCCCAATGGCAAGTTCGTCTTGACCAGCACGCCGTGACCTTCCGCAGTGAGGCCGAAGCCAGGGCCTTCACCCGCACCCTCGAAGCGCGTATTTGCGCGCCCCATCAGATTCCCGACCTCGGCCAGCAACGCGCTGTCGGCTGAGGCTTTCGTTACTGGATTTCGGCCTGCGCCTTTGCCAGCGCCCGGGCATTCTGCATGCGCCGGGTCAGTGTCGCCGCGCAGACGACCAACAGACCGCACAGGCTGATGACCATGGCCATCGGCACGGCGCTGCCATCGTGCAGGATGCCCACCAGCGCCGAAGCCCCGGCGGCGACGCTGAATTGCATGCTGCCGAGCAACGCTGAAGCACTGCCGGCGCGACCGCCCTGCCCGTTCATCGCACACGCCGCCGCATTGGGGCTGATGCAGCCAAGGCTGGCCACGCAGATGAACAACGGGATCAGCAATGGCCACAGGGCCTCGGTGTGCAAGGCGCTGACCGCGAGCAGCGTCAGCCCGGCGGCCAGGTAAACCCAGACCGCCCGTGACAGCAGAAAGGCCGGACCGCGCTTGGCCAGCAGGCGCGCATTGACCTGTGCGACCAGAATGAACCCGGCCGCGTTGGTGCCGAACAGCCAGCCGAAATGCTCGGCCGGTACGCCATACAACTTGATGAAAATGAACGGGGAGCCGGCGATGTAGGCAAACATCCCGGCAATGGCGATGCCGCCGGTCAGGGCATGCCCCATGTAGACCGGATCGGCCAGCAGCCGACCGTACTGACGCAGGGCACCGGACAACGGCTGACGCGGAACATGCGCCGGCAGACTTTCCGGCAGGCCGAGGGCCACCGCCAGCCCGGCGAGGGCACTGAACGCCGTCAGCACCAGGAAGATCGACTGCCAGCCCGTGGTGTTGACCAGCAGACCGCCGAGCATCGGCGCCAGAATCGGTGCCAACCCCATCACCAGCATCAACTGCGAGAAAACTTTCGCCGACCCCACCGCGTCGCACTTGTCGCTGACCACCGCCCGGGCAATCACCATTCCCGCGCAACCGCCCAGCGCCTGCACCAGCCGCGCTCCGATCAGCCACTCCAGATTCGGCGCATAGGCGCAGGCCACTGACGCCAGCGTGAACAGCGTCAGACCGATCAGCAACGGAATCCGCCGGCCGAAGCGATCCGCCACCGGCCCGTAAGCCAGTTGACCAATGGACAGACCAAAGAAGTAAGCCGACAGCGTCAGCTGAACGTCTTTCTCATCGGTGCCGAACGCCAGCGCCATGGTGGGAAAGGCGGGTAGATAGAAGTCGATCGCCAACGGACCGAAAGCGGTCAGGGCACCGAGAATCAGAAGGGTACGGAAGTTCATCAGGCGTCCAGGTCTGGCAGGCAGTTGGGGGGCATTTCGGTGGAGTGCAGCCCGACAGTCTAGCCGCGCGAGGACGCCTTGAACATTCCGGTAGCTCGCTAACTATTAAAAAGATCAGGCGAGTTTGATGGCGTAACCTTCTTCGCTGATCGCCTCGATCACCTGCTCGGCGCTCAACGCACTTTCGACGCCGACTTCCTTCGCCGCCAGATCGACCCGCACGCTGGCGGCCGGATCCTTGCTCTGCACCGCCTGAGTGACGGCTTTGACACAGTGACCGCAGGACATGCCTTCAACAGTGAACACTTGCATGGAATGACTCCTTTGAGTGAGGTTGTCGGCAGTTTCGGGCTTGCCACGATGGCAAGGTCAAGTTCTGCAAAAAACTGCCGGGCTGGCAATCGGCGCCGCGCTCGGCCAAGCTGCGTGCATCAATGACTTGAATTCAGGAGATTCAGCCATGCGCTGGTCAGCTTTCAGCCTGTTTGGCGTACTCAGCCTTTTTGCCGCAATCCCTTCGGTGCAGGCCGCCGGGGAAGATTACGGGGTGCTGATCATTTCCCGCGAGCGCCTGGAAGTCGCGACTTCCTGCGAAATCGGCGTTTACATTCAGGATCAACTGTCGGCGCGCCTGTTCCAGGAGCAAAGCACCTCGTTCAACCTGCCGCCGGGCAATGTGTCGCTGCGCCTGAAGCTGCTGCCGGGGCAAATGCCGGGCTGCAACCCGGGCATGCTCGCGCCGGGCTCGCAGGAGATCAAACTGCATGCCGGCGACATCCTGAAGTTCCGGATTGCGATGAATGCGGAAGGCATGTACCTCAAGCCCACTGGCCTCGGTTACTGACACTTTCGGATTGGCGCTTGACCTTGCCAGCATGGCAAGGTTGATCCTGTAGGCCTCTTCTACAGGGAGTACGACCGATGTCCGATTCCATCACGTTCGATCTGCCCATCAGCGGCATGACCTGCGCCAGTTGCGCCGGCCGTGTCGAGCGGGCCTTGAGCAAAGTCAGCGGTGCCACTGCCGTCAGCGTCAACCTCGCCACCGAACAGGCCCGGGTGCAGGCACCCGGCGACAGCCTGCCGGCGCTGATGGAGGCGGTCGAACGCGCCGGTTACAGCGTGCCGCAGCAAACCGTGGAATTGAACATCGACGGCATGACCTGCGCTTCCTGCGTCGGCCGCGTCGAACGCGCCCTGAACAAAGTACCGGGGGTGAAGAGCGTCAGCGTCAACCTCGCCAATGAACGTGCTCATCTTGAACTGCTCGGCGCGGTCGATCCGCAAACCCTGATCGCCGCCGTGAGCAAGGCCGGCTATTCGGCCAGCCTCTTCGAACTCGAACACCAGACCGACAATCGCCAACAGCGCCTGAACCATGAGCGCTGGGCGCTGATCTGCGCGATCGCCCTCGCCTTGCCGCTGGTGCTGCCGATGCTGCTGCAACCATTCGGCATTCACTGGATGCTCCCGGCCTGGGCGCAGTTCGCCCTCGCCACCCCGGTGCAATTCATCTTCGGCGCACGCTTCTACGTCGCCGCTTGGAAAGCCGTACGCGCCGGGGCCGGCAACATGGACTTGCTGGTAGCGCTGGGCACCAGCGCCGGTTATGGCTTGAGTCTCTACGAATGGGCCACCGCCGCCGGGCGCATGCCGCACCTGTATTTCGAGGCCTCGGCAGTGGTCATCGCGCTGGTGTTGCTCGGCAAATACCTGGAAAGCCGCGCCAAACGCCAGACGGCCAGCGCCATTCGCGCACTGGAAGCCTTGCGGCCGGAGCGGGCGATTCAAGTCATCGATGGCCGTGAACAGGACGTCGCCATCAGCGCCCTGCGTCTTGGCGACCGAGTTCTGGTCAAACCCGGTGAACGTTTCCCGGTGGACGGCGAAGTGCTGGAAGGCCAGAGCCATGCCGACGAAGCGTTGATCAGCGGCGAAAGCCTGCCGGTGCCCAAACAGCCGGGCGACAAGGTCACCGGCGGTGCGATCAATGGCGAAGGCCGCTTGCTGGTGAGCACCACGGCGCTCGGTGCGGAAAGCGTGCTGGCGCGGATCATCCGTCTGGTGGAAGACGCCCAGGCCGCGAAGGCTCCGATCCAGAAACTGGTGGATAAAGTCAGTCAGGTGTTCGTGCCGACGGTTCTGCTGCTGGCCCTGGCCACGCTGATCGGCTGGTGGCTATACGGCGCGCCGCTGGAAACCGCGCTGATCAACGCCGTCGCGGTGCTGGTGATCGCCTGCCCATGCGCCCTCGGTCTGGCGACACCGACCGCAATCATGGCTGGCACCGGCGTGGCGGCGCGGCACGGGATTCTGATCAAGGACGCCGAAGCATTGGAGCGTGCCCATGAAGTCAGCGCCGTGGTGTTCGACAAGACCGGCACCCTGACCTCCGGCACGCCGCGCATCGCGCATTTCAGTGCGGTCGACGGTGACGAAAATGCCCTGCTGACAGCGGCCGGCGCGCTGCAACGCGGCAGCGAACATCCACTGGCCAAAGCGGTGCTGGATGCCTGTGCCGAACGCAATCTGACGGTGCCCGATGTCAGCGACAGCCAGTCCCTGACCGGGCGCGGCATCGCCGGCAGCCTCGACGGCCGGCGCCTGGCCCTGGGCAACCGGCGCTTGCTGGAGGAAAGCGGTCTTGACGCCGGGAACCTGAGCGAATCCGCCAAGGCCTGGGAAACCGAAGGCCGCACGCTGTCGTGGCTGATCGAGCAAAGTCCGGCGCCCCGCGTACTCGGCCTGTTCGCCTTCGGCGACACCCTCAAGCCCGGCGCGCTGCACGCGGTGCAACAACTGGCCGCCCAGCACATCCACAGCCACCTGCTGACCGGCGACAACCGCGGCAGCGCACGGGTGGTCGCCGAAGCACTGGGCATCGAAAACGTCCATGCCGAAGTGCTGCCAGCGGAGAAAGCCGCCACCGTCGCCGAGCTGAAAAAAACCGGCGTCGTGGCCATGGTCGGCGACGGCATCAACGACGCCCCGGCACTGGCCGCTGCCGACATCGGCATCGCCATGGGCGGCGGCACCGACGTGGCGATGCACGCCGCCGGCATCACCCTGATGCGCGGCGATCCGCGGCTGGTGCCGGCGGCGCTGGAGATCAGCCGCAAGACTTACGCGAAGATCCGGCAGAACCTTTTCTGGGCTTTCGTCTATAACCTGATCGGCATTCCGCTGGCGGCGTTCGGCTTTCTCAACCCGGTGCTGGCCGGTGCGGCGATGGCCTTGTCGAGCGTCAGCGTGGTGAGCAATGCGCTACTGTTGAAAACCTGGAAACCCGAGGACCTGGAGGACAACCGATGAACATCGGCCAAGCGGCCCGCCACAGTGGCCTGAGCGCGAAAATGATCCGGTATTACGAGTCGATCGGTCTGCTCAAGGCTGCCCATCGCACCGACAGCGGCTATCGCATCTACGGCGACGATGACCTGCATACGCTGGCGTTCATCAAGCGCTCGCGGGACCTGGGTTTCTCGCTGGAAGAAGTTGGGAAACTGCTGACCCTCTGGCAGGATCGCCAGCGCGCCAGCGCCGATGTGAAGGCCCTGGCGCGACAGCACATCGACGAGCTTAATCAGAAGATCCGCGAACTCGGCGAACTGCGCGATACCCTGCAGGATCTGGTCGAGCACTGCCACGGCGACCATCGTCCGGACTGCCCGATCCTCAAGGAACTGGCGTCGGGTGGCTGCGCGCAACCCGCGCGTGCCTGAGCAACAGGGCTTTCATCGACAGCACAGTGGCGAGGGGAATGCCGTGGAACAACAGCACCACGGCACCCGGCGTCCACCACTCATAGAACGGCGCGGCGATCAGCATGCCGACGCCGAATCCGGTCATCTGCAACAACGTCAGGAAACTGAAGATCGGCAGGCGCAGGGGCTCCGGCTCCCGTTGCAGGCGTGACATCAGGCCGACTTCCGAGAAACCGTCGCCCAATCCGGCCGGCAGCGAAAACAGCAACAGGCCGACGACGCTGTGCTGCTGGAACATCAGGATGAAGCCGCAGGACATCAGCAGCACGCCACCGAAATAGCGGCGCTCCAGATGAACGTTTTCCGAGCCGTTCAAGCGACTGGCGATCCGCGCGCCGAGCAGTTTGCCGGCGGCCCACACCGCAAGCATCAGGCCCAGCGTGGTGCTCGCCGAGTCCGGCGTCAGCAGTTTGGAGATGATCGGAAAACCGACGTTGTGCGCAGCGCTGCCAAGGGTGTCGGCCATGGTCACCGCCAGCATCGCCGCCACCACCGGAGCGCTGCGCAAGCCCTGGACCAACGCTGACCATTCGCTGCGCTCATCGCTTGATTCGGCCAAAGGCTCCGGTGCACTGAACCGCAGCGGCGCAATCAACACCGCCGCCAGCAGGTAGGTCAGCGCGTTCAGTGCGAACACCGCTTCAAAACCAACCCCCGCAACCAGCAACCCGGACACCAGACTGCCGCCGACCATCGCCATGGACGAGGCGGAGGTGATCCAGGCATTGGTCCTGAGCAACTGCGCCGGCTCGATCAAGCGCGGCAACTGGCTGTTGAGGCCGATGGCGAACATCGAATTGCCAAAGCCCAGGCCGAACGCGATCAGCGGCAGCAACAACGCCTGCTGACCGACCGGCACGATGAGCAACAGCCCGAGCACAGCGGCGCGCAGCAGATCGAAGGCAATCAACGGCAGACGGCCACTGCATCGACGATAGAACGCGGTGCCGATCAGACTCGCAAAGATTCCGCCGCCCACGCGACTGGCAAGAAAAATCCCCACGCTCATCGCGCTGTTGCTCAGCAGGTAGACATACGTGGCCAGCGCAACCATGTTCAGGAAAGCGCCGAAATCGGCAATCAGCCGGGCTGTGATGATCAGCCGGGCATTGCGGGAGGTGGTGGTCACAGTCAATCCTTGAATGTGTAAAACCCGGCCGAAGCCGGGTTTTCCCTTTCAGATGCTCACTGCATCCACGGTGGCGGAGGCGGTTCGTCGGACTTGCCCTTGGGCTCGTCGTCCGCCGCGCGGATGGCTTGCTTGCGCTCCTCATCCAGACGCGCCGCTTCGATCTCGCGCAGCACCCCGCCGACATCGGCAAGGTCCTCGGGATCGTCGAACTCGCCGGTCAGCACGCTGGCCGGATGTAACGTACCCGCTTCGTACAACGCCCACATTTCCTTGGCGTATTTGGTCTTCTTCAGCTCCGGCGCGAAGCGACCGAAGTACGAAGCCATGTTGCCGACGTCACGTTCCAGCATGCTGAACGCGTGGTTGTTGCCGGCGGCGTCCACCGCTTGCGGCAGGTCGATGATGACCGGGCCGGTCGGCGTCAGCAGCACGTTGAACTCCGAAAGGTCACCGTGCACCAGACCGGTACACAACATCAGCACGATCTGCGAAATCAGGAACGCGTGATATTCGCGGGCCTGATCCGGCTCCAGCACCACGTCGTTCAGACGCGGCGCGGCATCGCCGTACTCGTCGGCCACCAGTTCCATCAGCAGCACGCCTTCGAGGAAGTCGTACGGCTTGGGCACCCGCACCCCGGCATTGGCCAGGCGGAACAGCGCCGCGACTTCGGCGTTCTGCCAGGCGTCTTCGGCTTCCTTGCGCCCGAACTTGGAACCCTTGGCCATGGCCCGGGCCTGTCGGCTGTTGCGAACCTTGCGGCCTTCCTGATACTCGGCCGCCTGGCGGAAACTGCGTTTGTTCGCCTCCTTGTAGACCTTTGCGCAACGTAACTGATTGCCGCAGCGCACCACATAAACAGCTGCTTCTTTGCCACTCATGAGTGGACGCAGCACTTCGTCGACCAGACCGTCCTCGATCAGGGGTTCAATGCGTTTTGGAGTCTTCATCAGCTTTTATTGTGGGTCCTTTATTACCAAACACGCGAATGTCACTCGTTATACGGCAATCCTCGCATCACGGGGAGGGGTTGCCGACCTGTGAACCTGTGGATGCACACACTGTGCCGGATAAACCGGGCCGATCCGCCGCTATATCGGCCGCTGCGAATCATAGCCGAGGCTGTCGAAGTTGTTGGCGACAGGACTTGAGGGCATTTGCGACAGAATCTGACATCCCGATGCACGCATCTCGTAAGAATTTTCTCTTCTGGCCTCAATTTCCCTTTCGTGCGGCCGAATTCCTCTGTGACAGAGGAATTTGTCCGACAATCGTTCCAAAAAAATGTCGATGTTGCACCCAAGGAAACGGGTGAGAAATAGGTTTTTCGGCTGCCAATAACCGCGAGTCATCTGCACTGCGTGGGCCTACAAGAAAATCTGGAGCGCGGATGAACATCAAACAGAAGTTGACCTGGGCGTTTGCAATCATCGCCTGCTTGCCCGTGGTGCTGGTCGCCACGCTGGTGGTACTGAACCTGCGCAGCGATGCCCGGGACGATTTTGTCGACAGCAGCGGGCGCGAGATCCGTCAGGTCAGCAATGCCATGCAGCTGTTTTTCGACGGCATCAGCCAGAACGTCGATTACCTGGCGGCGCAACCATTGGTCAAAAACGCCGACGGCAGCGTGCGCAGCCGCATGAGCGCCAACGCTTCCGACACCTCGGATGGCGAGATCGACAAGCAACTGTTTGCACTGTTCGAGGGGCTGGCCAAATCCCACCCGGCCTACTCCTACGTGTCCTATGGATTGAACAGCGGCGGCTATGCCTTCTGGCCGGGCGATCCGAAGATGGCCAACTACGACCCGCGCACCCGCCCCTGGTACAAGACCGCCATGGCCAACCCGGGCAAAACCCTGCGCACCGAAGCCTACTACTGGGCCGGCGATGACGCGGTACTGGTCAGCACCGTGCGCGCGGTCGCCAACCAGTTGGGCGCCCAGGGTGGGGTGGTCAACATTGACGTGTCGCTCAAGCAGCTGACCGAGATCGTCAAACAGATCAAGCTCGGCGAAAGCGGTTACCTGATGCTGATGGAAAACACCGGCACGGTGCTGGTCGATCCGAAGCAACCGGAGCACAACTTCAAGCGACTCGACAGCCTCGGCGATGGCTATGCGCAACTGGCCAAGGCCGGCAAAGGGCTGGTGGACGTCGAGCTCAACGGCGAACGTTACATGGCCAATGTCTGGCCATCGGAGCAACTGGGCTGGACCTTCATCGGCCTGATCAAACAGAACGAAGTGATGAGTTCCGCCACCCAACTGACCTGGCTGATCGCGATCATTGCCGCCGTGCTGGCGGTGTTTTTTGCCGTGGTCGGTGCCAGTTTTGCCAGCCTGATCGTGCGACCGATCCGCAGCGTGGCCAACGGCCTGGAAGGCATCGCCCAGGGCGAAGGCGACCTGACCAAGAGCCTCGACATCCGTGGCAGCGACGAAACCGCGCAACTGGCCAACTGGTTCAACCAGTTCCTCACCGCGATCCGCAGCCTGATCCAGCACATCGGCGGCGCAGCCGGGAAAATCCTCGCCACTTCGCAGAGTTCGACTCGGGTTTCCGGCGACATGGCCGAAGCCGCCGGACGCCAGCGCGAAGCGGTAGACATGGTCTCGACCGCATTCCACGAAATGGTCGCCACCGCCAACGAAGTCGCCCGCTCGTGCAGCCAGGCGGCCGAGTCGGCCGACAGCGGCCAGCGCCAGGCCCGCGAAGGTCAGCAGCAGATCGATGCGGCAGTGCACAGCGTCGACCAACTGAGCCAGGAACTGGAGCAATCGGCGCAGTCGATGCAGCAACTGGAGCGCGACAGCAACGACATCCAGTCGATCCTCGGCACCATCCGTTCCATCGCCGAACAAACCAACCTGCTGGCGCTCAACGCGGCCATCGAAGCAGCGCGGGCCGGTGAGCAGGGGCGTGGTTTTGCGGTAGTGGCCGACGAGGTTCGCGCACTGGCTAAACGCACGGCGGATTCGACGGCGGAAATCGACGGGCTGCTGGGCAACCTGGCCAAGCGCACCAGCGCGGTGACCCAGCAGATGCGCGCCAGCCTCGACGTGTCGCAGCAATCGGTGGCACGTATCGGCGAAGCGCGAGAAAGCTTTGGGCAGATCCGTGAGTCGGTGGATGTGATTCGCGATATGAACACGCAGATTGCGACGGCGGCGGAAGAGCAGCATCAGGTGGCTGAGGACATCAATCGGCACATCAGCCAGATTCATGGTGATGCGCAGTTGGTGGCGGAACTGGCGAATTCGGCGCGGCTGGATTCGCAGAGTCTGGCGGGGTTGTCGAATGAGCTGGATGGGTTGGTGCGAAGGTTTCGTACCTGAGTAACCTTTGGAATTCCCTCTCCCTTTGGGAGAGGGAATTCCTGTTCTTTCAGCGCTCGATGATCGCCGTCACACCCTGTCCGCCAGCCGCACAAATCGAAATCAACCCCCGCCCCTGCCCCGCCGCATCCAGCAACTTCGCCAGATTCGCCACAATTCGCCCGCCCGTCGCGGCGAACGGATGCCCCGCCGCCAGTGAGCTGCCCTTGACGTTCAAGCGGCTGCGGTCAATCGAGCCCAACGGCGCGTCCAGCCCCAGCCGGGTCTTGCAGTATTCCGGATCTTCCCAGGCCTTCAACGTGCACAACACCTGCGCAGCAAAGGCCTCGTGGATTTCGTAGTAATCGAAGTCCTGCAAGGTCAGCCCATTGCGTGCCAGCAGGCGCGGCACCGCATAGACCGGAGCCATCAGCAGCCCTTCGGCGCCGTTGACGAAATCCACCGCCGCTGCTTCGCCGTCGCGCAGATACGCAAGGATCGGCAGTCCACGTTCCTTCGCCCACTCTTCGCTACCCAGCAACACCACCGAGGCGCCATCGGTCAGTGGCGTGGAGTTGCCGGCGGTCAGCGTGCCCTTGGCGCTTTTCTCGAACGCCGGTTTCAGGGTCGCGAGTTTTTCCAGGGTCAGGTCCGGGCGCAGGTTGTTGTCGCGGGTCAGGCCGAGGAATGGGGTCATCAGGTCGTTGTGCCAGCCTTCGCTGTAGGACGCCGCCAGTTTGTGGTGGCTTTCGAAGGCCAGTTGATCCTGTTCCTCGCGGGGGATGTTCCAGGTCTGCGCCATCAATTCGCAGTGCTCGCCCATCGACAGGCCGGTGCGCGGTTCGCCGTTGCGCGGGAATTCGGGGATCAGGTGTTTCGGGCGCAATTGCAAAAAGGTCTTGAGCTTGTCGCCGGTGGTCTTGGCGCGGTTGGCCTGCAGAAGGATCTTGCGCAGGCCTTCGCTGACGCTGATCGGCGCGTCCGACGTGGTGTCGACGCCACCGGCAATACCGCAATCAATCTGGCCGAGGGCGATCTTGTTCGCCACCAGCAACGCCGCTTCCAGGCCGGTGCCGCAAGCCTGCTGAATGTCATAGGCCGGGGTGGCCGGCGACAGGCGTGAGCCGAGCACGCACTCGCGGGTCAGGTTCATATCCCGTGACAATTTCAGCACCGCCCCTGCGACCACTTCGCCGATGCGCTGGCCGTGCAGGTTGTAGCGTTCGATCAGGCCTTCGAGGGCGGCGGTGAGCATCACCTGATTGCTGGCGGTGGCGTAGGGCCCGTTGGAGCGGGCAAACGGAATGCGGTTGCCACCAATGATCGCGACGCGGCGCAGCTGACTCATGAAATGCTCCTTGTTGATTCAGACTCATGGAAATCCCTGTGGGAGCTGGCTTGCCAGCGATAGAGCCGGCACATCCAACACCTTCGGTGGCTGACACTCCGCCATCGCGGGCAAGCCCGCTCCCACAGGGTCGGTGGTGTATTTGCCATGTGTTCGGCCACAAAAACGCCGAGGGCAAACTACTCTGCTGTTCTAGCGTAGGCCTTATTGCGTGGATCGAACGATTGATTGCCCTTCGCAGTCCACACTTTGAACCCCATCTTCTGGAGAGCGTTCCATGTCTGACCGCTATATCGACTTCGCCAACTCGTCCATCGGCCACCGTCTGGTCGGGGCCCTGGGCCTGCCGTCGCCGGTGCGGCTGGAACGCTGGCAGGCCGGGCGCCTGCGGCCAGTGGAGAGTGCGCTGCTGATCGGCGGCGGGCCGCTGGCCGAGCGGGTCAGTGCATTCGCCAATCGCCTGACCGACGCGATCTACCGTTACGGCGACCAGCCGGCGACCGCCACTCAATGGATTCCCGGCCATGGCCCGAAACTCAAGGCCGTGGTGTTCGACGCCAGCGATTTGCAGCACACCGATCAGCTCAAGCAACTGCGTGAATTCTTCCAGCCGTTGATGAAGAACCTCGACAGCAGCGCGCATCTGGTGATCCTCGGCCGTGCCCCGGAAACCCTGCGTGACCCGTTTTCTGCCAGCGCACAACGGGCGCTTGAAGGCTTCTCGCGCTCGCTGGCCAAGGAACTGCGCAGCGGCGGCACGCTGCAACTGATCTACGTCGGCGAAGGTGCCGAGGATCAGCTCGAAGGACCGCTGCGGTTTTTCCTCTCGCCGAAAAGCGCTTTCGTCTCCGGACAAGTCATTCGTCTGACGGCCTGCGCCACTCAGGTCACCGACTGGACCCGCCCATTGGCCGGGCGCAAGGCGCTGGTCACTGGCGCGGCGCGCGGCATCGGCGCCTCCATCGCCGAAACCCTGGCCCGTGACGGCGCCGAAGTGATCCTGCTCGACGTACCGCCCGCGAAAACCGATCTCGAAGCCCTGGCCGCTCGCCTCGGCGGGCGCGCCATCACCCTCGACATCTGCGCCGAAGACGCCGCCGCGCAACTGATCGAACAGCTGCCGGACGGCCTCGACATTCTGGTGCACAACGCCGGCATCACCCGCGACAAGACCCTGGCCAACATGACCCCGGAGTTCTGGGACGCGGTGCTGGCGGTCAACCTCAACGCACCGCAAGTGCTGACCAAGGCCCTGCTCGACAGCGGCACCTTGCGCGATAACGCGCGGGTGATTCTGCTCGCCTCGATCAGCGGCATCGCCGGTAATCGCGGGCAGACCAATTACGCGGCGAGCAAGGCCGGGCTGATCGGACTGGCCCAGGCTTGGGCGCCGACCCTGCTCGAACGCGGCATCAGCATCAACGCCGTGGCGCCGGGGTTCATCGAGACCCAGATGACTGCGCACATTCCGTTCGGCCTGCGTGAAGCCGGGCGGCGCATGAGTTCGCTGGGCCAGGGCGGCCTGCCGCAAGACGTCGCCGAAGCCGTGGCCTGGCTGGCCCAACCGGGCACCGGCGCGTTCACCGGACAAGCGCTGCGGGTGTGCGGCCAAAGCGTTCTGGGGGCCTGAACATGACGATCGAATGGCACACGCTGCACCACGAGCCGAGCCTGCCGGGGCTGTATGCCCGGGCGGCGAGCCGACGCAAAATCACCGGCACCACCCTGCCCGACAGCGGTTTGCGCTGCGCCGTCGAGGTGGACGGCAAACGGCTGGCGGCCTATCGCAAGGTCTGCGGTTTCGCCGATGACGGTCTGCTGCCGCCGACCTATCCGCATATCCTGGCGTTCGCCCTGCAGATGCAGTTGCTGACCGCCAAAGAGTTTCCATTCCCGTTGCTGGGGCTGATTCATCTGAGCAATCGCATCCGCGTATTGCGGCCGATGGGCGGGATCAGTCGTGCACAAGTCAGCGTCCGGGTGCATAACCTGCAACCCCATCCCAAAGGCGCGACCTTCGATCTGCTGACCACCCTCGACGATCAACTCGGCCCGTTGTGGGAAGCCGAAAGCCAAATGCTCTGTCGCGGCGTGAAGCTTGAAGGTGAACCGGTCGAACGGGCCTGGGAGCCGGCGCTGCCGCTGATGCAAGTGGCGCAATGGAAGGCGCCGGCGGACATCGGCCGGCAATACGCGAAAGTCTCCGGCGACTACAACCCGATCCACCTGAGTGCCGCCAGCGCCAAGCTGTTCGGTTTCCCAACCGCCATCGCTCATGGTCTGTGGAACAAGGCCCGTACACTGGCGGCACTGGCGGATCATCTGCCCAAGGCCAACCTTGAGGTCACCGTGCACTTTCGCAAACCGGTGCGCCTGCCCAGCGAGGTGAGCCTGTTCGCCAGCGCTGCCGGTTCCAGCGGTGAGTTGCGTCTGATTGGCGCCGGGGACCTGGAACACATGGTGGGCAACTGGCAGCCGGTGGCCTGACATCAAGGCCGGGAAAACCTGCTCAATTGTGTATATATCACTTAAGTTTTCCCGCGCCGCCCACATCGCACTCTTGAAAACCCGGCCTTGATTTTCAAGGCTTTTTTTTTGCGCGCCTATATCCTCGGTATTAGTCGTTAGGCGGCACTCGCAGCCCCCTGCATAAAGGCGTTAATACCAACTTGAGAATGGCGTGGATCCGGCCTTGCGACTGATATGAGCACAACGGACGAAGGCACTGCCGGCAACAGAATCGGCGGGCCATCGAAGACAACAAACGTTGTGACAGGTGCAAGGAATAACGCTCATGAAAACTCAAATGAAAGCTCATGCGGCATGGTGCAAATCGGCAACGGCACTGGCCCTCATTCTCTCCCTCGGTCTGGCCGGTTGCAGCAGTGGCGGCGGCGGTCATCACAGCAGCTCCGGCAGTTCTTCTCCAGACAGCTCGACTGCCGGTACGGGTGGCACGGGCGGTACCGGTGGCACCGGAGACACGGCAGGCACTGGCGGTACCGGTGGCACTGGCGGAACCGGCGGCACGACGACCCCGACCAATCCCACCGACCCGACGGATCCGACCAACCCAACCAACCCGAGTACACCGACACCTCTGGTTACCACCACCCTGGTGCAGGACGTCGGCAATACCGTCAGCGGCGTCGGCGATGGCGTCGGCCAGGTCGGTGACTCCCTGAGCGGCGTGCCTGTCGTTGGCGGCGTGGTGCAAAGCGCGGCCCGGACTGCCGGCAACGTAGTGACCACGCTGGGTGACGGCGTAGCCAACGGCATCGGCAAACTGGCAACCACCGACAATGGCCTGGGCGTCACCGCTTCGGCGGTCGGCGGCGTGGTGCAGGATGTGGGTAACGGCGTGTCCGACCTGAGCGGCAAACTGGCCACTGCCACGGGCAGCGTTCCCGTGGTCGGCGGTGTGGTAACCAAGGTCGCCCCAGTGCTCAATGGGGTCGGCGAAAAGGTCACCATGCTCGGCGACACCCTCAGCACCGCCACCACCACCGGCCCGCTCGGCTCGGTTACCAAAGAAGTCGGCAGCAAACTGGTGCCGGTAATTGCCATGGTCGAAAGCACCACGGACAAACTCGGTACGGCTACAGGGCTGGGCGCGCCGTTGAACGGTTTGGTCCAGAAGGTCGGCAGCACGGTTGACGGCGTGGGTGACAAGGTCACTGTCGCCGGCAACGGCAACGCCCTGACCAACACCGTCGGCGGTGCCCTGAGCAATGTCGGCACCGCGGTCGGCAAGGCCGGCGGGCTGGTAGATAACGGCACCGGTTCCGGAACGGGCGTCGGTGGCGGCCTGGGCAACAATGGCCTGCTGCAAACCGTCGGCGGCGCCGTGGTCAACGTCGGCGCCGGCTTGAGCAGCGGCAATGGCACCCTCGCCGCACCGGGTGGCGTGCTGGCGGCGGCCGGTAATACCGTGGCCTCGCTCAACACCGTGCTCGGCGGTTCGGGCTCGCCGATCACCAGCCCGACCACGCCCCTGGCAACCCTGGGCAACAACGTGGGCGCCGGACTTGCGCCAGTCACCACGGCGGTCACCAGCCTGACCCAGAACGTCGGCGCCGCCACCGGGCTCGGTACTCCGGTCGCCGGTCTCACCGGCCAGGTCGGCGGTGCCGTCGGCAATCTCGGCAACACGATTGCCAGCACCAACAGCAATCCGGTCGTGGCGGCGGTCGGTAACACCGTCACCACGGTGGGCAACACGGTCACTGCGGTCGGCGGATTGGTCAACGGTGGCACCGCCACCGGAACCGGCGGCGGACTGGGTGGCGTCCTCGGTGGTCTCACCGGGACCCTGGGCGGCAACAAACGCTGAATTGCACCTGGCCGATTCGACGGCCGAACCTACAGCGCCTACGCTTGGTTGAGGGCGGAAGATTCCCACGAGTCTTCCGCTTTTTTCTTGGGAGAAAATCCGCCCGGTGCCGGGGGTTGAACATGGAGTGTCCTATGCGCGTTATGGCATCCCTGCTGTTTGTCAGTCTCAGTTCCACAGCCCTCGCCGATACCCTGCCCAGCTTTCTCAACAGCAACGAAACCATACGCAATCTGCCGGTACCCAATTTACCCGCCGACGCCTACCGGCCGAATGCCGCGCCGCTGCAAGTGCCGGAGCCAGGGGCCGCCGCCGAGCCGTTGATGATGAGCACCAAGATCAAACTCAACACTGTGCAGATCGAAGGCGGCACGCTTTACCCGCTGAACGAACTGGCAGAAATCTACAAACCCCTGATCGGCCGCGAGAGCAGCCTCGCCGATCTGATCGAGGCCACCCGCACGATCACTCGACGTTATCAACAGGACGGCTATCTGCTGTCCTACGCCTTCCTGCCACAGCAGACCTTCGATGACGGCGTGGCGCGCGTCGTACTGGTGGAAGGCTATGTCCGGGACGTGCAGATCGCGGGCGACGTGGGGCGGGTCAAAGCCCTGCTCGACCGACTGGCCGCCAAGCTCCAGGCCGAGCGACCTCTCACACGCAAGACGTTCGAGCGCTACACCACACTGATGACCCGCATTCCCGGCGTGACGATCCAGGCCCAGGTGCCACCGCCCGGCACCACCGATGGCGCAACCACGCTGATCGCCCAGGCCAGCCGCAAACCGTTCACCAGCACCCTGAGCACCACCGAAGACAACCGTAACGGCACTCAGGCCCTGCTCGGTGTCAGCAGCAATTCACAAACCTCGATGGGCGAACAATTGACGTTCAGCGGCCTGTTTCCACCGGGGGATGATCACGAGCATTACTATCGGCTGGACTACAACCAGTTCATCAACGACGAGGGTGCGCAACTGAGCCTGTCGGCCTCACGCTATCGCGCCGATCCCGGCACCAACGTGCTGCTGAACAACGGCCTGGAACTCAAGCCGCATCGCGAAAACGACCGTTACTCGCTCGGCTTCAGCCTGCCGCTGATTGCCGCTTCGGATGAATTGCTGACCGCCGGATCGCGTCTGTACGCGGTCAACGACAAGACCCGCTACAACGTGATCGGCTACCCGTTGAGCGTCGAAGAACGCACCGACATCCGCGCTCTCGCCTTCGAAAGCGACTGGCGCAAGGCCGATGCCCGGCAACTGCGGATCCTCAGCGGCGGCGTGTATCAGGGCTTGGACAGCCTGGGCGCGCGCACCAACAACAGCGCCATCGACCTCGATTTTTTCCGCGTGCGTCTGTCGGGGGTGCAAAGCGACAAGTTCCTTGATAACTGGCAAGGCGTACTGTCAGCCGCGTTGTACTGGAGTGACGACACCCTGCCCGACAGCGAGCGCGCCGTATTCGGCGGCCAGAACTTCGGCCGCGGCTATCCCGACGACCAGGCGTCCGGCGACAAGGGCTGGGGCGTGGCTTACGAAATCAACTACAGCTTCAACCGCGACGGCAACTGGGTGCGCATCCTGCAACCGTACTTCGTGCTCGACCGCTCACGCAGCTGGTTCAATGAATTGCCGGTGCAGGCCAACAACCTGTCATCGGCGGCGGTCGGCCTGAGATTCGGCGATGCGAAGTACTACAACATTGCCCTGGAAGCCGCCAAGGCGATGTCGGATGAAGCGCTGGACACCTTCAACCGCCGGCCGCGTTACAGCATCAGTTTCAGCTACCAGTTGTAAGCCGCTTGATCGCCGGCGAATCCCAGATCGGAACGCAGAGCGTCCCAGGCTGCATTCCCACGCAGAGCGTGGGAACGATCAAACAAAAGCAGTCCGCTTTCGCTTATCGCTTATCGCTCCTCACCACTCAACACAATGAGCGTTAGCTCGAGTACCGCTTTTGATCTACGGGCGACGTCGGAAGGCTGAGTGTAGGGATTCATCCGGGGGTGGGAGCGCAGCGACCGTTTGGCGGAGCCAAACACATCGAGAGGAGGTGCAGCGAAGCAAACCGTAGGCGATGCCCCCGGATGAAACCCGGAACGAAGGAACCCCGAGCCCCAGCGAGCGGGCCGAACGCAGGAGCAAGCGTTTTTTTGCTTACTTTTTGACTGGGCCGGCACTCCGGGCGTTTGTCAAAAAAGTGAGTCGCCGTAAGGGCGAAACCGCCAGCAGGCGCACCCGCAGAAACGGATATTCACCCAAAACCCCAACAACATGGTCGGCCCAAAGGCCGCCAAGTCAAACCCTCAAGAAACATTCACCCGAGGCTTGGGAAACAGATTATCCAGCGTCTCAAGCAACCGAACGTGATAAATCGGCTTGCGAAACAGATCCAGCACCTGCAACCGCAACATGTCACTCACATCCTCCATGTCCGCATGCCCGGAAGTCACAATCACCGGTAAATGCTGACGCGAAGTGTGTTCACGCAGCCGCTTGATCAACGACATGCCACTTTCCTCCGGCATGCGCAGATCAGTAATCACCAGCGCAATGTCCGGATGCCGTGTCAGATGATGCAGGGCCAGCTTCACCGACGTCGCGGTATGACAGACAAAACCTTCCCCTTCCAGCAACTCCGCCAGTTCCAGCAGTGCGTCCTCCTCGTCATCGACCAGAAGCAACTGTTGGCGGGGCGTATGGGAGAAAGACATAGGGCGATTCCTGCGATGGACTAAGCGCTGACGTTAGAACCCCTTGGGCGCATTCGCAAGTTGCCGGCCATGGCTGCCTACCCGATCAGAGTGCGGCCTGAATGGTGGTGAACATCGTGGTAATGGCGTTCGAGATCGGTGTCACGAATGCGGCCAGCGCCACCGCCACCATACCGGCGATGATCGCGTATTCGATACCTGAAGCTCCTTCGGTGTCCTTGACCAGGCCTTTGTAAAAAGTGATCTGGGACTTGATTGTCTGCACGGTTTTTTTTGCGAAGGACATGACTGATTCTCCTTGAAGGCACCGGGTGTTATGCGTTCGCAACATGATTTCCCCGTGCCAGCATCAGCATTGTCGGCAAAGTCCGGACCTACAACTGTAAGAACGGATTAACACCAAAGTACTAACTACTAAAACAACGGAAAAAAACCATGTTTGGCGCTTTAGTCCCCTGCTTTCGGCGGATATTTCGGCCCGCGTAATGGCATTTTGTTCGGGCTGCGCTACCGTCAAATAGCGAAATAGTTACTCGTTCATAGCTGCCTGATTGCGAAGTTATCTCGTTGGACGTCACGGGTTGTTGCAAGAGACAGAGCGCAGCGGGAAAGGGAGAGCCGTCATGAACAGTCGCGTCACTCTGGGTCTGGCCGGCATTTTGCTGCTGGGTGCCATCATCGCCGGTTACTGGGGGCTCACTTTGAGTCGCCAGGCCCCGGCCGCCGAACCCGTGGTTGCCGCCCCTGATACCCCCGTCGCCACCCCGGCACCGGTGGAAGATCCGACTCGCCAGCCAGTCGTGGTGCTGGTGCGCGACATTGCACCGTTCGTGACCATCACCGCCGCCGATGTCGCCGTGGAAAAACTGCGCACCGCCCCCGCCGGCAGCCTGGCCAGCGTCGATCAAGTGATCGGCCGCACGCCATGGCACGCCCTGCCGGCCGGCACCTGGCTGACCCAGGAAAGCTTCGAGGCCGGCAGCCCGCTGGCGCGGATGATTCGCCCCGGCGAACGCGCACTCGCAGTGGCGGTCGATGAAGTGATCAATGCCGGCGGGCAACTGGCGCCGGGAGACTACGTCGATGTGCTGCTGTTCTTGCGCAAGGATGAGAACAACCCGCAGCCGAGCGCCCAACTGGTAGTGCCTGCCGTGCGGGTGCTCGGCGTGGGTAATCAGATGGGCCTGACCAACAGCGGCCAACCCGCCAGCCCCGCCCACAGCGAAGAAGAAAGACTCAAACAGGAACAATTGCGCGCCGCCGCCCGCAGCGTCGTGCTCGCGGTGCCTGAACCGTTGCTCAACCGCCTGATGCTGGCCTCCAGCGCCGGCGTATTGCGGCTGGCCGTGCGCAGCGCCGACGAGCAGCAACTGGCGCGCTACTGGGCCGGCGACAACAACGTCGCCGCCAGCCTCGACAGCCCTCGGCGCGCGTTGATCGAGTTCAGCCAACTGTCGTTGACGCCGCCCCCCAAACCCATGGCGGTCGCCAGTCAGACTGCTCCAGGAAAACCGGCCGTGGAAGTGATTCGCGGCACCGAATCCGCCGAACCCACGCACTGAATCGAGCAAGGATGCACCTCCATGCGCAAACGCTTTACGCCCCTGTTCCACTGGCTGCAGTTTTCCTTGCTGAGCGTGGCTTCGATCGGCAGCGCGGCCGCCGCTACCGGCAACTGCGCTGCGCTTGCGCCGCTGCCGGCCGTGCTGGAAATCGGCGAAGGCCTGCAACAGGCCGTGCAATCGCCGGTGGCGATCACTCGGGTGGCCGTGGGCGATCCGAAGATCGCCGATGTGCGCGTGACCGGCGACCAGGGTGTGTTGCTCACCGGCGTCGGCCCCGGCGCCACCACGTTGATGATCTGGACCGCCTGCGCCAGCACACCGCGTCAAAGCATGGTGTTCGTGCAGGGCAAGGCCAGTGCGGCGATGACTGCGGCGGCGCTGCCGTCCAGCAGCGAACCGAACCTGCCCTCGCAGGTGCAGACCGACATCCGCTTCGTCGAAGTCAGCCGCACCAAGCTCAAGGAAGCGGGTACGTCGATCTACGGCAAGGGCTCCAACAACTTTCTGTTCGGCGCACCGGGCACCGTGCCGAACACCGGCGTCACGCCGGGCGTGGTTCCGCTGCTCAACATCGATCCCCGCATCGCCGCGCCGAGCATCCCGCTGGCCAACGACATGTTCAACATCGTCTGGGGCGGTGGCAGCAGCAAGTTCCTCGGCATCGTCAATGCATTGGAAGGCAGCGGTTTCGCCTACACCCTCGCGCGGCCAAGTCTGGTTGCACTGAGCGGACAGAGTGCGAGTTTCCTCGCCGGCGGCGAGGTACCGATCCCGGTGCCCAGCGCCAACAGCAACAGCTACTCCATCGAGTACAAGGAATTCGGTATCCGCCTGACCCTGACCCCGACCGTGGTCAGCAACGACCGGATCGCCCTCAAGGTCGCCCCGGAAGTCAGTGAGCTGGACTACAACAACGGCGTGACCATCGGCGGCACCAAAGTGCCGGCCTTCACCATTCGCCGCACCGACACCAGCATCTCCCTGGCCGATGGCGAAAGCTTCGTTATCAGCGGCCTGATCAGCACCCGCAACGCCTCGGAGGTGAACAAGTTTCCGGGGCTGGGCGACATCCCGGTACTCGGCGCGTTTTTCCGCAACTCGTCGATCAACCGCGAAGAACGCGAACTGCTGATGATCGTCACCCCGCACCTGGTGCAACCGCTGGCCGTCAACGCGCCATTGCCGTCGTTGCCCGGCGAGAAACTGCGCAATTACGACCCGAACTGGTATCGCCTGTACTTCCTGGAAAACGGCAACTTCGATAAACGCAGCGGGTTATCGCAATGAGCCAGAGCCTGAGCCAGACCTTTCTCGCCATCACCCGCAACACCACTGATCTTGAGTGGCTGCAAGGCGCGCTGGCGCCCCTGGGCCAGGTGGTCAGCGCCGGTGGCGGCAGCCTCGACGAACTGCTGGCGCTGGTCGACGTGACCTTCGCCAGCCTGGTGTTCGTCGGCCTCGACCGTGAACATCTGGTGGCCCAGAGTGCGTTGATCGAAGGCGTGCTCGAAGCCAAGCCGATGCTGGCGATCGTCGCCCTCGGTGACGGCATGGACAATCAATTGGTGCTCAACGCGATGCGCGCCGGTGCCCGGGATTTCGTGGCCTACGGCTCGCGTTCCAGCGAAGTCGCCGGCCTGGTGCGACGGCTGAGCAAACGCCTGCCGGCGGTCACGCCGAACACCCAGCTCGGCGGATTGACCGTTCTGTACAGCATCCAGAACAACGCCGACGGTGCGCTGCTGGCCAATCACATGGCGCTGGTGGTGCAGAAGAGCGGCCAGCAGACCTTGCTGCTTGACCTTGGCCTGCCGCGCGGTGACAGCCTGGCCCTGCTGGGGCTGGAGAGCTCGTTTCATTTCGGCGATGCGTTACGTCACCTGCGCCGCCTCGACGCAACCCTGATCGACAGCGCCTTCACCAGTGCCGAGGCCGGGTTGCGCATTCTCGCCTACGCCCCCGGCGACGAACCGCTGGAACGCACCAGCGCTGCCGAGCTGTACATGTTGCTCAGCGCCCTGCGCCAGCACTTCCAGCACATCGTGGTGAACCTCACCGGCCAACCCGACAGCGAAGCGCTGCGCACCTTCGTCAGCCATTGCGACAAGCTGCTGTGGTACACCGACCAGAATGTCCTCGACTGTCGACGCAACCTCGCAGTGCTCAATCTGTGGCGCGAAAAAGGCATGAAGCTCGACCACGGCCGGCTGCTGGTGGATCGCTACCTGCGCAATGTCGCGCCGGACTCCGACACCCTCGGCAGAACCTTCGGCCTGGAAGTCATCGCAGTGCTGGCCTACAGCCCGGAACTGCGCCTGAATGCCAAGAATCAGGGCGTGACCCTGTTCGAACTGGCCCCGCGCGAAGCCATCAGCCAGAGCCTGCGCACCCTCGGCGAACGGCTGGCCAAGCGTTCCGAAGGCCTGGCCAAGCCCAAAGTCACCTGGTTTGATCGCTTGCGAGGCAGCTCATGAGCAGCGAGCAATTGTTCGGCGGACCACAGCGCAACGCCACCGGCAACACCGACCACGACGGCCTGAAACTGGTACTGCACCGCTACATCATCGACGCCATCGAAGAGTCGGGAAAAAACCTGCTGGAAGGCTCGCGGCAAGTGTTATCGCAGTTCGTCATCGACAAGGTCGGCGAATACATCGCCCGCCTGCACCTAGCGATTTCCCGTTACGAAATGGAGCGTCTGGCCGAAGAAATCGTCGACGAACTGACCGGTTTCGGCCCGCTGGAAGTGCTGCTGCGCGACAGCGCCGTGACCGAGATTCTGGTCAACGGCCCGCACCGGGTGTTCATCGAACGCGATGGCGTGTTGCATCTGAGCGACCTGCGTTTCATCGATGCGCACCACGTCGAACGGGTGATGCAGCGCATCCTCGCCCCGCTCGGCCGGCGCCTCGACGAGTCGTCGCCGATGGTCGATGCGCGCCTGCCCGACGGCAGCCGGGTCAACGCGATCATCCCGCCGATTGCCCTCGACGGCCCGTGCCTGTCGATCCGCAAATTTCGCAAGGACATGCTTAAAAGCACTGACCTGATGGCGATGCAGACCATCGATCAGGCGATCTTCGACTTCATCGCCGAAGCCGTCAGCAAGCGCTGCAACATCCTCATCAGCGGCGGCACCGGCACCGGCAAGACCACCTTGCTGAACATTCTCAGCCAGCTGATCAACCCCCACGAACGGCTGGTGACCATCGAAGATGTCGCCGAATTGCAACTCGGCCATCCGCATGTGGTGCGCCTGGAAACCCGCCCGCCGAATGCCGAGGGCCACGGCGAAGTGAAGGCCAGCGACCTGATCCGCAACGCCCTGCGGATGCGCCCCGATCGGATCATCCTCGGCGAGATTCGCGGGGTCGAAGTGGTCGACGTGCTGACGGCGATGAACACCGGCCACGACGGCTCGATGAGCACGGTCCACGCCAACAACGCACAGGACGCGCTGCTGCGCCTGGAAACCCTGGTGGGCCTGACCGGACGCACCATTGCCGAACGTACCCTGCGCCAGATGATCTGCGCGGCACTCGACGTGATCATCCAGCTGACGCGCATGCCCGACGGCCGCCGCTGCGTCAGCGAAGTGGTGGAAGTGGTCGGGGTACGCGACGACGTCTACGTCACCAACACCCTGTTCCGTCTCGACCGCCGCACCGGTTTCGGTTTTCTGCGTGAAGCGGTCAACCCGGCCGGTGACAAGTTGCGCCGTGAACCGGCGCTGTCACCGTGAGGGCCCCGACATGCTCAAACCGCTGTTGCTGATCCTGATCTGTCTGGCGTTGCTTGGTCTGTCACTGCGCCTGTTCTACAACGGCTGGCGCCAGAGCGGCACCGAACGGGTGCTGGACCGCTTGAATCAGGGACAACCTCAGCTGCTGGCGGAGAAACCGCGCTGGGCGGGACTGGAGCGCGCCTTTTTGCGGGCGGGTCTCGGTCACCCGGATCGTCTCGAATTGTGGTTGCTGCTATGGGCCTTCGGCAGCCTGATCGGCCTGGCAATCGGCGGCTGGATCGGCTTTCTGTTGCTGCTGGTGCTGCCACCGATGGCGCTGCGCGTTTACGTCATTTGGCGCTATCAGCGACGGTTGCGACGGATGATCGAACAACTGCCGCAATTGCTCGACCACACGGTGCGCAGCCTGAAATCCGGACGCACCCTGGCCGACGCGGTACTGGGCGCGATCGACGCCAGCGAAGACCCGCTGAAGAACGCCATGGGCCGGGTGCAGCGCAACGTGCAATTGGGGGTGAGTCTTCCGGAGGCGGTGGGCGATGTGGCCGAGCTGTATGAAAAGGACGAATTGCGCCTGTTCGCCGTTGGACTGAAGGTCAATCATCGCTACGGCGGCAACGCCAGCGAACTGCTGGAAAACCTGATCCGGATGATCCGCGAACGCGACCAGGCATCGCGCCAGTTGCGCGCCATGACCGGTGAAACCCGCATCACCGCCTGGGTGCTCGGCCTGCTGCCGGTGGGGCTGGCCGGTTACTTTCTGCTGTCCAATCCCAAATACCTGATCGCCATGTGGAACGACCATTCCGGCCAGATGATGCTCGCCAGCGCCTTCGGCCTGCAGGTGATCGGCAGCCTGTTGCTCTGGCGGATGTTGCGCAGCCTATGACCATGCCTCTGATGATCAGCGCCCTGTTGATGCTGGGCGCTGCACTTTTGCTGATCAGCGGCCTGCTCGACCGCCGCCGTCGCGCGCGACAGGTCACGCGGCGGCTGGAAGGTGCGCTGCTGCGGGACAATCGTTTCGGTAACCTGCTGCAAGTGCTCGGCGGCAGTACCCTCGGCCAGCGCGCGGTCAAACTCGACAACGAAACCCAAACCCTGCTCAACCGCCTCGGCTGGCGCAGCGCCCGCCAGCGATCACTGTTCGCCGCCTGCCAGATCGGCTCGCCGCTGCTGTTGCTGACCGTGGCGGTCTTGCTGCAAGGGGTACTGTTTCCTCACATCGAGCGTCAATGGATCGCCCCGCTGTTCGCCCTCGGCATCGGCTACCTGTTGCCCAAACGCCTGCTGGCGATGGCGGCCGCCCGCCGGCAAAAACAACTGGCCATGGAAATCTCCACCTTCATCCCTTTGCTGCGCATCCTGTTCGAAGCCGGCATGGCCGTCGAGCAGGCGTTGCGCGTGCTCAGCCATGAAGGCCAGACGTTGCTGCCGGTGCTGACCCAGGAATTGCGTCTGGTGCTGGCCCGTGTCGACTCGGGCCTGGAACTGGGCGAGGAACTGAACAAGGCCACGCGCTTGCTGGCGGTGGACGAATTCACCGACACCTGCGTGATCCTTCAGCAACTGCTGCAACAGGGTGGCGGCGCGATGAAATCGCTGCTGGCGCTCAAGCAACTGCTCGATGACCGACGCCTGACCAGGCTGCAGGAATACATCTCGAAAATGTCCGCCAAAATGTCCGTCGTGATGATGATGTTTCTCTTCCCGGCGCTGTTGATCGTCCTCGCAGGCCCGGGCTTCAGCGCCCTGGCGCGGGCGCTGGGCTCATAGAAGGAATCGCCATGAAAGCAATGATTGCAAGCTTGACCCTGCTGATGCTCGGCGGCTGCGCCAGCAACGGCCAGACGCCGTGGAGCGCCCTGAACCCGAACGCCGGTTGCGGCCCGTTGAGCCAGGAACAACAACTGTCGATGACCCTGGCCGACGACATGGCCAAGGACGGCAAACTGCATGCCAGCCTGGCGAACCTGCAAAGCCTGCCGGACAACCTCGCCGACGTCCGCCTGCGCAAGGCCAAGGTCTATCGACTGCTGGGGCGCAGCGAAGCCGAGCCGTTGTATCGCGGCCTGCTCGGCAGCTGCCTGGCCGCCGAAGCCGAACACGGCCTCGGCCAGCTCGCCGCCGCCCGCGCCGACTACGGCCAGGCCCAGGCCCACCTGCAACGCGCCGCCCGCCTGGCCCCCACCGACGAAAAAATCCGCAACGACCTGGGCGTGGTGTACCTCAACCAACTGCGCATCGAAGACGCCCGCTTCGAATTCCTCACCGCCATGGAACTCAAGCAGAGCGATTCACTGGCCGCCCTGAACCTGGTGACGCTGCTGCTCTACCAGGACGACTGGACCCGCGCCGCCGAACTGGTCAGCCGCCTGAACCTGAGCCCTGAGCAATTCAACGAGGCCCAGACCCGCGCCCAGAAACTCAAGACCCCAAGCCCCGTCACCGCAGCCGCCACCGCGATGCTCAAATAAGGAGCCCCGCCATGAAAGCCACCGCGCTCTGCCTCACCCTCCTCGCCCTGCCCCTGACCACCCACGCCATCGACCCCGGCCCCGCCTCGGCGCAACAACAGGAAACTGAAGGCTGGCTGCTCCTGCAAAGCCGCAACAAAGCCGCCTCCACCAAACCCCAGACCAGCACCCCCACTGAACGTGAACTGAGCATGCAACGCTGGTTGAAGAGCTACACACACGAGATTCCGGAGTTCTTTGATCAGAAGCAGGGTGGGACTGTGGACAGTGGGTCGGGAGGATAGACGGCCCCGACCGTAAACCGAGCCAGATGTTCCAGGTCTCACCGGACATGGACGACGAAAGCCTGCTGGCCCACGCCTGCGAATCCCTGGCCTCGGCCAGCGACATGGCCAATGACGTGGCAGCCTATGTCGACTCACCGCAACGGCACCGGATTCCGGGGATACAACAAGTCATCATGCGCGCCGAACTGGCGGTGAACCGAGTACTGGATAACGTCGAGGTCAGTCGATATCCGGCATAGATGCTGATGACATCTCTGCGGGAGAACGGTATGCGGTGGGTCAGTCAGGACGCTGCCTTCACCCTGGCCCTCCCGAAACGTCGGACCGCCCGAAGGGAGAGGGGACCGACCGAAGTGTATGGGAAGGATACGCCGACTTGAGACACCGAGGTGAACTCAGGTTAAAAACACAAAACTCACCCTGCTTTGGCTTTGGCTTTGGCTTTGGCTCAGCTTGGCTTGGCTTGGCTTGGCTTTGGTTTCTGCTCTGGCTTGGCTCTGGCTTCCACCACTCAACACAATGAGCGTTAGCTCGAGTACCGCTCTTGACGTGCCGGCCCCATCGGAAGGCTGAGTGGAGGGATTTATCCGGGGGTGGGA
>NZ_JASCAF010000005.1:0-46808 GCF_029967985.1 Pseudomonas sp. V88_4
GAACGGATGATGGGGATCGCTGCGGCCGCGCCAGTCTGTTGAACAAAAGCAGCTTCAAGCTGCGAGCCTCAAGCTGCAAGTGAGGCATTCACTTGCAGCTTGAAACTTGCCGCTTGTCGCTGATTTTTTAGAACTTCGCTTCCGCGTCCAGCTGCAGGGTGTTGGTGTCTGCATCACGCTGGGTACGGCTGGAGAAGTCGGCCTTGGTCAGGAAGTAAGTCGCGCCAATGGCGAAGTTCTTGTCGATGTCGTAACCGACCTTGAACTTGTGGCCACGGGAACCGGTGGTGCCGTTGGCGAAGTCCGAATCGGTGAAGGCGCCGACCACAGCGTTGCGCTGAACATCACGATAGTTGTAGTCGAGGTTCAGGCCGAAGACTTTCGACTTGGCACCCACCAGCCATGCGGTGTCCTGATCGGTCACTGCATCGTTGTTCTTCACGTACTGACCGTAGAACGACAGCGGCATTGGCAGGCCGCCGATGTCGACCTGGCTGAAGCCTTCGTACAGACGGAATTCGTTGTTCGCCGAGTTGCCGTTGACGGCCAGGGCGCACGGCGTGGAGGTGCCGGTGCAACGGCTGTCTTCGTCGTTCTGGTAAGCGTAGACGCTGCCGCCCAGGGTCAGTTTCAGGTTGTCGGTGATGGCGAAGCGGCTGCCCAACTGGCCGGCGGTCAGACGCAGGTCATGACGGAATTGCACGCCGTCGCCGTCGACGTTGTCCTTGAGATTGTAGTTACCCAGGCTACCGAACAGCTCGACGCTGCTGCCCAATGGATACTTGTAGGTAACGGCCAGACCTTCCGGGTTGATGTCGCTGTCCCAGATCACGTCGCCCATGCTCACCCACGGTTGCAGCATCTTGCCGCCGATGATGTGCAGGTTCTTGATCTGATCCGGGTGGTAGTCGATATAGCCCAGGTCGAGCCAGATTTGCTTCTTGTCGAAGTAGTTGTCCTGGTCCTGGTTGGTCGAACGGGCGTCGTCGCCGCCGCCGGTGGCGATACGGATGCCGGTGTCGACTTGCGGGTTGATCTCGGTGTACGCACCCAGACGGGCACGGATGCGCTGGCGATCCTTGTCGCGGCCGCCGTTATTCGGTTCGCCATCGATCTTGATGGTTTCCTGACGGATACGCACATCGCCCTTGAACTGGGTCTTGGCGGCCCAGGCCAGTTTCTGGTCGAAACTGCTGAGCTCGTTGGTTTTCTTCGCGGTCGCCGCGATTTGCTCGTTGGTCTCTTGCTGCGCCTGCTGCGCGATTTGCTGAGCCTTCTGATCCTTGGCCAGTTCAGTTTGCAGCTCAACGTACTGCGCCTGGGAAATCGAACCGTTGGCCTTGAGCATGTCGAGCAGTTTGGCGTCGACTGCGGCACTGGCCGGTACACTCATGGCCAGCAACAGGCCACCGCACAGGGCCGCCGCAGTTTTCGTGGAAGCAAGACGCATAGCAATCTCCGAAGATGAAAAGGGGATGGCTGAACCATCCTGGGCACAACCGACGGTTTGACGGTCGGAAAACAGTGTCCGGGGTAGAACCCGGCGCTCTAAAAACAGGCGCCAGTATCGCGATGGTTTATGACAGAGCAGTGGCACGATGATGGCAGGTTGATGACGATACAAAATGGCCGTGAACTATTGATCCAGAGCGCTGTCGCGCAATCTGACGTGGGCAACGCCCGGCCGATCAGCGATACTCGCCGGGCGTTCACGCCCGAAAGTGGAGAGGAAAATGCCGCTGCAACGTCTGCACAAACTGTCGGAAATTCCAGCGTCCGACTGGGATGTTCTGGTCCCGCAAAACCAGCCGTTTCTGCGCCATGCGTTTCTTTCTGCGCTGGAGGACAGCGGCAGCGTCGGCCCGCACACCGGTTGGCAAGCGGAGCATTTGCTGCACGTCGAAGCGGGGCGGGTGATCGCGGCGTTGCCCGGTTATCGCAAATGGCATTCCTACGGCGAATACGTGTTCGACCACGGCTGGGCCGATGCCTGCGCCCGGGCCGGCATCGATTACTACCCCAAATTCTTGAGCGCGGTGCCCTTCAGTCCGGTCAGCGGCCCACGGTTGCTGGCAGCGAATGTCGAGGACGGATTCGAACTGCTCAAGAGCCTGCCGGGGTATCTGGAAATCGAAGCGCTCTCCAGCGCCCACATCAATTTCACCGACGCGTTCACCGATGCCGCCATGGCCGAGCAACCGGGCTGGCTGCAACGCATCGGCTGTCAGTACCACTGGCAGAATCGCGGCTACCGCGACTTTCAGGACTTCCTCGACGTGCTCGCCTCACGCAAGCGCAAACAGATGCGCAAGGAGCGCGAGCAAGTGGCGGGGCAGGGCTTCGAGTTCGAATGGCTGGAAGGCCGCGAGCTGGACGAGGCGCAGTGGGATTTTGTCTACGCCTGTTACGCCAATACCTACGCGGTACGCCGGCAGGCGCCGTACCTGACGCGGGAATTCTTCAGCCTGCTGGCCGAGCGCATGCCGGAATCGATTCGCGTGGTCCTGGCCCGGCAGGGCTCACGGCCGGTGGCGATGGCGTTCAGCCTGGTGGGCGGCGACAGTTTTTACGGACGCTATTGGGGATGCCTGGCCGAGTTCGACCGGCTGCACTTCGAGACCTGTTTCTATCAGGGCATGGACTATGCGATTGCCAATGGATTTCAACGTTTCGATGCCGGTGCCCAGGGTGAGCACAAACTGATTCGCGGCTTCGAACCGGTGATCACCCATTCCTGGCATTACCTGCGCCATCCCGGTTTGAAAGCCGCGGTCAAAGACTTTCTGCACCAGGAGCGCGCCGGTGTACTGGCCTATGCCGAAGAGGCGAGGAGCGCCTTGCCGTATCGGCAAGCCTGATCCTCGCCGGCTCCTTCAGCTGTCTTCGTTGCCCAGCCAGCGATAGAGCACGCCGCCGACCACCGCTCCCAGCAGCGGCGCGACCCAGAACATCCACAACTGGGCGATGGCCCAGCCGCCGACCATCAGCGCCGGGCCTGTGCTGCGGGCCGGGTTGACCGAGGTGTTGGTGACCGGGATCGAGATCAGGTGAATCAGCGTCAGGGCCAGGCCGATGGCGATCGGTGCCAGACCTGCCGGGGCGCGTTTGTCGGTGGCGCCGAGGATGATCACCACGAACATGGCGGTCATCACCAGCTCGGTGACGAAGCCGGATGCCATCGAGTATTTGCCCGGCGAGTGTTCGCCATAACCGTTGGAGGCAAGGCCTGCGGCGATGTCGAAACCTTCCTTGCCGCTGGCGATGTGGTAGAGCAGGGCCGCAGCCAGAATCCCGCCGATTACCTGGGCGATGACGTAGGCAGGCAGTTCCTTGGCCGGGAACCGACCGCCGACGACCAGACCGACCGACACGGCCGGGTTGAGGTGACAGCCGCTGATGTGGCCGATGGCAAACGCCATGGTCAGCACCGTCAGACCAAACGCCAGGGCGACCCCCAGCACGCCGATACCCACAGGTGAAGACGCGGCGATGACCGCACTGCCGCACCCGCCCAACACCAACCAGAACGTACCCAACAACTCAGTGACTGAACGTTTGAACAGAGACATGACAGAGTCCTTGATAGGCGTGCTATCGAGACTGCATCCAGTGGTGCGTCCCTGCAGACTTACGACAGGTTCCGTTCCGGAGCCTTCGCTGATTACAGCAGGGTTTCAGGGGATTTCCAGCAGGCGATAAAAAACCGCCAGAGCCCGTGGTTAAAGGGCTCTGGCGGTTTTTGTGTTTTGACGCAGGATCAATCGATGCCGACAAACCCTCCGGTCTGGTGCGCCCACAACCGCGCATACAATCCGCCGTGGGCCAGCAGTTCGGCATGGTTGCCGCTTTCGGCGATCTTGCCGTTTTCCAGCACCACCAGCCGGTCCATGCGGGCAATGGTCGAGAGGCGGTGGGCGATGGCGATCACGGTCTTGCCCTGCATCAGGGTTTCCAGGCTTTCCTGGATCGCCGCTTCGACTTCAGAGTCCAGCGCCGAGGTCGCTTCGTCCATGATCAGGATCGGCGCGTCCTTGAGCAGCACCCTTGCAATGGCGATCCGCTGACGCTGACCGCCGGACAGTTTCACCCCGCGTTCGCCGACATGCGCATCGAATCCAGTGCGTCCTTCGGCGTCCGACAGCAGCGGAATGAACTCATCGGCACGGGCCTTGCGCACCGCTTCCCAGAGTTCGGCGTCGGTGGCGTCGGGCTTGCCGTACAGCAAGTTGTCGCGGATCGAACGGTGCAGCAGCGAAGTGTCCTGGGTGATCATGCCGATCCGCGCGCGCAGGCTTTCCTGACCGACTTCGGCGATGTTCTGGCCGTCGATCAGGATCCGCCCGCCTTCGACGTCGTACAGGCGCAACAGCAGGTTGACCAGGGTCGATTTGCCGGCGCCGGAGGGGCCGATCAGACCGATTTTCTCGCCGGGTTTGATGGTCAGGTTGAGGTCGCCGATGATGCCTTTCTTCTTGCCGTAGTGAAAATCCACATGCTCGAAACGCACTTCACCACGGGCCACGGCCAGTGGTTTGGCTTGCTCCCGATCGGTGACGCTGACCGGTTGCGAGATGGTCTGCAGACCGTCCTGGACCATGCCGATGTTTTCGAAAATGCCGGTGACCACCCACATGATCCAGCCGGACATGTTGACGATGCGAATCACCAGACCTGTGGCCAGGGCGATGGCGCCGACGCTGATCAGCGATTGCGTCCACAGCCACAGGGCCAGCGCGGTGGTGCCGACGATCAACAGGCCGTTCATGGTGGTGATGGCCACGTCCATGCTGGTGACCACGCGGCCGGCCAGTTGGGCTTTTTCGGTCTGTTCCTGGATCGCTTCGCGGGCGTAGTGCTGCTCGAAGTTGGTGTGGGCGAACAGCTTCAGGGTGGCGATGTTGGTGTAGCCGTCGACAATCCGGCCCATCAGTTTCGAGCGCGCGTCGGAGGCTTCCACCGAACGGTCCTTGACCCGTGGCACGAAGTAATAGAGCGCGCCGATGTAGGCGGCGATCCACGTCAGCAACGGGATCATCAGGCGCCAGTCGGCCTCGGCGAACAGCACCAGCGAACTGATCGCGTAGATCAGCACATGCCACAACGCGTCCACCGCCTGCACGGCGGAATCGCGCAGCGAGTTGCCGGTCTGCATGATGCGCTGGGCGATGCGCCCGGCGAAGTCGTTCTGGAAGAAGTTCAAGCTCTGCTTGAGCACGTAACTGTGGTTCTGCCAGCGAATCAGGCTGGTCATGCTCGGGCTAAGGGTCTGGTGTACCAGCATGTCGTGCAGCGCCAGAAACAGCGGGCGCAGCAGTAACGCTACCACCGCCATCCACGCCAGTTCGACGCCGTGCACCTTGAAGAAGTCGACGTTCGGCGTGCCCTGGGCGAGGTCGATGATGCGGCTCAGATAACTGAACAGCGCCACTTCGATCAGGGCTCCAAACAGGCCGACGATCAGCAGGGCGACGAAACTCGGCCAGACCTGCTTCAGGTAATAGGTGTAGAAGGGCAGAACGCGGTCCGGCGGAGAGGCCGTCGGAGCATCGCGGAATATGTCGATCAGTTGTTCGAAACGGCGATAGAGCATCAGATAACCGCCCGGAGCACGGGCTCTCCTTTTATCAGTGTGAGCGGCGTGACATCAGCCAGCGCCGCTCGATATGCCCTGTAAAGCTTAGTCGATGCGCTTGGCCGACTTGATGATCACAGGGTCGATCGGCACGTTTTGCATGCCCTGTTTGGTGGTGGTCTGGGAGTTGACGATGATGTCGACTACGTCCATCCCCTTGACCACTTTGGCGAACACCGCATAACCGGCGTCGCGGCCCGGATCGAGGAAGGCGTTGTCGGCCACGTTGATGAAGAACTGGCTGGTGGCCGAATCCGGGTTGGAGGTACGGGCCATCGACAGGGTGCCGCGAACGTTATGCAGGCCGTTGCTGGCCTCGTTCTTGATCGGGGCCTTGGTGTCTTTCTGTTGCATCTGCTGGGTAAAGCCGCCGCCCTGGGCCATGAAACCCGGGATCACGCGGTGAAAAATCGTGTTGTTGTAAAAGCCGCTGTCGACGTACTCGAGGAAGTTCTTGGTACTGATCGGCGCCTTGACCGGGTCCAGCTCGATTTCGATCTGGCCGTTGGTGGTGTCCAGCAGCACGTGCGGCGCTTTTGCCGGCGTGGCAGCCATCAGGTTGGCGGCGAACAGCACGGTGCCGGCGGCGAGGGCGAGTTTTTTCAGCATGGGTCAGTGATCCTGAGGGTGATTATCGGCTGTGGCGAGGAACTCCAGCAGCGTTTGATTGAAGCGTTCGGGCTGGTCGAGCGGGGTGGCGTGGCGTGAATCGGCGATCACCACCAGCCGCGCATCGGGCAGCAGTCTGACATAGGTTTCTTTCAGCGAAACGGGGGTGTAGTCCCGGTCGGCGCTGACGACGAGGGTTGGACAGGTGATCCGGGAAAGGTGTTCCTGAACCCCCCAGCCAACAATCGCATCGAAGCTGGCGAGATAAGCACGTTTGTCGTTTTTTGCCCAGCGCTCTGCCATCTTCTGGCACAAATCCGCCTGCTCCGGTTTGGGGAAAAGCCTGGCGCCAAGGGCCTTGCCGATGGTGGCGAGGCTGAGCAGGCGCATCAGGCTCCAGCGCTTGAACCACTGCCAGTAATCGTCGCGGCTGCGCAACTTGACCTCGGGGGCACTGTTGACGATGGTCAGGCTTTTGAGCATCCGCGGCTGATCGACAGCGAACTGGAAGCCGATCATGCCGCCCATGGACAGCCCGACGTAGTGCACCGGGCCGAGTTTCAAATGCTCGATCAGGGCGACAATGTCGGCACTGAAGCCGGCGATGCTGTAGCGCTCGCGGGGTTTGTCGGAGCGGCCGTGACCGCGCACGTCCGGGACGATCACCCGGTAATGCGCGGCCAGCGCGGGAATCTGCATTTCCCAGTCCAGCGTGCTGGAGCCCAGACCGTGAACCAGCAGCAACGGATCGCCGTGGCCATATTCCTCGTAGTGCAGGTTGCAACCTTCATGCTCGAAATACGCCATCGGTGAACTCCGTGTCAGGCTTGTTCGGGGGCGGCGAACGGTGCGTCCAGCGGCAGGGTGTCGAAGGTGCGCAGCAGTTCGATCAGGATTTGCGTGGCTGGGCCCAAGGGTTTGTCCTTGTTCGAATACAGATAGAAACTGGAGTTGCGGTTGCCGCCTCTGTCCAACGGTAGCAGTTTGAGTGAGCCGTCTTTCAGTTCCCGCTCGATCATGTGGCGTGGCAGCCAGGCGAATCCCAGGCCGCTGCTGACGAACGTCGCGGCCGTGGCGAGGCTGCCGACGGTCCAGCGCTGTTCGGCGCCGAGCCAGCCGACGTCCCGGGGTTGCTGGCGGCCGGAGTCGCGGATCACCACTTGCATCTGGGTTTCCAGGTCCTGAAAGCTCAGCTCGCGGTTGAGCCGGTGCAGCGCATGGTCAGGATGGGCGACGGCGACAAATTCGACATCGCTCAATTCCGCGCCGAGGTAACCGGGAATGCTCAGACCGGTGATGGCCAGATCGGCCACACCTTCGAGCAGCACTTCTTCGACGCCCGACAGCACTTCCTCACGCAGACGCACGCGGCAGCCACGGCTCTGCGGCATGAAAGCGGTCAATGCGCGCACGATACGGGCGCTGGGGTAGGCGGCGTCCACCACCAACCGCACTTCAGCTTCCCAACCCTGCTCCATGTGATGGGCAAGGTCTTCCAGCTGGCTGGCCTGTTTCACCAGCTGTCGCGAGCGGCGCAGCAGCACGCCGCCGGCTTCGGTCAGTACAGCCTTGCGCCCGTCGATGCGCAACAGCGGCACGCCGAGCTGATCCTGCATGCGGGCGACGGTGTAGCTCACCGACGATTGCGAGCGGTGCAGGGCCTCGGCGGCCTGGGCGAATCCGCCGTGGTCGACCACGGCCTGCAACGTTCGCCATTGATCAAGGGTCACGCGGGGCGCTTTCATCAATAGCTCCTCTTGTCCTAAGCTGGCGGTCCCTCATGGAGACTGCCGAATGAAAAAATTCTGTTGTGTGTTGCTGGCGCTGCTTCCGCTGACTGCGTTCGCGTACCCGATCGATGTGGAGAAAGATCTCAACGGCCTCAAGATCGACTACAACGCGTTCGACACCGATAACGACATCGGCTCCATCCAGGTCAACAACTACGGCGACGTCGACGCGACCTGCAAGGTGGTGTTCACCAACGGCCCGGAAGCGCCGCGTACCCGCAACATCGAAGTGGCTGCGGGAAAGCATAAGAACGCCACGGCCAAGTTCACCCGGACCATCATCAAGCTGCGCATCAAGCTGAGCTGCACCCCGAAATAGCGTCAAGGGCCTGTGGGAGCGGGCCCCCACAGGATAAGGCTTGCATCTAAACGAATTTTTCGATGCTTTGCAGCAATTATTTGCGCTTTTTCATCGATACGGCACTGTTTAACCTTCACTCCATCGACTTACAACATTCTCGGATGGAGGCTACACAACATGTCCCGCGTTCTGATCATCGAAAGCAGCGCCCGCCAGCAAGACTCGGTTTCCCGTCAACTGACCCAGACCTTTATCAGTCAATGGAAAGCAGCGCATCCGGCCGATCAGATCACCGTACGTGACCTCGCCGTGAACCCGGTGCCGCACCTGGACATTAACCTGCTGGGCGGCTGGATGAAGTCCGCCGAGCAGCGCAACGACAGCGAGCAGGCCTCGCTGGACCGTTCCAACGAATTGACCGATGAATTGCTGGCCGCCGACGTGCTGGTGATGGCCGCCCCGATGTACAACTTCGCCATTCCGAGCACCCTGAAGGCCTGGCTCGACCACGTACTGCGTGCCGGCGTGACCTTCAAATACACCGAAACCGGCCCGCAAGGCCTGCTCAGCGGCAAGCGTGCCTACGTGCTGACCGCTCGCGGCGGCATCTATGCCGGTGGCCCGGCGGATCATCAGGAACCGTACCTGCGTCAGGTGATGGGCTTCATCGGCATTAATGACGTGACCTTTATCCACGCCGAAGGCATGAACCTGGGCGGCGACTTCCAGGAGAAAGGCCTCAACCAGGCCAACGCCAAACTGTCCCAGGTCGCTTGATATGTTAATCGCCAGATAATCGCCGATTGTTCTAGTGACCTGGCGCAACCCCTTCAAGGCTCTACGCGCATCGAACCTCCCTTTGCACTTGTTGCTCCTGAGTGCTGTAGCCCGATTGAACGCTTTAGCGAGATCGGGCTTTTTTTTGCCCGGGATTTAGCGATGGCCGGCAAAAAACGCTATCGTCGCCGCCATTCGAAATCGAGGCGAGCATGGGCTATCTACTTTTTGTCACGCTGATCCAGGCGTTTTCCTTCAGTCTGATCGGCGAATACCTGGCCGGTCATGTCGACAGCTACTTCGCGGTGCTGGTGCGTGTGGTGCTGGCCGGGCTGGTGTTTATCCCGCTGACCCGCTGGCGTTCGGTGGAACCGGCGTTCATGCGCGGAATGCTGCTGATCGGCGCGTTGCAGTTCGGCGTGACCTACGTCTGCCTGTATCTGAGCTTCCGGGTGCTGACGGTGCCGGAAGTGCTGCTGTTCACGATCCTTACGCCACTGCACGTGACGCTGATCGAAGATGCGCTCAGCCGACGCTTCAACCCGTGGGCGCTGATCGCGGCACTGGTGGCGGTCGCAGGCGCGGCGGTGATTCGCTACGACCGGATCAACCCGGACTTCTTCATGGGCTTTTTGCTGCTGCAACTGGCCAACTTCACCTACGCCGCCGGGCAGGTGCTGTACAAGCATCTGGTGGCGAAACACCCGAGCGATCTGCCGCATTACCGGCGCTTCGGTTTCTTCTACCTCGGTGCACTGGCGGTGGCGCTGCCGGCGTTCCTGCTGTTCGGTAAATCCAACTTCCTGCCGGAAGCGCCGCTGCAATGGGGCGTGCTGGTGTTCCTCGGCCTGGTCTCGACCGCACTCGGTCTGTACTGGTGGAACAAGGGCGCGTGCCTGGTCAACGGCGGCACCCTGGCGGTGATGAACAACCTGCACGTGCCGGTGGGGCTGCTGCTGAACCTGCTGATCTGGAATCAGCATGAAGAACTCGGGCGGTTGTTCCTCGGTGGCAGCGTGATTCTGGCGGCGGTGTGGATCAGCCGGTTGGGGATTCGCAAGCCGCAGGCTATTGGCTGAATCGTCCATCAACCCCTTATTTCCACCGCGATAACTATGTACCGCACCTGACTACCGCTTGATCGACACGCTGTGCCTTACAGACAAGGAGTGACTGTATGGCACAGAACAATTTCAACGATGGAACGTCGGGAAGCGTCGTCATCCGAACCGGGCCGCCCGCTTCGGGTGGCGGATCGGGCGGTGGTTTTGGGGGCGGTGGCGGGGTATCGGGCGGCTTCGGCAAGGTCAGCAAGAGCAAGCAAAAGGCTCGGGCGCGGGCCAAAGCGGCACACCGGCAAAAACAACAGCAAGAACAAGCTCAAGCGGCGGCTCAGGCACAAGAAGCAGCAGCACAGGCACAGGCCGCTGCCACGCAGGCTCAGGAACAGGCGCGTCATCAAGCGCTGATGCAGTTCCTGGCGGGATTGGCGCAGCGACATGACGCCATCAGGGCCGAGGTCGATCGTCGCTTTGCCGAAAGAGCCAGGCAACTTGCGCCGCTTCTGGATCAGGAGATTTTGGCGGCGCGCAGGGCCCCTGACAGCCGCTACAGCGAGCGCTGGCAGCTTTACCTGATCACGAAGGAAAAAGGCGAAATCGACGGGCTGCTCGCTCGTAAATCCGCAGATCTCAATTTAAAGAACGCGGCAGCCCTTTCCTTTGATGGTCATGACCCGCTGACGCGCTCGTCCCATGACTATCTGACTCGAATCGCCCAGTTTGGCCAAGCGCTTGATGACGGCCACCGGATCTGGGAAACCGCGTACAACGCCGCTCATGAAGCGCAATTATTGACCTCGCAGATCCATACCCTGCGGGAAAAGTCTGCTGCGCTAGCCAGGCATCATGCCGAGCAGACCGTGGTCTGGCGTGCGAGGGAAGCGGTTTGGGAGGCTCAGCGTCAATACGCTGCGCAGCGCGAGGCACGGGTTCGATTCAAGCAACAGGCTGATGAAGATGCTCGGGTCAGTCGCACCCGGCAGGCCAACACGCTGACCGTCCCGCTGTCGTCGATGACGCACGGCGCGATGGTGTTGACGCGTTCCGGGGCACTCGTTGCCCAGCAAGCGGGTGCACTCATCGAGGCAGGTGTACGGCAAGCGATCAAACACCTTCCCCTCGCCATGCTGGTTCCCCATCCCTCCACGGTGTTGATCGGCGGGTTGGTGTATTCGCCAACGCTGGGCGATGGAGAACTGACACCGGAGCAGCGACGACGATTGTTTCAGTCTGTCGCCGTGCCTGCCCAAGCGCTGGGGCTTTCTGATGAGCGGGCGCTGCGCTCGATCGCCGATTCCGGCGGCTCGGTGGACATGCCTTATCGGCTCAAACCCGATGCCGTACCACAAGGCACCGCCGTCATTGCGGTCACCACCGGCAAGGAGATCAGCGCCAGTGTGCCGGTCATCAACGCGGTGCCTGATCCGCTGACGGGAAACTACACCGCAGAAGTCCCCGGTTCACCGCCCCGGCACCTGCAGTTCACGTCCGATGCGAGCATCACCAAAGAGGTTCCGAGCCAGGGCCGGATAGCATTGCTGCCACCGGTTGTTCAGGACTTGCCGAAGGGCGCCGACCTGCGCATTCAGGACTGCATCATCTGCGTGCCGGGTTCGGCGCCGATGTACCTGTCCTTCAACCTGCCACCGTTGGGCGCGGGTGTCGTCACCGGTAACGGTCAACCCGCGACGGCTGACTGGTGGAACACGGCCATCCGCAGCACCGGTGCAGCCATTCCCAGTCAGATGGGCGACCAGTTGCGCGGGAGGGAGGTTCAGTCGTTCGGCACGTTTGAGCAAGTGTTGTGGCAAACACTCGGCGAGCATTCCGCGTTGACCAGCCAATTCGACAAGGTCAACAAAAAACGCGTCGAGCAAGGTTTCGCCCCTTATGCGCCGAAAAGCACATGGGTGGGCGAGCGCCGCGAGTTCGAACTGCGCTTTCAGGATGATGCATCAGTCGGCGAGAACCCGTTCAACCTCGACCGGATCAGCATCGTCGCGCCGCAAAGTGCCCACGGACGACGTGGCGTTCTACCCGCCGTCCAGCCTTGGCCGATTCCTCCAGTGGGCATTGGAACCTGGATCCCGTTGGTGCCGCCGGGCAGCGAACTCCTCGGACCGACCACCACACCGATTTCCCCCTCGACACCCACGGCTTATCCCGGCAACCCGCTCATCCCGATCCTACCGGCAAACGAGACGTTTCCGGCTGTTGATGAAGGGCAGGCGGGTGCGAGTATTCCGGGGTTCCCGGGGGATATGGAGCTGCCGTCGCCGGATCTGGTGTTTGCCGGGCCGCCAGTTGAGCCGCTGGAGGTGGGGCCCTATAACGAACTCAGTGGGCGAAGCAGGGGGGATGGGTTGGATATTGACCATATTCCTTCGCAGAAGGCGTTGGAGTTGTACCTGCGGAATAATTTTCCCCATATGACGCCGCGTGAGCGTCGAAATTTTCTTCAACGGGCTCCTAGCATTGCCATACCGTTCAATGTGCATAGAAAATTTAGTGAAACCTACGGAGGGCGTAATACATCTTCAAAACAAGGGCAAGATGCGATCGATATAGAGAGTTCAGTCGATCAGAATTTTGATGCGATAAAAACTGGATTGTTGGAAGCAGGGTTTGCTGAGGCGGAAGTTGAAGCTGGACGTAAAAAACTACATGTTCTTCACAAAGAGCAGGGGTGGTATTGATGAATTCTTTGAAGGTTAGTGAGCTTATTGCAGGCGTAGGGCTTCCTTTTGGGGCTCTAGTCACACAGGGATTGCTTGATGAACAACCTCTGGTGGAGCTATATCCGGGGTGTGACTTGCAAGATCTTGAGATTGAAAACGGTGTGGAACTGACATTTCTGGCTGAGTCCAAGAAGCTGGAGAGCGTATTCATCACCTTGGTCAAGACGATGCCTATGACTGTCATGTACGAAGGTGATCTTCCAACGCCTTTTAAGTCGGTTATGACACAAACCGATGTTCATGCAATTTTTGGAGCGGCTATGGAGACCCGGGGGCCAATAAAAATGCCCAAGCCAATGGGGCAAACTGGAGGTTGGGAGTCCTATCTACTCGATCAAAATACCTATCCAGGTAAAAAGGTGGTGTTTCAATATACCGCTGACATGCAAGTCAAAACGTTAGTTTTCACCTTGGTGGAAAAGTAGTAAAGCTAAGTGACTGAATGGTGTTTGCCGGAGATCTATTGTGATTTTTAAAGACAGCCTTGAAGACTACACAGAGGTGGAGTTTTTAGAGTTTCTGCGCGCTCTTTATGAAGAAAGAGATGATATGTCTGCTGACAATTACGACGCCTTCATACTCAAGGGAGTAGAGCACTTCGAGCGGGTGGCGCAGCATCCTGATCGCTCGGATGTGATTTTTTACCCGAAAGAGGGGCAGGAAAGTTCGCCTGAAGGTGTTCTGCGTGTCGTGAAAGAATGGATCGTGCTCAGCGATAAGCGGGGATTTAAGCCGGAATGATTTTTCATAAGGAAAGGGATATGCGATGAAAAATACTGCACGTATCGAAGACTACACAGAGTCCGAATTCCGAGCGTTTCTTACAGAACTTTTTGAGGGCGGGGAGGAACTGTCAGGTGACGAGTTTGATCGCTACATGATGAGGCGCGTAATACATTTCGAGTTAGTCACCGAACACCCCGACCGCTCGGACGTCATCTTCTACCCCAAGGAAGGACGTGAAGACAGCCCCGAAGGCATCCTGAAAGAAGTGAAAGAGTGGCGCGCACTCAATAACAAACCTGGCTTCAAACCTGAGTAACTTTGAAGCAAGTGACCAAGGATGGAGGGCATTCGCTTGAATGCCTTCCGGTGTCATGCGGACCTACAAGGAAGTTTAAATCCATGAAACTCAAATCAACGCTCGGCGATTACACCGAGCCGGAGTTCCAGGCACTGGTCGACCGGATCTGGGCCGTCGATGTGCCCAAAAAGGATCACGATCGATTGATCAATCACTTCGACCAGATAGCGGGTCATCCCCAAGGTGCCGACCTGCTGTTTTATCCGCCACGGGATGAGTTCGACAACGTTTATCAGGCCGACACGGTGGTGTATTTCGTCAAGGACTGGCACCAGCAACAGGGCCGCGCCGCGTTCAAGGGACAAGCGATGCCTGCTGCCAATCTGTCTCACGCTCGCCCGAATGCTCCGTTCGATTGGGCACAAATCACACAGCAGCGCATCGCGCAAAACCTTGTGGACATCAAGACGTTTTCCACTGATATGTCCATCGCGGAGCAAAAAGTACAAACAGCCTTTGCAGCCCAGGAGCAATGCTTCAAACATTTGCTTGAACAACAAGGTTCTCCATCTGGAGTAGATGTAAGTGCAGCGGCTATCCGAGCGCTGGAGGCGGCCGAATTCGGTGCGAGGTCTGCCGTTCGCCGCTTTGTTACCCTGCAACTACGCATCAAGTTTGCAAGGGATGGCGCCCGCAGTGATGTGGTGCACGCTCAAACCTTGCATGTGCAATGGCAAGGTATCGCCCAGCAACTCTCGACGATCTACGACAGTTCCATCGCGAAGGTGAACGTCTTCAATCAGCGTCTCGCAAACGTGCAGAGCGAATCATTGCTGGCAACGGCCCAGAGTCGACTTGTCGATTTGCGTCGTCAGGCGGGGGGTGACCCTGCGCGGCTCTTTGCGCCGCTTGCTTTCGTCGACGCGCGCCCGGCGATCCTTGTCGAGGATGCACTTTCGCCGTCATTGGAAAACCATCGTGTCGACCTGCAAAAAGCCATTCGTTCGGCGGTGGCTGAGTTTACCTGGCAAGTCACCTCGGGCGACGCAGTCCATCAAGGTCAATATGCCGCGATACTGGAGTTCGACTTTTTCAGCCGTGCCGAATCGGGGCTCTATGGGATTTGCCTTCCAGTGTCCGAATTTATTCCGGTTGAAGGCGTGGATTGGCAATACCTGTCTGCGACTCGGGCAGAGAAAGACTTGCCATTTCGAATGAGCAGCGGAACCTGTTCGGTACCGACTCGAAGATTGTCGCGAAGTCTGCGAGAAATAAAAACGCTGCATCAGGTGCTCATTACGCCGACGAATGGCTCTGCGATATCGCCCGGTGTCAGGGTGCGATCTGCTGCCTGGAATGAACACTCGCAGACTTACGATTTCACCGCAGATGGCGCTTCAGCGGTTTCGGTGAGCTGGAGTACGCCCACCCCTTTGGACACCACAATGTTGTTTGCTCCTGATGTTGAAAACCGGTTGGAATTCGTTCAATCCAGCGCCGTGCCTTCGCTCGAAAACTTCCAGGATCTCTCAACGGTTAGCTTTGACGACTATGTCGTGGTTTTTCCACAGGGTTCTGGGCTCGAACCGCTTTACCTGATGTTCAGGGATCCGCGTGATGCAGCCGGGCAGTCGCTCATACCTGAGGCGCCAATTGCTCCACCAGAAACTCGATAAACGCCCGAGTCTTCTGTGGCACTCGTCGCGCTGACGAATACACCGCGTTGATGGTGATCGCCGGCGCCTGCCATTCGCACAGCACCGGCACCAGCCGCCCGGCCGCCAGTGCCTCTTCGACGATGAAGTCCGGCAGCAGCGCAATGCCCATTCCGGCCTCGGCCGCTTGCGCCAGCAGGTCGCCGTTATTGGCATGCAGCGGCCCGGTCACGTTGACGCGCTGCGTTTCTTTGCCGTTGCACAGGTGCAGGCTGACGCCGCTCTGCAGATAGCCGTAGTTCAAGCATTGATGTGAGCGCAGATCCTGCGGTGACTGCGGCGTGCCCGCGCGTTCGAGGTAAGCAGGGGAAGCGACCATGATTCGCGGCGCGGGCGCCAGTTGCCGGGCGATCATGGTCGAGTCGGGCAGGCTGGCGATGCGGATGGTCACGTCGAACCCGCCGCGTACCGGATCGACCTGCTGGTCGCTGAGCACCAGTTGCAGCTCGATGTTCGGGTGCTGCTCGTGGAACAGCGGAATCAGCTTGCCGAGCCGCCGCAAGCCGAACGACATCGGCGCGTTCACCCGCAACACCCCGCGCAATTCGCCAACTCCGTCCCGCGCCCGCTGCTCGGCCTCGTCCAGCGCCGCAATCACTTCCCGCGCCGCTTCGAAATATTCGGCACCGGCCTCGGTCAGGTGCAGGCTGCGGGTGGTGCGTTGCAGCAGTTGCACACCGATGGCTTCTTCCAGCGCCTGAATCTGTTTGCTGACTTTCGAGCGTGGCACGTCCATGGCCCGGGCGGCGGCCGCGAAGCCGTTTTCGCCGACCGTCACCACGAAGGCGCGCATGCATTCGATGCGATCCATGATTGTCCCTATTTTAGAATCAATGATTCTCGAGTTTAGGGAATTGTCCCTTTATCGGCTAGCCCCTAAAGTGACATCCAAGCCGAGACAACAACGCCGCAGACGGCAAAGCGCCTCGACTCACCAATACCTGATCGAAACTTTGAATCGACATCAAAAGGAACGCGCCATGTCTATCCGTGAACTGCTGAACCCAACCAACTCCGCCCTGATCCTGATCGACCACCAGCCGCAAATGGCTTTCGGCGTACAGTCGATCGACCGTCAGACCCTGAAGAACAACACCGTCGGCCTGGCCAAGGCAGCGAAGATCTTCAACGTACCGACCATCTACACCTCGGTCGAAACCGAAAGCTTCAGCGGCTACATCTGGCCGGAACTGCTGGCGGTACACCCGGAGCAGAAGCCGATCGAGCGCACCTCGATGAACTCCTGGGAAGACAAGGCGCTGGTTGACGCGGTCAAGGCCACCGGTCGCAAGAAACTGATCATCGCCGCGCTGTGGACCGAGGTCTGCCTGACCTTCCCGGCCCTGGAAGCCCTGGCCGAAGGCTACGAGGTGTACATCGTCACCGACGCGTCCGGCGGCACCACCAAAGAAGCTCACGACATGTCGGTACAGCGGATGATTCAGGCCGGTGCTGTACCGGTGACCTGGCAGCAAGTGCTGCTTGAGTACCAGCGTGACTGGGCGCACAAAGACACTTATCAGGCGGTGATGGACCTGGTGCTGGAACACAGCGGCGCGTACGGCATGGGCGTCGACTACGCCTACACCATGGTGCACAAGGCACCGCAACGGCAGGCCTGATAAATCGGCGGGACAAAAAAAGACGCAACCAAGGTTGCGTCTTTTTTTGCATTTGAAGAAAGCGCTACATCAGATGTTTTTCGGCTTCTGGAATATGGCTCGCGCCAAGGACTGCCGGCAACAACCCCGACCGCAAATCCCCACCACTGGGCTGCTGATACAGGCTCAACCCGAACTCCGGCAGCACCGCCAGCAGGTAATCGAAAATATCCCCCTGGATCCGCTCGTAGTCGGCCCACACCGTGGTGGTGGTAAAGCAGTAGATTTCCAGCGGAATGCCCTGGGCCGTGGTCTGCATCTGGCGGACCATGCAGGTCATGTTCGGCTGGATTTCCGGGTGGCTCTTCAGGTAAGCCAAGGCATAGGCGCGGAAGGTGCCGATGTTGGTCATGCGCCGGCGGTTGGCCGACATCGCCGCGACGTTGCCCTGGGCTTCGTTCCAGGCCTTGAGCTCGGCTTTCTTGCGGCCCATGTACGCGGTCAGCAGGTGCACTTGGGAGAGTTTTTCTTCTTCATCGTCGCGGATGAAGCGCACACCGCTGGCGTCGATGAACAGACTGCGCTTGATCCGTCGCCCGCCGGACTGCTGCATGCCGCGCCAGTTACGGAACGACTCGGACATCAGGCGCCAGGTCGGGATCGAGACGATGGTTTTGTCGAAGTTCTGCACCTTGACCGTGTGCAAAGTGATGTCGACCACGTCGCCATCGGCGCCGACTTGCGGCATTTCGATCCAGTCGCCGACCCGCAGCATGTCGTTGCTGGTCAGTTGCACGCTGGCGACGAACGACAGCAGGGTGTCCTTGTAGACCAACAGGATCACCGCCGACATCGCACCGAGACCGGACAGCAGCAACAGCGGCGAACGGTCAATCAGGGTGGCAACGATGATGATCGCGCCGAACACGTACAGGACCATTTTCGCCAGTTGCACATACCCCTTGATCGAGCGGGTCCGGGCATGTTCGGTGCGGGCGTAGATGTCCAGCAATGCATTGAGCAGGGCGCTGACCGACAGCAGCAGGAACAGAATGGTAAACGCCAGTGCCACGTTGCCGAGGAACACCGTGGCGGTCTTGCTCAGTTCCGGCACCAGGTGCAGGCCGAACTGGATCACCAGCGACGGCGTCATTTGCGCCAGACGCTGAAACACCTTGTTATGGCGAAAGTCGTTGATCCAGTGCAGTGCGGGCTGGCGACCGAGCATGCGGCTGGCATGCAGGATCAGATAACGCGCCACTCGTCCGAGCACCAGCGCGATCACCAGCAGCAGGAGCAGCGCCAGGCCGGCGTGCAGGAGCGGGTGCTGTTCGAGGGCACCCCAGAGGTCTTGGGCGTTGAGCCAGAGCTGTTTGAAATCCATGAGTGAAACGATTCTTCTGTAAGACGCGATGGGCGATTAGAGCATTTAAGACGCTGTGTATTACCGTTGGTGACAAATCGAGCAACAAAAAAGCCACTGATTACGGCGGATTTCACAAAGAAACTCGGCCTGAGCGCTCGAAACCGGTAACCTATGCAGCTGATTTTTTGCATATCTTCGAGGTAGCACCCGTGTTTTCCCAATTCGCCCTGCACGAACGCCTGCTCAAAGCCGTGGCCGAGCTGAAATTTGTCGAGCCAACGCCTGTGCAAGCCGCGGCCATTCCGCTGGCGCTTCAGGGGCGTGACCTGCGGGTGACGGCGCAAACCGGTAGCGGCAAGACCGCCGCTTTCGTCCTGCCGATCCTCAACCGCCTGATCGGCCCGGCCAAGGTTCGCGTCAGCATCAAGACCCTGATCCTGCTGCCGACCCGCGAGCTGGCCCAGCAGACCCTGAAGGAAGTCGAGCGCTTTTCGCAGTTCACTTTCATCAAGTCCGGCCTGATCACCGGCGGTGAAGACTTCAAGGTCCAGGCCGCCATGCTGCGCAAGGTGCCGGACATCCTGATCGGCACCCCGGGCCGGATGATCGAGCAACTGAACGCCGGCAACCTCGACCTGAAAGAAGTCGAAGTGTTGGTGCTCGACGAAGCCGACCGCATGCTCGACATGGGTTTCGCCGAAGACGTGCAGCGTCTGGTCGACGAATGCCCGAACCGTCAGCAGACCATGCTGTTCTCCGCCACTACCGGCGGTTCCGGCCTGCGCGAGATGATCGCCAAGGTGCTGAACAACCCTGAGCACCTGCAGCTCAATGCGGTCAGCCAACTGAACGACACCACCCGTCAGCAGATCATCACCGCCGACCACAACCAGCACAAAGAACAGATCGTCAACTGGCTGCTGGCCAACGAGACCTATCAGAAGGCCATCGTCTTCACCAACACCCGGGCCATGGCCGACCGCATCTACGGTCGTCTCGTCGCCCAGGAATACAAGGCGTTCGTGCTGCACGGCGAGAAAGACCAGAAGGATCGCAAGCTGGCGATCGACCGTCTGAAGCAGGGCGGCGTGAAGATCCTGGTGGCCACCGACGTGGCGGCCCGTGGTCTGGACGTCGACGGCCTGGATCTGGTGATCAACTTCGACATGCCACGCAGCGGCGACGAATACGTGCACCGCATCGGTCGTACCGGCCGTGCCGGCAACGACGGTCTGGCGATCTCGCTGATCTGCCACGGCGACTGGAACCTGATGTCGAGCATCGAGCGTTATCTGAAGCAGAGCTTCGAGCGCCGCACCATCAAGGAAGTCAAAGGCACTTACGGCGGACCGAAAAAGGTCAAGGCCTCGGGCAAGGCTGTCGGCGTGAAGAAGAAAAAGACCGACGCCAAGGGCGACAAGAAGAAAACCGCCGCCAAGACCCCGACCAAACGCAAGAGTGCCAACCGTCCGAAGCCGGACGCTCTGGTGAGCAGCGATGGCATGGCCCCGCTGAAACGCCGCAAGCCGGCAGCGCCAGCGGCTGAGTAAGTCGTTTCAGGCAGGCAAAGAAAAACCCGGACATGGTCCGGGTTTTTTATTGCCAGCGTTTATCAACTGCCCAGCAGGCCAGTGGTGTCGGCATCAAAACGCCGCTTGGCCTGATCGGCTGCCGGTTTGAGTTGGGCGAGCAGGGCGGCCTCGCTGTACAGCCCGGTCAGCGCCAGTTCCTTGGGAGTTGGCTCGATCGGGATCAGCACGTCTTCACCCGCCGCGTGCAGCCAGATCGCCACAAGGTGCAGTGCCGACACAAACAGCATCCGCAGCTCAACGGTTTTGCCTTTCAGTTGCGGCGATTGCTCGGCCAGTTTCAGCGCATCGACCGTGGCGCTCGCCAGGTTGCCGTGGTTCAACGAGGCAAACTCGACGTGACCGCGTACTTCGGCCAATTGCGCATCGGCAATCGACAGACCGCCGGAAAATACCAGGTAATGCCAGTCGCCCACTCGGGCGTTTTTCAGGCCTTTGCCCTGGCTCAAGTCGTCCAGACTGAGCGAGTAGCCGCGATAGGCCTCGCTGAGGCTGATTCCGGCAGGCGCAGCACTGGCGAACTGGCGATTGACGCCGAAGCCCTGGGTCTGCAACGCGGCCTGCAAGGCCGGACGCAATGTCTGTACGCCGTTGGAAGGCGCCTTTGGATAAGTCAGTTTCATGCTGCCGCCCCCTGGTTTTTCGCCGTGAAGTAAGTGTGGGTCCAGTTGCCGCCACCGTTGTAGGAACCGGGGAAGGAATTCAGCGCGCGGGTCGAATAGCCGTAGATCGAGTCCGCGACCAGCACGTAATTGCCGTTGGTGCCGTAGATCGCCAGAAAGTGCGCTCCGCCGCCGTACCAGGCACAGCGCAGGCCGATCGGGCGGCCCATGTTGATCTGGTTCTGGATGGCCGACATCTGCAGCGAGCCCGAATTCATGCCGTTGAAACTGCGGGTGATTTTCAGCGCAACGTCGAGATAGCCATACACGTTGCACGGCCCCGGTTGATTGCAGCAGTTGCGATCCAGCGCGGCGCTGGCAACGGCGCATTGGGTCCACGACCCGGTGCCGTAATAATTGCCGACCGAGGCGGAAGCCGCAGCCCAGCACCAGTTGGTCTGGGTCTGTTGCTGCATGGTGAAGTTCAGGCTGGCGGCCGCCAAGGCACGGTTTTGTACAGCCGCTTCGACCTCGACCAGTTGCGGGTCGAGCAGATGGCCGATCAGACATTCGGGCAGGGTATTGCCGGTGAATGCCGTTGTTTCAGTGGTTAACATTTTTCAATCCTCCATGAATGAAAACAAACGTTCCGCGTTTGCGGGATAACGCTATTGCCGAGCGATCGATGTTCAAGGGTTGCCATCTCCGATGGCCGGTTCCGATCAGGCTCGGGGTTAACCCTAGGTGCGAATATGCATTTGTGCAAATATTAAAATGCATTAGTGCAAATTCCAGGGCAAAAGGAAGCAGGCTTTGGCACCGATCCAGTCTGATCGATGCCAAAGCCTGCCGTTGTCTGCGCGGGGGCTATCCCTCGGTTTTCTTCTCGGCCGAACCCAGTTCCTTCAAGCGCTGATCGATCAACTGGCATTTGTCCGGCAGATCGGCGGAGGCCGTACCCAGATCCATTTTCTGCAACTCGGCGTTGATCTCCTTGGCCTTGGTCGGGTTTTGCTCAGTGAGCTTCGCGACTTCCTTGGCCAGTTGCTCGCGTTTGGCGGTGGCTTCTTCCGGCGTACAGGCCCAGACGGGCAGAGCGCAGGCGAGCGTGGCGGCGAGGGTGAGCTTGAGCAGCGTTTTCATGGGGCAGGCCTCAGTTCCGGTTAAGGCGGGTTAACCGGTTGAGGGTTTTGGTCGAGCGAAAGTTCAGTTTCTGTATTGAAGGTTTGCCCTGTAATTGACCGTTTTCGGGTGCTCCACTAGGATGCGCCACCATATTGATATCAACTGGCACTGAAGGATCGAACATGCTTTCTAGAGTTGTCACCGCGGGCCTGCTGCTGGCGCTGGCCGGTTGCACCAACGTCAAGGTCGAGCCGGTGGCTCCTCAATACAAGATCTCGACACTGTGCATCGAGGAAAATCCGAAAGTGGTCGTGGGCGACTTCGTTGCTGGCATTCAAACAGTGTTGCGTCGCCACGGCATCGACAGCCAGGTGTATACCGCTCCGGTTCCTGCCAACTGTGAATATCGCTTGAACTACACCGCCATCCGCTCCTGGGATCTCTCCATGTACTTGTCCGATGCCACCGTTCGACTTTACAAGGGCGAGCAGCAAATCGGTTTTGCCCATTACAACCTGACCAACGAGGGCGGTTTCGATTTGTCGAAACTGGCCTCGGTCGAGGAAAAAATGGCGCCGGTGTTCAACCAATTGTTGGGGCAAAAACAATGAGCCGGTTCATCCAGCGTCTCTCGGCCCTGTTGTTCCTGCTGATGCTGAGCGGGTGCAGCCACCATCAACCTGCTCAACCGTACTTCGAGCCGCCCCAGCCACCGCAGGGCAAGGCGCTGGTCTACATGATGCGTTCGCAGGTGATTCAGGGCAGTTTCTACGACAGTATTTTCAGCATCAATGACAGTGCGGTCGTGGCGCTCGGCAGCAAAAACTATTCGTGGGTGTATGTCAGCCCTGGTTTGCACAAGGTTTCCGCAGGGCAGCGCCCGAACCCCGGCAATGTCTTCCTGAACCTGCCCGTCGAGGCGGGCAAAGAGTACTTCGTCGAATACACGCAGGAAAACATGATGGAACTGATCCGGTTGCGCAAACCGGAGGAGGGTAAGCCCATGGTTCGCGCTTACGAGTACTTGCGGGTCGAGTGATGTTCTCGGGTAACGAATTCGAGGCGGACATGCTGGATGATCCGCCGCTTTGCTGCTGCGAACCCAGGAAGAACACGCGATGACCGAAGATGAGATTTACCAAAGGCTCGCACAGCTGTTGGTCGATGAGGCGCCTGAGTCAGCGATGACAGTGATCGTTGATGTCGAGCTTTCGCCCGAAGACGATCACTGTCAGTTGCTGTTTGATTATGTCGACGGGAAAGGCGAGCGGGACTGGTTCAGTCCGAGCAGCGGTGAGGTTGACGGCATTGTCATGAAAAGCCTGGTTGCCCTTAGAAAGTTGCACAAAGCGCAAAACCTTACGGCCGGACTACCCGCGTGGAACGCTTGTGAGATTGCCATGGACATTGTGGGCGGCAAGTTGAAAATCGACTTCAGGTATGACGAGACGCTCTATCTGCAGACTGACTGACGCAAAGCATCCTTGGCGACTGGCGTCGCTTTCCCGCGTTTGAAGCAAAGACAGATTCAAAAGGTGGAACAATCTGTCTCGCTTCATCGCAATCAAGTGGCGATCAGGTCGCGTGGCAGCAACTGGATTTCGTTTCTCCCTCATACCGGTCATGGTGCCGCACCCACTCCATGATCTCCTCCTCGTTCCGGCCCTTGGGCGTGAGGTCGAGGTAATTGTAGGCGCCGACCAGCAAGTCCAGGCCTCGCGCGTAGGTTGAGTAGGTGTGGAAAATGTCGCCGTTGTCGGCGCGATAAAACACACTCAGCCCCGGCATTTCTTCCTCGGCGCTGTCGGTCTTTTCGTAGTTGTACGTAGCCTTGCCAGCTTCGACATCCTCAGCGCGGGCGCACCCGCCAAAGTCGTAGTTGAAATCGCAACCGTTGGACGACACCCAGTCGAATTTCCAGCCCATTCGCCGTTTGAACGCCTGGAATTCGGCGAACGGTGCGTGGGATACCGCCACCAGCGCGATGTCGTGATGGGCCAGGTGCAGGTTGGCGCCGTCGATGTGGTCGCTGAGGAATGAACAACCCGGGCAGCCTTCCTCCCAGCCCTTGGCGAACATGAAGTGGTAAACGACGAGTTGGCTATGCTTGCTGAACAGGTCGGCGAGTTTCAATTCGCCGTTAGGCCCCATGAAGCGGTAATCCTTGTCGACCTTCACCCAGGGCAGGGCGCGACGTTTGGCGCTGAGGCGGTCGCGTTCCCTGGTGAAGGCCTTTTCATCGGCCAGATGCTGCTTGCGGGCGGCGAGCCATTCTTCGCGCGACACCACCGGATGATTCTCAACGTTCATGATGATTTCTCCTGCGGGGGTTGAAACCGTCTGTTTCAGACTAGTCGTTTAACACCCCGGGAAATCGACAGACCGCCGGTCGGTCGGGGCGCCGAATAATCCTGAACGGTGACGCCACGCACCGGTCACAACCTGTGAACGCGCCAAAAAATCAAGCGCACCGGAGGTTGAATCAGGATGACGACTTATAACTGGGATTTGATTGAACGCCTGCTGCATGAAGTGCAGAACGGCGCGGGCCACAGCTTTGCACCACGGTCTTTCGCCGAAGACTATGCGGCAGAGAAAGCGGCGGCGGGCGAGGCGATCGAGAATCTGGATCACCTGAAAACGCTCGCCTGCGACTACGAAAAGCTGCTACTGGATCGCGGCTACATAGAGCCCCGTGGCGAAGATGAAGGCAGTACCGGCAACAACTTCAGCCTGACCCCGCGTGGCTCCAGCCTGTTGAGCCTGATCGACAGCAGCATTCCCGGCAACGATCATCCGCGTCAGGTGCTCGATGAGCAGGAAGATGCGCTGGATGAGCTGACATTCGATGAGGTGGCCTCCAAAGCGCAGATTGCCTGAGGCTTTGCGCAAAAACATGTGAGAGCGAACTTTCTCGCTCCCACATGTTTTTTGCAGTGATCTCAGCTTTTTTGTGCGGCCTTCAGGCACTTCAAGTCATTGAAATCCTTGCGCACCCCCTCGATCTTTTTCAACAGGCGCTGGCGTTGCTGCGGGGTGCTGTCAGCCATTAGATCAACGAACAGCGAACGGGCCTGCGCTTCGGTATTGGCGTAGGCCTTTTGGTAATCGGCCGTCCATAAATGCTCGCGATTGACCAGAAGTGTCTCGATCCGTTGTGGGAATTCAGGACTTTTGCGTTGCGCCACCGCCGCGCTGAACTGCTTCTGCCAGTGAGCACGGTTGGCAATCCACTGGGTGTTCTGGTCGCCCAGAGCGGTCGACCAGGCCATCACCCGCTGTTCCTGTTTGGCGCTCAACGGGCCGAGCCAATCATTGAGACGCTTGTCCATGCGCGCGCCACGTTCGGCAATCTGCTGCGACAGCGGAGGCTTGAGGTATTCCTGCTGGCGCTTTTGCAGGTCTTTGGCAAAGGCCTCGTTCATTTCAGCGACCTGCCGATCATCCAGGCCTTGCAGCAATTCAATCGCCGACGGTGTGATTTCCCGGGCGGTTTCTGCGATTGCCTGCTTGGCCTCTGCGGTGCGGGCCTGAAGTGCGGCGTCGGTGACCTGATTGGTCTCGACCATGGTTTGCAGGCGATCGAGCCAGTCCAGATAACCCGGCAACTGCGTGGTGCAGTGCCAGCTCAGGTGTTCCCTGAGGCGTTCGTTGAACCAGCCTTTCTGCTCGCCGTTCATGTCCAGGTAGTCGCTGAGCGTCCACGGAATGATCACATCGAGATTGCGATAGGCCAGGCCGACGCGGCTGCAAGCGCCAAGGGCGAGGGTCAGGATCAGTAGAACGGCGAGGCGTTGGAACCAGCTAGACATGGGCGAATCCTTGCGAAAGCCAGCCTTGAGGGTCTGATTCTCATGTGAACACAGGAGGGGCCCGGCAGTTCAGCCCATCAAAAGAACGGGCGTTCGGCCTTGAGTGTGACCAGTCCGTCGCACTGACTGTTATGCCCGGAATAGGCCGAGCAATCGCTGCCGCTGAGGCTCGAATTGCTGTAGATCAGGTCAAGATCGATGCCCATGAACGGCCGGGAAAGTTTCACCGACCAATCGGTAAAACTGCTCACATAACCGCCGTCCACCGAGACCGGCGTGTTGAGCTGATGGGTGGTGTATTTCATGCTGATCCCGATGCCGAACGGCTGATTGCCGCCCAGGTCGGCAAACAGGGTGTTGTTCTGTTTATCCGGATCGTTGCTCAGGGCGATGCCGATCCGGCTGCCGAGCAGGGTCAGGCCACCGAACAGTTCCTGGCTGTCGAGGGTGTCGACCTTGGGATAGCTGTAATGGATCATCCCGACTTCGTAGCCGAGGGTTTGATCGAAAGGTTGTTTGAAGCCGACGTAGGAATCGATTTCGAGATTCTTCCCCGGCGTGAGGCCCATGCTCGGTGCGTACTGGCCGACATACAGGCCGCTGTCGTGACTCAGGTCCAGGCCGCCGTGGAACGAACCGACCGCCGAAGGCTTGACCAGCCCTTGGGCCATGCTGCGGCTGGGCGTGGTGCCGAGTTTGAGGTCGAAGTCGCCGAGCTCACGCTGGAAAATCTGCGCATGCGCCGCCGGGCTTGTCAGCAGGCCTGCAAGTAATAAACAGAAGGGTTTGAGCATGCGTCACTCCTTGAATAGCGAGCGCAGGCTGGTAAACCTGCTGAAACGCTTGATCCAGACGCGTGCAAGGATACCGGCGAATGATCGGCATCGAGGGCCGTTCGTCGATTTCTGCGGTTTTGAATGTTTGATTAAACGCGAGAAGGGTCTTGCGAGGGATCCGGTCCAGACGCTTCGAAGCTCAAAGCGCCTTTGGACTGGTGTGCTGCGGGGTGTTACTTCTTGCCCAGGCTGATCTGCTTGGACGGGCCGAACGTCTGGCCGCTGACGCCCTTGGCAATTTGCTGAATCTCGCCGCCGGACTTGAGGAATGCCGCGATCTGATCGTTGATCGATTCGCTGGTTTCAACGGCTGGAGCTGGCTTTGCTTTGCTGGTGGATGCTTTTACACGCATGGCGGCCATTAACCTGTAGAAAAGTAACTTGGCCAGGCATCGTACAGGAATAACTTGACAATTGCTTGGTAAATATCCCCCGGAATAACCCAGCTTGCAGGTGGATTATTCTCGATTAATTATTCGAAATATCTCGCTAACCTGCTGTTTTAACTAACAACATTTAGGCGATTCCATGATGTTCGGCGGTGTCGGGAACGCGTGAAAGCCATCACGCTGGCCTGACGAGCGGCGCCCATCCAACGCAAAATCCAGGAAAATCAAGGCTTCCCACAGATTTTCGCGCGGCCGGCCGATCGGACGGCCAACCAGCACGGCAAAACCGGGTAGAATGCCGCCCACGCAATGAGGGTATTGGAAATGGCTTTAGTCGGGCGTTACAACAGTTTGCAAGTGGTTAAACACACTAACTTCGGTTTATATCTGGACGGCGGTGCGGACGGCGAAATTCTTTTGCCCAACCGTTATATCCCCAAAGATATTCCCAGCGAAGATGAAGACTGGCTCAATGTTTTCATTTATCTGGACAGCGATGACAAACTTATTGCCACCACTGAAAAACCAAAAGTTCAGGTTGGTGAATTTGCCAGTTTGAAAGTTGTTGAAGTCAACAGCATCGGCGTGTTCCTCGATTGGGGCCTGCCGAAGGATCTGCTGCTGCCTTACTCCGAAGAAAAACGCCAGTTGACCGCCGGCGAGTACTGCGTGGTGCATGTCTACCTCGACAAGCACACCCGCCGCATCACCGCCACCGCGCGCCTGGATCGTTATCTGGACAAGACCCCGGCCAACTACAGCGCGGGCCAGGAAGTTGATCTGCTGGTCGCCGAAGCCACTGACATGGGCTTCAAGGCGATCATCAACAACAAGCACTGGGGTTTGATTCACAAGAATGAAATCTTCAAGTTCATGCGTGCCGGCATGCGCGAGAAAGGCTTTATCAAGGAAGTGCGCGCCGACGGCAAGATCAGCCTGAGCCTGCAACCGGTGGGGCAGGAAGCGGCCAGCAGCCTGAACTCGAAGATTCTCGCCAAGTTGCGCGAAAGCAACGGCACCCTGGCCGTCAGCGACAAGAGCGATCCGGCACTGATCAGCAGCCTGTTCGGTGTCAGCAAGGGCAACTTCAAGAAGGCCATCGGTTCGTTGTACAAGAACGGCCAGATCGTCATTCACGCCGATCGCATTGAACTAACCTGAGTCTCCCGTGGCCCATGTTGCATGGGTTCACTTGAGGTCGGGCAGATGAAAAAAGCGCTGATTGCCTACGTTGCCACATTGCTGGCGTTTCTTCTGCTCGACGGGCTCTGGCTCGGCGTGTTGATGGCGCCGACCTATCGCGAACTGCTCGGTTCGCTGATGCTTGAAAAACCGTTGCTGGTGCCGGCAGCGGTTTTTTATTGCCTGTACGTTTTCGGCTGTGTGGTGTTTGTGGTGCTGCCGTCGCTGACCTGGCAACGCGCCGCCCGGATGGGGGCGCTGCTCGGGCTGGTTGCCTATGGCACTTATGACCTGACCAACTGGGCGACCTTGCGCGGCTGGTCAGCACAGGTGTCGCTGATGGATTGGGCCTGGGGGACGTTTGCCACGGCGCTGGCCTGTATGGTCGGATTTTTTGTGACCGGCCGGGTTGGTAGATCAGTCCGTTGATTTCGGTCGCCTGAACTGACGCCATCGCTGGCAAGCCAGCTCCCACAAAGTCTGTGTCGTGTTCAGGTTTGCAGAACCTTCACATCATCTGTGGGAGCTGGCTTGCCAGCGATTGACGGCGCAGCCGTGAGCCATTCGCCGCTGACGTTGCAGAAGCATCAAATGTCTTTTTCAGACGGCTTTTTCTGGCTGACTGGTTAATAATCCCCTCACTATTTTTCGCCCCGGACAAAGAGCCGGGGCATTGTTTGACCATTGGAAAAACTGCCATGTCGTGTGTGTTCGAGGTGTCGAGGTGAGCGTCAGTCGGCGCAGTGCCGACGGGTTCGCCCTGCAAGTGATGATCGGCCTGTGCCTGATCTGGGGTGTGCAGCAGGTGATGATCAAATGGGCGGCGACCGACATTGCGCCGGTGATGCAGGCGGCGGGGCGGTCGGGGATTTCCGCGTTGCTGGTAGGAGTGCTGATCTGCTGGAAGGGCGGCTGGGATCAGGTCGGCAACACTTGGCGCGGCGGCTTGCTGGCCGGTGCCTTGTTCGGTCTGGAGTTCCTGTTCATCTCCGAAGGCTTGCAGTTGACCACGGCGGCGCACATGTCGGTGTTCCTCTACACCGCGCCGATTTTCACCGCGCTGGGCGTGCATTTCCTGTTGCCGAGCGAGCGCTTGCGGCCGGTGCAATGGCTGGGGATCTTCATGGCATTCGTCGGGATCGCCGTGGCGTTTGCCGGCGGTGTGTCGTGGGACAACCTCGACCGCCGGATGTTGATGGGCGATGCCCTCGGCGTGCTGGCCGGTGCCAGTTGGGGCGCGACCACCGTGGTGGTGCGCGCCTCGCGTCTGTCGGAAGCGCCGGTGACGCTGACGCTTTTTTACCAGCTGATTGTCGGCTTCATCGGCCTGTTGCTGATCGCGCTGCTCAGCGGCCAGATCACCCACGTCAGCCTGACCGCCGTAGCCGTGGGCAGCGTGCTGTTCCAGGGGCTGGTGGTGTCGTTCTTCAGTTACCTGACCTGGTTCTGGCTGCTGCGCCGTTATCTGGCGGCCAACCTCGCGGTGTTTTCCTTCATGACGCCGTTGTTCGGCGTCACGTTCGGCGTGGTGTTGCTCGGCGAAGAGTTGAGCCTGAACTTCATCATCGGCGCCGTGCTGGTGTTGCTCGGCATCACCTTCGTCAGCGCGGAACAGTGGGTGCGTCGGCGTTTGCGCAAAGCCCTCGGTCAGCCGTAACGGATTTGCACGCCAGACCGCCGGCAATCAGCAGGCCGCTGCCGGCGATCACCAGCGCCGGTTGCAGGCCACCGCTGAAATGGCTGCTGACCGCCGCCAGCAACGGCCCGCTGAGCTGACCGACGGCGAAGCACGCGGTGAGCAGGCCGGCGTTGCGCTGGGTGGCGTGGGGCGCCAGTTCCCGGGAGCGTTGCATCACCAGTTGCATGCAGGCCAGGAACGGCGTGCCGCAGAGGATCACACCGAGTGCCAGGCCGAGGCCGCTGCCCAGCAGGCAAGCGAACACACCGGCGGCTTGCAGCCATAACGTCGCCATCAGCCAGTGCCGGGTGGTATCCGGATCGTGCCGACGCAAACTCACCAGAAACACGCCAATGGCGGCGCCGAGTCCGAAGCACGGCCAGAACAGATCCGCCTGCCACTGTCCGTGAAACTGCGCGTTAGCCATCTGCGACAGAAACGTGGCCGGGATGATGTAGCCCACGCCATACAAGGCATACACCACTGCCAAACGTCCAATTCCACGATTTGACGAACCGACCGCAGTCGGCGCGGCCGACACACCGACACCCGGTTGCGGCAGGATCCGTACGATCCCCAGCAACATCAGCAGTGCCACGGCGGCATAGATCAGCCACAAGGTGGCGGAAGTCTGCCGCGCCAGATGTGAGAACAGCGCCAGCAACCCCGTCAGAAAAATCCCCAGCCCCGGTCCAGCAAACACCAGCGCGCCCAACCGTGGACGCCCCGCCGCCGCAGCCAGCGGCTGACTCAGCGCAGTAATCATCACCAGCACCCAGGCACTCGCCACACCCGTGCCGAAACGCAGCAGCAGGTGCGACCAGAAACCGTTGGCCCAAAACGATGCCAGCGTCAGCAACACACACAACCACAAGCCACCATGCAGGCGCCGCTGCACTTGATCCGGCCGCCGGGAAAACATCGCATCCACCGCGCCGAGCAGGTAACCGAGGTAATTGGCCGCCGCAATCAGACCGGCGGTGGTCAGGTCGATCTGGCCTTCGCTGAGCAGGTGCGGCAGTTGCGGGGTGAGGGCGAAACGCCCGATGCCCATGGCCGTCATCAGGGCAATGAAACAGGCGGATAAGCGAATCAGCGGGGACATGGTCTGAATTCCGTTGGAGGTTCAATGACCGTCAGGCTAGGACTGATTGACTTTCTTTAAAATTGAATAATAGTGAGTAACTTGTTCAGTTCAGGAGAAAGGTCGTGGAATTCAGCCAATTGCGGATCTTCCAGGCCGTGGCGGAGGAGGGCTCGATCACCCGTGCCGCCGAACGTTTGCACCGCGTGCCGTCGAACCTGTCGACCCGGCTCAAACAGCTGGAGGAGCAACTGGGTGTCGAACTGTTCGTCCGTGAACGTCAGCGTTTGCAGTTGTCGCCTGCGGGAAAAGTCCTGCTGGACTACACCGGCAAACTGTTCGCCTTGCGCGATCAGGCCAGTGCGGCGGTGATGGGCGGGCAACCGGCGGGGGATTTCGTGCTCGGCACGCTGTACAGCACCGCCGCGATCCATTTGCCGGCGCTGCTGGCGCGGTATCACAAGCAATATCCAGCGGTGAATCTTCAGGTGCAGTCCGGACCCAGTGGTGAACTGCTTGAAGGCCTGCTCACCGGTCGCCTCGATGCGGCACTGGTGGACGGCCCGCCGCAACTGGCCGGGATCGACGGGGTGGCGCTGTGCAACGAGCGGCTGGTGCTGATCAGCGAGGCCGATCACCCGCCGATACGCAGCGCGAGGGATGTCGAAGGTCGGGCGGTGTTCACCTTCCGTCATGGATGTGCCTACCGCGCGCGACTGGAAGCGTGGTTCGCGCATTATCAGGCGGCGATGGGCCGGGCGATGGAGATCGAGTCCTATCAGGGCATGCTCGCCTGCGTGATTGCCGGCAGCGGCGTGGCGCTGATGTCGGAGTCGATGCTCGCCAGCCTGCCGGGGCGCGAAAGCGTGGCGGTGCACCCGCTGGCCGAGCCTTTCGCCAGTGCGACAACATGGCTCATGTGGCGGCGGGGCATGGTCGGTGCCAACCTCAATGCCTGGATCGAACAGCAGCAGGCGCTCTATCCCGTGGCTGGCGAAGACGTGCGGGAAACGGCTTGAACGAACGGTCAGGGATTTGGATCAATTCAGTAACAGATCATTGCGGATTTGGCCGAGCATTGCGTAGGACTTCGGACTATTATCAGTGCGAAGCGGCCTCAGAATTCCGGACGCTCAGCACCACCCTGAAGGGGGCATGACGATGAAAGAGAAAATTCAAAACTGGCTGCACGATTTGGGTGTTGCCCTCGGCTTGATCGAACCGCCTCTGCAACCGGTCCCGATTCGCACCGATGACGAACAGCGTCGGCGTCAGCCACGTCGGCGGTAATGCCCAGCTTTGAAGGGTCAAAGGTTTTAAACGACAAAAGATCGCACCCGGTCGTCACTCCATGGAGTGGCGGTCGGGGTGCGATCTTTTGTTTTCAGTGACGCCCGATTTCCATCAGAAACCGGCTCAGGTCATTCACGGTTTTCGCAGTCTTGAGCATCCGGTCCTCTTCGGCGGTGAAGGCCGTCAGTCCGAATTCATCTTCCAGGTGGAAGATCAGATCTTCGATATCCGCTTTTTCCAGTCCCAGTTGCGCGAGGCTGGTGTGGTCGTCGAATTCACGATTTTCCAACAGACGCAGGATGAACCGGTGCACGGCAGCACGTACGGCAGCTCTTCTCATGGCAGATGTTCAAAAGTGGTGGGGCTGACCTGAGTACAGCAGGCCTCAGGCGTGCCGGCGCAACCATTCGTCAATCATCCCGTGCAGGTGCTCTCCGGAAAAACTGCCGAAGTGCCCGCCATGCACCGTGCGGATCTTCAACTCATGCAAACGGCGCAGGCTGGCAGCGTAGTCGTCGAGGTTGGAATGGTAGGCGTCCTCGATCAGCGGCCCGTCGTAAATGATGTCGCCACTGAACAGGGTTTCGCTGGCCGCTTCGTAGAGGCTGATTCCGCCCGGTGAATGGCCCGGCGTGTGCAGCACCTGCAACGTGCGGTTGCCCAGGTCCAGCACATCGCCATCCTCGACAAACCCGGTGGCCGGCGCGGCCTTGACCCGGTATTCGGCGTAGCACAATGGGCAATCCGGGTGCGCCTCGAACATGTCGTCGCCGACGAAGGCCCGGCTCAGATCATTCTCACCATCCGGCGCCGCCAGAATGTCCGCCTCGGCCGGATGGACCAGTCGTTCGGCAAATTCGTGATGTCCGGCAATGTGATCGAAATGGCAATGACTGGCCACCGCCACCAGCGGCCGCTCGGTCAGCCACGGCAGTTGCTCGCGCAGGCTGACCAGCCCGGAACCGCTGTCGAGCAACAGATCCTTGTCCCGGCCCTGAACGTGCCACAGGTTGCATCGGTAGAACGGGCGGATGAACGGCTCGTGAATCAGCCGAATGCCGTCGCTCAGGGTTTGCACTTCGAACCACTGATCGCGAGAAACAATCTTCATCAAGCATTTTCTCCAGACGAAAAAAACGGGTGTGGCAACCGACGCCACACCCGCCGAAGAAAGCATCAAGTCGTTATAGCGAGCTTAGACCGCGCTGGCCACCGCGGCAGGGCGACGGGAAAACAGGCTGACCACCACAAAACTCACCAGCCCCACAGCCAGGCTGTAGTAGATCGGGGTGTTGGCATCCAGACCATCCTTGAACATGAACAGCAGTGCCGTGGCGAAACCCAGGCCCATGCTGGCGATGGCGCCGGCGGTGGTCGCGCGTTTCCAGAAGATCGCACCGATCAGCGGTATCAGCATGCCGCCCACCAGCAGGTTGTAAGCGAGGGTCAGTGCGCTGATCACGTCGTTGACCACCAGCGCGATGCCCAGCACCACCACACCGGTCAGCAGGGTGAACAGACGGTTCACCCCCAGGCTCGACTGTTTGCCGCCACGCAGTTTCGGCAGCAGGTCTTCGGTCAGGGTGGTGGCGGCGGCGAGCAGGCCGGCGCTGGCGGTGGACATCATCGCAGCCAGGGCAGCGGCGATCACCAGACCACGGATACCGTCCGGCAGCGACAGTTTGACGATCGCGGCGAAGGCGTTGTTGACGTTGTCCAGATCCGGGATCAGCACGTGTGCAGCCATGCCGATCAGGGCGCAGGCCAGACCGTAAAGGATGCAGTAGATGCCCGCGAAACTACCGGCGTACTGAGCCACTTTTTCGTTCTTGACGGTGAACACCCGTTGCCAGATGTCCTGACCGATCAGAATGCCGAAGAAGTAGATCATGAAGTAGGTAATGATCGTGTCCCAGCCGATGGTGGTGAAGTTGAATGCCGCCGCCGGCAGCTTCAGCACCAGTTCGTCCCAGCCGCCGACGCGGTACAGGCAGATCGGCAACAGGATGAACATCAGGCCGACGGTCTTGATGATGAACTGGACGATGTCGGTCAGGGTCAGCGACCACATGCCGCCGATGGCCGAGTACACCACCACCACGCCACCGCCGAGCAGTACCGAGACCCAGAACGGCAGGCCGAACAGCACTTGCAGCACGGTGCCGATGGCGAGGATCGAGGTCACGCCGATCATCAGCGCGTAGGCCAGCATGATCGCCGCGCTCGCCGAGCGGGCCATCGGGTTGTAGCGTTTTTCCAGGACCTGGGTAACGGTGTAGATCTTCAGTTTCAGCAGCGGCTTGGCCAGGAACAGGTTCAGCGCCACGATGCCGCAACCCAGCGCCGCGCACAGCCAGAAACCGGAAATGCCGTGCACGTAGCCCAGACGCACGGTGCCGACGGTGGACGCGCCACCGAGAACGGTCGCGGCCATGGTGCCCATGTACAGGCTTGGCCCGAGGTTACGCCCGGCGACCAGGAAGTCCTCGTTGGTCTTGGCCTTGCGCATGCCAAAGTAGCCGAGCAAGAGCATGCCGGCGGCGTAGATGAGGACGACGAATAAATCCAAAGCCATGATGGCGTGTCTCCGATTGTCTTTTTTATGGGGTGGAACACTGTGGGAGAGGGCTGACCCCCACAGGCAATTCGTTTATTCAGGCAGCCTGACGCAGCGCCGCTTCAGCCGGCGCATGCGCGCCTTTGCTGCGGGGATCCTTCGGGCCGTAGACCAGCGCCGGTTCCGGGAACAGGCTCAGCAACATCAGGTACATCACCGAGGCCAGACCGAGGGTCACCAGCAGGCTGATGTCGATGCCGCCGGCCAGTTCACCGAGCGGGCCGACGAACTGCCCCGGCAGGTTGACGAAGCACAGCCCGACCGCCGCGCTCGGAATCCACGCGCCCAGACCACGCCAGTTCCAGCCGTGGCTGAACCAGTAACGTCCACCTTGCTCGCCGCGCGTGAACACTTGCAGGTCGTCCGGGCAGTAGAAGCCGCGACGCACCACCAGGCCGATGATCATGATCACCATCCATGGGGTGGTGCAGGTGATGATCAGCACGGCGAAGGTCGACACGCTCTGCACCAGGTTCGCCGCGAAGCGCCCGATGAAGATGAAGGCAATTGACAGCACGCCGATCAGCAACGTCGCCTTGACTCGCGACAGCAGACGCGGGAACACGCTGGACATGTCCAGCCCGGTGCCGTACAGCGACGTGGTGCCGGTGGACATCCCGCCGATTACTGCAATCAGGCACACCGGCAGGAAGAACCAGCTCGGCGACACCGCCAGCAGACCGCCGACGTAGTTGTTGGCCGCGATGTAGTCCGGCGCCTGGATCGCCACGATGGTCGCGGTGGTCAGGCCGAACAGGAACGGGATGAAGGTAGCGATCTGCGAGAAAATCACCGCCGCCATGATCCGCTGACGCGAGGTCTCACGCGGGATGTAGCGGGCCCAGTCGCCGAGGAACGCACCGAAGGAAATCGGGTTGCTCATCGCCACCAGCGCGGCGCCGATGAACGCGGCCCAGAAGCCCGGCTGGCCGAGGCTGACGGTACCGGCGTAGTGCGAATCGAAAGGACCGGCGAAGGCGAAGATGCCCAGCAGGAACAGCAGGCTCGCGCTCCACACCGCGACCTTGTTTACCCACAACAGGAAGCGGAAACCGTAGATGCACACGGTCAGCACCAGAATCGCGAACAGACCGTAGGCCAGGCCCAGGGTCAGGTCGGTTTCCGGCAGGCCGATCAGGCGTTTGGCACCACCGATCAACGCATCCCCCGAACTCCACACCGAAAGCGAGAAGAAGGCGATGGCAGTCAGCAGCGACAGGAACGAACCGACGATCCGCCCGTGCACGCCGAAGTGCGCACCGGACGACACGGCATTGTTGGTGCCGTTGAGCGGACCGAACAGGCCCATCGGTGCGAGGATCAGCGAGCCGAGCAGCACGCCCGAGACAATCGCCCAGACGCCCGCCTGAAAGGACAGGCCGAACAGCACCGGGAAACTGCCGAGCACGGCGGTGGCAAAGGTATTCGCGCCGCCAAAGATCATGCGGAACAAGTCCACGGGACCGGCGGTGCGTTCGTTGTCCGGGATCTGTTCGACCCCGTGGGTTTCAATCTGCGTAAGGCTTTGGTCGTTGTTGTTGTTATTCATGATCTGCTCCGATCATAAAGGCGCGCTCATCGTGCGTGAGCGTCACCTGTTTGGCTAAGGGGGTGGCAGCCCTTCCGGCATTGCGGACAAATGTTCGTGGCAGGCCAGCCAATGGCCTTGTTGTTCTAGGCTCGACGCTTGTTTGCGGAAAACAATCGTCTCGCGCTCCTGGCTGAAGTGTTGCTCCCCTTGCATGCGCAGCTCGGTGGCCACGTCATGGATGAAAATCGCCACGTCACCCTGCAGGCTGACGAAGGCGTTGCTCGAGGTGCAGGACAGCACCTCGAAGCCATCCTCGGCGCGCCAGCTGTCCCACAACGCCTGATAGGCATCGCGCGACAGCAGGGGCTGTTCGAGGGTGTAGAACACGAAGCTCGCATCGGCGCTGAACGCGCCGAAGTAGGCTTCGCGATCGTTGCGGGCGAAGGCGGACACCAGATCGGCGGCCGCTTTCAGAACCTGATCACGTTCGTTCATGACCCGACCCTCAGCGGTGGACCACGCCCGGCAGTACGCAGAGCATTTCGTACAGCAGGTTGGCGGCCAGCAGCGAGGTGTTGCCGGTGGTGTCATAAGCGGGCGAGACTTCTACCAGATCGCAGCCGATCAGGTCGAGGCCCTGGCAGCCGCGAACGATTTCAATCGCCTGAATGGTCGTCAGACCACCGATTTCCGGGGTGCCGGTGCCAGGCGCCCAGGCCGGGTCAATGCCGTCGATGTCGAAACTCAGGTACACCGGGCCGCCACCGACTTTCTCGCGGACTTCGGCCATCAGCGGTTCCAGCGACTTGTGCCAGCACTCTTCGGCCTGCACCACGCGGAAACCCTGATCGCGGCTCCAGTTGAAGTCGTCAGCGGTGTAGCCCTGCGCCCGCAGACCGATCTGCACCACACGGTCGCAGTCCAGAAGACCTTCTTCGACCGCACGACGGAAGGTCGTGCCGTGAGCGATCTTCTCGCCGAACATGTGATCGTTGACGTCAGCGTGGGCGTCGATGTGTACCAGACCGACCTTGCCGTGCTTTTTGTGGATCGCACGCAGGATCGGCAGGGTGATGGTGTGGTCGCCACCCAGGGTCATCGGGATCACGTTGTACTCGAGGATGTTGTCGTAGGCCTCTTCGATGATGCGCACGGCGTCGAGCAGGTTGAAGGTGTTGATCGCTACGTCACCGATGTCGGCAACCGACAGCGAGTCGAACGGCGCAGCGCCGGTGGCCATGTTGTACGGGCGGATCATCACCGATTCGGTGCGGATGTCGCGCGGCCCGAAGCGGGTGCCGGGGCGCAGCGAAGTACCGATGTCCAGCGGCACGCCAACGAAGGCAGCGTCCAGGCCGGCAGCGGTCGGTACATGGGGGAGTCGGAGCATGGTGGCGATGCCGCCGAAGCGCGGCATTTCGTTGCCGCCCAGTGGTTGGTGAAGAATCTTGTCCACGGGTAGGGCCTCATCGTCTTTGTTTTATTTATGTCGGCGCACCGCATTCGCAAGGTCACGGGCACCGCTGTGGGCCGATTCTGCGAAATGTAGTGGGGCGGAAGAATCGCTACGGGCAAATACTTAGTTCAGATTTTTCTAAACTAATAGCGACGCTGGGATTAGACTTTGCGGTCTCGGGATTCTTGCCTGGCTGAACATTGCTGCCCTCACCCCAGCCCTCTCCCGGAGGGAGAGGGAGCTGATATTCATAGCTTTCAAACCCGGCGCTCGACACCGGATCGCCTCGAGACGGGCCTGAGTTCGACTCGATGTTTCAGGTCGATGTAGATCCTGAGAACCCCTCGGTCGGCTCCCTCTCCCTCCGGGAGAGGGCTGGGGTGAGGGTTCGATTGATCAAGCGACACATCTCTACTGCCGGGAGTAACCCATGGCCAACGCTTTACCCGACCTGAAACTGTTGCGCATCTTCGTCAGCGTCGTGCGCCATCAGGGGTTTGCCAACGCGCAGCAGGAACTCAACCTGTCGACCTCGGCGATCAGCACCTACATGAGCCAGCTCGAGGCCGCGCTGGGTCTGGTGCTGTGCCATCGCGGGCGCGGTGGTTTCAGCCTGACCAGCAAGGGCGAACTGTTCCATCAGGAAACCCTGCGCCTGCTCGCCGAGCTCGAAGGTTTCGAGCAATACGCGGCAGCACTCAAGGGAGAACTGCGCGGCACGCTCAACCTCGGGGTGATCGACTCGACGGTCAGCGACAAGGCCCTGCCGTTCGCCGAAGCCATCGGTGCCTACAGCCAGGAACACCCGGCGGTGCATTTGCACTTGTCGGTGATGAGCCCGTATGAACTGCAACTCGGTGTGCAGGACAACCGCCTCGATCTGGCGATCGGCGCGTTCTCCACACGCATGAGCGGTCTGGTGTACATGCCGCTGTATCGCGAACAGCACTGGCTGTATTGCAGCAACCGGCACCCGCTGTTCAACGAACGGCGGATTCCCGAACAGGTCATTACCCAGCAACGCATGGTCGGGCGCGGTTACTGGAGCCAGGCCGAACTGGCGCGCCACGGCTTCAAACACAGCGCCGCGACCGTGGAAAGTATGGAAGCGCAGCTGATTCTGGTGCTGTCCGGGGCCTACATCGGTTACCTGCCGGAGCACTACGCCCAGGCCTGGGCCGACAAGGGCGACCTGCGGGTTTTGCTGCCGGCAACCTTCGGCTATCAGGCGCCATTTTCCATGATCATGCGCCGTGGCCGCAGCCGCGAGCCGCTGATCCAGACTTTCCGCGATCTGCTCAAAGCGCAGCTCAATCAGGCATAAGACAATGTCCAGACCCCAATGCCCGCGCTGCCTGCGCCCACAAACCCATTGCCTGTGCCCGCTGATCCCCAGCCTCGACAGCCGCACCCGGGTGTTGCTGTTGCAGCACCCGAGCGAGGTCAATCACGCACTCAACACGGCTCGGCTGGCGGCGCTCGGGTTGAACAATGCCGAACTGATCGTCGGCGAGGTTTTCGAGGATTTGCCCGCGCTGCTGAACCGACCGGGGTATCGGGCACGGTTGTTGTTTCCGGCGGACGATGCGCAACCGATGCAGGCTTACGCCGCGTCCGATGAACCGCTGTTGCTGGTGGTGCCGGACGGCACGTGGCGCAAGGCGCGCAAGATGTTGCACCTCAATCCCTTGCTGGCGGCGTTGCCACGGGTGACGCTGGCCGAGGGCGGAGTTTCACGGTATCGGCTGCGCAAGGCACCGGAGCCGGGGGCGTTGTCGACGATTGAGGCGATTGTTCAGGCGTTGCAGACGCTGGAAGCGCCGGCCTCTTTCGAGCCGTTGCTCAAGCCGTTCGAGGCGTTGATCGAAGGGCAGATTGCGGCGATGGGGGAGGCGACTTTCCAGCGCAATCATTCTGGAAAGTAAGCGGTGTTCTTATCGGCCCCATCGCTGGCAAGTCGAATCGTCGCACCGCAGCTCCCACAGTGTCCGTGTCGTACACAAAGTTTGTGACCACTACAAAGCCTGTGGGAGCTGGCTTGCCAGCGATGGGGTCAGATTATTCACCGCAAAGTCCGGATCATCACTAGCGCTCGCGCATCGCCTCGGTCCGGGCTTTCAACACCGGTTTGAGCAGGTAATCCAGCACGCTTTTCTCCCCGGTAATAATGTCCACCGTCGCCACCATCCCCGGAATGATCAGCAACGGTTTCACATCCCCGCCCAAATGGTTTTTGTCGGTACGCACCTGGATCAGGTAGAAGCTGTTGCCCTTGTCGTCGGTGATGGTGTCGGCGCCGATCAGCTCAAGCTTGGCGCTCAGCCCGCCGTAGATCGTGTAATCGTAGGCGCTGAACTTGACCATGGCTTTCTGGCCCGGATGCAGGAACGCCACGTCCTGCGGCCGGACTTTGGCTTCGATCAGCAGGTTGTCTTCCAGCGGCACGATTTCCACCATGTCGCTGCCCGGCTGCACCACGCCGCCGATGGTGTTGACCTTCATTTGCTTGATCACCCCATGCACCGGCGAGGTCACCGTGGTGCGGCTGACGCGGTCGTCGATGGCGATGCTCGAAGCAGTGATTTTCGACAGGTCGGTACGTTTCTCGTTGAGCTCCTTGGCCGCTTCGGAGCGGAAAGTCTGTTCCGATTCGTCGATCTTGCTGCGGATCTCGGCGATGGCCGATTCGGCGCGGGGAATGGCCAGTGTCGTGGCGTTCAGGGAACCGCGGATTTCCACGGCACTGCGCTTGAGCCGCAGGATCTCCACCGGCGACACGGCGCCAGTCTTGACCAGCGGTTCGGACATGTTCATTTCCTGATTCACCAACGCCAGGCTTGAGCTGTACTGACCCTGTTTCGAGCGAAACTCCGCCAGCTCCTGAGTCTTCTGCCGCAGCTGTTCGCTGAGGGTTCTCTGTTCGCTGGCCAGCCGCCGCTGCCGTTGTTCGTACAGCGAACGCTCGTCCTCGGCCACTTGCGGGGCCTTGGCGATCACTTCGTCCGAGAGCTTGAATGGCCGGCCTTCGGCTTCGGCGGACAAGCGTTCGACCTGCGCGGTCAAGGCATAACGATCGGCCTCGCTCTCACCCTTGTTCGACAGAAACCGCGTGTCGTCCAGGCGCAGCAGTTTGTCGCCCTTGTCGACCATCTGCCCTTCGCGCACGAAGATCTCGGTGACGATCCCGCCCTCAAGGTTCTGGATCACTTGGACCTTGCTCGACGGAATCGCCTTGCCTTCGCCCATGGTCACTTCCTGCAACACCGCGAACTTGGCCCAGACCAGCGCACTGATCAGTAGCGCCGCCGCCAGCCACACGGTGATGCGCGACCAGCGTGGCGAGTCCTGCAGCGAGGCGCCGGCGGTTTCCGGCATGAATTCGGCTTCGGCGCTTTTACCGAAGCTGTCGAAATAACCGCGCGGTTTTGAAGAGGAGGAAGCAGACATGGGGCAACTCCTAGACCGCTGCCGAGCCGACCCGGCCCTTGCGCAGCGCATCGATGACCGCTTCTTTCGGACCGTCGGCGACGATCCGGCCGTTGTCCAGCACCAGCAACCGGTCCACCAGGCTCAGCATCGAGGTGCGGTGGGTGACCAGCAGCAAGGTTTTGCCCTGCACCCAGCCGTGCAGCTTCTGGCGCAGGACGTCTTCGCTGCTGTTGTCCATGGCGCTGGTGGGTTCGTCGAGCAGCATGATCGGCGGGTCGAGCAGCAGCGCCCGCGCCAGTAACACCGCCTGGCGCTGGCCGCCGGAGAGCAATTGCCCGCGCTCGCCCACCGGCCGGTCGAAGCCTTGCGGGTGCTGCCGTGCAAGCTCGGTGACGCCGGTCAGTTCAGCCACTTCGAGCATCCGCGAATCGCTGATATAGCGGGCGCCGAGGGTCAGGTTGTCGCGCAGGCTGCCGGCCAGCAGCGGCAGGTCATGGGCGACGTAGCCGATCTGCTGGCGCAGGTCGGCGACATCCAGTTGCCGCAGGTCGAGGCCGTCGAGCAGCAACTGGCCTTCTTCCGGTTCGTAGAAGCCCATCACCAGCCGCGCCAGGGTGCTTTTGCCCGAGCCGCTGCGGCCGATGATGCCGATCCGCTCGCCGGGTTTGACGCTGAAGCTGACGTTGCTCAGGGCCGGGGTGTTCTGGCCGTTGTAGTGGAAGGTCACCGCGTTGGCGTCGAGTCCCCCTTGCAGTTGCGTGCGCTCCAGCGGTCGTTGTTTGCCGTCGCGCTCCTGAGGCAGGGACATCAACGCGTCGGTGCTTTTCATGGTCAGTTGCGCTTGCTGGTAGCGGGTAATCAGCCCGGCGATCTGGCCCAGCGGCGCGAGCACGCGGCTGCCGAGCATGTAACTGGCCACCAGCGCACCGACGCTGAGGTTACCGGCGATGATGCTGTAGACCCCGGCCACAATCGTTGCCATCCCCGAAAACTGCTGGATGAACAGCGTGCCGTTGGTGGCCAGCGCCGAGAGATTACGGGCGTGGCTGTCGAGGCGGGTGAGGGCGCCGTGGGTGCTTTCCCATTTATGCTGGCGCTCGCTCTCGGCGCTGCACGCCTTGAGGGTTTCCAGGCCGCCGAGGGTTTCGATCAGCAACGCCTGACGCTCGGCGCCGAGGCTCAGGCTTTTCTGCACGGTGTCACGCAGGCGGGCCTGAATGATCATCGCGAACACGATCGTGATCGGAAACGCGAGCAGCGGAATCACCACCAGCCAGCCACCGAGCAGGCCGATCACCACCAGCATCAACACCACGAAGGGCAGATCGATCAGGCTGGTCAGGGTGACGGCGGTGAGGAATTCCCGCAGGCCCTGAAAGTCGTGAATGCTCTGGGCGAAGCCGCCGATGGTCGCTGGCCGGGCCTTCATCGCCATGCCGGTGATGCGCTCGAATAAAGTCGCGGAAAGGATCACGTCGGTCTTCTTGCCGGCGGTGTCCAGCAGGTGCGCGCGCACCACCCGCAGCACCAGTTCGAACCCGGTGCCGATCAACAGCCCGATGGCCAGCACCCACAGGGTCGACGTGGCCTGGTTCGGCACCACGCGGTCGTAGGTCTGCATGACGAACAGCGGCACCATCAGGCCCAGCAGGTTGATCAGGAAACTGGCGAGGATCGCGTCGCTGTACAGCCATTTCGACAGCTTCAGGGTGTCGCGAAACCACGCCTGCACCCGTGGCACCAATGGCGAGCGCAGGTCTTCCAGTTCATGCCGTGGCCGGGCGAACAAGGCCTGGCCGCTGTAGTGTTCGGTGAGTTCTTCACGGCTGACCCATTGCTCGCCGCCGTCGGCTTCACTGGGCAGGATCAGCGCCTTGCCATCTTCGCTAAAACGCCGCAGCACTGCCGTGCGCCCGTTGCCCAGCAGCAACAGCACCGGCAGGTTCAGCGGTGAGATGTCTTTGAGTTCCCGGCGCAGTAACCGCGCCTGCAACCCGGCCCGGGCTGCGGCGCGGGGCAGCAGGTCCAGGCTCAGGCGTTGTTTGTTCAGGGGCAGCCCGGCGCTCAGGCTGGCGCGACTGACCGTCGCGCCGTGGAGCTTGCAGAGGATCAACAGACCGTCGAGCAACGGGTCATCGAAGCTCAGCCGCGGATCGATCCCGGTGTTACCGGGTTGCATGCTGGTCATATTGATCGCTCCCCTGGCACTACATCATCGGGACTACTTCAGTTCAGGCAAGCGCGCTTCGTTCTTCACCTCGTTCGCGGCAATCGCATCGGCCGGCAGCACCACCCGTTGCTTGCTCAACAACTGGCCCATGTTCGCCAGCACGCGGTACATCGAGTATTCCTCGGTGTAGCGGATTTCGGTGTAGCGACGGTTGGCGTTGTACAGCTCGTTTTCACTGTCGAGCACGTCCAGCAGGGTGCGCTGACCGAGGCCGAACTGATCCTGATACGCAGCCCGCACACGCTTGGTGGTCTCGGCATATTCGCGGGCGGTCGGGGTCTGTTTCCTGGCGTTGAGCATGGCGTTCCACGCCAGATGAATGTTCTCGTTGAGTTGGCGCAGGGCATTGTTGCGGATGTCCATCGCCTGGTTGATCTGGTGCGCGTCGGAGGCCAGTCGCGCCTTGTCGCTGCCGCCACGGAACAGGTTGTAGTTCATCACCACGCCGACCCGCCATTCGTTGTCGTGGCCCTCGTCGCCCTGCACGTTGTTGTTGGCGCCGACGGCGGCTTCTGCGTCGAAGCGTGGATAGAACGGCGACTTGGCAACTTCATACTGGCTCTCGGCCGATTGCACGTCGGCCTGGGCGGATTTCAGGTACGGGTTGTTCTCGACCATGCTCTGCTGGGCTTCGGGCAGGGTGGCGGGCAATTCGCCGCGGGTCGAGACGGGTGCTTCCAGCTCATCGGGCATGCGCCCGACCACGCTGTAGAAGTTCGACTCGGCGTCGGCCAGATCGACTTCGGCGGTGTCGAGGTTGTTCTGGGCCAGCGCCTTACGGGCGACCGATTGATCGGAGTCGGCGGTGCTGCCCACGCCGCGCTCGGTGCGCAGGCCGATCTGGTCGTTGACACGCAAGTGCGCCTGCAGGTTGTTCTTGGCCAGGGTCACCAGTTCACGGCGCTTGAGCACTTCAAGGTAGACCTCGATGGTGCGCAGGGCCAGATCCTGGGCGGTGCCCTGGGCGTAATAGGCGCGCGAGTTGGAAACGCCCTTGGTGCGCTCGACTTCGTTTGCAGTGTTGAAACCGTCGAACAGCATCTGCCGCAGCCGCAGTTCGGACTGGGTGTAATTGAGGATTTCGGTGTGGTGGTTACCGAAGGCCCGGGTGTTGGTGTTGTCGCTGTAACCGCGCCCGTAAGCAGCGTTCAGATCCACCGACGGATAGAAGCCACCCTTGGCGACCTTCACCTGTTCATCAGCCGACAGGCGCGCATCCACGCGCGAGGCCAGTTCCGGGTGGGTGGCGATGGTGCTCTGGATCGCTTCGGTGAGGTTCATGGCCTGGGCTTGGGAACTGCAAGCCATGGCCAGCAAAACCGCGCTGCAGAGGGGGGTTAGTACGCGCATGGGTGCATCTCCCTGAGTCCTGATGGTGTTTCGCTGTCGCCAATTTATTGACGATATTTTTAGTAGAAAGCGTTTCATGCCTGTAACAACAGAGCTAAGAACATCCTGAAGCGTAGCTAAGAAAAAATTTTCATAAGGGTTATGCCAAAAAAAACTTATGCGCTTCGCCAAATCCAGCACATTGTTCCACTCGAAAGCCTTTGTTTTATGCGCTTTAGGGAGCACAGAAAGGCTTGAGGAAAGTTCCACTCACTTTGCGACATACGGCGAAGTACTGCTAAAGGGGAGGGACGCGTAGCGGCTGATGAGCGACAGTTTTTTGTCACTCAGGTGATTCACCACCGTTACGTAGCGCTAGTGGGCGTGCTGCATCGAATAGAGATTCCAAGTGCTTGATGGCACTGGCGTTTCTGGATTTGCGCAACCTGCGAAACGAACTGTCGAGGTGCGAGCGTCGCCCCGACAACCCGCTTGAGCCATGGGCTGCTTCGCGAACCAGCGCCGACGGTGGTCGGCAGCGGAGGAATGCACATGGCAACGCTCATCGGGACCGTCACTAAAGTCATTGGTCAGGTTTTCGCTCAATCGGCAGACGGCAGTCGGCGCCCATTGGTCGAAGGCGATCGGCTGTTTGCAGGGGATCAATTGATCACCGGCGCGGAGGGCGCGGTTGCCGTCCATCTGCAAAATGGCCAGGAGCTGACCCTCGGTCGCGACAGCAGCCTGACCATGACCGGCCAGTTGCTCGCCGATCAGGCGGCACACGTCAATGCACCGGAAGCGGTGACCCCGAGCGAGTCGCAACTGACCGACGTCGAACAGATCCAGAAAGCCATTGCCGCCGGTGATGACCCGACCCAATCCGCCGAAGCGACCGCGGCCGGCCCCGGAGCCACCGGTGGCGCGCCGGGCGCGCTGGGTGGCGGTCACAGTTTCGTGTTGTTGACTGAAGTGGCGGGCCGGGTCGATCCGGTCATCGGTTTCCCCACCGCCGGTTTCAACGGTATTCCCGAGTTTCCCGAAGAGCGGCTTAATGCCGTGATCGACAACGGTGACGGCCAGGCCGCCCCGATTGTTCCGCCTCCACCCCCAGTCAACAATCCGGTCACACTCACCGGGCTGTCTGTTGCCGGTGGCGAATTGAATCTCAACGAAGCCAATCTGCCCGACGGTTCCGCCGCCAACCCTGGTGCGCTGACCCAGACCGGCAGCTTCACGGTGTCGGCGCCGGACGGTCTGAGCAGCCTGAGCATTGGCGGTATCAACGTGATCGTCGGTGGCGTGCCGATCGGTTTCCCGCAATCGATCACCACGCAACTGGGCAACACCCTGACCATCACCGGCTACAACCCGGCCACCGGCACGGTCAGTTACAGCTACACCCTCAACGGCAACGAGACCCACGCAGCGGGCGACGGCGCCAACAACCTCAGCGAACAATTCACCGTGATCGCCGGTGACAGCAATGGCGACACGGCCACCGGCACGCTGGACGTCAACATCACTGACGACGTGCCGAAAGCGTTCGATGACAACAATGGCACGGCCTCAGAGACCCAACTGACGCTGACCGGCAACGTGCTGACCAACGACGTGCAAGGCGCCGACCGCGTACCCGTCGGCGAAAACGCCGGCCCGATTACCCCCGGTACCTTTGTCGGGACTTACGGCACCCTGGTGCTCAACGCCAACGGCACCTACACCTACACGCTCAATACCAACGATGCGGACTTCAAAAACCTGCACGGCGGCGGCAACGGCACCGAAACTTTCACCTACACCATCACCGATGCCGACGGCGACACCAGCACCGCGAACCTCGTCTTGCAGATTCATAACAACGACGACCCGGTGATCATCAACGGCCTCGACGTGAATGGCGGCGAGCTCACCGTCTACGAAAAAAACCTCGGCGACGGCAGCAGCCCTGATGCTCCAGCCCTGACCCAAAGCGGCACCTTCACCATCACCGCGCTGGACGGCGTCACCAC
>NZ_JASCAF010000006.1:0-43920 GCF_029967985.1 Pseudomonas sp. V88_4
GGCTGAGGTCAGGAAAAACGGGCATGCTAAACATGTTAAGTAAGTGCCATTCGGGGCAGATTTATTTAATCAAATAAATCTGCCCCCCTTTTACTCACACTTCCGAACGAACAAGATCAATGGCAGCCATCAGCTTTCTTCGCTCTCCCTTGGATAGCTTTTTTCGAATATAACTTTCAACCGACCACACTTCGACTAATGGACCGTTCGACATTCCGCTCACTGAGCGAGGAATTTCAATAATCGCTAACCGTGAAGCGTCAACAAGCACCCAGTAAATATCTTCGGCCTGCTCAGGAATCCAGTCTAGGACAAACGCGATATTTATGGTTGGAAAACTCTCCTGCATTACCCTTAGCAATTCGGTATTCGTCTGCCCCGAAAACAGCGACTCCTTGGACTCCAGCAACTCCTTTTTCAGTTTTTCATCCGAAATCATTCCAGCACTCCCGGAAACGCCGTAACCAAATTACCAAATTTGTCAGTCATGACGGTCATTATTTGAGTGCCTTTACCGTCATTGAATTTATCTGTCCCAATCTCTCTGCCGACATTAACTTCACGCACATATCGTTCCCCCTGCTTGCTCTCAACTATTCTCGTTATCGGCGTGCCTATCACCGTTTTGCTCTGCAAAAGCGTACGAATTTCGGCTTCACTGAGAGAAAACTGGCTAGCATTCGACTTACCTGAAAGATGACGAGAAATCAAATGCTCCATGCCGGAGTTTTTTAAATTGACACGAGTTTTCACTCGACCTGGAATGATAGGTAATGTTGGCCCCTTATCACTCTCTAGATGTGGCTTACCAGGTCCTGGGCCGCCACTTACACCCAAAATTCGGCCGCCGGCCTTGATGCCTAAGCCGGTAACCCCATCCAAAACAGCACCAAGTAGAAACTTGGTAGCCATCACGTATGGATCCCCCTTTAACGTGCTGTCAGGGTTCGACTTGTCGCTCTCGTGAAGGTACCTCATGTCATCCGGAGTACGACCCGTCACCCTGGCTGCCAACGCAATAGCTGCGTTCTCCATAGCCTCATCGTATTGTTCTTTGACTAGGCCTTTCAGCGCGCTCGCCGTCACAGTTACGACCAGCTTGAACGGCCCCATCAATGCCTGGATCGATAGCGAGATGGCCATAAGTTGCTCTGGCGGAACTTTGCCCGCAAGCTTTAACGCAGTAACAACCGGGGCGAGTAATGCCTCACCCGCATTTCGAGGAAGGTCATCGGTGAACGTTGTACCGATTTCAAGAAGCTGTCCCGGTTTCCAGCCATCCTGTTGATTCAACTTACACGTATTGTTTTTGATGCAGTCCTGCAGCTTGCCATCGTAGATCGCGGCTTGAGCCTCAAAATCGACAAGCGCCTGGACGATTTTAGGATCAAGGGTTTCCAGTATTTCTGGATCAAGCCCGGCGCGAACCAGATTCTTGGTAATGGTGAGCGCGCGTTTCTCTCCAAACTTTTTAATTAAGCCTTTCGAAACATCATCAGCTTCTACGTGCTGAGCCTGAATATCATTCCAGACATTATCTATGGAGCTCAAAATCAGAGCTATCTGGGCCGCTTGATCCTTTTGATTCTGGGTAAAGTCAGCAACGCTCTTTTCCCAGTTTTCTAGCGTGGTAATTGGGTGTCTTACTGCATCAATTGAACTACTGCTGACATACAGATCCGTACGATGCTCTTCATCCTTGGTGACCTCGTAGGCCTTATTCACATCCCGATTCAGCCCGACCGTGGAATCCTGTCCGGTGACCTTGTCGTTGCGAACGATGATCTGGCCCGCGCCGACGGTGGCATTGAGGGTCTGCTCACGATCCTTGTCGTATTTGTAGCCTTCCACCGCCCAGCTTTTCTTGGCCTCCCCCTCCATGCCTTTGTTGGGCTTATCGGCTTGGGCATCACCGCCCGGGCTATAACTGCCGCTGACATTGAGGTAGTAACCGTGCTCGTTGTCCTTGCCGGTGATGTTGCGGTAGCCGAGGGTTCCGGTGTCGAGCTTCAGGTTGCCGTTATCAGCCGTGATGACCGCACCGTCCAGCTGCGTGTGGTCCTGGGTGCGGATATCGACTTTGCTCTTGCCATTGATGACCGTCTGGTTTTCGACCCAGTTGGTTTTACCGGTGGTTTTGCCGTAGCCAACGGAACCGCTCGCACCATAGAAAGAGCCGGTAATACTCAAGTCGAGTTCTTGTCCGCTGACCTTGCCGGTGTTCGGCACCGACGTCACGGTGAGGTTTCGCCCGACATCGCCGATGACTTCATCACCACGCAGCGTGGCGCCCGCGATGTTGGTGTCGCCCTTGCTCTCGAAACTCAGTTTGTTACCGGCGTACAGATAGGCTTCCTGCTGCTTGACACCCTCACTATTGAGGTCACCGATCCCCACATTCGCCGAGCCATAGATGCCGAAACCTTGCTGGCCAAAGATGATGCCGCCCTCGGCCCCCCAGCTGCGTCGATCATTCGAGCTGCTGTAGGCGTTCTGTGACGACAGGATGTTCAGGTCATTGCCGGCCTTAAGCTTGATGTCACGCTCTGCGGTGACCTGGGTACCCACCAGTGTCAGATCGTTTTTTGCATCCAGATTGATGCTGCCGCCAGCATTCAACTGAGCGGTCGTCGAAGTCCCCTGCGCGGACTCGCCTACGTTACCGGCGTTGCTGACCCCTACACCGAGTTTGAAGCCGCCGGTGGTGCCGCCTTTCACGCCGCCTTTGCTTTGGGTCGAATGATCCTCGGCGTTCTCGGAACCGTGGGCCACATCGAACCGGATGTCTTTGCCCTTGACGTTGATGTCACGCCCGGCATTGAACTGGCTGCCGCTCACATTGACGTTGTTCCCTGCATCAACGGTGATGTCGCCTCCCGCCGACAATGTCGACGGACGTTGAGTCACCGAGGTCTGCGTGCTGCTGGAACTGACGCTGGAAGCACCGGCATGTCCGTCAAACTTAGGCCCGCTGAAGAATTGATCGAGGGTATCGACCGACTTCAGCACGCTGGAGCCCTTGCTGACCCCGTCCTCACCCTTGCCCGTGCCTTTGAGGCCGTCAATGGTGTTGCCGATGTTGTAGGCAACCGTCGTGGTCGTCCCGTTGCGTTTCACGCTGTCACGAATGGTGACTTCGCTGGCTTCTTCCTTGGCATCGATATTGATGTCGCGGTCGGCCTTAAGCCGGATATTGTTTCCCGCCGTAAAATCGGAGCCTTGCTGGTTGATGTCACGACCGGCATTTACATTGAGGTTCATCCCGGCATCGATGGAGCTACCGGCAGCGGTGTAGCCACTGCTGTCGACACCGTGTTTGATCGTCTCGTTACCGACAAACGTAGTGAATCCATTGTTGTCGATGGTCTGTTTGATGCCGTAGCTCTTGTCGGTTTTCCACTCATTGCTGCGTTGCTTATCGATCGACGCGACCACGTTGACATCGCGTCCGGCGTCAAGCGAAGCGTTGTTATCGGCACTGATGCCGCTGCCGATGATGTTGATGTCACGGGCCGCATTGAGAATTGCATCGTGACCGGCATTTACCTGACTGCCGACACTGTTGGAGCTGATGACCTCGCGCCCGTTTTTGTGCGATGCATTGAGCGTGATGTCAGCTCCCGCACCCGGCGTGCCCGCGAACAGACCGATGGTGTCCTTGAGCGACAGGCCCAGCTTTTTCTTGTACTCCTCGGCGCGGCTGTAGGCCTGATCGTCGGCTGACGACAGGGTGATGTCGCCTTCCTTGTCCACCAGCCCCGCGTGCAGCTCGGCATCGTTATCGGCATTGATCTGGCTGGCGTTCAGACGCACATCGCGTCCAGCCAGCACCACTGCGTCCCGGCCGGCGTTGAGTTCGCTGCCAATCTGGGTGACGGTGGTCTGCAGCTGGCTCTTGCCGCTGCTGGACATGCCGAACAGCCCGGTCTTGGTTTTCTTGCTGTAGTTGCCTGCCTCTTCAGTGGCGGAGAGCACGGCCACGTCTTTGGTCGCACCGACCACCAGGTCATTACCTGCCTTCAACTGGCTGCCGATGATGGTGACGTTGCGTCCACCATCGAGACTGACCGAGCCATCCTCATCCTTGGATGTGTTGACGGTGAGGTCGTGGCCCGCCTCGATCACCGAGGCGACGTTCTCGCTTTCATAGCTTTGGCGCTCGGTCGTCTTGCTACGCCCGAACGAACCTTTTTTCTTCTTGTAGTAGTAGGACGAACTCTCGTCCTTGGCGGAAGCAACCGTGATGTCCTGAACCGCATCCAGGCTGACGTTTTCCTCGGCCTTGATACGACTGGCGATGATGCCCAGATCATTGCCCGCGTTCAGCGCGATATCGCGTCCGGCGTTCAGCACGGATGCTTGTTGAGTGATGCTGTGGGTTTCGTTGGCGAACCTCTTGCCACGCGCAACGTAGCCGCTTTCATTGGCCGCCGAGGTGATGATGATGTCGTTACCGGAATCGATACTCAGATCCCGCTTCGCATCCAGCCGACTGCCCACAACCGCCACATCACGATCGGCACTGATCGTCAGATCCCGCCCGGACTTCACTTCAGCGCCATGCTGGGTAATGGTCTGATTGAGGAAGCTACTGCCCCGCCCTGTGGTGCTGCGATCCTGAACCGAGGTGATGTTGACGTCGCGATCGGCGTCGAGCGTCATGTCACGGCCGCTTTGCAGCACACCGCCGATGTTGTTGATGTCTTTGCCGGATTTGATCGTCAGGTCATTGGCTGCTTCGATCCGCGCGGCATTATTTAGATAGTCGCGGTGGTACACATTGCCACCGCCACTGACATCGACACTGGTCACGTCACGCTGGTTGATCACGCTGCCGTTGGTGGCGGTCAGGCTGACATCCTTGCCGGAGATAATGCCGCCGGACTTGTTGATGATGTCGTTGCCGGCCTTGAGGGTCAGGCGTTCGCCGGCTTCGATCAGGCCGGTGTTGGTGAGGTTGTTGCCGGCCTCGGCCGACAAATTGTTGGAGGCACGCAGGGTGCCGGCGTTGTTCAGGTCGCCACCGGCGATCAGGGTCACGTCACCGCCCTGGATCAGCGCGCCGTTCGGCGCCAGACGGTTGTTGGCCTGGGCCAGGTACAGCACCGGCACCAGCACCTTTTCACCGTTCACTTCGTGCTCTTCGAGCCAGACGATGTCGTGGGTCAGCGCCGCCACTTGCTGAGCCGTCAGGGTCACGCCGAGGGACAGATTGAGCTGATCCTTGCTGGCGACCGCATTGTTCATCAGGTACTTGAACATCGCTTCGTCGGAGGTCTGGCCGTCGATGAAACGCTGGCCGGTGCGGGCGACCACGGCCTGCTGCACCATGCGCTGCTCGAACAGGCCGTCACCCAGGCGTTTGGCGCTGGTGTCGGGGTCGTAGCCGAGCTTGCCCAGCAGGTAGTCCGAGCTCATGAACTGCTTGAGGTTGGTCAGCGCCGGGTTGGTTTCGATCAGGTACTTGTGCGGGTTGGAGCGCACGCTGGTGTCGGGCAGGCCCTGTACGCGTGGTACGTCGAACGAAACCTGGCCACGGTTGGGCGCCAGTACGCCGACCGGGCCGTCACCGGCGACCGCGTTGACGTTGATCAGCACGGTCTTGTCGTTGAGGTTCAGCGACGGACGCGAGGCCAGTGTCAGGTCACGCTTGTTCGTCGAGACCGGATCATTCTGGTCGAACTGCAGTTGGGTAGTCGGTCTGGCGGGCATGCCGTCCGAGCGCTGGGTGGAGCTGGCAGCGATGGTGCCGATGGTCCAGTCGCGACCGGCTACAAGGTTTTGTTCACTACCGTCCTTGCTGCTCAGATGAAACAGGCCGTTGTTGCCGGTTGGCAGGGTAAAACCCGGGAGAGCCAGCGGGTTGACCTGTTGTTGGGCAAGGTCCGGTGGCAACTGGGAATTGATGCGGATGACCGTCGGGATTACCTGGCCACCCAGTTGAGTGGAGCCCAGACGAGAGGCGCCGCCCGCCGATGCGTTGCCGTTGCGAACGACGCCGTTGTCCAGTTTGTTTGTTGCGTTGATGTAGACGGTGCCGCCTGCCTGGACTACTGCGTTGGCGTTTGCAGTCGGGCTGCGTTCAACGATGGTATCCCTGAAATACGCTGCATTCTTGGCGGCGTCAGGTGCCTCTACTCGTACCCCGTCATTGTAGTGGGGCGCTGGAATGTAGAACTTGCCGTCATAATCGAGATGGAATGAACCGAATGCGATATATCGAGCCGCCTCATTACCCGCCGTACGACTGCGCACACGCGTCAACGATTCAACCTCATTGACGTTCCAGACATGCAGGTTGGGTCTGGCAAATGCACCTTGCCCCGCGATATAGCCGAGCTCCCCGGAATCGTAATCCGGATCGTTAGCCGCGTTGTAACTCAAGACTGCTTCCCAGAATCTCGGGTCTTTGGGAGCGTTGAACCAACGGGTAACGGTGTATTCACCGACAGACGCCCCCTGGTTGGTAAAGTTCTGGACATTAAGCGTCAGGTTGCTGCCCGCGCTGACCACGGAGGCGTTGTTTATAAACTCGCGGCCATTGCCGGTCAGGTTTCGACCTGCCGTCAAAGTGCCCGAAGCCGAGTCCTTAACAATGGTTGACTTGTAGTTTTCAACCCAGACCATATGACTCGGGGAACCTTCACCTTCACTGAACTCACCGAAAGAAGTACAGCTGTAGCACCGAACACCAATCGCCCCGGAGATCAACCCGCCCCCGGCAGCCACCTCAAACACATCCTTGCGGTTCTCGATGTGATCCGCCGCCAGGCTCAGGTCACCAGTGCTCTCGATGGTCCCGGAAATGTTGTTGATCGAGGAACTCCAGCCATTGCTGTCGTCCCGGGCGATGCTGATGTTGCCGATGCCGTAGATGTCGGCATAACGGTTGGTCAACGTACCGACCCGCAACGCCATGTCATCGCCGCTGAAGATCAGCCCGTTCTGGTTCAGCAGGGAATTGCTGTTGATCCGCAGCTTTCCACCGCCACCAAGAGTGCCGTTGTTGACCAGAGAATCGGCATTGACAGTCAGTCGATCAGCCGAGGTGAGGCGCCCGAGGTTGGTCAGGCTGCCGCGACTGGTGATCGTGGACTCAGAGGCGCCGGTGATGCTCGCCGCGGCAGTCACATCTATCTGCGAAGCGGTGAGGCCCATAGTGCCAACGCTACTGATCCGGCCATTCCCGCCGTAGCTACCACCCAGTTGGATATCCATCCCGCTATCACTGGCAATCAACCCGTCGTTGTACCAGTTCACCCCGCGCCCGGTGAGCTGGTTCGAGGCCAGCACCTGGCCGCTGGCCGTTTGCGTGAAGTTGTTGATGTTGAGTGTCAGGCGCCCGGCCTGAATCACGCTGCTGTTGGTCCAGCTGTCGGCGTTGAGGGTCAGGCCGCCACGAGTCACCAGCGAGCCGCCGGCGTTCATCACGTTGGCGGTGGAGATGTCGAACTCGCCCACGCCCACGTGAGTGACCGACCCACCGGCGTTAAGGAAACTCGGCGCTGCCAGAGTGAAATGAGTGTTGGCGGTTTCCACCAGGCCGTTGCGGTTATCGAACAGGCTGCCGATCTGGAAGTCAGTCTTGCCGCTGGTTCCGAGGGCGCGCAGTTTGCCGCCCTGGTTGTCGAGGTTGGTGGCACGCACAGCCAGGGTGCCGGCGCTTTCGATCAGACCACCACGGTTGGTCAAACTCGTGCCCGCACCGAGGTCGATAACGCTGCCGCTGACCTGGCCGGCATTGTTGTTCATCGAGCCGGCGCTGACTTTTACCTGGCCTTTGGCGTAGATGCCGCCGCCGCTGGTGTCGAGCGCATTGACGCCGGCATCCAGCAGGATGTCGCCACTGTTGGCAGCGATGCGGCCGCCGTCGCTGTAGATGCCGCCGAGTGCGCGCAGGTCGAGGCGGCTGCCTTCGATCTTGCCGCCCTGGCCGTTGCGTAATACACCGGTCAGACGGGTTTGCAGCAAGCCCTTGAGACTGGACAGCACCCCGCCCCGACTGTCGAGGCTGGCGGCGGTGATGTTCAGGTCACCGGTCTGGGCGATGAGTTTACCGCCCTGGTTGTCGATGGCCCCGGTGCCGGTGTTCACGGTCAGCGCGGTGAAACTCTGCACCGCGCCTTTGCCGTTGTTCAGCGCGGCGGCGGTCAGGTTGACGGCGGCATCGCGGCTGGAGATCAGGCCGTCGGCGTTGTTGTGCAGGGTGCCGTCGGTCTTGAGGTCGAGTTGGCCGTTGGCCGAAATCGTGCCGCCCGCGCTGTTGTTCAGGTCACCGTGGGTCAACAGGTCGAGCAGGCTCTGGCTGATCAACTGGCCACCGCGGTTGTCGACGCTGGCCGAGCGCTTGATCACCAGCGGCCCGGTGCTGCCGAGCGCGCCGTTGACGTTGATCAGGGCACCGAGCAGGTCGAGGGTGACGCAGTCCTTGCCGACCAGACTGCCGCCGCTGTTGTCCAGTTGCGTACCGGTGAAGGTCAGCGCTTTGCTGGCCGTGATCCGGCCACCGGCGTTGTTCAGGGTGGCCGCGCGAACATCGAGGGTGTCGCCGCTTTCAATGAAACCACCGGCGCCGTTGCTGATCGTGCCGCCGGTGAAGGTCAGGGTCTGTTTGCCACCGCTGGTGACGGTGCCACTGGTGTTGTCCAGGCGGGTGGCCTTGATGGTCACCTCGCCGATGCCGCCCAGCCCGCCGTTGCTGTGGTTGATCAACGCACCGCTGAGGTCGATGTTCAGGTTGCCGAGCAGGCTGGAGACGCTGCCTTCCTGACTGTTGTCGAGGGTGCCACCATTGACGGTCACGCCCTTCCAGCCAGAGATCAGACCGCCCTGGTTCTTCAGCTCCGACGCGGTGAGGGTCAGTTGATCGTTGCTGATCAGGTTGCCGCCGCGGTTGTCCAGACTGTTACCGGTGAGGCTGAAACTGTTGACGCTGGAGATTTCACCTTTCTGGTTATTCAGGGCACGCAGCGTGGCGATGCTCAGCACGCCCTTGCTGTTGATCACGCCGTTCTGGTTATTGAGGTCACGCAGGTGGGCAATGCTCAGCAGGCCTGTGCTGCTGATCATGCCGTCCTGGTTGTTCAGGTCCTGAGCGGTAGTGCCCAGGTCAATGGCCAGGCCGGCAATGCCCACCAGCGTGCCGCCCTGGTTGTCCAGACCGGTGCTATTAAGCGTCAATTGTTGCGCCGCCTTGATGCTGCCTTTGTTGCGGTTGCTCAAGAGGCCGTCGACGGTCACCTCGAGATCGCTGTCGCTCAGCAACACGCCACCATCGCTGTTATCCAGGCTCGCCGCCCGGATTTGCAACGCGGCGGCGGCGATCTTGCCCTTGATCGAGGTCAGGGCCTTGTCGATGGTCAAGGTGAGTTTCTGGTTGCTCAGCATCTGGCCGCCGCTGTTGTCCAGCGACGTGGCGATCAGGTCGAAGGCCTGCTCGCTCGAAATCTCGCCGCCCCGGTTGTTCACCTCACCGAGTTTTTTCAGCAGCAATTGGCCCGGTGCCGTGATGAAGCCGTCCTGGTTGTTCAGCGCACCGCCTTTCAGATCAAGACTCAGGTTGCCGGTACTGAACAGTTTGCCACCCTGCTGATCGAGCCCCTTGAGGTTGGCCACCAGAGCATTGGCCGCGCCGATGCTGCCGCCAGTATTGGTCACTTGATCTGCGTTCAACTCCAGTCGATCGGCCGAGTAAATGCTGCCCTGACTGTTGTTGAGGTCACCGGTGTTGATGTTCAGGCCGGTCTTGCTGCTGATGACACCCTTTTGCTGGTTATCCAGCGCACTGCTGTTGATCGTCAGCGCGGTGTCGGTGAGCAGTTTGCCGCCCTGGTTGCTGACGGCGCCTCGGGTGTCGACCGTGAGGTTTTTGGCGCTGGAGAGCGTGCCGCCGTTGTTGCTCAGGCTTTGGGCATTGATCGCCAGTGCGCCTTCGCTGATCAGGCTGCCCTGATTGTTGTTCAGGTCCGATGACAGGGTGATCGCCAGGTCTTTGCCGCTGCTCAGACGACCGCTGTTTTCCAGGGTCTGCCCGGTCAGTGTGAGACCGCTGTCGCCGCTCATCAGGCCCTTGTTGTGGTTGATGACCTGGCCCACCGTCAGCGCCAGATTGCCGCCGGCAGCGATGTAGCCGCTGTCGCTGTTGTCGAGCCAGGCGCCAATCAGGCTCACACCGGCCTTGCTCGACAGCTCACCGCTGCGGTTGTCGACGCGGTCAACGGTGAGTGTCAGCGCTTTTGTAGACCCCACCAGACCTTCCTGACGGTTGTCCAGCAGGGCCGCCGTGACGCGCAGGCCATCGTCCGCGATGACCACGCCGGCCTGGTTGTCGAACAGGTCGGTCACGGTCAGGTCGACCTCGCCGCGCCCACGGATTTCGCCGCCGGTGTTGTCCAGGCTGGCGCTGCGGCTGTCGAGGCCGGCAGAGGTAATCAGGCCCTTGATGTTGCTCAAGGCCTGATCGACAACCAGCGTCAGCTTCTGGTTGCTCAGCAACTTGCCGCCGTCGTTGTTCAGGCTTTGCGCATTCAGGCTCCAGGCATTCGCACCGGAAATTTCACCTGCGCTGTTGTTCACCTCGGCGAGGTTTTTCAGCAGCAGCTGACCCGGCGTGTGCAGGTTGCCGCGCTGGTTGTTCAACAAGCCATGGTTCATGTCCAGCGTCAGGTCAGCGTTGCTGAACAGCTCGCCGCCATCCTGCTCCAGCGAAGTGACCGACACGTCGAGTTGCTGCTGGCTGCCGATGCGCCCGCCGGAGTTGTCCAGGTGGGCGGCTTTCAGCTGCAGGGTGCCGTCGGTGGCCAGGCTGCCTTCATGACGGTTCTTGAATTCACCGGTGGTCAGCGTCGAATCGGCCTTGGCGCTGATGATGCCCTGGTCGCTGTTGTCGAGGCTTCCGCTGTTGAACACCAGGCCTTTTTGCGAGGCGATCAGACCGCCCTGGTTCATCACTGCGCCGGTCGAGGTCAATGCCATCGCCTCAAGGCTCGACAGTTTGCCCAGACGATTGTCGAGGCTGCCGGCCTTGAGAGTCAGCCGTCCTTCGCTGCTGACCAGACCGCCCTGGTTGTCCATGGCTTCATCGAAGGTCAGTTGCAGATCCGCCTGGCTGACGATCCGCCCGCCGACGTTGCTCAAACCAATGCCACTGAGCGTGCTCGCACCCTTGCTGAAAATCAGGCCGTTGGTGGCGTTGATGATCTGCGCGACCTTCAGGCCCAGCGTGGTGTCGGACAACACCTTGCCGCCTTCGCTGTTATCCAGACGCGCACCGTTGACCAACAGCGCTTGCTGGCTGGACAACGAACCGCCGCGGTTGTCGATCTGCTCGACATTCACGGTCAGGTTTTTCAGCGAGCCAACCAGGCCGTCCTGGCGGTTGTCGAGGTTTTTGCCGGTGAGCAGCAAATTGCCTTCGGCGACCAGTTCACCGCCCTGCTGGTTCAGGGTGTCGATGTTGGCGTCGATATCGGCCTTGCCGGAAATTCGCCCGGCAGCGTTGTTCACTTCGCCGGCCTTGAGCGTCATCAGCCCGGTCGAGGTCAGCAGGCCGCCATTGCGGTTGTCCAGCGTGCGGCCTTCAAAAGTCAGTGCCGCTTTGCTTTCGAGCCGGCCCTTGTCGCGGTTGTCCAGTTCGTCGACCAGCGCTTTCAGCGCCTTGTCCGAACGAATCACACCGCCACGGTTATCCGTGTTGGCACTGCTGACCGTCAGGCTGTCGAGGCCGGAAATCTTGCCGGCGCGGTTGTCCAGGCGAGTGGCCTGCACGTCCATGGCGCCGTTGGCCTGAATCAGGCCCTTGTTCTGGTTGTTCAACTGGCCGCTGATGCGGGTGGTCAGCGTGCCTTCGCTGATCAACTGGCCTTGCTGGCTGTTGTCGAGATTTTGCGCGTGCACGTTCAAGGCAGTCTTGCCACCGAGTTTGCCGGTGGCGTTGTTAATCGCTCCCGACGCGGTGATGTCCAGCATCCGCCCGGCCATCATCAGGCCGGCGACGTTATCCAGCGACGTGACGGTCAACACGGTGTCGCCCTGACTGCTCAGTTCACCGTTGCGATTGATGAGCTGTCCGACCGTGCCGGTCAGGTTGCCCGCGCTGTTGATCACGCCCTGGGTGTTGAGCACCTGACCGGCGTTGAGGTTCAGGGAGGCGCTGCCCAGCATGCGGCCGACGTTGCGGTTGTCCAGCGTGCCGGCGGCAATCCGGGTGTTCTGACCGCTGAGCGTGCCGCTCTGGTTATTCAGGGTTTGTGTGGCGTTGACCGTCAGGTTGCGGCTCGCGACCAGGCCTTTGCCACGGTTGTCGATGTTTTGCGCGCTCAGGCTCAGATCACCATTGGCATTGCGACTGCCGTCAGCATTGACCCCGGCCTCAATGGCCCCGGCGTTAGTCAGCTGACCGCCCGCACTGAGGCTGATGCTGTCCCGCGCCGCAAGCGTCTGCCGGTTGGTCAGGTCGCCCTGGGTCTGTACATTCAGCGAGGTGCCGGCGTACACCGCCGAGCGGGTTTCCAGGCCGGCGGCCTTGACGTTGACCGCGCCAGTGGCGGAGGTCTCGGCCAGGCTCAACTGGCCGTTGGCGTCGAGCTGGATGTCGCCGCCGCTGGCGATCAGTTTGCCGTCGAGTTTCACCCCGACCCCGGCCTCGGTGCCGACCAGTTTGATCGCCCCGGCGTACATCCCGCCCAGTGCCGAAGAGTCGATGGCCAGTTGCGGCTTGGCGCTGCCGTCGTCGGCGCGGGCCGTAGCATTGAGGTTGTCGGCGTTGACGTCGTTGCGCCCGGCAACGATGGTCAGGTTTTTCGCCTGGATTTCGGCGTTGATCTTTGCGCTGCGGGTGATGATTTCGAAGCGGTCGACGTTGGTTGCGTTGAGCCCGGCGCCCTCGATGGCGACGCTGCCCTGATCGACCTGGAAACGATCCAGCCGACCGCTGCCATCCAGCACCGGTTTGCCGGTGGCGAGGGTGACGCGAGGCGTGTTGATGAAACCGCAACCGTTGCAACTGATGCCGTACGGGTTGGCGACGATCACCCGTGCCGACTGCCCCGCCACTTCGGTGTAGCCGCGCAACTGGCTCGGGCTGCCACCGATGACTTCGTTGAGAATCGCCTGTGCCGAACCGCTGTTCTTCAGGTGCGGGTTGTCAACGATGTAGCCGCCCAACTGAGTGGACGAAGCCTGGTTGGAGCCGTTGTTGAGGATGACGCCCTGCGCGCTGACGTTGTAGTCATGAAACTGGTTGTGCGACAGACCAGCCCCATTGGGCGTGGCGATGTTGATGATCTGCACGCCGTTGCCGGCGCGGTCGAGCGTAGTGCCAGGGTTGGCCACCACAATGCCGTCGGCCTGGGCCCACATCGGTTGCCAGAACATGACGTTGGCCAGCAAAAACGCCAGTCCGCGCTTGGGCATACCGCAGAACTGATCACGGTTCTTTACGGCGGCAGATGGCAGGCGAGCGAGAAAGGCGAACTGACGAACGTCCATGTAAAGGTCTCAATGCACAGGCAGGATGGGCGATTTGAAGGCAGGCGCGACGATTCCGACGGGGTTGCGAATGGCGCCCGTCAGAGCAAAATCGAATAGGAAGAAAGTTGCGCAATGCGATCAAGCGTTGCCCGGATGATCACGGCAAAAGCCATGAAAGCCCGTTCGTTCCCTCGTAGCGGCACACTGATATCAAATTAGTGGCGCGATATTAGATGGCCACTATTTTGACGTCAATTAATGGTTGCAACACTCCAGCGTTGCCGACGAACGGTCATGACCCCGTTACATACTCGTTAGCTGACGTCCCCGGCCCCGGTCAGCCCTCCTGGCGCAATAATCTGTAAACTCTCCCCTCTTTCGCCGCCCTCTCATTCCGGCGGCCATCACCTCTTTATATTGCGGAGTCAGCCTTGCGTCTGTTTCACACCTCCGACTGGCACCTTGGGCAGAACCTGCACGGCCAGGAGCGCGATTTCGAGCACGCCTGTTTTCTCGAGTGGCTGCTGCGCCAATTGAAGCTGGCGCAGCCGGACGTGCTGCTGATCGCCGGCGATATCTTCGACACGGTCAATCCGCCGGTCAAAGCCCAGGAACGCCTCTACGATTTCATCGTCAGCGCCCACGAACAACAGCCGTTGCTGACCATCGTGATGATCGCCGGCAACCACGATTCCGGCTCGCGGATCGAACTGCCGGCGCCGTTGATGCGGCGTTTGCGTACCCATGCGCTGGGCCGGGTGTTGTGGCTGGACGACGGGCAGCTGGATGCGGAACGCCTGCTGTTGCCGCTGCCGGACGCCACCGGTGAAATCGCTGCATGGTGCCTGGCGCTGCCGTTCCTGCGGCCTGCCGAAGTGACCGGCGCGCATCTGGGCGACAACTATCTGCGCGGCATTGGCCAGGTGCATGAATGGCTGATCGAAGCGGCGAATGCCAAGCGTCAGCCGGGTCAGGCATTGGTCGCCATCAGCCACGCGCACATGGCCGGCGGCTCGGTGTCGGAAGACTCCGAGCGCAGCCTGATCATCGGCAACGCCGAAGCCCTGCCTGCCAGCCTGTTCGGGCCAAGCATCAGCTATGTCGCCCTCGGCCATTTGCACAAGCCGCAGAAGGTCAACGGTGAAGAACGGATTCGCTACAGCGGCTCGCCGATTCCGTTGTCGTTTTCAGAAATCAGTTATCAGCACCAGGTTCTCGACGTCGTTCTGGACGGCGAAACCCTGGTCAGCGTCGAGCCTATGCTGATCCCCCGCTCCGTAAACTTGCAGCGCCTCGGCCCTGCGCCGCTGGCCGAAATTCTGCTGCAACTGGCGGACCTGCCGAACATCGACCTCCTGGCCGAAACCCAGCGCCAACCGTGGCTGGAAGTGCGGGTGCGCCTCGACGAGCCGCAACCGGATCTGCGCCATCAGGTCGAAAGCGCCCTGCAAGGCAAGGCTGTGCGACTGGTGCGGATCGCCGCCGAATACGCTGGCAACCGTGGCGCTGACGGCGCCGAGGACAGCAGCGCGCTGATCGAGCTGGACCAGCTCACGCCGCAGGAATTGTTCAGCCGCGCCTGGCTCGACAATTACGGCAACGAGGTCGACGAGCAAACCCTCAAGGACTTCGCCGAACTGCTGCAAGACGTACAAATGGAGGGCGAGCAGCCATGAAGATTCTCGCCATTCGCTTGAAGAACCTCGCTTCGCTGGCCGGCCCTTTCGAAATCGACTTCACCGCCGAACCGCTGGCCAGCGCCGGCCTGTTCGCGATCACCGGCCCGACCGGCGCCGGTAAAAGCACTCTGCTCGATGCCTTGTGCCTGGCGCTGTTCGGCGCCGTGCCACGCCTGAACAACACCGGGCGTGACGCCAAGGTGCCGGACGCCGACGGCGAAATCGCCACCGGTGACCCGCGCACCCTGCTGCGTCGCGGCACCGGTGAAGGTTTTGCCGAAGTGGATTTTGTCGGCGTCGATGGCCGTCGCTATCGCGCGCGCTGGGAAGCCAACCGCGCCCGGGAAAAGGCGGGTGGCAAGTTGCAGGCCAGCCGTCAGAGCCTGCGCGACATCGATCAGGATCAACTGCTCGCCAGCCAGAAAGGCGAGTACAAGACTCAGCTCGAAGCCGCACTGGGCCTGAACTTCGAACAGTTCACCCGCGCCGTGCTGCTGGCCCAGAGCGAGTTCAGCGCCTTCCTCAAGGCCGATGACAACGACCGCAGCGAACTGCTGGAAAAGCTCACCGACACCGCGCTCTACACCCGCCTCGGCCGCCGCGCGTTCGACAAGACCAAAGAGGCCCGCGAAGCCCACAAGCAGTTGCAGGATCAGGCCACCGGCGTGACTCCGCTGGCCCCTGAGGCCCGCGCGGAGCTGGACGAGCGCTTCAACGCCGTCCAGCAACAACTGAAGTTGCAGCAGGCGCAGCTCAAGCAGATCGAGCAACAGCACGACTGGCTCAAGGAGCTGCTGCGGCTGCAAGACTCGCAACAAGCCGCCGCCGAACAACTGCGCAGCGCCGAGCACGAACGGGAGTCGCTGGCCGGTGAGCGTCTGAAGCTCACCCGCCTGGAACAGCTCGCCCCGCAACGGCACCAGTTCGCCCGCAAAACCGAACTGGATGCACAACTGACGCCATTGGCGGAACAGATCAATGCGCACACCCGGCAACAAGGCGAACTGGCTGAGCGCCAGACGCGACTGGAACAGGATCTCGCCGCCGCACAGATCGCCCTGACCCAGGCGCAAACGCAGTTGAGCGAAAGCGCCCCACTATTGCGCCAGGCTTTCGAGGAGCAAAGCACCCTCGCCCGCCTCGCCAAGGACGTTGCGTCCGGCGCCGAAGCGAAGCACGCCGCAGAGCAGGCCTGCACTCAGGGCCAAAGCACGATCCAGTCCCTGCTCGATCAGCAAAAACAGGTCGCCGAACGCTTGCAGCACATCGCCACCGATCTTGAGCAAAGCGCTCATCTGGCACCGTTGAGCGAAGCGTGGAATGCCTACCGCGACCGCTTGCAGCAACTGATGCTGATCGGCAATCGATTGAACAAGGGCCAAAGCGAACTGGCGTCCCTCGAAGAAAACGCCACCCGCGCCACCGAAGCGCTCGCCACGCAGAAGCAGCAGCTGGAAGTGCTGTTCAAGGAGGCCGGTGCCGAACCGGACGCCGTCGCCGAACAGATTGGCATCCTCGGCACTCTGTTGCAGGACAATCGCAAGCAACTGCGCGCCATCGAAGACCTGACGCGCCTGTGGGCCAGTCAGCAAGAGCTGGACAAGCGCAGTGCCGAACTGCAACAGCGTCAGTTCGATGCGCAACAGGAGCGCGAGCGCCTGACTCAGGACGGGGTGAAAACCAAGTCCGAGCTGACCGTCGCCGAACAGACCCTCAACGTCACCCGCGAACTGCTCGAACGCCAGCGTCTGGCCCGCAGTGCCAGTGTCGAAGAGTTGCGCGCGCAGTTGCAGGACGACCAGCCGTGCCCAGTGTGCGGCAGCAACGAGCACCCGTATCACCAGCCGGAAGCCCTGCTGCAAAGCCTCGGCCGTCACGATGAAAGCGAGCAGGCCAGCGCGCAGCAAGCCGTCGATCAACTGAAGGAAAAACTCACCGAGCTGCGCGCTGATGTCGGTGGGGTGATTGCTCGGCAAAAGGAACTGCTGCAACAGCAGGAACAACTGGCCGCCCAGCAGCAGGCGCTGACGCCGAGCATCGAGGCACATCCGCTCGCGACATCGTTGCTGAATCAGGACACTGACAAACGCACTGCGTGGCTCACCCGCCAGAATGAACAACTGAATCAGAGCATCACCCAGGACGAACAGCGCCAGACCGCCTTGCTCACGCTGCAACAGGAGGCGGCGCGCCTGACTCAGCAATTGCGTCAGGCCGAGACCGCACACCAGCAAGCGACCCAGCACCTGAGCAATCAGCAACGTGAGCTGAGCGCTGACCGCCAGCGCCTGGACGAAGAACTCGCAGCGTTTGCCACACTGCTGCCGAGCGACACCCTCGATGCCTTGCGCGCTGAACCGGCTGCGACCTTCATGCAGCTTGACCGGCAGATCGCCGAACGTCTGGCGCAAGTCGATCAGCAAAAGGAAGAGCTGGCCGAACAGCAACAACGCCAGCAGACGCTCGAGAAAGAACAGGACCGCCAACAGGGCCGTGTGCAGCAGCTGCAAAACGCTGAGCAGCAGCTCAACTCGCTGACCGCGCAACAACAGGCCAGCCAGGAAAAACTGGCGCAATTGTTGGGCGATCACAGCTGCGCCGAGCACTGGCAGCAGCAACTGGAACAGGCCGTGGAGCAGGCGCGCAACGCCGAATCCACGACGACTCAGGCGTTGCAGGACGCACGTACGCAGCGGGTGCAAATCGCCGCCGAACTGAAAGCGCAGCAAGAGCGTCTGCAAGCGCTGGAAACCGAAGATCGTGATCTGGCCGGCAAGATTGCCGACTGGCGTGGGCGCCATCCGGAACTGGATGACGGTGGCCTCGAAGAGCTACTGCGGATCGATGACGCGCAGGTCGACGAACTGCGCCAGCGCTTGCAGCACAACGAAAAAGCCGTTGAACAGGCCAAGGTGTTGTTGCAGGAACGCGATCAGCGCCTGCGCGATCATCAGGCCCAACACAACGGCAATCTGGATGCCGAACAACTCGCCAGCGCCCTCGCCGACCTGCAAAACCAGTGCACGGCCAGCGAACAGCAATGTGCCGAACTGCGCGCCGAGCAGGCCGAAGACCAGCGGCGCCAGAACGCCAATCAGGCGCTGGCGCAGCAGATCGCCGATGCCTATGCCGAGTATCAGCGCTGGGCGCGGCTCAATGCGCTGATCGGCTCGGCCACCGGCGACACCTTCCGCAAGATCGCCCAGGCCTACAACCTCGACTTGCTGGTGCATCACGCCAACGTGCAGCTGCGGCAACTGGTCAAGCGCTATCGCCTCAAGCGCGGCGGCAGCATGCTCGGCCTGCTGGTGATGGACACCGAAATGGGCGACGAACTGCGCTCGGTGCATTCGTTGTCCGGCGGCGAAACCTTCCTCGTGTCGCTGGCCCTCGCCCTGGGCCTGGCCTCGATGGCGTCGAGCACGTTGAAGATCGAATCGCTGTTCATCGACGAAGGCTTCGGCAGTCTCGATCCGGAATCCCTGCAACTGGCCATGGACGCCCTCGACGGCTTGCAGGCGCAGGGGCGCAAGGTCGCGGTGATTTCCCACGTGCAGGAAATGCACGAGCGGATTCCGGTGCAGATTCAGGTACAGCGCCAGGGCAACGGTCTGAGCACACTGGAGGTGAAATGAACACGCTGTATTCCTTCCGCCGCTGCCCGTACGCGATGCGGGCACGGATGGCCCTGCGTTATTCGGGCGTGCCGGTGGAGATCGTCGAAGTCAGTCTGAAAGCAAAACCGGCGCAGATGTTGGCGATCTCGCCCAAGGGCACGGTGCCGGTGCTGGATGCGGACGGTCAGGTGATCGATGAGAGCCTGGAAATCATGCGCTGGGCGCTGGCGCAGAATGATCCGGATGACTGGTTGCTGGGTGGTGATTCAAGGATCGCCGAGTTGATCGAAGCCAACGATCGCGTATTCAAGATTCACCTGAATCGCTACAAGTACGCCGAGCGCTATCCGGAACAGCCGATGGAGGTTTATCGGGCGGAAGGTGCTCTGTTCTTGCAGAAACTGGATGAGTTGCTCGAGGGTCGCGATTACTTGCTGGCCGGGCATCCGAGCCTGGCCGATATCGCGCTGTTGCCGTTCGTTCGCCAGTTTGCTCACGTTGATCGTGACTGGTTTGCACAGACGCCTTACGTGCGGTTGCAGGCCTGGTTGCAGCGGTTTCTGGAATCGGAGCTGTTCACCGGCATCATGAAAAAGTAGGCGCGTTACGCCAGCACTTCACACATGCCTATAGCCGAGCAATCCACTTCGAACGGGCCGAGAAAACCGCTGTGGGTTTTCACTGGTGGGTTGCCGGCCAGAAGCCCCAGCGCATTGGCCCGTTCGATGTTGTGAGCAATGCTGTGGTTGGCCTCTATGGCCCGGGCCAGTCCGCCGACCGAACCCTGGCCGAATCCCAACAGGGAAGCACCGTTGGTCATGAACGCCAGCCCGGCGATGACCCAGAGTCTGTAGCCTTTCATGCTCCGCCGACTCCCGCGAGTTCAGTTGAGCCGACCGCCGCGTTTTGCGAGCGAAGTTCGAACTGGATGCCAGGATGGGCGACGTCGATCGGTGCTTCGAAGCTGTGTTGCGACTGCGACGCCAGACTGACGAACAACACCATGACCAGGTACAGACCGATGGCCAGGTAGGCGCCGCGTTTGGCGGAAGTGATGATTGAACTGGCCATGATGTGTGCTCCGTGGACAATGTTTCGAGGTCCACAGAATCGATCAAAAAAGCCGGGGTAACCACTCAGGGTTTTCCATAGTAACCATCAGCTTCGTTGATTATTTAGCCGGTCTATCTCGCCGTTTGAAAATCGCTATCGCCGGTCGTTGCGCAGACAAAAAACTGCCCAAGGCTGCGATCTTTTGATTTTGCTTTTTGGGAAACAAGATCAAAGGATCGCAGCCTTGGGCAGTTCCAGGGCGTGACGGAAATTTCAGTGTTGAGCTTTGTGATCCAGCGCGGCGTAGAAGTTGGCGCTTTGTTGCAGGTATTTCTGGGTGTAGCTCTGGGTGTGGGCTTTTTTGTCGCTGATTTCAACGTTGGCGCTGGCTGGCAGAGCCACGGTAGCGGAGATGGCGGAAGCGGCAATTACGGAGAAGAGATTGAAGTTCATGGCGGTAACCCTCGTGTTCAGTTGGCTGGCTTGCCCGGTTGGGCCGTGAAGCAAACTTAACGCTCGAGGGTTGATCGCTTGAAATGCTTTGCAACATTACCTGTTATCAGCAGGATTAATACAAAGCTTCAGGCCCCGCAGACCGGGGCCTGCGGCTTATTGACGCACAAGAAACTTGAGATCGCTCGGGGCGTCCATCGGCAGTTTTTGCACGGTTTTGCCCAGCAGACCGGTCTTGCCGTCGCGCTCGACCACGACAATCTGGTTGCTCTTCTGGTTGGCGATCAGCAGGAATTTGCCGCTTGGATCGAGGCTGAACTCGCGCGGGTGATCGCCTTCCACCGAACGTCGCTGCAGCTCCTTGAGCTGGCCGCTGGCCGGGTCAATGGCGAACACCAGCAGCTGATTGGCGGTACCACGGTTGCTGACGTAGAGGAATTTGCCATCGGCGGACGCGTGCAGCGCGGCGGCGGCTTTGTCCGAGGTTGGCTGGCCGGCCGCCAGATCGACCAGTTGCGTCTGGGTCAGCACGCCGTCCTTGTAGTCGAACACCGCGACCTGAGCGCTCATTTCCATGGTCAGCCAGGCATGGTTGCCGTCCGCGCTGAACAACAGGTGACGCGGGCCGCTGCCGGCTGGCAGTTGCACCGACGCGGTTTTCGCCGGGGTCAGCGGCAGGTCCGGGTTGGCTTTCGGGTCGAATTGGTAGATGAAGACCTTGTCCGCACCCAGGTCATTGGAGAACACGTAACGGCCGTCCGGCGAGGACACCGTCGAGTGCACGTGGTTCGAGGCCTGACGCTCGGGATTGACCCGGCTCGCCGGGTGCGCGCTCATCTGCACCACCGGTTTGAGCTTGCCGTCGCTGCCCACCGGCAATACCGCGAGGGTGCCGCCCGGATCTTCAACCACCGAGTAGTTGCTGACGAACAGATGGCTGGCGTCGCCGCTGAGGCTCGAATGGGTCGGCTCGTTGCCCAGGCTCTGGACCTGATTGATCAGGGTCAGCGCGTAGGTCTTCGGATCGATGGCGTAGCTGCTCACACGGCCGACCGGATCTTGCTGGCCTGGGCCGTTTTCGTTGACCACGAACAACCGGCGCTGATCCTTCGACAGGGTCAGCCACGACGGGTTTTCGCTCTTGATCACTTGCAGCGGCTTGGCGTCGATCTGTCCGGTGGCGCTGTCGAAGTTCATCCGGTAGATGCCTTGACTGGTGCCGGCGGTGTAGGAGCCCACCAAAAACTGGAAGCTCTCGGCCGAGGCACTGGAAAGTCCCATCGCGCCGACGCTGCCGGCCATCAGCAATGGCCAGAATTTACGCATGTTCATTCGGCTTCATCCTCGTCGTCGGCGCTGCTCAGTACATCCCCGAGGCACACCAGACGGTGTTCGCCGACGGTCTTGGTATCGCTGGAAAAACCGACGATCAGCCAGCTCTGCAGGTCTTCATCAAACGTCGCCGCCGTCACCTGAGCCGGGGTGAATTCCCAGTGCTTGGCTGTTCGGCCATCGATGCATTCGATGTGCAGGTTGTCGTCTTCGTCGAGGGCGAATTCGAAAGCGTGCAGGCCGTCGATTTCGACCATACCGCAGTGTTCGAGGGCGTTGAGAAGGGAGTCGGTTACGGCAGTCATGGCAATCATGTCTTTCAGGGGGAAAGGGGCAATGATAGCTCAAAGCCCCGCTCTTGATCGTTCCCACGCTCCCCGTGGGAACGATCATGGCATGGGGCTTAGAGGGCTTCGCGCGATGGCTTGCCGTCGACCAGCCGCTGAATACGCAGCGGGTTGGCGTTCTTCAGCGGCTCCGGCAGCAGGCTGTCGGGGTAATTCTGGAAGCACACCGGGCGCAGGAAACGATCGATTGCCAACGTACCCACCGAAGTGCCGCGAGCATCGGAGGTCGCCGGGTACGGCCCGCCGTGAACCATCGAGTCACAGACTTCGACACCGGTCGGATAACCATTGAGCAGGATCCGTCCGACCTTTTGCTCCAGCAATGGCGTGAGTTCCGGGAAGCGCTCGAAATCCGCCTGCTCGCCGATAATCGTCGCCGTCAGTTGCCCATGCAGGCCCTGCAACGCCGCGCTCAGCTGCGCCTTGTCAGCCACTTCAACGATCACCGTGGTCGGGCCGAACACTTCTTCCTGCAGCACTTCATCGCCATCGATCAGCAGGCTGACATCGGCCTTGAACAACTGCGGCTGCGCCTGATTGCCCTGCTGCGGATTGCCCGCCAGATGCTCGATGCCGGCGTGGGCCAAGAGTTTTTCCAAGCCTTTGCCGTAGCTGCCCAGCGTTCCGGCATTGAGCATGGTTTGCGCCGGTTGATCACCGATCAGCGCCGCGACTTGCTCAACGAATGCGGTGAACTGTGGCGAACGGATACCGATCACCAGACCCGGATTGGTACAGAACTGACCGCAGCCCTGCACCACCGACGCGGTCAGATCGCGGGCGACGGTTTCCGAACGCACGGCCAAAGCCTGGGGCAACACGATCACCGGGTTGATGCTCGACATCTCGGCAAATACCGGGATTGGCTGAGGCCGCGCGGCGGCCATGTCACACAGCGCCCGTCCGCCTCGCAGCGAACCGGTGAAACCCACGGCTTGAATGGCCGGATGTTTGACCAGCCATTCGCCGACACCGCCGCCGTAGATCATGTTGAACACGCCAGCGGGCATCGCGGTTTTTTCTGCGGCACGGATTAGCGCATCGGCGACAAGTTCAGCGGTGGCCATGTGACCGCTGTGGGCCTTGAACACCACCGGGCAACCGGCCGCCAGCGCCGACGCGGTATCACCGCCGGCGGTGGAGAATGCCAGTGGAAAATTGCTCGCACCGAACACCGCCACCGGGCCGAGGCCGATGCGGTACTGGCGCAGATCCGGACGCGGCAGCGGCTGACGATCCGGCAACGGCAGGTCGATGCGTGCACCGTAGAAATCACCGCGCCGCAGCACTTTGGCGAACAAGCGCATCTGGCCGCTGGTACGCCCTCTTTCACCTTGAATCCGTCCGGGAGGCAGTGCGGTTTCGCGGCAAACCACGGCGATGAAGTCATCGCCCAGCGCGTCAAGCTCATCGGCAATCGCATCGAGAAACTGCGCGCGGCGTTCGGCGCTGAGGCTGCGATACGCCGGATACGCCGCCGCAGCGGCCTTGGCGGCAGCGTCCACTTCCGTTTCCGTGGCTTGAATGAAATCGTGGGGCAGTGCTTCGCCCGTGGTGGCGTCGACGCTTTGCAGTTTGACGTTGCCCGCCGCGCTGCGACGACCGCCGATGTAGTTGTGACCGAGAATCTGAGTCATGGGATCTCCTTAAAGGGTGCCGATGCTGTCCGATTCGAATGCCGCTGCGACCGGGTCGATGCCGTTGACCAGCGGTGCGCCGAATTCGGACTGGCTGATTTCGAACACGTCGCCCGGTTGAGTGCGAATGCCATCGGCGAACGACAGGGTCGCGGTGCCGAAAAAGTGAATATGCACGTCGCCCGGGCGCAGGAACTGGCGGTACTTGAAGTGGTGGTACTCGAGGTTCGCCAGGCTGTGGCACATGTTGGCCTCGCCGCTGAGGAACTCGTTTTGCCACAGCACTTCGCCGTCGCGCAGGATACGACTGGTGCCCGCCAGGTGTTGAGGCAATTCACCCGTGCGAAGTTCCGGGCCGTAGCTGCAACTGCGCAGTTTGGAGTGGGCCAGGTACAGGTAATTCTTGCGCTCCATGACGTGATCGGAGAACTCGTTGCCCACCGCAAACCCCAGGCGATACGGCTTGCCGTCGTGGCCGATGACGTAGAGGCCGGCCATCTCCGGTTCCTCGCCGGCGTCTTCGGCAAACGGCGGCAGCGGGAATGGCTGGCCAGGACGCACGACGATGCTGCCGTCGCCCTTGTAGAACCATTCCGGCTGCACCCCGGCCTGCCCCGCCGCCGGTTTGCCGCCCTCCACGCCCCATTTGAAGATACGCATGGTGTCGGTCATCTTCGCTTCGTCGCCGACCTGCTGATGCATCTTGTCCCGGGCCGAGGCACTGCCCAGGTGCGTGAGGCCGGTGCCGCTGACCAACAGGTGCGCCGGGTCCGGGTGGTCCAGTGGTGGCAGGATGCGCAGTTGGGCCAGCAGTTCGGCGTAATCGTGGCTGATGCCCAGGCCAAGGGACTGTACTTGCTGTGCGAGCGTGTTGCCGGCCTCGATCGCGGCCAGGGCCAGATCACGAACCGTGCGCGCATCCTGCACTTCACGCACCAGACCGTCCTCGACCACCCCGACACGGCGCTCGCCGCTACTCAATTCGAATTGAACCAGATGCATAAATCCTCTCCTGTAAACAAGCCTTCGAAACACCCCAAGACCCTGTGGGAGCTGGCTTGCCAGCGATAACCATCTGTCAGATACATCAATGCTGAATGTGCTGACGTCATCGCTGGCAAGCCAGCTCCCACAAGGGATAGCGCCGATCATTCAGGTTCGAGTGGCACCCCGTGCACTCGCTGCAAATTGGTCGACTGGCAGTACATGCTTGCGCTCCAGCACGCGATAGACGACGCCCGTCAGAATCAGCCCGAACACCATCACCCCGGACAGGAAGTACAGGCCCGAAGCGAGGTTGCCGGTGTATTCCTTCAAGGCGCCGATCACGAACGGGCCGATGTAGCCGCCGAGGTTGCCCACCGAGTTGATCAAGGCAATCCCGGCCGCCGCACTGGCACCGGCAAAGAACCGCCCCGGCAGCGTCCAGAACACCGCTGTGCAGGAAAACAGCGCGAACGCCACCAGACACAACGCCGCCAGTTGCGCCACCGGCAGCGACAGCCAGGCACTGAGGAACAGGCCCATGGCGCCCAGCACATAGAGCACCGCCAGATGACCATAGCGATCATTCAAACGGTCGGAACTGCGCGGAATGATCAGCAGGCCGATAATCCCGAAAATGTACGGCACCGATGACACAAAACCGGTCACCAGATCACTGCCGCCAAACTGTTTGATCAGGGTCGGCAGCCACAGGCCCAGGCCATAAATGCTCAGGGTCACCGGCAGATAAAACAGCGCCAACAGCAACACACGTTTGTCTTTCAGCGCATGCAGCGGATTGCCGTGACGGGTCTGGCCGTATTCCTGCAGGTCCCTTTTCAGCTCACCGGTCAGCCAGTCCTTCTCGGCCTGGTCCATCCATTTCACTTGCTGCGGGCCGTCCGGCAACCAGCGCAATACCGGCCAGGTCAGCAGGATCGCCGGGGTGCCGATGACGATGAACAGCCACTGCCAGCCGTGCAGACCGAGGATGCCGTCCATGCCAAGCAGGCCGCCGGACACGGGGCCGGTGATCATCATCGCGATGGGTTGAGAGAGGATGAACAGCCCGAGGATCTTGCCGCGATGACGCACCGGGAACCACTGAGTGATGTAGTACAGAACGCCGGGAAAGAACCCCGCCTCCGCCGCGCCGAGCAGAAAGCGCATCACGTAGAAACTGTGCGGGCCCTGAACGAAGGCCATGCCAATGGTGATCGCGCCCCAGGTGATCATGATCCGCGCAAACCAGCGCCGCGCGCCAAAGCGTTCGAGCATCAAATTGCTGGGGATCTCAAACAGAAAGTAGCCGATGAAAAACAGCCCGGCGCCGAGGCCATAGGCGGCATCGCCAATGCCGATGTCGGCGCCCATGTGCAGCTTGGCGAAGCCGACGGCGGAGCGATCCACATAGGCGATCAGGTACAGCAGGATCAGGAAGGGAATCAGTTTCAGCGTGATGCGCCGGACAAGCCGCAGTTCCTGGCTCATGGGATCGGTCTCCGATTGTTGTTTTTATGGAACCTCGGGGGACGCCTCTCGCGAAAAACCGCCAGGGCCATCCCTCCGTCGAAAACGACTATATAGTAATACTAATTACGCAACAACACTTCCAAAGCAGCGATTTTGCGCTTATGTTTAGCCGAAGCTCGCAAACAATAGTCTTACAATAAGAGAATCGATCATGTCTGATAAGAAACCCACCCTGCGCTCCGCCCAATGGTTTGGCACGGCCGACAAGAACGGCTTCATGTACCGCAGCTGGATGAAGAATCAGGGCATCGCCGACCATCAGTTCCACGGCAAGCCGATCATCGGCATCTGCAACACCTGGTCGGAACTGACCCCGTGCAACGCGCACTTCCGCCAGATCGCGGAGCACGTCAAACGTGGGGTGATCGAGGCCGGTGGCTTTCCGGTGGAATTCCCGGTGTTCTCCAATGGCGAATCGAACCTGCGCCCGACTGCCATGCTCACCCGCAATCTGGCGAGCATGGACGTCGAGGAAGCGATTCGCGGCAACCCGATTGACGGCGTGGTGCTGCTGACCGGTTGCGACAAGACCACCCCGGCCCTGCTGATGGGCGCAGCCAGTTGCGACGTGCCGGCGATCGTCGTCACCGGCGGGCCGATGCTCAACGGCAAGCACAAGGGCAAGGACATCGGCTCCGGCACCGTGGTCTGGCAGCTCAGCGAACAGGTCAAGGCCGGCACCATCACGATTGACGATTTCCTTGCGGCCGAGGGCGGCATGTCCCGCTCCGCCGGTACCTGCAACACCATGGGCACCGCGTCGACCATGGCCTGCATGGCCGAAGCACTCGGCACTTCCCTGCCGCACAACGCGGCGATTCCGGCGGTGGATGCGCGGCGTTATGTGCTGGCGCACATGTCCGGCATGCGTGCGGTGGAGATGGTGCGTGAAGACTTGAAGCTGTCGAAGATCCTGACCAAGGAAGCCTTCGAAAACGCGATCCGGGTCAACGCAGCCATTGGCGGTTCGACCAACGCGGTGATCCATCTCAAAGCCATCGCCGGGCGCATCGGTGTCGAGCTGGATCTGGATGACTGGACCCGCATCGGCCGTGGCATGCCGACCATCGTCGACCTGCAGCCGTCCGGGCGTTTCCTGATGGAAGAGTTCTACTACGCGGGCGGCCTGCCGGCCGTACTGCGGCGTCTTGGCGAGGCCAATCTGATTCCCAACCCGAACGCGCTGACCGTTAACGGAAAATCCATCGGCGAGAACACCAAGGACGCACCGATCTATGGCGAGGACGAAGTGATCCGCACCCTCGACAACCCGATCCGCGCTGACGGCGGGATCTGCGTATTGCGCGGCAACTTGGCGCCACTGGGCGCGGTACTCAAGCCGTCAGCCGCCACGCCGGAACTGATGCAGCACCGTGGCCGCGCCGTCGTTTTCGAGAACTTCGACATGTACAAGGCGCGGATCAACGATCCGGAACTGGACGTCGATGCAGACTCGATTCTGGTGATGAAGAATTGCGGGCCGAAGGGTTATCCGGGCATGGCCGAAGTCGGCAACATGGGGTTGCCGGCCAAGCTGCTGGCACAGGGCGTGACCGACATGGTGCGCATCTCCGATGCACGGATGAGCGGCACCGCTTACGGCACCGTTGTCTTGCACGTTGCTCCGGAAGCGGCGGCCGGCGGGCCTTTGGCGGCGGTGAAAGAAGGTGACTGGATCGAGCTGGACTGTGCCAGCGGGCGTCTGCATCTGGATATTCCGGACGCTGAACTGGCGGCGCGGATGGCGGATCTGCAACCGCCGCAGCTGCTGTTGGTCGGTGGGTATCGTCAGTTGTACATCGACCATGTGCTGCAGGCGGATCAGGGTTGCGATTTCGACTTCCTCGTCGGTTGCCGAGGAGCTGAAGTGCCGCGCCACTCGCACTGACACCGCCGCCCCTGTGGGAGCTGGCTTGCCAGCGATTACGGTCTGCAAGCTGACATTCATGTTGACTGACACTCCGCCATCGCTGGCAAGCCAGCTCCCACATTTGCTCTGTGTATCCACCTCAAGATTGTGTCGTGCCTGCTATGATGCGCGGCATCTCCATCGCTCAGGATCGCGCCACTCCCCATGGATTACCGCAAACCTTCCGACCGTAAAAGCATGCACTCGCGCATCGTCCAGGAACTGGGCATGCAGATTGTTTCCGGACGCTTTCTGCCCTGCGACAAACTGCCCGCCGAAGCCTTGCTCTGCGAGGAGTACGCGGTCAGCCGGCCGGTGTTGCGCGAAGCCACCCGGGTGCTGGTCGCCAAGGGCCTGGTGTATTCGAAGCCGCGCGTCGGCACCGTGGTCAAGCCACGCCGCGAATGGCACATGCTCGACCCGGACGTACTGCACTGGCTGATGCAAAGCAGCCCGCAGAACGAGTTCTTCAATGTCCTGACCAGCGTGCGCAGCATCATCGAACCGGCCGCCGCCGCCCTCGCCGCCCAGCATGCGACCGATGCCGATATCGCATCGATTGCCGAGGCTTACCAGCGCATGGAAGCCGCACCGACCCCGGAAGCCTTGCTGCAACCAGATCTGGATTTCCATAGCCGGATTGCTGACGCGACCCACAACGACTTGCTGGCTAACCTGTGCAACATGCTTGCGGTGGCGATTGCCGAGGCGTTGAAGCATTCGAATCAGCGGCCGAATCTGCATGAGCTGGCATTGCCTCGGCACAAGGCGATTCTGACCGCGATCGAGAATCGGGATGCGCTGGGGGCGCGGCATGCGACGTTGGTGCAGCTGGATGATGCGCGCAGTGCGCTTAGCGTCGTGCTTGGCACTGAACTCTCTTAAGCCTTGAGACCGCTTGCCCTCACCCTAACCCTCTCCCAGGGGGAGAGGGAACCGATTGGGGGATATTGAAGAGATACACCGACTTGAACGATCTGCTTTGAATCCATAATCGACTCGGTTTTTCAGGTCGATGTTTGACGAAGTACAACTCGGTCAGTCCCCTCTCCCTTTGGGAGAGGGCTAGGGTGAGGGGGCTTTTGATCTTGCCCCATAAAAAAGCCGCAACCCTAAGGTTGCGGCTTTTTCATTTCAGCCAAATGGATCAGTGAGCAAACAGAGAATTACCCTTCTGCCCCGCCAGTTTCTCCGGCTTGATCAGGAACTTCGCCAGTGCCGGCAGCAGCCACAGCGCACCGAACATGTTCCACAGCAGCATGAAGGTCAGCATCAGGCCCATGTCGGCCTGGAACTTGATCGCCGAGAAGATCCAGGTGCACACGCCGATGGCCAGGCACAGACCGGTGAACAGCACCGCTTTACCGGTGGATTTGAGGGTCTGGTAATAGGCTTCCTGCAACGGCAGGCCGGCACGCAGGAAACTTTCCAGGCGGCTGTAGATGTAGATGCCGTAGTCCACGCCGATGCCCACGCCCAGCGCCACCACCGGCAGCGTCGCCACCTTAACGCCGATGCCCATGAACGCCATCAGCGCGTTGCCCAGCACCGAGGTCAACACCAGCGGCAGCACGATGCACAGGGTCGCCGCCCACGAGCGGAAGGTGATCATGCACATGACCGCCACGCAGATGTACACCAGGATCAGGATGGTCAGCTCGGACTTCTTGATCACCTCGTTGGTGGCCGCTTCGATCCCGGCGTTACCGGCCGCGAGGATGAATTCCAGGCCTTCCTTGTTGTTTTCCTTGGCGAAGTCCTGCACCGCATGCACTGCGCGGTCGAGGGTTTCGGCCTTGTGGTCGTTGAGGAACACCAGCACCGGCGCCAGCGAGCAACTGTTGTTGTACAGACCATCGGCCCGGGCGATGGAGTTGTTCAGCACGTCCGGGTTGCGCGACAGGGTTTCCCATTTCAGGTTGCCCTCGTTCATGCCCTTGATCATCTGCTTGGACACGGTCACCAGCGAGATCGCCGACTGCACGCCCTCGGTGTTCTGCATCTTCCACATCAGCTCGTCGATCGGCGCCATGGCTTCATAGCGCGAGCAACCTTCGGACTTGGTCTTGACCATCACCACCAGCACGTCGGAACTGGTCGAGTAGTTGCTGATGATGAAGTTGTTGTCCTTGTTGTAGCGCGAATCCGGACGCAGTTCCGGCGCACCCTGGTCGAGGTCGCCGATCTTCAGGTTCTGGCTGTACCAGAGGCCACCACCAAAGGCGACCAGCGCCAGAGCGATGGAAATCGGGGCGACTTTCGGATTGGCAAAGTTCGACAGCAGGCGCCAGAACGGATGTTCGCGGTGCGCGTCCTTCTTGCTCTTGGCGATGGCGCGCTTGCTGATGCCGACATAGGAAATCGCCACCGGCAGCAGGATCAGGTTGGTGAACACGATCACCGCCACGCCGATGGAAGCCCCGATGGCCAATTCGCGGATCACACCGATGTCGATGATCAGCAGCGTGATGAAGCCGACGGCGTCCGCCAGAATCGCGATCATTCCCGGCAGGAACAGTTGCCGGAACGTGCGCCGCGCGGCGGTCAGGGCGTTGTCCGCCTCGCCGGATTGCAGGGCGATCCCGTTGATTTTCTGCACGCCGTGGGAAATGCCGATGGCGAAGATCAGGAACGGCACCAGCATCGAATACGGATCGAGGCCGAACCCGAAGAAGTGCATCAACCCCAATTGCCAGACCACCGCCACCAGCGTGGTGCTCAACACCGCCACGGTGCTGCGCAGGCAGTTGGTGAACCACAGCAGCAGAATCAGGGTGATGACGAAGGCGATGCCGAAGAACATCACCACCATCACCAGACCGTCGATCAGGTCGCCAACCTTCTTGGCGAAACCGACGATGTGGATCTTGACGTTGGGGTTCTGCGCTTCGAACTTGTTGCGGATCTTGTCTTCGAGCTCATGGGAGAACTTGCGGTAGTCCAGCGCCAGCAGCTTGCCCTGGTCCTGCGGGTCCGGGTAGGACTCCAGCAGCGGGATGTCGACGATGCTCGACTTGAAGTCGTTGGCCACCAGACGCCCGACCTGACCGGACTTGAGCACGTTGTTGCGCAGCAGGTCGAGGCTGTCCTGGGAGCCGTTGTAGCTCTGCGGGATCACTTCGCCGCCGGCAAAACCTTCCTCGGTCACTTCGGTCCAGCGCACGCTCGGGCTCCACAGCGACTTGAGGCCGGAACGGTCGACGCCGGAAATGTAGAACACCTCGTCGTTGATCTGACGCAGGGTCTCCATGTACTCCTTGGAGAAGATGTCGCCGTCCTTCGCTTCCACCGAAATGCGCACGGTGTTGCCCAGGTTCGCCAGATCGTTGCGGTGCTCCATCATCTTTTCAATGAACGGATGCTTGAGCGGGATCATCTTTTCGAAACTGGTGGACGGGCGGATCAGCGTGGCCTGCCAGAACAGGAAAATGCTGACCAGCAGGCAGATCACGATCACTGCCGGGCGGTTGTTGAAGATCAGGCGCTCGAGAAACGTCGCCTTGTCCTGATGATGAGTGCTCAAGGAAGTCATAGCCCCGCCTTCTTATTATTGATTCGGCTCATTTGCCCAGCTCGGCGCCGTTCGGCGAAGTGACCCGGACGCCACCCTGCCCGCTCAGGATCAGATTGCCGTTGCCGGCGGCGGTGACCGACGACAGCGAGATGCGATCCGGACGGTTGAACACGCTGAAGGTTTCACCGTTGTCACTGCTGCTGACCACCGAACCGCCGTTGCCGACGATGACGATGGAGCCATCCTCGAGCAGCGTGGCGCCGGACAGGCCGAACTCCAGCGAACCGCGCGCGGCTTTCAGCTCGACCTGCTCCCACGTGCTGCCGAAATCGGTGGAGCGGTAAAGATTGCCGCGCAGGCCGTAGACCAGCAGGGTTTGCGGTTGCGCCGTGCCGATCACGCCAAACAGCGACCCTTCGTACGGACCTTCGAGTTTTTCCCAGGTCTGGCCCCCGTCGGCGGAGCGGAACATGCTGCCCGACTCGCCGACGATGAACAGGCCGGCGTCTTTTACCGAAGCGATGGCGTTGAGGTGGAACTGGTCTTCGTTGTCGAGGCGATCGCTGACGTCTTCCCAGTGCTTGCCGCCGTCGGTGGTTTCCAGCAGCGCGCCGTAGGCCCCCACAGCGAGGCCGCTGTTGAGGTCCTTGAACCAGACGTCGAGCAGCGGCGATTCGCGCTTGAGGTCTTCGAACTGTTTGGTCCAGGTCAGGCCGCCGTCTTCGCTGGCGAGGATCTGTGCGTCGTGGCCGACGGCCCAGCCGTGCTTGTCATCGACGAAATACACGGCCGTCAGCAACTGGCGACTCGGCACCTTGGCCTGGGTCCAGGTCTTGCCCTGATCGTCGGAATAGAGAATGTGCCCGCGATCCCCGACCGCCACCAGCCGGGTTCCGGCGTGAACGACATCGAGCATCAGGCTTTTCGAGGCCTTGGCCGATTCGGTGGCATAGACCACGTCGGCGGGCGCTTCGGCGGCGAGAACCGGCGCCGACAATGTGGCAAAGCCCAGCAGAGAGAGTGCTGTGGCCAGCAACGCGGTGTTGCGTAACGCCGGCGGGCGGCAACGACTCATAGACCTTCCCCTGTTTATTATTGTTGGTCATGGACCTTAAGGGCGCCGCAAGGGTGCTCACGGTGACTGCCTGGTCACAAGCATAGTCCTGAAACCCGCTATCCAGAGCCCCTTCGGAAGCTGGCTCATCCTATCGGGCATTCGAAACGTCTGACAATCGGCGCAACGTTATCTTTTGTTAACCGAAAGGGACTACGGCGGCGGCTGAATGCGCAGGCATTCGTCCGACTGATGGCAGGGAATCTTGCGAGGGGGACTTGCACGATCGGTATTATGGTATACCATCAGACGCACAGACACTCTTTATCCCCTACGGAGCAGCTCATGAGTTTCGAAATCCGCAAGATCGTCAGCTATGTCGAAGAGACCTTCATCGAAGGCGGCAAGGCGTCCGACACCCCGGTGACCATGGTCGGCCTGGCCGTCGTGATGAAGAACCCGTGGGTCGGCAATGGCTTTGTCGAAGACCTCAAGCCGCAGATCCGCGCCAATTGCTCGGATCTCGGCGCGATGATGGTCGAGCGTCTGGTTGGCATCATCGGTGGCGCCGAGAAGATCGAGGCCTACGGCAAAGCCGCGGTGGTCGGCGCCGATGGCGAAATCGAGCACGCGTCGGCGGTGATCCACACCCTGCGCTTCGGCAATCACTACCGTGAAGCGGTCAAGGCCAAGAGCTACCTGAGCTTCACCAACAAGCGTGGCGGTCCGGGCACTTCGATCCAGATTCCGATGATGCACAAGGATGACGAAGGCCTGCGCTCGCACTACATCACCCTGGAAATGCAGATCGAAGACGCCCCGCGCGCCGACGAAATCGTCGTGGTGCTCGGTTGCGCCGACGGTGGTCGCCTGCACCCACGCATCGGCAACCGCTACATCGATCTGGAAGAACTGGCCGCCGAAAAAGCCCAGTAATCACAATAAGAAGGCATTGCAGGAGCGCTCCATGATTCGGCTCACCGCTGAACTCACCCCGGCCGGCACCAGTTATCTGGCGACAGGCGTTGGCCAACCCGTGGTGTTGATCCACGGCGTGGGCTTGAACAAAGAAATGTGGGGCGGCCAGATCGTCGGCCTGGCCACGCAATACCGGGTGATCGCCTACGACATGCTCGGCCATGGCGCCAGCCCGCGACCGGCCAGCGGCACCGCCCTGCTCGGCTATGCCGATCAGTTGCTGGAGTTGCTCGACCACCTGCAATTGCCCGAGGCGTCGGTGATCGGCTTTTCCATGGGCGGTCTGGTGGCGCGGGCGTTTGCCCTGCATTACCCGGAACGCCTGAAAAGCCTGGTGGTGCTCAACAGCGTGTTCAACCGCAGCGAAGAGCAGCGCGCCGGGGTCATCGCCCGTACCGCACAAGCAGCGGAACATGGGCCGGACGCGAATGCCGAAGCGGCACTGTCGCGCTGGTTCAGCCGTGAATATCAGGCGGCCAACCCGGCGCAGATCGCTGCGATCCGCCAGACCCTGGCCGGCAATGATCCGCAGGGTTACCTGACCACCTATGAACTGTTTGCCACCCAGGACATGTACCGCGCCGACGACCTGGGCAGCATCCAGGCGCCGACGCTGATCGCCACCGGCGAGCTGGACCCCGGATCGACCCCGGAAATGGCCGAGCAATTGGCCGCGCGCATTCCCGGTGCGAAGGTTGCCGTGCTGCCCGAGCAACGGCATATGATGCCGGTAGAGTCGCCACGGCTGGTGAACCAGACGCTGCTGGAATTTCTCGACACCGCACACGCCCGACAAAACCATATAAAGGGGATCGTTGCATGACGCTCGCACGCTTCCAGATGTGCATCGGCGGAGAATGGGTCGACGCCCTCTCCGGCAAGACGTTCGAAAGCCTCAACCCGGCGCTCGCCGAACCCTGGGCTGAATTGCCCGACGCTGACGAAGCCGACGTCGAGCGCGCCGTGCAAGCCGCGCAGACCGCCTTCGACAGCCAGGCGTGGCGTGGTTTGACCGCAACCGCGCGTGGCAAACTGCTGCGTCGGCTCGGTGACCTGATCGCCGAAAACAAGGAACAACTGGCGCAGCTGGAAAGCCGCGACAACGGCAAGCTGATCCGCGAAACCCGGGGTCAGGTCGGTTATCTGCCGGAGTTTTTCCACTACACCGCCGGCCTCGCCGACAAGCTCGAAGGCGGCACCCTGCCGCTGGATAAACCCGATCTGTTCGCCTACACCGTGCACGAAGCCATGGGCGTGGTCGCCGCGATCATTCCCTGGAACAGCCCGCTTTACCTGACCGCGATCAAACTGGCGCCCGCGCTGGCTGCCGGCAACACCATTGTGATCAAGCCGTCCGAACACGCCTCGGCGACCATTCTGGAACTGGCGCGCCTGGCCCTCGAAGCCGGGATTCCACCAGGCGTGGTCAACGTCGTCACTGGCTACGGCCCGAGCACTGGCGCCGCCCTCACCCGTCATCCGCTGGTCCGCAAGATCGCCTTCACCGGCGGCGCGGCCACGGCCCGGCACGTGGTGCGCAGCAGCGCCGAGAACTTCGCCAAGCTGTCGCTGGAACTGGGCGGCAAGTCGCCGAACATCATCTTCGCCGACGCCGACCTCGACAGCGCGATCAACGGCGCCATCGCCGGGATCTATGCCGCATCCGGGCAGAGCTGTGTATCAGGTTCGCGACTGCTGGTGCAGGACGAAATCTACGACGAGTTCGTCAGCCGACTGGTGGAGCGCGCCCAGCGCATCCGCATCGGCAACCCGCAGGACGACAGCAGCGAAATGGGCCCGATGGCTACCGCGCAGCAACTGGCGGTGGTTGAGGGTCTGGTGGCTGATGCAATTGCTGAAGGCGCGCGCCTGCGTCTGGGTGGCAAGCGTCCGAGTGGCGTCGGTGACGGTTGGTTCTATGAACCGACGCTTTTCGAGTGCGACCGCAATTCGATGAAGATCATGCAGGAAGAAGTCTTTGGTCCGGTCGCCTCGGTGATCCGTTTCAAGGACGAGGCCGAAGCTCTGGCGATTGCCAACGACTCGCAGTTCGGCCTCGCCGCCGGCATCTGGACCCGCGATCTGGGCCGCGCCCATCGCCTGGCCCGGGACGTGCGTTCGGGGATCATCTGGGTCAACACCTACCGCGCGGTGTCGGCCATGGCACCGATCGGCGGCTTCAAGAACAGTGGCTATGGACGCGAAAGCGGCATCGATTCGGTGCTGGCCTACACCGAACTGAAAACGGTGTGGATCAACCTCTCCCAGGCACCGATGCCTGATCCGTTTGTGATGCGTTAGGAGTCCCGCGACATGATCGAACCCGGCATTTACAAAGACGTCATGAGCTCGTTCCCGTCCGGGGTCACGGTGGTCACCACCCTCGACCCGGACGGCGGCATTGTCGGGATCACCGCCAGCGCCTTCAGTGCGCTGTCGATTGATCCGGCGCTGGTGCTGTTCTGCCCCAACTACGCCTCCGACACCTACCCGGTGCTGCGCGACAGCAAGAAGTTCGCGATCCATTTGCTGTCCGCCGACCAGACCGCCGAGGCCTACGCCTTCGCCGGTAAAGGCAAGGACAAGGCCAACGGCATCGAGTGGCATTTGAGCGAACTGGGTAATCCGATCCTCGCCAAAGCCACGGCGATCATCGAGTGCGAACTGTGGCGCGAATACGACGGCGGCGATCACGCGATCATCGTCGGCGCGGTGAAGAACCTGATCCTGCCGGCGCAACCGGTGACGCCGATGATCTATCACAAGGGCAAGCTCGGCGCGTTGCCGACCCTGGCCTGACGGAACAATGCAAAACCCTGTGGGAGCTGGCTTGCCAGCGATGGCGGTGGATCAGCCAGCATAGATGTCGAATGTGATGCCGTCATCGCTGGCAAGCCAGCTCCCACAAGGGGATTTGTGGTGTGAGGGGAAATGATGAACAACGAGAAGTATGAAAAGGGCCTGAAGATCCGCACCCAGGTGCTGGGCGAAGCCTATGTGCAGCGCTCGATCGAGAACGCCGACGACTTCACCCGCCCGCTGCAGGAAATGGTCACCGAATACTGCTGGGGCCACGTCTGGGGACGCGAGGGTCTGTCGCTCAAGGAGCGCAGCATGATCAACCTGGCGATGATCTCGGCGCTCAACCGCCCGCACGAACTGAAACTGCATGTGCGCGGCGCCTTGCGTAACGGCCTGAGTCGTGAGCAAATACGCGAAATTCTGCTTCAGGTCGGTATTTATTGCGGCGTCCCGGCAGCCGTGGACAGTTTCCGGCTCGCCCGTGAAGCCTTCGCCGAAGCCGACGCCGAGGCCTCCAGTTAACCCCTCGGCTGTTTTGATGCCCGTCTGGCATGGACAGCCACCTTAAAGAGCGGACCCCATGAAACGCCTGCCACTCGACGACAGCTTCAAGGTCAATCGCAACCCCGTCACCCTGCGCGAAATCGTGCTGGATAAACTGCGAAGCGCCATCATGAACTTCCAGTTGCTGCCGGGCGATCGCCTGGTGGAGCGCGATCTGTGCGATCGCCTGGGCGTGAGCCGTACGTCGGTGCGTGAAGCCTTGCGTCACCTGGAATCCGAAGGCCTGGTGGAGTTCGCCGACGCCAAGGGCCCGCGCGTGGCGATCATTACCCTCGCCGATGCCGTCGACATCTATGAACTGCGCTGCGTGCTCGAAGGCCTGATCGTCCAGCTGTTCACCCTGCGCGCCAAGGCCAAGGACATCAAGGCCCTGGAAAAAGCCCTCGACGAAAACCGCAAGGCGCTCAAGGACGGCGAACTGCAACAGGTAATCGATTCGGTGCAGGGTTTCTACGACGTGCTGCTGGAAGGCTCCGGCAACCATGTCGCAGCCACTCAGTTGCGTCAGTTGCAGGCGCGTATCAGCTACTTGCGCGCAACATCGGTGTCCCAGGAAAACCGTCGCGGCTCCAGCAATCAAGAGATGGAAAAAATGGTCGAGGCGATCAAGAGCGGCGATCCGCTGGCGGCGCATCAGGCGTGCGTCGATCACGTGCGCGCTGCGGCTGCCGTCGCTCTCGATTACCTCAAGCGCAAACAGGAAGAGACCGGCGACACACCGCCAATCACCCTGCCCATCGCGCTGAAAGAACCGCGCATAGGTCACTGACATGTTCAGCCCGAGCTTTTGCCCGAAATGCGGTGGCGCTGACCTCGGTCAGCAAGTGCCGCCGGGCGATACGCACGAGCGCCTGATGTGCCGCGGCTGCGGCTACATCCACTATGTGAACCCGAAAATCATTGCCGGCTGCATCATCGAGCAGGACGGCAAATACCTCTTGTGCCAGCGGGCGATCCCCCCTCGCCCCGGCACCTGGACCCTGCCCGCCGGTTTCATGGAAAGCGGCGAAACCACCGAGCAGGCGGCCCTGCGCGAAGTCTGGGAAGAAAGCGGCGTGCGCGCGGAAATCGTTTCGCCGTATTCGATCTTCAGCGTGCCGAAGATCAGCGAGGTCTACATCATCTTCCGCGCCCTCGCGCTGGAAATCACCGGCCAGTACGGCCCGGAAACCCAGGACTGCAAATTCTTCGCCCCCGAAGACATCCCGTGGGAGCAGATCTACTACCCGGCCATCCGGCAGATCCTCGAACGCTACATCGAGGAACGCCAGGCCGGGGTGTATGGCATGTACATGGGCAATGACGACAGCGGCAAGATTCATTTCATGCGTTGATCGTCCTGCCCGTACTGCTTAAGGCACCATCCCTTCCACAATAACAATCTCCGCCCTCGCCCACTCCTCGCGATAGCTTTTCGCTTCCTGATACGCCGCCGAGCGGTAGCACGCCACCGCCTGCTCGTAGCTGTCGAACTCGATCACCACGCTACGCTGTGGCGTCGTCCGGCCTTCCATCGCTTCGCTGCGCCCGCCTCTGGCTAAAAACCTCGCGCCAAACTCGGCGAACGCTTTCGGCGCGCGCTGGGTGTATTGGCTGTAGTGATCGGGATCGGTGATGTCCACGTGTGCAATCCAGTACGCCTTCATAGTGACCTCTTGGTTGATTTTGTATTATGGTATACCACGAATTTCATCCACATCGAGAGTCCATCATGGCCTTCAACAGCATCGAAGAAATCATCGAAGATTATCGCCTCGGCAAAATGGTGTTGCTGGTCGATGACGAAGACCGGGAAAACGAAGGTGACCTGCTGCTGGCCGCCGACCGTTGCACGCCCGAGGCGATCAGTTTCATGGCCCGTGAGGCTCGGGGGCTGATCTGTCTGACGCTGACTGACGATCATTGTCAGCGTCTGGGGCTGGAGCAGATGGTGCCGAGCAATGGCAGCGTGTTCAGTACCGCATTCACGGTTTCCATCGAAGCGGCGGTCGGCGTGACTACCGGCATTTCTGCTGCCGACCGCGCTTGTACGGTGGCCGCTGCGGTGGCGCCGAACGCTCGCGCTGAAGACCTGGTGCAGCCCGGCCATATCTTTCCGTTGCGCGCCAAGGAAGGTGGCGTGTTGACCCGCGCCGGCCACACCGAAGCCGGTTGTGATCTGGCGCGGCTCGCGGGCTTTACGCCGGCCTCGGTGATCGTCGAAGTGATGAACGACGACGGCACCATGGCCCGCCGCCCGGACCTGGAAGTCTTTGCGCGCCAGCACGGGATCAAGATCGGCACCATCGCCGACCTGATCCACTATCGCCTGAGCACCGAACACACTATCGAGCGTATCGGTGAACGTGAGTTGCCGACGGTGCATGGCACCTTTCGTTTGATCACTTTCGAAGATCGCATCGAGGGCGGCGTGCACATGGCGATGGTCATGGGCGAATTGCGCCGTGAGGAGCCGACGCTGGTGCGCGTGCATGTGATCGATCCGCTGCGCGATCTGGTCGGCGCCGAGTACAGCGGGCCGACGAACTGGACGTTGTGGGCAGCGCTGCAACGGGTCGCGGCCGAAGGGCATGGCGTGGTCGTGGTGCTGGCCAATCATGAGTCGTCCCAGGCGCTGCTGGAGCGCATTCCGCAACTGACTCAGCCGCCTCGACAGTTCAGTCGCTCGCAATCGCGGATCTATTCGGAGGTCGGCACCGGGGCGCAGATTCTGCAGAACCTGGGCGTGGGCAAGCTGCGCCACTTGGGCCCGCCGCTGAAATACGCCGGTTTGACCGGCTACGATCTGGAAGTGGTCGAGAGCATTCCCTTCACCGAATAACCCCGTTTGCCAGATAGCCGGTACGGCAAAGTGCTTGCACAAAGTTTGGAATACCATAATATGATATTCCATAGACCGGACGACCTGAAAAACCGTCCAGCTACTGCTCCCGACAGGCGGGCAACAACGCAAGCCCGCTCAAAAACACAACAATGAGGGCGTAAAAATGGTGTTGAACAAAGCTGCAACCGCGATCTTTCTTGCGGGACTGCTGAGCGTGACCGGCCAGGCCGCGATGGCCGCCGAGAGTGTGAACTTTGTCAGCTGGGGCGGTAGCACCCAGGATGCGCAGAAACAGGCCTGGGCCGATCCGTTCAGCAAGGCCAGCGGCATCACCGTCGTGCAGGACGGCCCGACCGACTACGGCAAACTCAAGGCCATGGTCGAAAGCGGCAACGTGCAATGGGATGTGGTCGACGTCGAAGCCGACTTCGCTCTGCGCGCCGCCTCCGAAGGTCTGCTCGAACCCCTCGATTTCAAACAGATCCAGCGCGACAAGATCGACCCGCGTTTCGTCAGCGACTACGGCGTCGGCTCGTTCTTCTTCTCCTTCGTTCTCGGCTACAACGAGGGCAAACTCGGCGCCAACAAGCCGCAGGACTGGAGCGCACTGTTCGACACCAAGACCTTCCCCGGCAAACGCGCCCTGTACAAATGGCCAAGTCCCGGCGTGCTTGAGCTCGCCCTGCTCGCCGACGGCGTGCCGGCCGACAAGCTCTACCCGCTGGATCTGGATCGCGCCTTCAAGAAACTCGACACCATCAAGAAAGACATCGTCTGGTGGGGCGGTGGCGCGCAGTCGCAGCAACTGCTAGCCTCCGGTGAAGCGAGCATGGGCCAGTTCTGGAACGGCCGGATCCACGCCCTGCAGGAAGACGGCGCACCGGTCGGCGTGAGCTGGAAACAGAACCTGGTCATGGCCGACATTCTGGTCGTGCCAAAGGGCTCGAAAAACAAGGACGCGGCGATGAAGTTTCTGGCCAGCGCCAGTAGCGCGAAGGGCCAGGCCGACTTCTCCAACCTGACCGCCTACGCCCCGGTCAACGTCGACAGTGTGCAGCGTCTGGATTCGACGCTGGCCCCGAATCTGCCGACTGCCTACGCTAAGGATCAGATCACTCTTGATTTCGCGTACTGGGCCAAGAACGGTCCGGCCATCGCGACACGGTGGAACGAATGGCTGGTCAAATGAAAATGGCGGCCACCGCGTCCCGTCCCTCCACTGCCACCGGGAGCGCTGCAAGCGCTGCCGGCCTGGCATCCGGCAAGGCGAGTGCAATGGCGCAAGCCCCGTCCCTCAAGCAACGCTGGCGCGGCGCCGGCAACCTCGCGCCGGCGCTGTTGTTCCTCGGCCTGTTCTTTCTCGCCCCGCTGATTGGCTTGTTGCTGCGCGGCGTGCTGGAACCGGTGCCTGGCCTTGGCAACTATGAACAACTGTTCGCCAACTCGGCGTACGCCCGGGTGCTGTTCAACACCTTTTCAGTGGCGGGACTGGTGACGGTGTTCAGTCTGCTGCTGGGCTTTCCGCTGGCCTGGGCGATCACGTTGGTGCCGCGTGGCTGGGGCCGCTGGATCCTCAACATCGTGCTGCTGTCGATGTGGACCAGCCTCCTCGCCCGCACCTATTCGTGGCTGGTGCTGTTGCAGGCTTCGGGTGTCATCAATAAAGCCCTGATGGCGATGGGCATCATCGATCAGCCGCTGGAAATGGTGCACAACCTGACCGGCGTGGTGATCGGCATGAGCTACATCATGATCCCGTTCATCGTGCTGCCGTTGCAGGCGACCATGCAGGCCATCGACCCGATGATCCTGCAGGCCGGTTCGATTTGTGGCGCCAGTCCCTGGACCAACTTTTTCAGGGTGTTCCTGCCGCTGTGCCGGCCGGGTCTGGCGTCCGGCGGCTTGATGGTGTTCGTGATGTCGCTCGGTTACTACGTCACCCCGGCGCTGCTGGGCGGGGCGCAGAACATGATGCTGCCGGAATTCATCATTCAGCAGGTGCAGTCGTTCCTCAACTGGGGCCTGGCCAGCGCCGGCGCCGCGTTGCTGATCGTCATCACGCTGGTGCTGTTCTATGTCTACCTGAAGCTGCAGCCGGAATCCCCGGTTGGCGCCAGTCACGCGAGGTAAGCCGACATGCTCCTGACGCCCAATGCCATGAGTCGCCGGATGCGCTTCGGCCTGTATTTCACCACCGGACTGATCGGCCTGTTCCTGCTGTTGCCGATCGTGTTCATCGTTCTGCTGTCGTTCGGTTCGTCCCAGTGGCTGGTGTTCCCGCCACCGGGCTGGACCATGAAATGGTACGTGCAGTTTTTCTCCAACGCCGACTGGATGAGCGCAGCACTGGCCAGCCTCAAGGTCGCGGTGCTGACCACGATCTGCGCCGTCGCCTTGGGTTTACCGACTGCCTTTGCGCTGGTGCGCGGGCGCTTCCCCGGCCGGGAAATGCTCTACGGCCTGTTCACCCTGCCGATGATCGTGCCGCTGGTGATCATCGCCGTGGCGGTGTACGCGCTGTTCCTCAAGCTCGGCTACACCGGGACGATGTTCGCTTTCGTCGTCAGCCATGTGATCGTCGCGCTGCCGTTCACCATCATCTCGATCATCAACTCGCTGAAGCTGTTCGATCAGTCGATTGAAGATGCGGCGGTGATCTGCGGTGCGTCACGCCTGCAAGCGGTGTTCAAGGTGACCTTCCCGGCGATCCGCCCGGGAATGGTGGCCGGCGCCCTCTTCGCCTTTCTGGTTTCGTGGGACGAAGTGGTGCTCAGCGTGATGATGGCCAGCCCGACCCTGCAAACCCTTCCCGTGAAAATGTGGACCACCCTGCGCCAAGACCTGACACCGGTGATCGCCGTCGCCTCGACGCTGCTGATCGGTCTGTCGGTATTGGTCATGGTGATCGCCGCCGCCCTGCGCCGGCGCAACGAAATCAGCGCCTGAGCGCCCAGGAGTACGACATGAGTGCCGTGATCAAAGACGCATCCCAGCAGAACGACAAACCCCTGGTCAGCCTGCGTAACCTGAACAAGCACTACGGCGATTTCGCCGCCGTGGACAACATCTCGCTGGACATCAAGGACGGTGAATTCCTGACCTTCCTCGGCTCCAGCGGCTCGGGCAAAAGCACCACGCTGTCGATGCTCGCCGGTTTCGAAACGCCGAGCAGCGGCGAGATCCTGGTCAACGGCCAGTCCCTGGTGAACGTGCCGCCGCACAAGCGCGACATCGGCATGGTGTTCCAGCGTTATTCGCTGTTCCCGCATCTGTCGGTGCGCGACAACATCGCGTTTCCGCTGGCGATCCGCAAACTCGCTGCCGCCGAGCGGGACAAACGCGTCGATGCGATGCTGAAACTGGTGCAGCTCGAACAATTCGCCCATCGCCGTCCTTCGCAACTGTCCGGCGGCCAGCAGCAACGGGTCGCCATTGCACGGGCGCTGGTTTACGAGCCACGCATTCTGCTGATGGACGAGCCTCTCGGGGCGCTGGACAAGAAACTGCGTGAAGACCTGCAGGATGAATTGCGCCAGCTGCACCGTCGCCTCGGCATCACCATCGTCTATGTAACCCACGATCAGGAAGAAGCCATGCGCCTGTCCCAGCGCATCGCGATTTTCAGTCACGGCAAGATTGTCGGGCTCGGCAGCGGTTACGACCTTTATCAGAATCCGCCGAATGCATTTGTGGCGTCGTTTCTGGGTAACTCGAACTTTCTCAAGCTCAAGGCGCAGGGCAATGCGGCGGCGAGTTTTGAGGGGCAGTCGCTGTCGATCCGTCTCACCGCAGGATTGCAGACCGGGCAGGATGTGTTGCTGATGGTGCGTCCGGAAAAGGCGTTGGCGTTGAGTGTGCAGCAGGCGGCGAGTGAGCCGTTGGCGGCGGGCTGGAACGAGGTTTCGGCGAAGGTGGTCGAGGTGCTGTTTCTGGGCGAGAGCCAGACTTGCAGCGTGGTGACTTCGGGCGGGACTTCGATGACGGTGAAGGCGTTGTCGGCGGCGGGGATGCCGTTGAAGGCTGGGGATCCGGTTCGAGTGCGTTGGGCGACGGCGGATGCTTGCGTCTATACCGAGTGGGCTGAGAGTGATTTGAACAAAGCGGCGGGGGCTCATTAACACCGAGTCGCCTGCCCGCCCTCACCCCAGCCCTCTCCCGGAGGGAGAGGGC
>NZ_JASCAF010000007.1:0-42520 GCF_029967985.1 Pseudomonas sp. V88_4
CCCCCACTGCTTCCGATGGACGCCTGTCATGCCGTAGTTCGCGCGCTGTTGCCCCGCTGCCATCCTCATTGATCCGTGAGGACGCGACATGAATCAAAAAAACACCTCCGATGCCATGGCCACGCTTTACCAGGAAGGCCGCCATACGTTTGTCGAACTCGTACCCGATGGCGGGGCCAGGCTCGACGCCCTGTTCCAAACCGTTCCCGCATTGGGCCAACTGGCCGTCGGCGTGGTGTACGGACATTTACACTCGCGGCCTGGTCTTGATCCGCGATTGCGTGAAGCGGTGTCCTTTGCCGCCATTGTCGCCTCGGGCATGGTCGGACCTCCGTTGAGCGTGCACCTCAAAACCGGTCTGGCATCGGGCCTCGCATCAGGTGAACTGGCTGAAATACTGCTGCAAACTTCGGCCTTCGCCGGTTTCCCCCGAGCGGTCAGTGCGGCGGAGCAACTCAATCATCTGTTTGCAGACGCGGGCCTTGAATCACCACCGCCCCCCACCCCGAGAGAAGTCACTTTGAGATTTTGCGCAGACGTTCGCGCGGGCCATCCACCGATTCCGCTGAGTGCCGCAGTGAAACGCCAGTTACGTCAGGCAGACCGTTTGGCGCTGCAAGCCTGCACAGCGCAGGCTGTAATCGTCGAGTGTTTTCAAAGCCCCGAGACGCAACCCAAAGCCCTGCTGTATGCGACGGTGGTCGATGACACTGTTGTCGCCGTGAAACTGTTCAAGGGCCAATGAACGGTTTCATGGTTATGGATCGGGGCGGTTTTATCGCAAAACGATAGCGCCGACCTGTCAGATCTGACAGGCGACAAGCGCTGCGCGCAGGCCCACAGTAAGCCCCAAGGGATCCATCGTTCCCGGGGGGACGATCATGAAAGGGACTTCACTCATTCACCTCATTTTCGCTATCTGTCTGGCCATCGCCACGGCGACAGCGGCGATGGCCGGCGTTCGCAACGGCAGCGGCACAGAGATCATGCTGCAAGGCTTTCACTGGAATTCCAGCCGCAATCAAACGCCCTGGTATTCAGTGCTGGCACAACAGGCGCCAACTATTGGCAAAGACGGATTTACCCTTGCCTGGTTACCGCCAGCCTGGACGGACAACTCAAGCTGGACCGACAGCCAGGCCCAGACCTCAGGTGGTGGCGAAGGCTACTTCTGGAGCAGCTTCGACAAGAACAGTCGTTACGGCAGTGATCAGCAACTCAAACAAGCAGTGCTGGCGCTCAACAACGCAGGTGTGAAAGTCGTCTACGACGTGGTGCCCAATCACATGAACGATAAAGCGGTCTATTCGATGTTCCCGAGAGGGAGCAACGAGTGGCGGCAAGACTGCGCGCAATGTGACGAAGGTGACGCATTCATGGATGGCTCAGCGGATCTGAACACCGACAGTGCGCGAGTCTTCGACACCTTCAAAAAAGAATTCATCAATCTGCGCGACAACTACGGTGCTCAAGGCCTGCGCTTTGACTTCGTCCGAGGCTACGCTCCGGAAACCGTGGATCGCTGGATGAACGCCTTCGGCAACCTGAAATTCTGCGTCGGCGAAAACTGGAAAGGCCCCAACGAATACCCGCCGGGCGACTGGCGACACAATGCGAGCTGGCAGGATGTGCTCAAGGACTGGTCGGATCGCTCGCACTGCACGGTGTTTGATTTTGCCCTCAAGGAGCGTATGCAAAATGGCTCGCTCGCCGAGTGGCGCCACGGCTTGAATGGCAATCCGGATCCTGCCTGGCGCGCAATCGCAGTGACCTTCGTCGACAATCATGACACCGGTTATTCGCCTGGGGCCTATGGTGGCCAACATCACTGGGCGTTGCCCGATCCACTGGTCAATCTGGCTTACGCCTACATCCTCAGCAGTCCCGGCACGCCGACCGTGTACTGGCCGCACATGTATGACTGGCAGCGCGATCAACTGATCCGGCAATTGATCAAACTGCGCAAGGGCGCTGGTATCCGCGCCGATTCGCCGATTCGCTTCAACACCGCCTATTCGGGCTTGGTTGCCACCACCTCGGGCGTGAGCGGGACATTGGTGATTGCGCTGAAATCCGATCTGCAACAGTTGCCGCAGGGCCTGGGCACGCCGACCTTGAGCTGGGACAACGGCGATATCCGGATCTGGAGCACAGCGGTCGAACCGGCAGCACTCAACGTCAATGTCCACTGCGACAATGCCAATCCACAATCCGGTGAACGCGTCTATGCCGTCGGATCGTCGCTGGAGTTCGGCGCCTGGGATCCACAACATGCAATTGCGCTGACGCTGAACAATAACCGCTGGAGCGCAACGGTCGAGGTGCCGGGCCAGCAAAGACTGGAGTGGAAATGCATCGTCCGTGGCCAGACTCCGGCAGCGGTGTACTGGCAGGCGGGTGCGAACAACGTATTCACCAGCGGAGCCGTGAGCGATACGGTCGGGCGCTTCTGACCCTCAGCTATGTTTCATTTCGCATTGCCGTGCCGAACAGGCGCACGCCGGCCAACTCGCCATCGCGCTCCTCCAGCAAAATCGGCGCGGTACCGCCCGGCATCACCACCTGCACCTCTCCCGCCGACACCCAACCCACCCGCCACGCCGCACTCGCCACCGCACTGGCGCTGGTGCCTGAGGAAGCGGTCGGCCCCTCGCCCCGTTCGAACACCCGCGCCACGATGCGCTGATCCCCGGCGCGCGTCGCCCATTGCAGGTTGACCCCGGCCGGGCACGGCTTGCCGGCGCCGGTGGGCATGGCGTAGGCGATAGCGGTCAGACTGTCCGCCAGCGGCGGTTCAAGCATCTGCGCGTTGCTCGGCAATGCGGCTTCATCCTGCACCAGCGTCACGCAATGTGGATTACCGATCCGCACGAACTGGCTGTGCGCCCAGGCGGGATCGAGTTGCGCCAACGGCCGAACACGGTTGACCTCCACACCGTTGAACGGCACCGGTTCAACCCCGAGCGCACCGACGGCCACCGGGCCGAAACCGGGCTGGCCGAGGTCCAGCCAAAAGCCGTGCACGCCCGCTACTTGCGCCGGTTTCACCGAGGTCGGCACTGGCGATTGCGAGTCCTGTTTATCGTGATGCACCCGCAGCGTCGCGCCCTCCTCCGGCATCAGCCCTTGTTCAAGCAGCGCCCGGGAGAAAATCGTCAGGCCGTTGCCGCTGCGCTCGGCCAGCGTACCGTCGGTGTTGACGATCAGCAGGTCGAAGGGTGGCAAGGCCTGAAACGGGCCGATCAACAAGCCATCGCTGCGGTGGGATTTGCTGCCGACGGGACGTTGACCGTCGGGCCAATCGCAACACTGCGCGATGGCTGCGGTACTCCACGTCTGGCGCGACGACGCGCACTGTGCGGCGCTGGTCGGTAAATCGATACCGGCATCGCGTAGCGCCCGAGGCGAAACGACCCCGTAGATATTGCCCCGTGCATCGTAGAACTGCGTCATGAACCCGCCCTTGTTTTTCCCGTCGACAGGGACGCCACTGTAAATCGCAACGCCCTGCAGACGCGAGCGGGCTCGCTCCATCGAAAGAGCTGTGCAAGGATGTCCGCTGCTGAAACGTTTTTTGCCAAGGATCGTTATGACCAGCCTCACCCCTCAAGACACGTTCGTTCCCGGACGCCTCGAACAGATGTCCACGCGCATCGCCTTCTTCATCGCCGGGCTCGGCATCGCCGCGTGGGCGCCGCTGGTGCCCTACGCCAAGGCGCGGGCCGGGCTCGATGAAGGGACGCTGGGGTTGCTGTTGCTGTGCCTGGGCGTCGGTTCGATTCTGGCAATGCCGCTGGCGGGTATTCTGGCCACCCGGTTCGGCTGTCGGAAGGTGGCCACCGGCGGCACGCTGCTGATCTGCGCGGCATTGCCGTTGCTGGCGACGGTGTCGTCGATTCCGGCGTTGATTGCCACGTTGTTCATGTTTGGCGCCGGGCTCGGTACGGTGGATTCGACGGTGAACCTGCAAGCGGTGATCGTCGAGCGGGCCAGCGGCAAGAACATGATGTCGGGGTTCCACGGCCTGTTCAGCCTCGGCGGGATCGTAGGTGCAGCGGGCGTGAGCGCCCTGCTCGGTCTCGGGCTGTCGCCATTGGCGGCGATGCTGGTGGTGGTCGTGGTGCTGATCGCGGCGCTGTTCAAGGCGGTGCCGCACATGTTGCCTTACGGCAGTGAAAGCTCGGGCCCGGCGTTCGCGGTGCCCCACGGGATCGTGCTGTTCATCGGCGGCATGTGCTTCATCGTGTTCCTCACCGAAGGCGCAGCGCTGGACTGGAGCGCGGTGTTTCTGGCGCAGGAGCGCGGAATCGACACGGCCTATGCGGGATTGGGTTACGCAGCGTTCGCATTGACCATGACGGCCGGTCGTTTGACCGGTGACCGGATTGTCCGGGCATTGGGTGCGACCCGGATCATTCTGTTTGGCGGTCTGCTGGCGGCGGCGGGATTGTTTCTGGCGACCTTCGCCCCGAGCTGGCAAGCCGCGCTGCTCGGTTATGCGCTGGTCGGTGCTGGCTGTTCGAATATCGTGCCAGTGCTGTACACGGCGGTGGGCAAGCAGACGGTGATGCCGGAAAGCATCGCGGTGCCGGCAATCACTACGCTGGGTTATGCGGGGATTCTGGCGGGGCCGGCGGTGATCGGGTTTGTCGCCCATGCCAGCAGCCTGAGTTTTGCCTTCGGGTTGATGGCGACGTTGCTGGTGGCGGTGGCGATTGGCGGGAAAGCTCTGAAGGTCTGAGGCGGATTGTTCCCACGTCGGGACGTGGGAACAATCAGTGCAGATCAGAAACCGACGCTGGCCTGCACGAAGAACGTCCGTGGCGTACCCACGTAGATCCCCGAGTTGTTGTCGCTGGAGCGGGTGAAGTACTGCTTGTCGAAGATGTTCTTCACCCCGGCGCCGAGCTTCAGGTTCGACAGCTGCGAACCGAAGTCATAGCCGCCGCGCACGTTCCAGGTCACGTAGCCCGGAATGTCGCCGTACTGCCCGTCTGCCGTGCCTTCGGTGATGTAGTTGCCATTGAAGCTGCCGTCAGCATTTACGCCGGTGCCCGGCGAGCGCTGTTTGGACTGGGCGAAACCGTCGATGTTGTAAGTCCAGCGGTTGATGTCGTAACGCAGGCCGACGGTCGCCACCTGGCGCGAGTAGAACGGCAGGTCGCGGCCCTTGAAGCCCGGAATCTCGCCTTCATAGGTGGCGCGGGTGTAGGTGAAACCGGCGTTGGCGGTCAGGCCATCAAGGCGCGGATCAAGCGCCGCCATGTCGTAGTGCACCGACGCTTCGATACCCTGGTGCTTGGTCGCGCCGAGGTTGGTCCAGCCCACGTCGTTGCTGATGTATTGCAGTTCGTCATCGAAGTCGATGTAGAACAGCGTCACTTCCCCGCCCCACACGTCATCGTTGTAGCGCGTGCCGATTTCGTAGGTCTTGGCTTTCTCCGGCTCCAGGCCATTGGCGGTCTGGTCACCCGAGCCGCCCTGGCCGAGCTGGAAGTACTGCAGGCTGCCGAACGACGTCTCGTAGTTGGCGAACAGTTTCCACGCGTCGGACAGGTGATACATCACGCTCAGGGCCGGCAGCGGCTCATTGCTTTCGATGCTGCGGTTTTTTTCCGGCACGCGTTTGCCTGCGGTATCGAGCACGGCGCGATCATGCCAGTCGGTGCTGATGTGTTCAAAGCGAATGCCCGGGGTCACGGTCCAGCTGCCGACGTCGATCTTGTTGTCGATGTACACCGAGTTGGCCTCGGTGCCGCCAGTGCGATCCTGGAACACATGCCCGTCGGAGGTCTTGGTGACCACTGGCACATTGTTGACCAGCGCCAGACGGCTCGACTGCTCGTGCATCGCCTCTTTCAGATAACGGTAACCGACGCTGACTTCCTGGGTGGTCGGGCCGACGTCGAACACACGCGAGACACGCGGTTCGATGCCCAGCGTGTAGTAGGAACGCGGGAACGAGCTGAGGGTTTTCTGATCGCGAGCGGCGATGGTGCTGCCGCGAAAGCTGTCGGAGTAATAGGTCAGCACTTCTGCCTGAGTGCGCTCATCGATCTGCCGGATCCACTTGAACGACACGTCCTTGCGGCGGCCGCTGAAGCCGTCGTAGTCGCGGTCGGACTGGAACGGTTTGTCGTCGTACTGCTTCTGCGTCAGGCCGCCGGGCATGTCGGCGCTGGCGTCGTAGTAGTGGAAGTTGAGGCTGAAATCGTCCTGCTCGGTCGGCGCCCAGTGGGTCTTGAGGATCACGTCGTCGATGTCGTTGCCATTGTTGCGCTCGCGGTAACCGTTGCCGTTGACGCCCGAGTACAACAGCGCCATGCCGATGCCGTTGTCGGCAGTGCCGCCGAGGAACGCGGTGTCGATATGTTTCCAGCCACCGTGCTGCGAAGTTTCCAGGGTCGTGCCGATTTCACCGGTGGTTTTTTCCGGGATCGCGCGGGTCACGAAGTTGATCACACCGCCGACGTTCTGCGGCCCGTAACGCACGGAGCCGGCACCACGGACCACGTCGATGCTGTCGAGGTTGCCGGAAGAGATCGGCGCCATCGACAGTTGTGGCTGGCCATACGGGGCGAACGCGGCCGGCACGCCGTCGATCAACACCGTGGAGCGTGGCGACAGGCGCGACGTCAAACCCCGCACGCCGACGTTCAGCGAAATATCGCTGCCGCCGGTGCCGTTGGCTTCCTGCACCTGCACGCCCGGTACGCGGCGCAGCACATCGCCGACGTTCATCGCGCCCTGCTCGACCATCGCTTCGCGGCGGATCACGGTACGCGCGCCGGGGTGGTTCTGCACCACGGCGGCGTCGGCGTCACCAAGCCAGTCGCCGACAACCTTGATGTCGGTCACGCCCAACTCCAGCGGGCCGTTGGCGGCGGAAGTCGGGGCCGGTGACAAGGTCACCGAGCCTTCATTGATCTGATAATCCAGACCGCTGCCTTGCAGCAATTGGCGCAGGGCCTGCTCCGGAGAAAGGTTGCCGTCCACGGCCGGCGCCTGTTTGCCGGCGACCAGGTCCGGGCTGAAAAACACCTGCAACGAGGTTTGCTGACCCAGTTCGCTCAGGGCCTGGCCCAGCGGCTGGGCGCGGATGTGAATGGCTTCGGCGGCAAAAGCCAACGGCACGGCGGCGTTGACCGCCAGCGCAAGCGCCAGCGGTAACCAAGGGGATTTATTGTTTTTGGCGGTGGAGTTTTTCACGTCGAACGGAGTCCTGTGGATCGCAAGAGTGTGCGGCTGTTAATGCAAACCAGTTGCAGTTGAACAGGAAGACGACGAACTCGAAAAAAACCTGAATTTTATTTTGAAATTATTTCCTGGCTGCCGTCGGCAAGGGTGCGCACGGCCACCGGAAGGATGCTTGGCAACGCCTTGAGCAAGGCCTCGGTGTTGTCGGATTTGAACACGCTGGTCAGGCGCAAACTGGCCACCGCCGGATTGGCGACTCTCAGCGGCTTGTCGCGATAACGCGACACTTCCTCGGCGACTTCGCTGAGGCTGGCGTTGTTGAACACCAGTTTGCCGCTGCGCCAGGCCGTCAGTTCCGCCGGGTTGACCGCATAGGCCGGCGCCACTTTTCCCTGGGCATCGATCCGCGTGCCGAGGCCGGCAGTGAGGCTGATGAAATCGGCATCGGCCGCATCCCGGCCCTGCACCTTGACGGTGCCTTGCTCCACCGCGACCCGAGTCTGGGTCACGTCGCGCCGCACATCGAAACGGGTGCCGGTGACCGTGACCTTGCCGCTGCCGGCCTCGACCACGAACGGGCGAGAAGTATCGTGCTCGACGCTGAACATCGCCTCGCCTTCAGTCAATTCGATGAGCCGCCGATCCTTCTCGAAACGCACCTGCAAGCGGCTGCGGCTGTTGAGGTCGATCACCGAACCGTCCGGCAGCGCCACATGCTTGCGCTCGCCCAGCGCGGTGGCGAATTCGGCGCTGTAACCCGCCGGGTGATTCAGACCGCTGAACAGACCGAGCCCGAGGGCCACCGCGACCACGCTGGCCGCCACGGCATAACGCAACAACGGACGGCGCTCGCGCCTCGCCGGCGGGGTTTCGCACAGGGCCTTGAGCCGTGGCGCCGGCAGCAGATCCGCCGCCGTCCACAAGCCTTGCAGCAACTGGAATTCGTCACGGTGCTGCGGATGTTCGTTCAGCCACGCATCGAAGCGCTGCTGATCGTCGACACTGACGGCCGGCTCCTGCAAACGCACAAACCAGCGTGCCGCGTCATCGCGCACCGTTGTTTGCCCGCACGCGCAATCACGAGTATCCGTCATGGAATGTCCTGTTTGGCTGGGGGTGAAAAGATGCCGCGGCTCATGATTGCGCCCCGTCCAGGCGATCACGCAGATGCCGCAGGGTGCGGATCATATACTTTTCCACCATGTTCCTGGACAGGCCCAGGCGTTCGGCGATTTCCGCCTGGGTCAGGCCTTCGATCTTCTGCCAGACGAAGATTCGTCGGCAGTTGACCGGCAGCTCCGTGAGCGCACGTTCGATCGAATCGGCCAGCTGGATCGCATGCATGTAATGCTCCGGGTCGCCGGTCGGCGACTCACTGAGATTGATTGCCTCCGACTCCATGGCGCCCCGCCGGTCCTCACGCCGATAGCCGTCCACCGCGATGTTGCGCGCGGTCTGGTGCAAATACGCCCGAGGTTGCTGCACCGCCGACGAATCGGATTCGAGCACTCGCACAAAGGTGTCGTGCGCCAGATCCTCGGCCTGCGAGCGATTGCGCAGGCGACGGGTCCAGGTGCCGATCAACTCTTCGTAATGCTCGAGAAAGCCGGGTCTGCGGGGCAGCATGGGGGTCATTGCGGCGTGCTGAGGAAAGGGGCGTGAATAGTAATGCTTCCTATTAAGCCGAAGCAATGGATTCCTCGGGTGTGCCGACGAAGCTGTTTTCCTCTATCCCTTCGGCGCTCTAATTCGCGGCAATCCCTGCCTTGCGTGGGCAGAACCACCCGCGTACCAAGCCCCCTGGTATTCACCATCCATGGTTCTAATGAAAAGCACCGCGACAGTCGCGGTGCAGTTTCCATCCCGCCAGGCTGCCAAGCCGCTCTGGCTGAACAGCCCTTAATGCATGGCGGCTCAGCCTTTTTCGTCAATACCCGCTTGAGTTGCCTGGCTGTCGAAATGACCGCTCAGGGTCACCGGGCCGACTTTCAGGTTGCCGTTTTCAAGGGACACCTTCGGTGCGCTTTCTTCGGTTTTGTGTGGCAGCTCCAGACCGGCTTTTACGCCGTAGTCGAGGTTGCTCAGATCGCTGCTGCTGACCTTCGAGTCGCCCAGATCGACCTTGCCTTCGGCGGCAGAAATCCGTGCGCCGGTCAGCTGGGTAGCGCCGCCGACAGTGAGGTTCACACCCTGACCAGCGCTGATGCCGGAGGCCTGTTTCACGCTGTCCTTGTGCGCGTATTCGCCTCCGGCTTTCAGCGTTGGCTTGTAGTCGGTGCCAGCCAGTTTGCCCTTGTCATCCGCAGGAGTCTTCTTGGCGGTCAGGCCCAGATCCACATCAACCTTGGCATGAGTGCTGGTGTCCTGACGGCTCTCAACCGACAGATCACCCGCCACCTTGCCACTGACATTGCGCGCATCAATCCGCGCACCGTTCAGGCTCGCATCACCGGCGCTGTTCAACACCACCGTGTCAGCCTTGATCTGGCTGTTCTGCTGGGTGACGCCTTGCAGGTAATCCACGCCCACCTTGGCCCCGGCATTGAAGCCGTGATCACTGCTGACTTTTTCATCGGCGGCGGTCGGTGTGCTTTTGCTCAGGTTGCCGCCGGCATTCAACGCGACGTTCCAGTTGTTGCGGTTGTCGGTGGACTGCGCGGACTCCTGAACGAAGCCGCCCTTCTGCGCGTCGATGTTGACGTTTGGCGCGCTGACCTGAGTGCCTTGCAGGCGCACCGAATCGCCGCTCAAGGCGATGCCGTTCTGGCTGTTGAGCTGGCCACCGCTGAGGGTCTGGGTGTTCTCGTTGACCCGACCGATGTTGAAGTTGCCGCTGAGGTTGCCGCCCTGATCGCGGCTCTTCTCGCTGCTGGTCTTGCTGCCGCCGGCCTTCAGACCGCCGCCGAGATTGCTGCCGGTGGCGACGTGGGTGTCGGTGGCCGCTTGCAGGTCGAGCTTGCCGTCGGCCTTCAGGTCGATAGCACCAGCGCTGTCGATCTTCGTGCCCTGCTGCACCTGATTGCCTCCGCTGCTCAATCGCACCGGGCCGTTGCCGCTGATACTGGCGACGTGCGCCTGGCTGTCGGTGGTCTGGTTGCCTTTGTGATCGAGCTGGAAGCCGGCGCCGAGATCGACATTGGTGCCGTCGGTGCCCGGCAAGGTGCCGACGGTCAGCGAACCGTTGCCGCGCAGGCTGGAGCTGTCGCTGCTCTGCCGGTCGTTGGCCTGATTCAGGGCCAGATCACCGCCGGTCTTGACGCTGACACCGCCCTGCCCGCCGTCGAAACGACTGCCTTCGAACTGTGCGTCGCGGGCGACATTGATGTTCACGCCCTGATTGCCAGCGTGACCACCGACCACCGCCGTGGAGCTGTTCTTGCTCGACTGGCTGCTGCCACCCGCGCCGCTGCCGGCCACGTTCACGTCTTCACCGGTCTTGGTATAGACGCGCACATCGACCTTGGCATCCACAGCGTTATCGGTGCTGCTGCGGGTGTTGCTGGCCGCATCGGCCACCAGTTTGTCGGCGCTGATGTTCACTTTGCCGGCGCTGGCGTTGTACTGGGTGCCCTGGTCGTGCAGCGTGCCGCCGACCTTCACGTCCACGGTCTGGCCGTCGAACCGACTGACCACCGCGTTGCTGCTCTGCTCGGTTTTATCGGCGCCGGCATGACCGACCGCCACGTCGATACCGACGTTCGGCTGACCGAGATTGGCCAGTGCGTCCTTGTCCGGCACCTTGCCGTCGAGCACTTCTTTCACCGCGCCGGCAATCGGCCGGGCGATGTCTTTGTACTCGACGTTGGCGCCAATGTCCGCCGACCAGTTGCTCTCGCTGTGAGTGCTGCTCTCGGTGTTGCTGGCGGCACGGTTGTCGACTTCGTTGGCGGCGACGTTCAGACCGTTGCCGGCCTTGAGTTGCGCGCCCTCGGTGGCGAGTTTGTCAGCGTTGATGTTCAGGCTGCCGCTGCTCTGCACGCCGGTGGTTTGCGCAGTGGTTTTGCCGGTGGTGTCGTGCGAGGTGCTGTGCGAGAAATCCACGCCGCTGCCCGCACGGTCGAGGCCGCCGGTGTAGTAGAAACCGCCGCCCGTGCTGCGGGTTTCGGTCGAGGTGCTGTGGCTGTCCTGCTCGGCCAGCAGCGAGACGTTCTTGCCGCTCAGGCTGGTGTCGCCGGCGGTGGACTTCACCTCGGTGCCCTTGAGCGTCACGTCGCCGCCCGCCTTCACTTGCACAGTGCCGCCGCTGAGGCTGGAGCCCTGCTGGGTAACGTCGCTGGCGGTGACGGTTTGGGATTTGTCTTCGTAATGCACGCCGGCGCGATACTGCTCTGCCGTTTGCTCCTTGGCGTAGGCGTCGAAACCACGGGGCTGCGTGCTGTTGCTGCTGTCGTGGGTGTTCTGCGTCGAATGCACATTCACATCACCCGCTGCATCCGCCGTCAGCGAACCGCCAGCCTTGACCGTGGCACCGGCGACTTCGATGTCCTTGGCGCTCTTGAGCTTGAGGTTGCTGTCGGAAGCCAGCTCGCTGCGCACCGTGGTGCTGTCCTTGCTGTTCTGGCGCGACTCGTCCTTGGTGATGCCGAAAAACTTGCTGTCCTTGTCGTGGTTGTTGCTGTGCGAGGTGTCCTGCACGCCGTCGATGGTCAGCGAACCGTTGTCGCTGATTACGCTGGCGTCTTTGCCGCCGCGCACCTGGCTGCCGCTGATGCGCACGTCGTCGGCCTTGACCACCAGTTTGCCGGCCGCGTTGATCTTGCTGCCCTGATGCTGGGTCTGGCCCTTGTCGGCGTCGCCGGTCTTGCCGAAGAAACCGCCGCCGACCAGGTCACCGGAATAGCGGTTGTCGCTGCTGCGGTTGGTACGGGTCGCGGTGGTGATTTCCACTTGTTTGCCGGCCAGTTGCAGATCGCCGGCGCTGTTCAGTTCAGCGCCTTCGGAGCGCAACAGTGCCGCGGTTTGCAGGGCGATGTTGCCGGCCTTCAACTGGCTGGTGACGCTGCGCTGCTCTTCGCTGCTGCTGTCCCAATCGGCTTTCCACAGGTGTTTGCGGTGCTTGCCCTGATCGGTCTGGGTGTGGCTTTCAGTGGCAGCGGTCAGGCGCAGGTCGCCGCCGCTTTGCACCCTGAGATTGTTCTTCGCTTCGACCTTGGCGGCTTTCAGTTCGCTGTCTTTGCCGGAGGACAATTGCGCGTCGCGGCTGGCGATGATCTGGCTGCCGTGCTGACGCGAATCGCTGTCGGTCTTGGTGCGCTCGTAAGTTTCCCAGGTGATGCCGATGGTGCTGTTGTTCCAGTTCTCGCGCTGTTCCTGGAGCTTGCGGCTTTCGACGGTGGTCAGGGTCAGATTGCGTTTGGCCTCGACCTTCACGTCACGACCGCTGACATCGGTGGCGGCCAGCGTCAGGTCGTTGCCGCTGTGCAGGCCGACGTCGCCCTGACTGCTGCGAATGCCGGCGCGGGTCAGGTCGAGGCTGTCCGGAATCGCCTGACCGCTGACGCTCAGGTCGCCCGCCGAATGGATCTGCACGCCGTCACGCCCGGCGACTTGCACCGCGCCGACCTTCACGCCGGCACCTTCAGCGGTGCTGACAATGTTGATGCGCCCGGCCTGCATCGCGCCGAACAGGCTGGCGTCGATCCGTTGATCGGTGGTGTTGCCCGCCGGGTCCACGGCTTTTACCTGGCCGCTGGCGTAATCGATCTGATTGCGCCCGACGGTGAGGTTCAGTTGATCACGCGCAGTGATTGCGCCCTGGCTGTCGATACGCGGCGCGATCAGGTTGATCGAGCCTTCGCCGTTGCGCAGGCCGCCGCCCTGAATCTGCAACTGGCCGGTGGCGTCGCGGGTGCTCAGGGCTTGCAGTTTGCCGTCGTTCAGCTCGGGACGGCCGACCAGCAGATTGGCGTTCGGCGTGTTGATGAAACTGCCGCCGTTCACCGAAATGCCGTTCGGGTTGGCGAGTACGTAGTCGGCGGCGCGACCGAAGATTTCCTGGGCGCCGTTGATGGCCGACGGATTGCGGCTGATCACTTCGTTGAGGATCACGCTCGCGGCCTGGCCCTGCAATTGCGGGTTGGCCGCCAGTTGCCCGGCGAGCTGCGATTGCCCGGCCTGCAAGGCGTTGTTCAACACCAGCCCCTGACGGTCGACGTTGTAGTCGAGGAACTGGTTGTGCGACAGGCCCGAGCCGTTCGGCGCGACGATGTTGACGATCGGGACGCCGCCCTGGGTTTGCAGTTGCGCGGTGCCGCCGGGGCCGGGTGCGACCACCACGCCGCCGGCCATGGCGCCCGGCAGGTGAGCGACCAGGAACAGGCTGGCAATCGCCCAGCGCAGTTTGCCCCGTGGGGAAAGATGAAACGCAAAGGTATTCATTGGCATAAAAAACTCTCCATGTAGTGCGGCATCACGTTGCGCGTTGAGTTAAAGGCCACGGCTGTCGCGCTCAGGTCCGATGGCTGTTGTTCACTGACGTTCATAGCTGTAATCCGACCCGCATCAACCAGGTGTCAGGCTCGCGGTGCAGGCCGGTCGGGGTGTTAAGGCTGCGTTGGTAATCGACATCCACTTGCAGGTTTTTCCAGCCCAGATTGAGGCCGATGCTGGCGCCGCTCAGGCGTTTGCCCGAGGCGCCGTGATCGGCCTTGATCCAGCCGTGGTCGAGGCCGACACGCGGGGTGAGCTGCACCGGCAAATCGGTGCGCAGCGGCAGGCGCAAGGTGTTGCGCCAGATCGCGCCGCTGGCCCCGGACGCGCTGCTGACCCGGTAACCGCGCACGGCGGAATCATCGGTGCCGAGCAACTGTTCGATCGCCGGCAGCGGATCCGGGCTGTACTGCAAATTGAGTTGGCTCTGCCATTGCCAGGCTTGCGCGCCGAGCTGGCCGTTGCGCCACTGGCTGAGGCCGGCGCGGTACTTGCGAAACTGCGCCTTGGGCAGGTTGTTGACCTGGCGATCGGCATCGTCGTCGGCGCCAAACCAACGCATACCTTGGGCGTAATTGACGTCGAGGTTCCACACCGCGCGGTCGAGCCAGAACAGATTGAGCCCGGCTTCGGCCACAGTCAGGGTCGGGCTCTGAATGCCGAGGTGGAGGTTTTCCAGATAGCTGTCAACGTCCTTGTGCGCCAGTTGCAGGTTGGCGCTGAGCTGATGGCTCTGGTCGCGCCACAACACGCGGTCGGCACGCAGACTGAGCTGATCGGTGATGCCGGTGCTGTACAGGGTCGCCGTGCTGAGCTTGAACGGCGCGCGGTATTCGGCGTGGCTGGCGAAGGTGCTGAACGTCCAGTAACCGTAGGGAATCGCGTAGTAGAAGCTGGCGTTGCGGCTGTAGCGGTCGCCCTGATTGAGGGTGTCGCTGGCGCTGAGGCTCAACAGGTCGTTGAGTTCGAGCGGGCTGTCGAGGGTCAGGCTCAGGGTGTCGCGATCACGACCGGTGCTGGCACTGCCGAGGTTGTCGAAACCGGCGCCGAGGGCCCAGCGTGACTGCCCCGAGGTCCGCGAGCGCAAGATGATTTTTGACGCGCCGGGCTGACTGCCGGGGGCGATGTCGGCGGTCAGATCAAGCGAGCGCAGACGGTTCAACTGATCCAGCCCCTGCTCCAGATCCCGAAGATTCAGCGGCTTGCCGAGCATTCCGGGGAACGCCCCGCCGAGCGACACCGGCAGGCTTTGGTCGGCCAGCTCGATGGACTCGATGTAGCCTTCCTCGATCAGGATATCCAGCGATTGCCCCGCCGCCGGCGCGCTGCTCAGGTATGGCCGACTGGCGATATAGCCCTTCTCCACATACAGCGCGGTGATGGTCGCCAGCAAATGGTTGATCTGGCCGACGCCCATGCACGGCGCCAACAGCGGTTTGATCCGGGCGTTGAGTTGGTCTTTATCGATCAGCGTCACACCGCCGATGCGCGTGCCGCTCAAGGGCCAGCAGCGCTCATCAGGTTTGATCGACTCAGGAATGGCCGGGGTGGCCGGCGTCGGGCCGAACGCGCCGCGCTCCAGTTGGCGTTTGCGCTGTTCGAGTTGCAGTTGTTGCAGGTCACGCTGTTGCAGTTGCTGCTGGCGCAGCACTTCCTGGCCAGGGGCTGGAGTTTCGGCGGCGAGAACGCTGGGCGCGCACACACTCAACAACAAGGCCGACAACAGCGGGCGCGGCAGGGAACGACAACGAGAAACAACGCAAAGCGAATACGGCACTCAACATCCTTGCAATCAACTGGCGTAATGCCACCCCATCAATTGCGGTGATAGTCAGAGCCTTCCTACACAAATGCAAGACGCTTCCTACAGCGCTTACATTTCTTAAACAAATGATCAGCTTTTGCTTTCAACAAGACTCATCTGACGACCGGCGATAAAAATCAATTGCCACAAAATATTACTAACGTCATATTACAGCCGTAATAACCACTTCGCTTTCCCAGGTATTACGCCATGACCAGCATGCCCACCGTAGAACCCGATCTCGCCGCTCCGGTCAGCGCTCCCAAATCGCCCCTGCTCAAACGCCTGCTGTTGCCTACCGCGGGACTGGCTGCGCTGGTATTCGCCGGGTTGTATGCCGTGCATTGGTGGGGTACGGGGCGGTTTCTAGAGGAAACCGACGATGCCTACATCGGCGGCGACGTCACGGTGATCGGGCCGAAAGTCGCCGGTTACATCGAGGAAGTGCTGGTCAGCGACAACCAGCCAGTGAAGGCCGGCGACGTGCTGATTCGCCTCGACGCCCGCGACTACCGCGCCAATCTGGCCAAGGCCGAAGGCGCGGTCGCCGCCGAGGAAGCGCTACTGGCCAACCTCGACGCCACCGAACAACTGCAGCAAGCGGTGATCGGTCAGGCCCGCGCCGGCATCGATGCCGCCAGCGCCGAAACCGCCCGTTCGCGGGATGACAACGCGCGCTACAAACGTCTGGTGACCACCAATGCAGTCTCGGTGGAAAGCGCGCAACGGGCCGACGCCACCTTCAAGACCGCACAAGCCTTGAGCGCCAAGGCCCAGGCCGAACTGCTGGCCGCGCAACGCCAACTCGCAGTGATCGAAACCCAGAAACAACAGGCCCGCGCCGCCCTCCAGCAAGCCCGGGCCGAGCGTGATCTGGCGCAACTCAACCTCGGCTACACCGAACTGCGCGCCCCGGTCGACGGCGTTATCGGCAACCGCCGCGCGCGGGTCGGCGCTTATGCCCAGGCCGGCTCGCAACAGTTGTCAGTAGTGCCGGCCAGTGGTCTGTGGGTCGATGCCAATTTCAAGGAAGATCAACTGGCGCGAATGAAACCCGGCCAGCGCGTAAGCATCCGCGCCGACGTGTTGTCCGGCCAGGAATTCCACGGTCGCCTCGACAGCCTCGCCCCCGCCACCGGCTCGCAATTCAGCGTACTGCCGCCGGAAAACGCCACCGGCAACTTCACCAAGATCGTTCAGCGCGTGCCGGTGCGGATCCTGCTCGACCCGGCGGACGGCGTGCTCGGCCATTTGCGTCCGGGCCTGTCGGTGACCGCTGAAGTCGACACCCGCGCCCAACCTGAAACCACTGCCGTGGCCAGCGCGCCATGAGCACCGCCCTCACCGCCTCCGCGCAGCCATTCAATGCCGCCGAGATGGCGACGGCGACCAAGGTGTTCGCCTTCGCCACGATGTGCATCGGCATGTTCATCGCGCTGCTGGACATCCAGATCGTCTCGGCCTCGCTGCGCGATATCGGCGGCGGGTTGTCCGCCGGCACCGATGAAACGGCGTGGGTGCAGACAAGTTACCTGATCGCCGAAATCATCGTGATTCCGCTGTCCGGATGGCTGTCCCGAGTGTTCTCCACGCGTTGGCTGTTCTGCGCGTCAGCAGTCGGTTTCACCCTCGCCAGCCTGCTTTGCGGAATCGCCTGGAACATCCAGAGCATGATCGCTTTCCGCGCACTGCAAGGGTTTCTCGGCGGCTCGATGATTCCGCTGGTGTTCACCACCGCGTTCTTTTTCTTCACCGGCAAACAGCGGGTGATCGCCGCTGCCACCATCGGCGCCGTGGCTTCGCTGGCGCCGACATTGGGCCCGGTGATCGGCGGCTGGATCACCGACATTTCGTCGTGGCACTGGCTGTTCTACATCAACCTGGTGCCGGGGATTTTCGTTGCCGTGGCGGTGCCGATGCTGGTCAAGATCGATCAGCCGGAACTGTCGCTGCTCAAGGGCGCGGACTATTTGAGCATGGTGTTTCTGGCGCTGTTTCTCGGCTGCCTGGAATACACCCTCGAAGAAGGCCCGCGCTGGAACTGGCTCAGCGACCAGACCATCCTCACCACCGCGTGGATCAGTGGCCTCGCGGGGCTGGCATTCATCGGCCGCACGTTGCATGTAGCCAATCCGATCGTCGATCTGCGCGCGCTCAAGGATCGCAATTTCGCCCTCGGCTGCTTCTTTTCCTTCGTCACCGGGATCGGCCTGTTCGCGACGATTTACCTGACGCCGCTGTTTCTCGGCCGGGTTCGCGGCTACAGCGCGCTGGACATTGGTCTGGCAGTTTTCTCCACCGGGGTGTTCCAGATCATGGCGATTCCGCTGTATGCCTTTCTCGCCAACCGCATCGATCTGCGCTGGATCATGATGGCGGGCCTGGCGTTGTTCGCCTTGTCGATGTGGGAATTCAGTCCGATCACCCACGATTGGGGTGCCGGGGAATTGCTGCTGCCACAAGCCCTGCGCGGGATTGCCCAGCAACTGGCGGTGCCGCCGGCGGTAACGTTGACGTTGGGTGGCCTGGCACCGGCGCGCCTGAAGCATGCGTCGGGCCTGTTCAACCTGATGCGCAATCTGGGCGGTGCAATCGGGATTGCTGCGTGCGCGACCATTCTCAACGACCGCACCAACCTGCATTTCACCCGGTTGGCGGAGCATCTGAACAGCAGCAACGAAGCGGTGAATCAGTGGCTGGCCCAGGTCGGCGGCAACTTTGCCGCGCTGGGTCAGAGCGGCGACGTCGGCCTTACCGCCAGCCTGCGTCAGCTATGGCTGCTGACCTACCGTGAAGCGCAGACGCAAACCTACGGCGACACGTTCCTGATGATCATGGTGTGCTTCGGCATCGCCACGGCGATGGTGCCCTTGATGCGCAAGGTGCAACCACCGGCCGCGCCGAGTGCCGATGCACATTGATCGATCAGGCTTGCGGGGTTTTACGAAAGCCCACGGCCATGCGGTTCCAGCTGTTGATGGTGCTGATCGCCAAGCTCAGGTCGACCATTTCCTTGGGTGAGAATTGGGCGGCGACCGCTTCGTAGTCTTCGTCCGGGGCGTGGGTCAGGCTCAGTTGGGTCAGGGATTCGGTCCACAGCAGTGCGGCGCGTTCACGTTCGGTGAAGAACGGCGCTTCACGCCATGCGGTCACGGCAAACAACCGGCGCGGGGTTTCGCCGCCCTTGATCGCGTCGGCGGTGTGCATGTCGATGCAGAACGCGCAGCCGTTGATCTGCGAAGCGCGCAGCTTGACCAGTTCGATCAGGGTCTTTTCCAGCGGCAGTTTCGAGACGGCGGTTTCCAGGGCAATCATCGCTTTCAGGGCATCTGGGGACGCGGTGTAGAAATCGATACGAGGTTTCATGGCGACTCTCCGGGGCAAGTGAATGTGTGGCTACGTTAGTCCCGGGGCGGGGCCAGGCAAATAGCCAATCTCCCGGAAGACGGGTAGGCCACTCCCCGGACATCAACAAAGAAAGTGTGAATGGGCAATTGCCAGCACTCGTGCCGCGCCACTAGAATGCGATCAATTCTTAATTGCACCCTAATCGCACTCTCGATTGCATCTCTGGCAACGGACGCCCGAAACGAGTATCTGCCCTCCATGTCGTCCCTCGATCAGCCGTTGAATCAGCAAGTCCAGACGCTCTACAGCGAACACCACGGGTGGCTGCAGGGCTGGCTGCAGCGCAAGTTGGGCAACCGCTGCGAGGCGGCCGATCTGGCGCACGACACGTTTTTGCGCCTGCTCACCCGCCAGGTGATCAAGCCGCTGGGCAGCGAACCCCGGGCACTGTTGACGCACATTGCCAAAGGCCTGGTGATCGACCGCTGGCGGCGACAGGACCTGGAGCGCGCGTATCTCGTAACCATTGCGCACCTGCCCGCCGCCGAAGTGCCGTCGCCGGAAACCCGCTACCTGATTCTCGAAACCCTGTGGCGCATCGAAGCGCTGCTGCGCGAACTGCCCGAGCAGACCCGCGACACCTTCCTGCTGTCGCAGATCGAAGGCCTGACCTACGCGCAGATCGCCACACGCCTGGGGGTTTCGCTGATCACCGTCAAACGGCACATGCGTGCTGCGTTCATTGCCTGCCTGAGTGTCGCCTGATGAATTCGTCGATGATCAACCCGCAGATTCTCGACGAAGCCGCCGACTGGCTGGTGCAGCTGCATTCCGGCACCGCGACCCCGTCCGACCATCAGGCCATCGCCCAATGGCGCAGCCGCAGCGCCGAGCACGCCATGGCCTGGCAACGGGCCGAGGCGCTGTTGGGGGATTTGCGCAGCGTGCCGGCCAACGTCGCGATCCAGACCTTGAAACGCGCCTCGCGCAAAGAAGGCCTGAGCCGTCGCCAGACCCTCACCCGCCTCGGCCTGCTGTTGATGGCCGGGCCGCTGGGCATCGCTTCGCAGCATGTACAGTGGCAGCAATGGACCGCCGACCAGCGCACCGCCGTCGGCGAACAAAAGAACCTGCAACTGCCGGACGGCACGCAACTGGTGCTCAACACCGACAGCGCCGTGGACATCACTTTCAGCCCAATGGAGCGTCGGGTCCTGCTGCTCAACGGCGAAGTGCTGATCAACACCGCCGCAGACGCCAGCGCCCGCCCGTTCATTGTCGAAACCCCGCAAGGTGTGGCCCGCGCACTGGGCACGCGATTCTGCGTGCGCACCGAGGGTTCGCGCAGCCTGGTGTCGGTGCTCGAAGGCCAGGTCCAGATCACCCCGCAACTGCTCAAGCAGAGCGCGATTCTCAAGGCCGGCGAACGGCAGCGCTTCAAGCTCAACAGCTTCGACAGCAGCGAAACCTTCGACACCGCGTCCCTGGCCTGGGACAAGGGCATGCTGCTGGCCAGCAACATGCGCCTGGATGAATTGCTCGGCGAACTGAGCCGCTATCGCCGGGGCGTGCTGCGTTGCCATCCGGACGTGGCGGCGATGCGCGTGTCCGGGGCGTTTTCCCTGCGCGACACCGACGCCAGCCTGCGTTTGCTCAGCGATACCCTGCCGCTGAACATCAACAGCCTGACCCGCTATTGGCTGTCGGTGGAACCGCGTGTCTGAGCCCTCGGAAAATATTTTCAATATTCCCTGATACCTTTTCGCGACTCGTCCGGTGAGTGGATAGACCTTCCGATTCCACGCCCCCGACAGGAACACCGAATGACCGCAATGCCATCGCCCCGCCCCGCCACGTTTGCGCTCAAGGCCCTGAACCTGAGCCTGGCCCTGGCCTTCAGCGCACTGCTGCCGAGCGCCGCCCACGCCGCCGACAGCGCCAGTGAAAGCGCCAGCCGCAGCGTCAACATCGGCCCCGGCCTGCTCAGCCATGTGCTGGCGCAATTTGCGGTCAGCGTCGGCGTGCCGCTGTCGTTCGATCCTGCGCAACTGGGCAATCGCCAGAGCCCCGGCCTGCAAGGCAGTTACACCGCCCAGAGCGGTTTTGCCCGGTTGCTGGAAGGCAGCGGTTTCGAGCTGATCAGCACCGGCCACAACGGTTACACCGTGGCCCCGAAAGTCCCGGCGGACGGCGCGCTGGAACTGGGTGCCACCAACGTCAGCGCCGTGCACGACGACAGCGGCGCCACCTACGGCGGCGAACAGGTCGCCCGCCGCGCGCAGATCGGCATGCTCGGCAACCAGGAGGTCAACGACCTGCCCTTCAGCGTCACCAGCTATACCGCCAAGACCATGGCCGATCAGCAGGCCCAGACCGTCGGCGATGTGTTGCTCAACGATGCTTCGGTGCGCCAGTCCAACGGCTTCGGCAACTTCTCGCAGATGTTCATGATCCGTGGCCTGCCGCTGGCCTCCGATGACATTTCCTATAACGGTCTGTACGGCGTACTGCCCCGGCAGATCATCGCCGTCGAAGCGTTGGATCGAGTGGAACTGTTCAAGGGCCCGAACGCGTTCGTCAACGGCGTGACCCCGAGCGGCAGCGGCATCGGTGGCGGGATCAACCTGCAACCCAAACGCGCGATGGACACCCCGACCCGCAGCGTCACCCTCGATTACAGCGCCGACGGCCGTGTCGGCGGGCATCTGGATCTGGGCCAGCGCTTTGGCGAGGACAACCGTTTCGGCGCGCGGGTCAACCTGATGCAGCGCGAAGGCGACACCGCCGTCGATGACGAGGACCAACGCTCGTCGCTGTTCAGCGTCGGCCTGGACTATCGCGGCGATCGCCTGCGGGTCTCGACCGATTTCGGTTATCAGAAGCAGGTCATCAACCAGGGCCGCTCGGTGATCTATGTCGATTCGAGCCTGACCAAAGCCCCCAAGGTGCCGCACGCCGACGCCAGCTACGCCCAGAGCTGGAGTTATTCGCAACTCGAAGACACCTTCGGCATGGCCCGCGCCGAATACGACCTGAACGACAACTGGACGGCCTACGTGTCCGGCGGCGCCAAGCACACCCGCGAGAACGGCGTGTACTCGTCGCTGACCGTCACCGACCTCAACGGCAACGCCCGTGGCGGCATGCTTTATTCACCCCACGACGAAGACAACCAAAGCGCCATGGCCGGGCTCAACGGCCGTTTCGATACCGGCCCTGTCACGCACCAGTTGAACCTCGGCTGGGCGGGCATCTGGGGCGAGCAGCGCTCGGCGTTCGAAACCGTCGGCGCGGCCGGGCGCTACAGCACCAACCTGTACAACGTCACCGACAAGCCGCGCCCGGCGCCAACCTCATTCGCCAGCGACATCAGCGACCCGCGCATCACCGGCAAGAACATCCTGCGCAGCGAGGCGATTTCCGACACCCTCGGCTTCGTCGATGACCGCATCCTGCTGACCCTCGGCGTGCGTCGCCAGGAATTGAAAGTCGACGGCTGGAGCACCGCCACCGGCGCCCGCACCTCGAGTTATGAAGAGTCGATTACTACTCCGGTCTACGGCCTGGTGATCAAGCCGTGGGAACACGTGTCGTTCTACGCCAACCGTATCGAAGGCCTGGCCAAAGGCCCGACGCCGCCGACCACTGCGATCAACCGAGACGAAACCTTCGCCCCGGTGCGCAGCAAGCAGATCGAGGCCGGCGTGCGCCTGGACATGGGCAGCTACGGCGCCAACCTCGGCGTCTATCGCATCGAGCAACCGTCGAGCTACACCCAGGACGGAATCTTCCGGGTCGACGGTCAGCAGACCAACAAAGGCGTAGAACTCAACGTCTACGGCGAACCGCTCGACGGCCTGCGCCTGCTCAGCGGCGCAACCGTGATGAAGACTGAACTGGAAGGCAGCAGCAACGGTGTGAATGACGGCAACCGCGCCGTCGGGGTGCCGCGCTTCCAGTTCAACCTCGGCGCCGACTGGGACATTCCGGGCCTCGAAGGCGCGGCCCTCAGCGCGCGGATGTTGCGCACCGGCGGCCAGTACCTGAATGCGGCGAATACTCAAAGCATTCCAGCGTGGAACCGCTTCGACCTCGGCTCGCGCTACGCCTTCAAACTGGATGAAAAGCAGATCACGCTGCGGGCCAATCTGGAGAACGTCGCCAACGAAGCCTATTGGGCCTCGGCCAACGGCGGTTACCTGACCCAGGGCACGCCGCGCACGCTGAAGGTGTCGGCGACCGTGGACTTCTGACCGCTCGTCATCCGGCCGGCACCAAGGGTTCGGCGCGTCTGACCAATATCAGGTAAATCCCCTTTCCGGAGACAAACCATGATGACGCGCAAACTCACTTCGCTGTTGCTGATCGGCCTGCTGGCCACAGGCTCAGCTGCGACGTTCGCCGCCAATGACGGCGCCGATGCCACGGGCACCAAATCCGGCTCCACCAACAGCTCGCCCATGCCACCGGACAACACGCCGGGCTCGCCGTCTGGCGGCAGCGGCGCAGGCAGTGGCACCGGCACCAATGGCGGCGCCAGCGGTTCGGGTTCGGGAGCTGGGGGTGGCACCGGTTCGGCCGGTGGCGGCACGGGCGGTGCCGGCGGTGGCACGGGCGGCTGAACGAACAAGAGCAGGTCATGGTGAAGGCCATGGCCTGTGTCTGAACCGATTCGATTTTGTCAGCGATCCGAACGCATCAGTTCGCCAACGCCAACGTCCATTGACAGCACGGCCGCGCGGTTGCGGCCGGCGTTCTTGGCCTGATACAGCGCCGCATCCGCGCGTTGAATGAACAGTTCCGGGCTGTCGTTGCCGGTCGGAATAAACGCATAGCAACCCAGGCTCACCGTGAGATACCCGGTGGGCGAACCGCTGTGGGTGATGTGCTTGTCCATGACGCTGCGGCGGATCTGCCCGGCAATTGCCAGTGCGCCGTTGATGTCGGTGTCCGGCAGCAACACCGCGAACTCTTCACCGCCATAGCGCACCGCCAGATCGGACTTGCGCTGGCAGCAGTTTTTCACCACCTGCGCGACCTGCGTCAGGCAATGGTCGCCGGCCACGTGGCCGTAGGCATCGTTGTAGCGTTTGAAAAAATCGATATCGAGCATGATCAGGCTGACCGGGCTCGACTGCCGCGCGCCCCGGGCAAATTCCACCTCCAGCGAACGCTCGAACAGACGCCGGTTGGCCAGCCCGGTCAGGCTGTCGTGGGTGGCGATCTGCTCCAGCGCCTGCTGGGCCTTGCGCAGGTTTTTTTCGATCCGCTCGCCATCGCGCACCTGATGAATGAACACCCAGCCGAACAGCCCCACGCCGAGCATCACCAGCGCCACGATCACGCTGGACTGAAACGCCCGGTCATACCAGCCCTGGAGAATCGTGTCCCGGGACGAAGACGCCGCGACCACCAACGGGTAGCTTTCCAGCTGCCGGTAACCATAAAGACGCGTCACACCGTCGACCACCGAATCGATCATCGCGGTGCCGGCGGAGGCGTTGGGCAGCAGCTTCTGATAGATCTCGCCCTTGGCCAGCGAGGTGCCGATCAGAGACTCGTCGAACGGCCGACGGGCGAGCAACGTGCCGTCAGTCATGCCGAGAAACATCGTGCCGTTGTCATCCAGGCTGAAGCTTTTGAAGAACTTGTCGAAGTACGACATCTTGATCCCGGCCAGCAGCACGCCCTGAAAATTGCCGGCGTGGTCGTTGACCCGTTTCGAGATCGGGATGATCCACTCACCATTCTCACGGCTGCGGATCGCCGGGCCGATGTGCGCCACGGCCGAGACGTTCTGCTGGTGAAACTTGAAGTACTCGCGATCCGCCACACCATTACCGCGCGGCAGATCCGCGAACGAGGTAATCACCCACTGCCCTTCGCGGTCGAACAGGAACATGCCGTGCAACTGCTCCAGTTGCTGCACCCGCCGCGCCAGGGTTTTCTGCAAACGCGGCTTCTGCGCCGCGCCATAACCATCGTCCTGAACCCAGTCGACCAGGCTGGTCAGCACCAGATCCGCTGCCAGAAAAGTGTCTTCAGCCTGCTGTGCCATGGCCCGGGTCAGGTTGGCCGACGACACCTGTGCGTTGGCCAGATCCTGGCGCCGCGACTGTTCGATCTGCAAATACAACAGGCCGGACAGGCTCAGACAAACAGCCACGATGAACAACACCGCCGCCTTGCGCAGGGGCAAACGCTTGAGGGTGCCGCCGGGGGCCTGATGCGGATCGTGAATGGGGATAGGCAAAAGCGTGTCCTGGGCAGGTACGACAGGGGCAAAAGCCCGAAACCCTTGTTCTTGTGAGCGTAGCCCACCGGGTTGTGTGGGGCAACCAAGTGCCCTCGCGACGATCCCGACCCAGTTGCTATCGGCGCGCAGGGCAATTGGATGACCTGCGACGCAAATTATTTTTGCCTGCCCGTTTTTGCCCGCATCAGCCCTGACGGGCCAACCGCCGCATCGCACTGTGCAGATGCGCCCGCGCACTTTCCGGATCGCCCTCGCGCATCTGCTCGTACGCCCGCTGCGCCACCGCGTGCGGCACCGGTTTCAACACCCGTTGCGTGGCCATCGCCAGCAGTTGCACTTGCGCGGCACGCTCCAGGTAATACAGATCGTCCCAGGCTTCGGCGATGGTCGGCGCCGCAACAATCACCCCGTGATTTTTCAGGAACAGAATGTCGGCCTCGCCCATCACCCCGGCAATCCGGTCGCCCTCGCGTTCGTCCAGCGCCAGCCCGTTGTAATGCTCGTCCACCGCCGTGCGCCCGTAGAACTTCAGCGCGGTCTGGCTAAGCCACAACAGCGGCGGCCCCTCCAGCAGGCACAACGCCGTCGCGTTCGGCATATGGGTGTGAAACGCGACTTTTACTCGGGGCAGTCGCTGATGCAGGCGCGCATGAATATAGAAAGCAGTGGCCTCCGGTTGGCCCTCGCCGTCCACCACGTTGCCGTCGAAGTCGCAGACCAGCAGGTTGTGCGCCGTGACTTCGGAAAACGCATAGCCGTACGGATTGACCAGAAACAGGTCAGCATGCCCCGGCAACATCGCCGAAAAGTGATTGCAGATCCCCTCTTCCAACCCGTGCAGCGCCGCCAGTTGAAAGCACGCCGCCAGCTCTTGGCGAGCGGTGATGATAGCTTCGCTGTCGAGGTTCAACGAGCCGCAACGCGCGGGTCGGGCGCTGCCGGTCAGGGTATGGGCCATGGCGAGACTCCTTTATGACCAGCCAAGGGATGCGAACAGCGGCAGCACTTCGTCCAGCGTGTTGAGGATCGCGTCGGGTCGATAGTCCGGCAGCAACTGACGCCCGGTGCCGCGATCGATCCAGACGCAGCGAAAATGCATGTCGCGGGCCGCCGTGTGGTCGAGCATCGGGCTGGCGCAGATGTGTACCACCTGATCGCGGCTGACACCCAGTTGCTCATGAGCGTAGTCGAACAGCCGCGGCGCCGGCTTGTAGGCGCCGGCCTGCTGCGCGGTGATTACCCGGTCGATGTGGCCGCCGAGTTGAGCGACGTTGCCGGCGATGATGTCGTCATCGGTGTTGGAGACGATGCACAGCTTGAAACCCTGGGCCTTGAGCTGCGCAAGGGTCTCGACGACTTCGGGAAACGGCGGCATCTGCGGGATCGCGGCGGCCAGGCGCTGACTGTCCTGGCTGGCACTCGCCAGCCCCAGTTCCTCCAGCGCCAGTTGCAGGCCGAGGGTGCTCAGCTCGCGAAACGAGCGGTGCGGCGGCGTCTGCTCCAGGCGATGTTCGTGGCGATCGTAGACCTCGATCAGGCGCCCGGCGTCGATCCGGTGTTCGCCCTTCTCGCTCAGGATCCGCTCGGCCACGGCGCGCAGGCCTTCGTCCCATTGAATCAAGGTGCCGTAGCAATCGAAGGTCAGCCATTGCGGGCGCGGTGTGTTGATCAAGGTCATGGGGCATTCCTCTGCAAGTGAGGACTTCAGCTTATGAACTCGGGGTGATAGTGTGAAATTAAATAAATAGCCGACCGTCAGTTGCAAAACCAATATCGAGAGCGCCGCCATGCTGGATCTGGAACTGCTGAAAACCTTCGTCTGCGTGGTTGATGAAGGCAGCTTCACCCGCGCCGCCGAACGCGTCCACCGCACCCAATCCACGGTCAGCCAACAGGTGCGCAAACTGGAAGACCTGGTCGGCCACCCCCTGCTGCTGCGTGATCGCACCGGGCTGAATGTCAGCGTCACCGAGCACGGCGAACTGCTGATCCACTATGCCCGTCGATTACTGGCCTTGTCCGCCGAGGCCAGCGAAGCCCTGGCCAGCGATCTGGATCTGGAAATCCTGCGCATCGGCATGCCGGAAGACTTCGACGCCCGACGCATGGCGCTGATCCTCGCCGGCTTCACCCGCAGCCACCCGCAAGCACGGCTGGAAACCGTCAGCGGCATGAGCCTCGACCTGCGCCAACGCCTCGACAGCGGCGAAATCGACATCGCCCTGATCAAACGCGAACCCGACAGCGGCCCCGCCTGGGCGACTTGGCCGGAGCGACTGGTGTGGGTCAAGGGTGCTGAGTTCGACTCTTCCAGTGGCGTGTTACCGCTGGCGCTGTTTCCCCAGGGCTGCCTTTACCGGCAACGGGCAATCCGCCTGCTCGACGTGGCGCAACGCCCCTGGCGCGTGGCCTTCGGCAGCCACAGCCTGACCGGCATTCAAGCGGCGGTGGCTTCAGGGCTTGGGGTTTCGGTGCTGCCGACGTCGGCGGTGTTGCCGGAGCATCGGATGTGCACGGACTTGCCGCCGCTGCCGCCGACGGAGCTGGCGCTGGTCAGCCGCGAAGGGGTGTTGAGTGGATTGCAGCGGGGTTTGGTGGAGTTTCTGCGGGGGGAATTGGGGGTGGATGCGGGGGGATTTGCTTGATCCCCCCAAATGGCGCTGAGCTCAGGGCTTGTTGACTTCGCGCAGCAGGTCGGCGACCGGGAGGTTCATGGTGTTTGAGTAGTAGGGTTTGTAGCCGTAAGCGGTGACGACGACTTTGCAGGGGATTTGTTGTTTGCCTGAGAGGAGTTGGTTCAGTTCGGCCGCTGATAATTGTCGTTGTGAACTACGGTTGCTGGACGTTTCGACCAGAAACGCGTTGGTAAGGTAGGAAAATCCGGCGCTTTCTCCCCGTCCCTTGTCAGAGTCAACCAAACCAACTGCGGAAAACTGGATGGCCTTGCCCACCGAAAAATCCACATCATCTGCCAAAGCACAGTTAAGAGTTCCCGAAACCATCCCTACTCTTTCACCTCTACCAAAAAGATCTAAAACATCAATATCAGACTCGTATCTAATGTCGTACAGAAGCGATCCGCTTTCTCTACCAACAGATATAAAACTTAAAGTGGCCGGGGGTTTTGCATGATCTTTGGCGCACCCCGCACAAGCAGCTAAAAACACGCAAAGGATAAACTTATACATTAGGAAAACTCTTCCATGATGGAGTCATACAACAAATCACTCGCTGATTTTGTTCCAGCTATCTGCGCAGTAAATAGCCCCAAAGCATTTGCATGATTCGTGTCGACATTAACATTGAGTGATGGCCCGCAGGAGATAAGCCATTTTTCTCCAAAGTCAGCCACACCGTCTGATGGATTTCTTTGGCTAGGTGTCGCCTTTATGTTAATCCAGTCGGCGGTGATGGGTTCAGGACGCTCGCGATATATATCTGACCCCAACCAAACCAACGTACCTTCACCTACGGGATCGAGCGTAATCAACATCTCGACTCTATAGCCCCACTCCGACATGATTTTTGTCAGATGCGCGCCATTCCATCCGCCAAGGCTATGACCCACGATATAGACAGGGCAACTTTTATAGGGAATTAGACTTAGAACATATCTCTGAATATCCCGTTTTCCTCTGACCTCGTTGTAGCCTAACCACTCTGATCGATACCTGCCTTCTTTCAACAGTTTTTCAGTTCGTTTATCAAAGCGCCGTCGTGCCTCCTGGATGTTTCCATATGGCCCTGAAAAGTAATAACTCTCCTTATCCCCAGCGCCTCCCACAAACACAACAACCGCCTTGGTGCTCTCCACCGGCACAGCCTTCACACTGACATCCTTCTTGTCCGTCAGCGTATGTTCCTTGTGCAGCTTGTAATTGTTGCCTTTCTCGCACGTAACCGTTTCCGCACCCATGCCTCATTCCTCCAGAAACAGTTTGATGGTTTCAGGAAGATGCGAACTGATCGTGTGGGTAAAACCGGCGGCGTCAGACACGCCATGCTCCATCCGACCGTCCGCGCGCTGAATCATATATGGATGATTCGGCATCGGTTCGCCGGTCGTGTCATTCACCAACTGCAACTTGTCGGTGAAATGCACCGGCATTGGCAGCAGGCCGCTGAAGGGGGCGTTCACCACGGTATCGCCGATGATCACGGTGCCAGATCCACCGATGACCACATTCCCATGCCCACCGGTGCTGTCCAGGGTGGCGGCGTTCAGGCCATTGATAAAAACCGTCGAGGCAACGCCACCGGTAATCGGACTGCCGCACGCCGACTTGTCGGTCATTCGCGCAGCGGGCAGCCCGTCGAAATTCACATTCGGCGAACCACTGACAATCGGGTTGGTGCCATGCCCCGGCAATGGGCAAGCGGTCGGGTCGGTCACTCGGGCAGCGGGTTTCCCGCTCATGAAAAGCTCCTTGCGGTGTCGCGTCATCATCCATTGGCGCGCAAGCATGAACAAAGTCGCGGCGTTGTTCAAACCCGCACGCAAAAAAACAGGCGCCTGAAAAGGCGCCTGTTTTTTGTGGACGGTAACCGCTCCGGTCAACGCGACGGCGGTACTCGAATATCCCCCGCCCGGCACTGGGTTTTCACACCCTTGCCGCAGGCGCCGAATTGCAGGTCCTTGCCCATGCACACGCGCACTTCAGAGAGTTCCGGGCCGTTGCAGATGACGGCGATGCCGTCTGACGGGATGCCCGGATTGCTCCTGCGGAACAGGTCGGCGATTTCCTGCGCTTCGAAGTAATAAGAGCTACTGAACGGCTGCAACTCTTGCGGGATTTTCACCGCGCCCACCGCTTTGTCCGCTTCGTCCAGATAGCCCATCGCGCCGAGGCCGCTGCAGGTGCCGTGCTTGCTCCATTCGTGGTCGAGGAGTTTTTTGGTCGGGAACAGCGTCAGGCCTTTGGCCGTTTCGGCGGCCGACAGGTTAGTCAGCGGCGGACAGGATTCCGGCCAGCCGCCCTTGGCGTATTGCGGCCAGAGGCCATGCAGGACAAAACCGTAACCCTTGCCGGTGCATTGCGGGTCGTCCTTGTGGGTCAGGCAAAAGGTCGGCGACCAGGACAACGTCAGCAGGTAGTAATCGAACACCCCCGCCACCGATTCCGCCTTGTTGGCAGAAGACTGGCGTGCCGAACTCAGGCCGATGCTACCGACCGTCAGCGCAATCAGCGCCATAATTGTAAAAAGCTTTTTCATGTTCCCGTTCCTTGGGACGCGTGCGTCCGTGGTTTCTGTGGTCTGACCGTCACGTGGTCAGGGGCTGATTGAGTCACGCTTGTGTTGCAGACGCATGACGCAGGGCAAAACCTGCATTACTTTGAAAGGACTACGATGTTGTTGAACTCAACACAGGGAACCGACATGAGTAAAGCAGACGAACTCGCCGCGAAACTCAAACAAACCCGGCACACCCATGCTGACGAAATCACCTGCGCGGAACTGGAGATCGATTGCTGGCCGGCTCAGGTCTACGCCTTGTATCACCGCATCGAGGGCTGGTTGCAACCGGTGACCGAGGTAGGACTGAAGATTCGGCGCAATCCTACCCATGTTTGCGAAACTTCGCCGGATGGCGAGTCCCACGACTACGCCATCGACCAGTTGATCATCGAAGCCAACCACCACAGCCTGACGTTCGACCCCATCGCCCGCTTCACCGAAGACGGCGCAGGGCGTGTGCAAATCGTCCTGCCGGGCCGCGAAGCATCGCTGCTGCGCACGGTCGATGAACACGGCGAAAGCCATTGGTGGTTGCAGACGCTTGAGACCGGGCAACAGCTGGATGCGATTGCGTTGACGGAAAACAACCTGTTGTTGGTGGTCCAGGAAGGGCTCGGTTTGTAGGAACCGTTACTGCCGCCGCGCCGAGCAATAGTCGACGATCACCCGGGAAACCGCTTCGATCATCTGCGGGTCCGCATGATTGGCCGTGAACAGGCGAAACTCGGCGTCCGGCAACGTCGGTAAACCCAACTCCGTACCGAGTGCCGCCAGCCCCGGCCCCAACTGGTTGGCGGCCATCGGCGCCACGGCGAACCCAGCTAAAGCGGCGGCACGCAAACCGGCAGTGCTGGTGCAAAGCATGGCGGTGCGCTGGGCGATGCCGGCCTGGGCCAGGCGAGTCAGCGCCGCTTCACGATACGGGCAAGGCTCGGGGAACAGCGCCAGCGGCAACGGTGTCGGCAACTGGACGATCGGTTGCGCCGACCACGCCCACACCAGCGGTTCCTGCCAGAGCAACAACCCCGAATCGTGCGTCTCGCATAGCGAACCGATGACCAGCTCCAGATCGCCTTGTTTCATCTTGCTCAGCAACGTGCCGGGAATATTCACCTGCACATCGATCTGCATCCCTGGATGCTGCGCCGCGCAATCCTGCAACGCCCGCAACAGTCGTTGCTCGACAAAATCCTCCGATACGCCAATCCGCACCCGCCCCTCAAACGGCGTGCGCGTGAGCTGCGCCCAGGCATCGCGATTCAGCGCCAGAATCGTGCGCGCGTAGGCGATCAAACGTTCGCCATCCGCCGTCAATTGCTGGGAGCGCGTCGTGCGCTTGAGTAGCGGCTTACCGATCTGTTCTTCCAGCCGCCGCAGATGACCGCTGACTGCCGATTGGGTCAGGTGCAGCTTTTCGGCGGCACGACTGAAGCCGTCCTCGTCGACAACAGTGACAAAAGTCTTCAACAACAAAGCATCGAACATAGTTTGATTCGTAATCAATGGCTGACTTATTTACGATTTATAGTGAGAAGCAAGCTATGTTGCAATGCTTGGCCTACCCCACCGGAATGTCGAGGCCCACCGTGACCACCCTCCTGCACATCGAATGCTCCCCCCGCAAACAGCGCTCAGCGTCCATGGAAGTGGCGCAGCGTTTCATCGAGCGTTATCGGCAAAATGCACCGAATACCCATGTCCGCACGCTCGATTTATGGAGCCTGCAACTGCCGGAATTCGACGAAGACGCGATGAACGCCAAGTATGCGGGCCTCAATGGAACGCCGCTGACACCCTCGCAACAATCGGCCTGGCGAATCCTCGAAGACCTCGCCGCCCACCTGTACCGGGCCGACGTGCTGGTGTTTTCGGTGCCGCTGTGGAATTTCAGCATTCCCTACAAGCTCAAGCATTTCATCGATCTGGTGTCGCAGAAAGACATCCTCTTCAGCTTCGATCCGGAGCGCGGGTTGCGCGGTTTGTTGCAAGGCAAGCAAGCCATTGTGGCCTATGCAAGGGGGATGGATTTTTCCGCGCAGTCGAGCACGCCGGCCGAGCGTTTCGACTTTCAGAAACCATACGTGGAAGCGTGGCTGGAATTCATCGGCGTGAGCGATGTGCACGCGCTGATTGTCGAGAAAACGATCTTCGGTGAAGAAGTGGATCGTGATTCGCGGGATGCGGCGTTACTTCAAGCCCGGAAACTGGCCGATCAATTACGTGGTTGAAAGTACTGGACAGGTAGCCACCCGTCAGATCTGACAGTAGACGGACAAGTGCCTTAGTCCTAAGTTGGCTCCAGCGGTGTGTTTCCTCAGGAATGCCCGCTGCTCAAATGGGAGACTCGACTCATGGATCTGTTCACGTGGCTAGCACTGACGAATTACGGCGCGGCTTTTCTGATTACTACCGCGTTCGCGTGCGCCTATCTAAGCCGCACCATGTACATGCCCTATCACGAAATTGCGGTAGGCCGCTCATGGAGTGAAGTTGATCCGCCTATGCAGTTATTGCTGCTGGCCCTGATTAAAGTGGTGGGCGCAACCAGTCTGGCTTTGTCCGTCGGTGGGTATTTTCAGCTGTATTTGCTGCTTTCGCGAGAATGGGCATTGGTTGTGCTGTTCGTTTTTCAAGGTTACTGCCTGATCGCAATCGCACCGCCAATCGTGGTGGCCATGTATGTGCGCCGCAAATCGAATGCCCATCCTCCGATCGTGAGCGGTTACTTCGCTCTACTGCTGACGTTGACGGGGTTCATGTTTGCTTGGCTGTCCGGACGTTTTTCATAACCCGCTCAGCAAAGAGGCTACTGTCATGAATCACGATTCTCTGTTCTGGAAAGTCGTCAATGGTCAGCTTCCTATGCCCAAGGCAGCGACCCTGCTGGGCTGGAAATTCATTGAATACGACCATGCCAATAGAGCGGCTCATATCGAGTTCGAAGCCACGACTTCTCTGACCAATCCTATGGGAAATATTCAAGGAGGAATGTTGTCGGCGATGCTGGACGACTGTATGGGTCCAGCAATTTACGCCAAACTGGCGCCAAATCAGATTGCGGTGACCGTTGAATCGAAAACCTGCTTTGTCAGTCCAGCCGTGCCTGGAAAAATTCTTGGTACGGGTCGAATTGATCATTTGAAGGGGGCAATTTGTTTTACCTCCGGCCAGCTCACAGATGAAGCTGGCAAGGTATTGGCCACTGCAACAGCCACCTTCCGTATCGGTAATCTTCGATGGCGTGGCCTTGCTGTCCCGAACGTGATCGCTAGAAACCTGTTAAAACGAGAAATATCCAAACAGATGAAATGACTCTTTTAAACCAGGTCAATCAACATCGACAACGGTGCGCAGATCCAAATCGTTGTCTTCACCACCTCGCTCAACCTGACACAACTGTAATCCGCCCCTCAGCCAGCTGAAAGCTGCCGCTGGTTAGCCTCCCCGTCATTGGTCAAACGGGGACTTCCAGCGCATGCCTTCCACCACCTCAAGACGCACCTTCGTCAAAGGCCTCGCCGCCGGCAGTCTACTCGGCGGCCTCGGCCTGTGGCGCACGCCGGTCTGGGCCTTGAACAGCCCTGGCCAGATAAATGAACTGAGCGGCACCGACTTCGAGCTGTTTATCGGCGAAACCCCGGTCAATTTCACCGGCCAGCCCCGCACCGCCATGACCATCAACGGCAGCCTGCCCGGCCCGCTGCTGCGCTGGCGCGAGGGCGACACCGTGACGCTGCGGGTGCGCAACCGGCTCAAGGACAGCACGTCGATTCACTGGCACGGCATTCTGCTGCCGGCCAACATGGACGGCGTGCCCGGCCTGAGTTTCCAGGGCATCGAGCCGGGTGGCGTGTACGTTTACCAGTTCAAGGTTCGCCAGCACGGCACCTACTGGTATCACAGCCATTCCGGCTTGCAGGAACAGGCCGGGGTCTACGGGCCGCTGGTGATCGACGCCCAGGAACCGGAGCCGTTCCAGTACGACCGCGACTACGTGGTGATGCTCAGCGACTGGACCGACGAAGATCCGACCAGCCTGATGAAGACCCTGAAAAAACAGTCCGACTACTACAACTTCCACAAACGCACCGTCGGCGATTTCATCCACGATGTCGGCGAAAAAGGCTGGGGCGCCACCGTTGCCGATCGCACGATGTGGGCGCAGATGAAGATGAACCCCACCGACATCGCCGACGTCAGCGGCGCCACGTACACCTTCCTGATGAACGGCCACGCCCCGGATAACAACTGGACCGGCCTGTTCCGCCCCGGCGAAAAATTGCGGCTGCGGCTGATCAACGGCTCGGCCATGAGCTACTTCGACGTGCGCATCCCCGGATTGAAAATGACCGTAGTCGCCGCTGATGGCTTGCACGTCAAACCGGTCCGCGTCGACGAGTTGCGCATCGCCGTGGCGGAAACCTATGACGTGATCGTCGAACCCGCCGCCGACGCCTACACCCTGTTCGCCCAGGCCATGGACCGCACCGGTTACGCCCGAGGCACCCTCGCCACCCGCGCCGGTTTGTCGGCCCCGGTGCCGGCGCTGGATCCGCGCCCGCTGGTGACCATGGACGACATGGGTATGGGCGGCATGGGCTCTGGTGGAATGAATCATGGTTCGATGGACATGAGCAGCATGGATCACTCGAGCATGAACATGGGCCCGATGCAGTCGCACCCCGACAGCGAAAAGGACAACCCGCTGGTGGACATGCAAGCCATGACCACCGCCGCGAAACTCGACGACCCCGGCCTCGGCCTGCGCAACAACGGTCGCTGCGTGCTGACCTACGCCGACCTGCGCAGCACGTTCGAAGACCCGGACGGCCGCGACCCGAGCCGCACCATCGAGTTGCACCTCACCGGCCACATGGAGAAATTCGCCTGGTCGTTCAACGGCATCAAGTTCTCCGACGCCGAGCCTCTGCTGTTGAAGTACGGCGAGCGGATTCGCCTGGTGCTGGTCAACGACACGATGATGACTCACCCCATCCACCTGCACGGCATGTGGAGCGATCTGGAAGACGAAAACGGCAATTTCCAGGTGCGCAAACACACCATCGACATGCCGCCCGGCTCCCGCCGCAGCTACCGCGTGACCGCCGACGCGCTCGGCCGTTGGGCCTATCACTGCCATCTCCTGTACCACATGGAAATGGGCATGTTTCGCGAAGTGCGGGTGGAAGAATGAGGACGCCGACCATGACTCGATTTGCCGCGTTTTCGTTGTCACTCCTGTCGATGGCTCCGGCCTTCGCCGCCAGCGACATGCAGGGCATGGATCACAGCCGGATGGCTGACATGCAGGGCATGGATCACAGCCAGATGGCTGATATGCAAAGCATGGACGACGGCATGATGCAGCCAGCCGCGCCGACCGAAAGCCGCACGCCGATCCCGGCACTGACCGACGCCGACCGCGCCGCCGTGTTCACCAGCCACGCCGGGCATCAAGTCCACGACAGCGCCATCAACACTTACTTCCTCGCCGACAAACTCGAATGGCAGGACGCCGACGACGCCAGCACCCTGGCCTGGGATTTGTCCGGCTGGATCGGCGGCGACATCGATCGGCTGTGGCTGCGCTCCGAGGGCGAACGCAGCAACGGCAAGACCGAAGACGCAGAAATCCAGGCGCTGTGGGGCCACGCGATTTCGCCATGGTGGGACGTGGTCAGCGGCGTGCGCCAGGACTTCAAACCCGGCGCCCCGCAAACCTGGGCCGCGTTCGGTCTGCAAGGCATGGCGCTATACAACTTCGAAGCCGAAGCCACGGCGTTCCTCGGCGAAAACGGCCAGAGCGCGATGCGGCTGGAGGGCGACTACGACATCCTGCTGACCAATCGCCTGATCCTGCAGCCGACCGCCGAACTCAACGTCTACGGCAAAAACGACCCGCAACGCGGGATCGGCTCGGGCCTCGCGAACACCGAAGCCGGGCTGCGCCTGCGCTATGAAATCCGCCGCGAATTCGCGCCCTATATCGGCGTGACCTGGAACCGCACCTACGGCCACACCGCCGATTACGCACGGGAAGAAGGCGAGGATCGCAGCGAAGCGCGACTCGTCCTCGGCGTACGGCTGTGGTTCTGAATCCCATCAAAAAACAACACCGAGGTCTTGCATGCGCACACTGAAAATCTCCCTTGCCCTCGCCAGCGGTTTGCTCCTGAGCACCCTGGCCCAGGCCCATCCGAAACTGCTGTCGTCGACCCCGGCCGAAGGTGCCGACGGCGCAGCGCCCGGCAAGATCGAACTGCGGTTTTCGGAGGATCTGCTGACCCAGTTCTCCGGCGCCAAACTGGTGATGACCGAAATGCCCGGCATGGCTCATTCGCCGATGCCGATGAAGGCCAAAGTCAGCGCCGGCAGTGACCCGAAAACCATGCTCGTCACCCCGCTCGCGCCCTTGCCGGCCGGCAGCTACAAGGTCGAATGGCGCGCGGTGTCATCGGACACGCACCCGATCACCGGCAACGTCACGTTCAAAGTGAAATGAGCGATGGCTGAACTGATCAACATCCTCCTGCGTCTGGTGCTGTATGTGGATTTGTTGCTGTTGTTCGGGCTGGCGTTGTTCGGGCTGTACAGCGTTGACGCGGTGCTGCGGTTTCGGCCGATGCTGCGCGGGATGGCGTTGATCGGGGCACTGCTGTCAGTGGCGGGACTGGTGCTGATGACCCGCGCCATGAGTGGCGAAACGGAGTTCGCGGCGCTGTGGCCGCACCTGCAAATGATGGTTTTGGAAACGAACCTCGGGCTGGCGTGGGCGCTGCGGATGATTGCGCTGATCGCCGTGGTGATCTGGCCGGGATTAAGGCTGACATCGATGGCCGGCGCCGTCGCCCTCGCCTCCCTGGCCTGGAGCGGACACGGCGCGATGGATAACGCGTGGCATCTGCTCAGCGACATCCTGCACCTGCTCGCGGCGGGTGCGTGGCTGGGCGCGATGCTCGCGTTGATCTTGATGGCGCGGCTCGACGCACTGTGCAGCGAGGCGCGCATTCGTTCCCTGGCGGATTCCGTCAAACGCTTCGAAGGCGTCGGCGCGGCGATTGTGCTCATCCTCTCGATCAGCGGCGTGGCGAATTACCTGTTCATCGTCGGCCCGACACTGGGCGAATTCCTGCTCGGCACTTACGGCATTCTGCTGGCGATCAAAGTTGTGTTGTTCGCGGGCATGCTGGTGTTGGCCGCGTTGAACCGATTCCACCTCGGGCCGTTGCTCGAACAGTCGCTGCGCGCCGGGCAACATCAAGTGGCGGCCAATGCATTGCGCCGCAGCGTGGCATTGGAGCTGGTGATTGCGCTGTTGATCGTGGGACTGGTGGCGTGGCTGGGTACGTTGAGCCCGGAACCGGGATGACACCCGGCAAACCCATTCACTACACTGGCCCGCACCTCCACTGCACAAGCCCGATCACAATGACAATTCGAAAAAGCACGATGATCTTCTGCGGCCTGCTGGCCATCGCCGGCGCCGCCCAGGCACAAGAACCGGCCTCGCACCTCGACACCATTCAGCAACAGGGCCAGTTGCGCGTCTGCACCACCGGCGACTACAAGCCCTACACCTTCAAACGCCCGGACGGCGGATTCGAAGGCATCGACATCGCCATGGCGCAATCCCTGGCCGACAGCCTCGGCGTCAAGGTCGAATGGGTGCAGACCACCTGGAAAACCCTGATGCCGGACATGCAGGCCGGCAAATGCGACATCGGCGTCGGCGGCATCTCGGTAACCCTGGAACGCCAGAAAAAAGCCTTCTTCAGCAACACCCTCGACGTCGACGGCAAGATCCCGCTGGTGCGCTGCGCCGACCAGTCCAAATACCAGACCATCGAACAGATCAACCAGCCGAACGTGCGTCTGGTCGAACCCGCTGGCGGCACCAACGAAGCCTTCGTCCACGCCTTCCTGCCCAAGGCGCAACTGGCGTTGCACGACAACGTGACCATCTTCGAGCAACTGCTCGACAACAAGGCCGACGTGATGATCACCGACGCCTCCGAAGCCCTCTACCAACAAAAACTCAAACCCGGCCTGTGCGCCGTCAACCCGAGCCAGTTCATGCAATACGGCGAAAAAGCCTACCTGCTGCCGCGCGACGACATCAGCTGGAAACTCTACGTCGACCAGTGGCTGCACCTGAGCAAAGTCACCGGCAAATACCAGAAAGTCCTGAGCGAATGGATCGCCGTACCCGCGGCTCAGTAAACCTCAGTCGTCATGCATCAGGCCGGAGCTGTACTGGTTGAAACTATTACCGATATTGCTCCCGCCGAACTTCAACGTATTCACGTTCCGCGCCTCCGGCGACTGACAGTCGCTGGAGAAACAACGGGTGGTGGTCAAGCCACCGGAGCCGGAGCAGGCGCTTAGAACCGAGACAGTTGCGACGATCAACAGCGCTTTGAGTGGGTTGTTCATGGTGTGTGGCGCTCGGGTGGGGTCGGGATCTTGTAGAGGGATCGTAGGCCTGCGCGGGGGGCGGGAAGATGAAACTTGCGGGGGTTTCAGCGTGGGTTCAGGTTGAACCCACGCCTGAAGATCAACCCTCCACCGCAGAGGGTTGCCCGAACCTACTTCGGCTCGACGTTATCCAGCGCCTGATTCACCGCCAACGACCCCAACATCACCAACTGCGCAATGCCGATGGCGGTTTTGCGGTGGGCGGGTTCCAGGGTGGCGGCGAAGTTGTTGAGCATTTCGGAGGCTGATCCCAGGGATTCGCTGGCGTTGGCGAGCAGGGATTCGGTGTCGTAGGCCGGGTTGGCGAAGTACATCGGGTCATGTTGGGTGTGGCTGCCCATGATCCGTTGCTGTGGGGTGAGGTAGTGATCGAGGGCGCGCTCGGCGGCTTCGTTCAGGGTTCGTGAATCGGGGAATTTGTAGGGGGAGACTGGATCGGTTTCTGGTGGGTTGGGTGTTGGTTTGAACATAGAGTAACTCCCGACGGATAAGAGGTTAGGAGCCGCCACCTTCGCTACCAAACTAGGGTGGAGGCCATACGCAGGTTGGTAGACCGGCCGTCAGGAACCCCGGCGCATCCGAAGATGCCCTGCGCATGACCACCATAAAACGAAGGCAATGAAAGCCTCCGCAAGACAGTAGTCTTGTGCTTCTGACGGAATCCGGGCTACCAAACCCGATCACTGTTTTTCAGTGACCCAGGAACGATAGAACCCCCGCGCTAGAGGCACAAGCCGGCGGATTCTGTCTTAGGTGTAGGGGGTGGCGCAAGGTTGTGTAGGGCCGAAGTAGTGTCAGATAGCTTCGTTTAAACACACTCAAATTTTGCTGTTTAAATTGACAGCCAACACCGGGCACGTCGCCGTCAGGCAACCACCAAAGCAACTCTGATACAGTCGGTGCCAGCTAATCCGTTGACAGGGAGTCAAACATGGCCAAGCCCGCCGCACGCATCACCGATCCCACCAGTTGCCCCATCCCCGGACACGGCCCCAAAGCCATTGCCTCCGGATCCCCCGACGTATTCTTCGACGGACTCGCCGCCGCCCGAAAAGACGACACCTGCACCTGCGGCAGCGCACTGGCCTCCGCCGTGTCCAGCACCGTATTCATCAACGGCAAAAATGCCGCGCTGGTTGGCACAGTCGGTTCACATGGAGACGTCGTGATCGGAGGATCGGGAACTGTGATTATTGGAGACTCACATACGCCTGCGCCGTTTACGCCACCGACGCCGATGATTATTCATCCTGGATGGATCAGCTTCACCATTCCCGGTTCTGAGTCCTATTTGGGCATGAACTGCATTGCTCACTTCGAAGATGGTTCGACCCAATCCGGAAATTTTGATATCACCAACACTGTGAAATTTCTCAACATCCGTGGAAAAGTCTGCCAAAAGCTAGAGTTCGGCTCTCAAGAAGAACTACCGACCGGCTCAATTTTCGACACGCTATTCAATGCATCATTGAAATAAGGATTGTTTCATGACTGAGCCATTGCTCGTAACGGGAAGCTACGTTGTCCAGAAAGCACACGAGCTTGAAAATTCGCCATTGGACATGGCGATTGCGGGTATGGAGGGGGCCGCCACAAGATTCTCTTTAGATGCCATATCAGATGCAAAAGTACGCAGCAACTACATGAGCAATATCAAGCGCATGTCAGTGGAAACCAAAGCCGAAGTCGCCGCAGGAAGGCTGAGTGCCCAAGAGGGTGCAGCATTTTGCCAAGAGATGCGAAATAGAATCCTGGTCGAGCATCGAAAATTCACCTCGGCACAAGGTGTGGCCTTCGCCGAGCGGAAGAAACGATTACCTCCGACGTTACAGGACACACTGGACAAGTACGCACTGAAAACGGCAAACGTCGAATACAACAAATTGACCCCAGAACAAAAGAGCAAAGTCTATTACGAGATGCTGGATTCAGCCGGCCGTGACAACGCACCGGTAAGCAAGGGAACTCAGAAATTAAGAATAATGGGAAAGGTCGGCTTACTAGTCACTGCGACCTTCGCCGTATATGAAATCATGAACGCTGACAACAAAGTAAAGGAAACAGCCCGACAAGGCATTATCATCGGCGGCGGCGCCGCTGGCGGTGGACTCGCAGGCTTGGGCGTTTCCGCATTCTGCGGCCCAGGCGCACTTGCTTGCGCGGTGGCAATCGTTCTGGCGGGAAGTATTGTGGGAGGAATTGCTGGTAGCGCAGTAGCCGACACCTTTGATGAAGAACTGGAGGAATTTTCCAAATGGGAAGTTCTATGACAAAGCAACAAAAAGCGGATGTGCGCTGGGCGTTGTCGGATGCCTTTGTTGATAACGAAGTCGACTATGCTGCAATTGCACGAAGGACAAGAGAATTCGATCGAGATGAAGTGAAGCGCATACTCTTCGAGGAGGTTGCTCCGATTTGCCATTCCAATCTTGAAAGCACGCTTCCGACTATATGGCTTTGTTTCAACAGACAGGAATTGGAAGATGACATTAAAAAAATGCTGGGAGCAAAAGAGAACAGCTGGTTCAAAAGAAAAGCCAACGCCTTATTGGTGACATGGCTGAAGAGCAGATACAAATATATCTGGACAGAAATAGAAAGGCAGTATCAAAACATAAGCTAATAACAAAGCGTCGCAACTCAAAACACTGGTGACCAAAACAATGGGGACAGATTTATTTACCACCTAGAAGTGAAAAACAAACCAATCCGTCCCTTTTGTCGTCCCTTTTGTCCGGACAAAACGCCGTGCTGGAGCTGACCGTTTAAAAAAGGCTTCACGTATGCAATCCGTCTGGACCTTCACTTCCACTCTCATGTTTTTTCATAGGCCGTCGATACCCTGCTAATTCAGACGTTCAAGGAATGACGACATGCCCCTTTCAATCAATTCTGTATTTATCCGGCCATCAACCGCTCAGCTGAGCCAAACCAGCCAGCCATTGACCACCAAATCCCTTAGTGAAAACTTGCTGAAAACCACGGTCAACATCAATCCGGCTGCAATTTACCATCCAAAAAATGAACCCCCCGCGCCGAGCCCGGAAACGGAATCGATCGAGAGCATGATCGCGCGCACCCAGTCGCCGGATTACCCGCAAATTGCCGAAGGGCACAAAAGCGCCCATCAATCGCTGAAACTCTCTTTCGAGGAGTTCCAATCAGCGTTGGCTCACAGCGATCCGGATCTCGCCGACAAGAAATTTGGCTTCACCATCGAAGCGGATGGCAGCCTCAAGGTTCTCGACAGTTCACGCCAGCTCAGCGCTTCCGACATGGATCGGCTGAACGAGCTGTTGAATGCTTCCAGTGAATTGAAATCGGCAGCGAGCAGCTACCGCGACGCCTCCATCGCCCTGGTGGCCGCCGACGCTACGTGGGGTGGTAACTTTACGGGCGGGTATATTCTGAACAAGGACAACTTCGCCAACACAATCGATCTGGGTGCCCTATTCCTTAAAAAAGGGACAACCCCAAACGCTGATACCCTGAACGGTTTCTTCTCCTCCCAGTTGTGGAGCAAGGGCGCGCGAATGACGCATGAAACAGTCACCCAGATGCCCGTAGGCGCCAATAAGGTCGACGTGACGGTTTGACTGGCAAGTTCTTGGAACTCACGCTACTTCACAGGAGAATAATGGACGAATAATGGGGACAGATTTGAATGGCACTTACTTAACAGCTAACCGATTGAGCTGAAAGCAAAAAATGAAGAAAAGCTGGCCTTGGTCTACGGTGATAGTTGCGAACACACACCAGAAAACCAAGGACAC
>NZ_JASCAF010000001.1:0-564841 GCF_029967985.1 Pseudomonas sp. V88_4
GGTGGCGTAAAAGGTTCTGGTGCCTGGTTGAAGCGCGTCACCCGATAGGCCAGATGCCACGTACCGCTCTGAAAACGGCCCGGTGCGACGAACAAGGTAGCGCGCTGGGTCAGTTCGGCATCCTGGGTAACGGTTTGCTGATCGACCACGAGGTTGTTGAGCAACAGCTCAACCTTGTCGGCCAGACTTTTGTTCGACCAGACCGGGATCTGCACTTTCATGCCCAGAGTAGGAAAGTTGAGCAGTGCGGCGGCGCGGTTGATGGCCCATTCTCCGTTCGGCAGCTGCTTGGCGCCGGGAAGGTCTGGGTCGAGCAGGGCGAGTGTGCCGATGGCTTTTTTCGGTTGGACGAGCATGGCGAGAACTCCTGCCGAAGGATGTGGGCGATGGAGTGATTGAGCGATCAGACGGATGCTTTGGCTACTGTCAGATGTGACAGGTGGGAGAGGTTTTTCGACCGACGGGCTCGATCCCATGATGGACAAAAACAGAGTGTTGGAAATGCGCGGAATGAACCACTGTCAGATCTGACAGTGGCGATGAATGGCCATAACCCAGGCGCCGCCTGAAAGAGACTCGGCTTCACACAGCCGGGAAATGAATCCTGAACGCCGCCCCACCCATCGGAGAATCCCCCAGCGTCAATTTCGCGCTGTAGCTCTCGATGATGTCCTTGACCACCGCCAGCCCGATGCCCTGCCCCGGATGCTGGCGGTCCAGGCGTTCGCCGCGTTCGAGAATCCGTGCGCGCTGATCCGGTGGTACGCCGGGGCCGTCGTCTTCGATGCACAGTTCGATTCCGTCCAGACTTTCGCGCACGCTGATGCGCACTTCGCCCAGGCACAGGCGATAGGCGTTTTCCAGCAGGTTGCCCATCATTTCCAGCAAGGCGCCCTGCTCGATCGGCACGTAACAGTGCTCCGGCAGATCGAAGGCGACACGCACGTGCTTGTCGCGGTAGACCTTGTCCAGCGTGTCGCACAGGCTTTGCAGCACCGGGCGCAGGCGCACCTGATGGCGCACCAGACCGCTTTTGCGCAGGCTGGCGCGTTGCAACTGGTAGCCGATCTGCTGGCTCATGCGTTCGATCTGGGTTTGCAGCACCCAGGCCTGATCGCGGTCTTCGGGGCGCTGGGCCATGTCTTCGCTGACGCCTTGCAACACCGCCAGCGGGGTTTTCAGGCTGTGGGCCAGATCGTCGAGGGAGTCGCGGTAACGGCTGCGCTGCTGGCGTTCGCTGTGCAGCAGGCGGTTGAGCGAACCGGTCAGGCGCAGCAATTCGCGCGGGTGTTGTTCGCTGAGGCTTTCGAGGGTTCCGCCTTCGATTTCGTCGAGTTCCTGACTGAGCCGGCGCAAGGCTTTCAGGCCCCAGGTCAGGCCGATCCACAGCAGTGCGAGCAGCACCAGCAACGCCGCACCGAACCCGAGGTAGAGGTTTTCTCGCAGGCCTTCGAGGGTGGTTTCGTATTCGCGCACCGGTTGCAGGGCCACGATGCTGAAGGCCGCGCTCTTGCCGCCGAGCAGTTTGACTTCAACGTCGTAGACGAAGAATTCCTGACCGTTGGCTTCACGGATCCGCGCGAACTCGTTGCCGAGGCCGTCGTAGCGCGGCGTGTAGTTGATCTTCTCTTCCTGGGTGCCCTTCGAGCGCCAGACCAGGTGCCCTTCGCGGTCATAGATGTAGCCGAGCAGGCGATTGTCCGTGAGGTTGAAGCGCTCGTCGGGCAACTGTGCCGGCATCATCAAGCGGTTGTTTTCAACCCGTGCGGCGGAGATCAGCGTGGTGACGTCGGACGCCAGCCGCTGCTCGATCGAGTCCTGCAGCGCCAGGCTGAAAGCGCCCTGCATCGCCGGGAGCAACGCGAGCATGAACAACACCGCCAGGGTGGTGGCGGCGAGCATCAGGCGGACGCGAAGGGAACGGATCAAGTGCAACGCTCATTGAACAGGTAACCGAGGCCGCGCACGGTGTCGATCGGCTTGAACCCGGCCGGGCCTTCGAGCTTGCGGCGCAGACGGCCGACCAGCACTTCGATCACGTTCGGATCGCGCTCGTCGTCATCCGGGTACAGCTGCTCCATCAGCCGATCCTTGGGCACCACTTGCTGGTGATGACGCATGAGGTATTCGAGAATCCGGTATTCGTAGGCGGTCAGCGCCAGCGGTTGCTCGTCGAGGGTCGCCTGCTTGCGATTGAGGTCGAGCAACAGCGGGCCGGCGACAATGGTCGACTGGGTGAAACCGCTGGAGCGGCGCAGCAAGGCATTGAGTCGCGCTTCAAGTTCTTCGAACTGGAACGGCTTGACCAGATAATCGTCAGCCCCGGCTGCCAGACCTTCGACCTTGTCTTGCCAGTTGCCGCGCGCGGTGAGGATCAGGATCGGAAACGTCTTGCCGCCCGAACGCAGTTGGCGGATCAGGTCGAGGCCACTCATGCCCGGCAAGCCAAGGTCGATCACCGCCAGGTCAAAGTTGAATTGCCCGGTCTGGTACAACGCCTCTTCGGCATTGGCCACGGACTCGACCACGTGACCGCTCTCCGTCAGGCGGGTTTGCAGGTGATGGCGCAACAGCGCTTCATCTTCGACGACCAACAGTTTCATGACGCTCTCCCGGGTAAATCGACAACTCCAAAGGCTTTCGCCTCACATGGCTGCGCCGGGTCGCCCCTCGAAGGACGACCCCCCCCCCCCCCCCCCCCCCCCCCCGGGCCTGACGCCAATCGCTTAGAAAGCGTAGTTGGCCGACAGGTAAGTCTGGGCGCTGCTGGTCAAGTCCAGCGAGCCTTGCTTGCTGCCGCCGCTCTCTTTCATCTCGGTGCTGGCGTTGCTGCGCAGGTAACGGTAACCGAGTTCGACCGAGGTGTTCTGCGAGACTTGCTGCAGCACACCGAACTGACCGCCGACCGCGTAACCGATGTCGCTGTCGCGGCTGTAGCCCGGCGAATCCTGGGTCAACTTGGTCAGACCGGCCGTGGCACCGCCGAACAGCTTGGTGCTGCCGCCCACCGGGTAGAACAAATCGTAGCTGCCCAGCAGGTTTTCCTGGCGCAGTTTAATGCCATTGTGCGAGCCCGACACGTTGTCGTAGGTGGCGTAGTAGCGGCCCTGGCTGTTTTGCTGACCCAGGCGCAGGCCGTAGGTGTTGTTGCCGTCGATGGCCGCAGTGGCGTCCGGGTGGCCGAGGTTGTCGTTCAGGGCGTTGGATTTTTTGATCTTGTCGCTGGTCTGGCCAAAGGTCAGGCCGGCGAAGTTGCTGGTGGTGTCGGCATGGGCCGCGATACTGGCGCTCATTACGGTAAAAGCCAGCAGCAGTTTATTTAAACGAGTCATGGAGTTTCCTCTTTCACAGTGCTGTTTGGTATGGCGCAAGGTTACTGCCCCTCCCCTGTACCGCCCCTGAACGCTCTCTGAACCTGGCCTGAATGAAATGAACTAGTCTGTTTTGACCCTTTATTGTCAGGAGACCCGATCATGCGCCTGCTTCTAACCCTCGCCCTCCTTGTCTTCAGCGGCCTCAGCCAGGCTGCGATCAAGACCGAGGAAATCCCCTATCAGAGTGCTGACGGCACCAAGCTGATCGGTTACTACGCCTACGACGACGCGATCAAGGGCCCGCGCCCCGGCGTGGTGGTGGTGCATGAATGGTGGGGACTGAACGACTACGCCAAGCGTCGCGCCCGGGATCTCGCCGGGCTCGGCTACAGCGCGCTGGCCATCGACATGTACGGTGAAGGCAAGAACACCGAGCACCCGAAAGACGCGATGGCCTTCATGCAAGCCGCCACGCAGAACGCCGATGCAGCGAGCAAGCGCTTTCAGGCCGGGCTGGATCTGTTGAAGAAACAGCCGCAGACCGACAAGGATAAAATCGCCGCCATCGGTTACTGCTTCGGCGGTGGCGTGGTGCTGAATGCGGCGCGTCAGGGTGTGCCACTGGCCGGCGTGGTGAGTTTCCACGGTGCGCTGGCCACCAAGACCCCGGCTGCGCCGGGCAGCGTGAAGGCGAAAATTCTCGTCGAACACGGCGCGCTGGACAGCATGGTCACCCCGGACAACGTCGCGGCGTTCAAGTCGGAAATGGACAAGGCCGGCGCCGACTATCAATTCGTCAGCCTCGACGGTGCCAAGCACGGCTTCAGCAATCCTGACGCGGATCGCCTGAGCCACGGCGACCACGGTGGCCCGGATATCGGCTACAACAAGGCCGCCGATGAAAAATCCTGGTCGGACATGCAGGTGTTCTTCAAGAAAATCTTTGGCTGATTCCGGTTAACCGATCGCTCCTGCGCTCTGCGTGGGAACGATCACTTCCTCTGCACTATCCAGCCTGAAGACAACCCGGCAAAATGCCCGACATGACTGCCAGCCCTTTCCTCCCCGTCTGCTGCACCCCGCTCGATGCCCATTGGCCGCTGCCGACGGTCTTGCCTCATACCGTGCTGCTGAGCACCCATTTCGACCCGTCGCAACTGCTCGGCGATGACTTTCGTCGTAGCGCCATCGAGCCGCCGCCGAGCATTCAGCGTTCAGTGGCCAAGCGGCAAGCGGAATTCCTCGCCGGGCGGATTTGCGCCCGGGCAGCGTTGCAGGAGCTGGAGGGCACAAGCTGCGTTCCGGCGATCGGCGAGGATCGCGCTCCGGTATGGCCGGCACACATCTGCGGCTCGATCACCCACAGCACCGGCCGCGCGGCGGCGATTGTCGCCAACAGACAGCACTGGCGCGGGCTGGGCATGGACCTGGAAAACCTGCTCAACGCCGAACGCGCCGAACGACTGGCCGGAGAGATCCTGACCCCACCGGAATTGCAGCGCATGGCCGCCGGCTCTCGGGATCAGATCGCGTTGTGGGTGACCCTGACCTTTTCGGTGAAAGAAAGCCTGTTCAAGGCGCTGTACCCGATCGTGCAGCAGCGCTTCTACTTCGAACACGCCGAAGTGCTGGAATGGAATGAACAGGGTCAGGTGCGGCTGCGGCTGCTCACGGATCTGTCCAGTGAATGGCGCAACGGCACAGAGCTCGATGCGCAATTCGGTGTGCAGGACGGGCAGTTGCTGAGTCTGGTCAGCATCCCTGCCTGAAGTTTTTTAGCGCCGCTCCTGATTCCTCGGCCAGCTCAGGCTGAAGCACGCTCCGCCCAGACTCTTGCTCTTGCCGATCAGCGCCCGGCCGTCGTGCCAGTGGATGATCCGCCGCACGATCGACAGGCCCAGCCCGTGTCCGCCGGACGCCCGGGTGCGACTGTCGTCCAGGCGCAGGAACGGCGTGAAGATTTTCTCCCAGGCGGTTTCCGGCACACCGGGGCCGTCGTCCTCGACATCCACCCGGCAACGCATCTGCCCGACCTGATAACTGACCGTGACCTTCGAACGCGCATGGCGCATGGCGTTGCCCACCAGATTCTGCAAGGCGCGGTGCAGGTAACGCGGCTCGGCCTCGACCCACGCGTCATCGCAATCCGCCGCCGACAGGCACAGACCGCGTTGCACCGTGACTTCGGCACGCAGAGGCGCCAACTCTTCGATCACCTGATTGACCAGCGCATCCAGATCGATGCGCTGGAAGGTCAGCGCCGGTGAGCCCTGCTCCAGCCGGGCGTACGTGAGCATTTCGTCGACCAGCTTGTCGAGGTCCTCGATGTCGTGGTCCATGCCCTCGCGGTATTTTTCCAGCGCCTGCGGGGTGGTGGCCGAGCCGATCATCTCCAGACCGAAACGCAGACGCGCCACCGGCGTGCGCAGTTCGTGGGACACCGCGCGCACCAGTTCTCGCTGAATGGCGAGCAACTGCTGCAAGTGCTCGGCCATGCCGTTGAACGCCGCTGCCAGTTTGCCCACCGAGTCGGCACCACGGGCCGGCACCCGGGTTTCCAGACTGCCCTTGGCGATGCGCGTGGCCGCAGCTTCGAGCCCGCGCAAACGCCGCTCGAGCTGGCGCACCAAAAAATAGACGATCAGGCCGATCAGGGTCAGGCCGAGGGCGGCGATCAAAACCAGCCATTCCGGCGGGTACGGGTTCATCTGATACAGCGGCCCGATTTCCAGCACCCACGGCGTGCCGACCATCCCGGCGAACACCCGGATCGAATCGCCACCCTTGCCCAGCGCCATCACCGTATCGCCTTCGGATACCCGACGGCTCTGGTCTTCGTCCATATCCGCGTCGCTGACCGTGACCAGCCGCAAATCAAAGCCAAAGCCTTTTTCTTCCTTCAATTGCGCCAGTCGTTTGGGTTGCTCGCCCACCGGCACCCGCACCAGCTCATCGGCCAACAGGTAAATGGTCGCCCGGGCCAGTTGCTCGCTGATTTGCTGGACCTCGCCCACCAGCACCAATTGCTCTTTGTCGCTGACCAGCCGATAGACCTTGGCCGCGTGCGGCCCGGTCTGCTCCACCAGGGCCTGGCCGCGCTGCACGCGAGTGCGCTGGGTCAGGTCGAGATCGGTCTGAGCAAAGGTTTTCAATGCCAGCGGAATCCCGAGCAGCCGCTCCCACACCAGCAAGGCGCGATGGCGCTCGGTTTCGTTCATCGGCTGCAGGTCGTCGGCCATCAGCGAAAACGTGCCGTGGGCCAGACGCTCGCGGTACTGCTCGCTACGCACCTGGTTGAGCAGATGCAACGCGAGAACACCCAGCACCGCCACCAGGATCAGCGCCGCGCACATGCCGCCATAGATGCGCAGGAAGATCGAGTTCAAAGCGGCAGGTCTGCGCAGGCTTCCGGTACGAACAGGTAGCCTTTGCTGCGAATGGTCTTGATCAGGCGCGGATGATCGGGGTCGTCGCCGATCTTCGGGCGGATGCGCGAGATGCGCACATCGATCGAACGGTCCTGGCCGTCGTAGCCGATGCCGCGCAGTGCGGTGAAGATCTCTTCCCGGGACAGGATCCGCCCGGCGTTGGACACCAGCAGCCAGAGCAGATCGAATTCGGCACTGGTCAGCTCGATACCGCTGTCACTGAGCCACGCTTCGCGCAAGGCGTTGTCCACCACCAGCGGGCCGAATTGCAACCGACGCGAATTGCCTGCCGCCGGCTCCGGTGTGTCACTGCGTCGCAACAATGCCTGGATGCGTGCCAGCAACAGCCGCGGGCGCACCGGTTTGCAGACGTAGTCGTCGGCGCCGAGGTCGAGGCCGAGGATCTGGTCGGCATCATCGGTGCGCGCGGTGAGCATCAGGATCGGCCCGTCGTAGCGATCGCGAACCTTGCGGCAGATGCTCAGGCCGTCTTCGCCGGGGAGCATCAGGTCGAGGATCACCAGATCCGGTTGTTCCTTGATGATCCGCGCCGCCGCCAGTGCACCGTTGCCTTCGATTTCCACGCGCAATCCGTTGGCTTGCAGGTATTCGCGGGTCAGTTCGGCCAGTCGCTGGTCGTCCTCGACTATCAATACCTGCCAGGCTTCTTGCTCCACGGGTGACCTCTGCTTGCCGATGCTGCCTATAAAGGAAGGATCCTCCCGTCTTTTTGTCATCTTTAAGGAGGATAAGAATGCGTGCGCATGGGCCGATTGTATAAACGGCGTACAGCCAGAACACAAGTCGGTAAATGCGTTCGGACAAGGCGGATTTTTGTGATAGGGTTCGCGCCCTTAAAAATCCGCTGAAGCGTTTTTCCCGACTGAAAAACAGTGACAAACGGTCTAGCTCAACAGGTTAGCGGCCTACACGGGAATTCCTGGTTTCTTACACAATTTACGCACAGGTTTATCCACAGCTCGTACGTTGCAAGCCCCCTCGAAACGCATTATCTTGTAGCACGGCGCAAAGAGACCCCCTACATATAGGGTTTTCCGTTCTAGAGCCCAACCACATTTCAGACCTGAAACTCAAGTGCTTTATTGCCGGTTTCCGGTTGAACCAAGCAAGTTTTTCAAAGCCCAAACCGCACTTGCGGATGGCACCGTTTTTAAGGTTGGCAACGACCGGAACGGTACGGGTGTTGCAGTCGTTACTGTCACCCTGGAAGTAATCCGGCTTGAGCCTTGGCTCGCGGCCGAAAACTTCGGCAAGGATGCGGCGTCATTAGCCTTTTTCCTACTGATCCGAAGTTGTTATGCCCGACGCCCGTCGGTTGTAGTGCTTCGGACCAGAACGGTGAGCACCATGATGGTGCCCAAACAAACATAGAGAATGTGGAGATCACCCCCCATGCAAACCGACACAACTCGCGAGAACCCGCAGGGCACCTTGCCGCAGGCCGCCGATTCGAATTCGGATCTGGCTGCCACCGCGCCTGGCCAACTGCGTGTGATCAAGCGTAATGGCACTGTCGTTCCTTACACCGATGACAAGATCACCGTCGCTATCACCAAAGCGTTTCTCGCAGTTGAGGGCGGCACCGCTGCCGCCTCGTCGCGAATCCACGATACCGTTGCCCGCCTGACCGAACAGGTCACCGCGACCTTCAAGCGTCGCATGCCGTCGGGCGGAACCATCCACATCGAAGAAATCCAGGACCAGGTCGAACTGGCCCTGATGCGTGCCGGCGAGCAGAAAGTGGCTCGCGACTACGTGATCTACCGCGACGCCCGCTCCAAGGAACGCGCCACCCGCACCACCGCCGAAGCTCCGGTACAGGCGCATCCGTCGATCCGCATCACCCGCGCCGACGGCAGCCTCGCGCCGCTGGACATGGGCCGCCTGAACACTATCGTCACCGAAGCCTGCGAAGGCCTGGCCGAAGTCGACGGCGACCTGATCCAGCGCGAAACCCTGAAGAACCTTTACGACGGCGTGGCCCTGAACGACGTCAACACCGCTCTGGTAATGACCGCCCGTACCCTGGTCGAGCGCGAGCCGAACTACTCGTTCGTGACCGCCCGCCTGCTGATGGACACTCTGCGTGCCGAAGGCCTGGGCTTCCTGGGCGTGGCCGAGAGCGCCACTCACCACGAAATGGCCGACCTGTACGCCAAGGCACTGCCGGCCTACGTGGCCAAAGGTATCGAGTTCGAACTGCTGAACCCTGTGCTGGCCTCCTTCGACCTGGAAAAACTGGGCAAGGCGATCAACCACGAGCGCGACCAGCAATTCACCTACCTCGGCCTGCAGACCCTGTACGACCGTTACTTCATCCACAAGGATGGCGTGCGTTTCGAACTGCCACAGATCTTCTTCATGCGCGTGGCCATGGGCCTGGCGATCGAAGAGAAGCAGAAAGAAGACCGTGCGATCGAGTTCTACAACCTGCTGTCCTCGTTCGACTACATGGCTTCGACCCCGACCCTGTTCAACGCCGGTACCCTGCGTCCACAGCTGTCGAGCTGCTACCTGACCACCGTGCCGGATGACCTGTCGGGCATCTACCACGCGATCCACGACAACGCCATGCTGTCGAAATTCGCCGGTGGCCTGGGCAACGACTGGACCCCGGTTCGTGCGCTGGGTTCGTACATCAAGGGCACCAACGGCAAGTCGCAAGGCGTGGTTCCGTTCCTGAAAGTCGTGAACGACACCGCCGTCGCCGTTAACCAGGGTGGCAAGCGCAAAGGCGCTGTGTGTGCCTACCTGGAAACCTGGCACATGGACATCGAAGAGTTCATCGAGCTGCGCAAGAACACCGGTGATGACCGTCGTCGTACCCACGACATGAACACCGCCAACTGGATTCCTGACCTGTTCATGAAGCGCGTCTTCGATGACGGCAAGTGGACCCTGTTCTCGCCATCCGAAGTTCCGGACCTGCACGACCTGACCGGCAAGGCCTTCGAAGAGCGCTACGAGTACTACGAAGCCCTGACCGAATACCCGGGCAAAATCAAGCTGTTCAAGACCATCCAGGCCAAAGACCTGTGGCGCAAGATGCTGTCGATGCTGTTCGAAACCGGCCACCCATGGCTGACTTTCAAGGACCCGTGCAACCTGCGTAGCCCGCAGCAGCACGTCGGCGTGGTTCACAGCTCGAACCTGTGCACCGAGATCACCCTGAACACCAACAAGGACGAGATCGCGGTCTGCAACCTGGGCTCGATCAACCTGCCGAACCACATCGTCGACGGCAAGCTGGACACCGCCAAGCTCAAGCGCACCATCGACGTCGCCGTGCGCATGCTCGACAACGTGATCGACATCAACTACTACTCGGTGCCGCAGGCGAAGAACTCCAACTTCCGCCACCGTCCGGTCGGTCTGGGCATCATGGGCTTCCAGGACGCGCTGTACCTGCAGCACATCCCTTACGGCTCCGACGCTGCCGTCGAGTTCGCCGACAAGTCGATGGAAGCGGTCAGCTACTACGCGATCCAGGCTTCCTGCGACCTGGCTGACGAGCGCGGCTCGTACGAGACGTTCCAGGGTTCGCTGTGGTCCAAAGGCGTACTGCCGCTGGATTCGCAACAGATCCTGATCGAAGCACGTGGCCAGAAGTACATCGACGTCGACCTGACCGAGTCCCTGGACTGGGCACCGGTTCGCGCCCGTGTACAGAAAGGCATCCGAAACTCGAACATCATGGCCATCGCACCGACCGCGACCATCGCCAACATTACCGGCGTCTCGCAGTCGATCGAACCGACCTACCAGAACCTATACGTGAAATCGAACCTGTCGGGCGAATTCACCGTGATCAACCCGTACCTGGTTCGCGACCTGAAGGCTCGCGGTCTGTGGGACTCGGTCATGATCAACGACCTGAAGTACTACGACGGTTCGGTTCAGCAGATCGAGCGCATCCCGCAAGAACTCAAAGAGCTCTACGCGACCGCGTTCGAAGTGGACACCAAGTGGATCGTTGACGCCGCCAGCCGTCGTCAGAAATGGATCGACCAGGCCCAGTCGCTGAACCTGTACATCGCCGGCGCATCGGGCAAGAAACTCGACGTGACCTACCGTATGGCCTGGTACCGTGGCCTGAAAACCACCTACTACCTCCGTGCCCTGGCCGCGACCAGCACCGAGAAGTCGACCATCAACACCGGCAAGCTGAACGCTGTATCCAGCGGCGGCAACCACGGCGACGACTCGGTCCTGGCAGCGCCTGCCGGCCCTGCTCCAGTGCCGAAGGCTTGCGCCATCGACGAGCCGGATTGCGAAGCTTGCCAATAAGCTGAGCTGAATCAGGCGTTGCGAAACGCCTGATCCGAGAAACCCCCGACAGACTTCTGGTTTGTCGGGGGTTTTCTTTTGACCGGTGAAAAACTCCAGGCAAAAAAAACGGCGAACCCTGAATCACAGGTTCGCCGTTTTTGCGAGTAGCGACTTACCGTCAGACCATCGACAGCTCGGCAGATGCCTGCCCTACTACCGGAATGGTGAATGACTCACCGTTGTTGGTGTAGAAGGTTTCGATTGTGTTGGCGCCCTTGTACCAGTCTTTGAGGAACACGCCGGAGTCCAAGTTGCCGCTTTGCAGGTCGGCTGCGTTGAAGATGTAAGCACCCAGATCATTTTTGACGATCCGGACCTCACTGACGCTCTGAATGTTCTTCAGGGTAACGGTATCGATACCCGTGCTCCCCAGGTCTTGAATACCAACCATAGTTTTGGAGAAGACGATGTAAGCATCACCACCCTCGCCTCCCAAAGCGTCACCCGAACCACGCAAGTTCAACGTATCCGAACCCGCCCCACCCTGAAGCACATAGCCATACCCCGTGCCGGTCAATGTATCGTTGCCGTCACCGCCATCGGCAATTGCGGACGACACAGTGATATTGTCATTCCCGGATTCGCCATATAAAACGCTACCAGCGTCATCGTCAGCGCTTCGCATCGTGTCGTTACCGTTGCCACCGTAGAGCATATCGACTTGAACACCTCTGATTGGCAGGCCACCAAAAGCGCTGGTATCGGTGGCAGTGCCGCCGTAGATAAAGTCATCGCCGTCGCCGCCGTAAATAACGTCGTTACCGGCTCCACCTTCCAGCTTGTTCGAATAGGCATTCCCTGTCAGCGAATCGTTGAAGTTCGACCCCATCAGATTATCGATATTGATTAATACATCACCTTGAGCGTCACCGCCCGAAGCAGTTCCATCCAGCAAATTGATTTGCACGCTCCCTGCACTTGTCAGGTACCAGGCACCATCACCTCGTCCCACGCCAGTCAAAAGATCCGCGCCCGCGCCCCCGACAAAGTTTTCCGCTGCTGCCACGCTGCCGGTAAAGCTGTCAGCCTGTGAAGTCCCCTGGAATATTTCGATGGACGAATAGATATCGCCCGCAGCAATCCCGGTCAGAACCGGCGCATTCAAATCAAGAACAATGCCGGTACTTTCGTCGGCGAAGCTCAGCATGTCCATGCCGATACCACCGTCGAAGCGGTTGATCCCTGCGTCCCCGACAAACACGTCACTGAAGTTCGAACCAATGATGGCTTCAATACTGGAGTAGACATCACCGGCCGCAATTCCGGTATGAAGACCGGTTTTCGTGTTGATAGTTAATCCTGTCGCGCTATCGGCATAACTTACTGTGTCGAAGCCCTCTCCACCATTGAACTGGTCGGCACCTGCACCACCCTTCAGGGTGTCATTGCCGGCACCGCCGGTAATGATGTTGTCCGATGCGTTACCCGTACCGATAAAGTTGCCAGTGCCAGTGAACGTCAGACGCTCGACCTCCGCAGCCAAGGTGATGATGTTCTGGTTGGTACGCACTTCATCATCACCACCACCGGCCATTTCCACCACGTTCTGGCTGGCCGAACCGTTGATGATGTACACGTCATTGCCGGCGCCACCGTAGAAGGTTGTGGTGCCAAGCGATGCGGTAAAAACATCGTTGTAGTTCGTGCCGACGATGTTTTCGAAATCTGAGAAGGTGTCGCCCTGAGCGTCGCCCCCCAGACCGGTACCGGACCGCGCAGCCGTCATGGTGATGTTGATGCCCTGCTCCGACTGCGCGTAACTCAGCGTGTCGATGCCGTTGTAGCCATCGAGGTTGTCGGCCGCCGCACTGGCGTAGAACGTATCGTTGTAGTTCGAGCCTTGATAGCTTTCGATGCCGACAAAGGTATCGCCTGCTGCGAAGCCGGTATGAACACCGGTTTTCAGGTTCAGGCTCACCCCTACCCCCGCGCTGGCAGGCGCGTCTTCATAACTGGCGATGTCGAAACCTGCACCACCAATCAGTTGGTCGGCACCTGCCCCCCCCTTCAGAGTGTCATTGCCGGCACCGCCGGTAATGATGTTGTCCGATGCGTTACCCGTACCGATAAAGTTGCCAGTCCCGATGAATGTCAGGCGCTCGACCTCAGGCGCCAGGGTGATGATGTTCAGCGTGGTGCGTACTTCATCGTCACCACCACCGGCCATTTCCACCACGCTCTGACTGGCCGTACCGTTGATGATGTACACGTCATTGCCGGCGCCACCGTAGAAGGTTGTGGTGCCAAGCGATGCGGTAAACACGTCGTTGTAGTTCGTACCGATGATGTTTTCGAAGTCGGAGAATGTGTCGCCCTGGGCGTCGCCACCCAGACCGGTACCCGACCGCGCAGCCGTCATGGTGATGTTGATGCCCTGTTCCGACTGCGCGTAACTCAGCGTGTCGATGCCGTTGTAGCCATCGAGGTTGTCGGCCGCCGCACTGGCGTAGAACGTATCGTTGTAGTTCGAGCCTCGATAGCTTTCGATACCGACAAAGGTATCGCCTGCCGCGAAGCCGGTGTGCACACCGGTTTTCAGGTTCAGGCTCACACCCACGCTGGTGGGCACATCCTCATAACTGGCGATGTCGAAACCTGCGCCGCCGATCAGTTTGTCAGCACCAGCGCCGCCCATCAAAGTGTCATTGCCGACACCGCCGGTGATGACGTTGTCCGATGCATTGCCACGCGCGATGAAGCTGCCAGTCCCGGTGAACGTCAGGCGCTCGACCTCAGGCGCCAGGGTGATGATGTTCAGCGTGGTGCGTACTTCATCGTCACCACCACCGGCCATTTCCACCACGTTCTGGCTGGCCGAACCGTTGATGATGTACACGTCATTGCCGGCGCCACCGTAGAAGGTTGTGGTGCCAAGCGATGCGGTAAACACGTCGTTGTAGTTCGTACCGATGATGTTTTCGAAGTCGGAGAAAGTGTCGCCCTGGGCGTCGCCACCCAGACCGGTACCCGACCGCGCAGCCGTCATGGTGATGTTGATGCCCTGTTCCGACTGCGCGTAACTCAGCGTGTCGATGCCGTTGTAGCCATCGAGGTTGTCGGCCGCCGCACTGGCGTAGAACGTATCGTTGTAGTTCGAGCCTCGATAGCTTTCGATACCGACAAAGGTATCGCCTGCCGCGAAGCCGGTGTGCACACCGGTTTTCAGGTTCAGGCTCACACCCACGCTGGTGGGCACATCCTCATAACTGGCGATGTCGAAACCTGCGCCGCCATTGAGCTGGTCAGCGCCATCACCTCCCATCAATACATCGTTGCCGTCTCCGGCATTCAGAACATCATTTCCCGCCAAACCTCGCATCTGATCAGCGTCCGCAGTTCCTGTCAGAGTATCTGCACCGGGAGTTCCGTTGATTATCGCCATTACATCGTCCTTGTTTAAGTGTGAAGCAAAAGGGTTAAAGCTGCCTGATCTCCATCTCGCAGAATAATCTCCCGGCTCAATGGAGCAGGTTGTGCACCTGGGTTCAATGCGCACGAATCGTTATCGGCAAAGGTCATGGGTTCAACATAAAAACAGATATAAAAAAACCGACGCCACAGCGTCGGTTTTCGTTGTCGCGAGTACCTTGCCTCAGGTCATCTGAATGATGGTCTGCATGATAGTGCTCTGAGTCGAAATGGTCTTGGCATTCGCCTGGTAGTTGCTCTGGCCCTTGATCAGGTCCACCAGCTCATTGGTCAGGTTAACGTTGGACTCTTCCAGCGAGTTCGACACAACCTCACCCAACGTACCGGTTTTCGGCGCGTCATAACCCGGGACACCCGATGCGAAAGTCTCTTTCCAGCCGGTGCCACCGATCGGCTGAAGGCCTTGCTCGTTGGTGAAGCTGGCCAGTGCAACCTGGCCGATGGCCTTGCTCTGGTTGTTACTGAAGTTGGCGAACAGCGTGCCGGTGCCGTCGATGGTCAGGTTGGTGATCTGGCCGGTGGCGTAACCATCCTGAGTCGGGATCGAACGCGCGGTGTCAGCGTTGTACTGAGTGGTCTTGGCCAGGGAAATGGTCACACCTGCCGGGTTGGCTGCCGCACCGTTAGGGGTGAAGACGCCGTTGGTCACGGTGCCCGGTACCCAGCCAGTCAGCTTCAGGTCGCTGCTGATGATCGGGTTCGGTGCAGGAGGCGGCAACGTGCTTGGCGTGCTGACCTGCAGCAACTTGCCAGAACTGTCGAAGGTCAGGGTCGACGCGACTGGTGGCGTAGTGACCGGGTTGCTGCCGGTTGCGTCCGGGTTGCGCCCGTCTACCAGGGTGTAAACCTTCCAGGTGTTGTCGGAAGTTTTCACCATGTACTGATCCATGACGTGGGAGTTGCCCTGGGTGTCATAGATCGGGGTGCTGAACTGCTTGGTGTAGGACTCGAGCTTGGACGGATCGAACGGGAAAGCAGTCTGGTCGATCGGCTTCTCCGACGAGTTCAGGTTGATCGTCGACGTCACCGACGAAGTCGACTTCGGCGCCAGGTTCGAAGTGTCGATCTTGAGGTCGGTCAACACGCCGTTGATGATCTTGCCGTTGGAGTCCACACCGTAACCTTGCAGGCGCGAAGTGTAGTCGGTGTTGGTGATAAAGCCGTTGTTGTCGACCTTGAACGTACCGGCACGGGTGTAGGAAATCGAGCCGTTGTTGCTCATGGTGAAGAAACCGGAACCGTTGATGCCCATGTCCAGCACGTTGCCGGTGTTGTTGATGTCACCCTGGGTGAACTGCTGGGAAACGTTGGCCAGGCGCACACCGTTGCCGATGACCTTACTGCCGCTGCCCAGTCGAGTCGACGAGTACACGTCTTCGAATTCCGCGCGGGAGGATTTGAAACCGGCGGTCGCGACGTTGGCGATGTTGTTGCCGGTCACGTCCAGTTGTTTGTTGGCTGCATAGAGACCGCTAAGGCCGATATTGAAAGACATATTCCACTCCTTTGTGCCGGTTAGTCGGCTCTATATACCAATGGTTTGTACTTTGGACAGGGCGACCGTGCCCTTGCCGGACAGATTGAGCATCAGCTCGCCGCCGGTCTGGCTGATCGTCACGCTGTTGACGGTGGCCGGCAGATAAGTTGCGAGGTCCGTCGCGGTGCCGTTGATCGACGCGTTGGCCTTGAAGGTGTAAGTACCGACTGGCACCAGGGTGCCGGACGAATCCTTGCCGTCCCAAGTGAAGCTGGCAGGACCGGCAGCGCGACTGCCCAGATCGATGGTACGGACGGTTTTGCCGCTGCTGTCGGTAATGGTCACCGTACCGCCGGCGATGGACGACGGAACAGTCGCCGTACCGGTCAGGCCTTTGCTCGGATCATCGAGTTGCGCGGTGTTGGTCTGCACGATTACATTGCGACCCACCAGCGACGAAGCCTGCAACGCTTGCGACGAGTTGTAGTTGCCGGCCAGCGAACTGACGGTGCTGTTGAGGGTGGTGATCCCCTCGAGGCTGCTGAACTGCGCCAGCTGGGCAACGAATGCGCTGTTGTCCTGCGGGTCCAGCGGGTTCTGGTTCTTCAGCTGGGTCACCAGCAGTTGCAGGAACGCGTCCTTTCCAAGCGCCTGACCGCCGGTCGCGCTGTTGGTGGCCGAAGCAATGCCGCCGGTGGTGGTGCTACTGGTCTTCTTCGAAGAGTTGGCCAGTATGTCCTTCATCGTCAGGCTGCTGGTGGTATCGGAAACACTCATGGCAGTCGCCCCTTATCACTGACCGAGGGTCAGTACTTTCTGCATCATGGTTTTGGCGGTGTTCATCATTTCGGCGTTGGTCTGGAACGACCGGCTCGCGGAAATCATGTCAGCCATTTCTTCCACCACGTTGACGTTCGGGTAGTAGACGTAGCCCTTGGCGTCGGCCGCCGGATGATTCGGCTCGTAGCGCGCTTCGAGGTTGCTCTGGTCTTCGACCACACCCATGACCTGCACGCCCTGACCAGCTGCGTCCTGGTTCTGGAACAGCGAATTGCTGCCGCCGCTCTGGCCGCCCTGGAACATGGTGGCGAACACCGGGTGACGGGCACGGTAGGTCTGGTCGATGCTCGACGAGACGGTCTCGGCGTTGGCGATGTTCGAGGCCACGGTGTTGAGACGGGTGGTCTGGGCGCTCATGCCGCTGCCGGCAATGTTGAAAACGCTGGACAGGGACATGGATTACTCTCCGCGCAGGGCTGACACCAGCCCTTTGAATTTGCTGTTGAGCAGGGTGAAGCTGGCCTGGAAGCCGACCGCGTTTTCCGCGTAGTTCGACTGTTCCAGTTGGGCGTCCACGGTGTTCTGGTCGATCGACGGCTGCATCGGCGTGCGATACATCAGCGACTCGTCGCCATTGCCCAGGCCTTCAGCTTCGATGTGACGGCTGTTGGTCATGTTCAGGGCGATGGTGCCGTTGGCGTTCTTCTGGCTCTGTGCTTCGAGCACTTTGGAGAACTCCAGATCCCGCGCCTTGTAATTCGGGGTGTCGGCGTTGGCGATGTTGTTGGCCAGCACTTCGGCACGCTGGGCGCGGAAGCCCAAAGCCTTTTCGTGAATGCCGAGCGCTTTATCGAAGCTGATGCTCATGTCGGGAACCTTCAGGTGACCGGATTTTTCGTAACAGGGTTATAGCAAGCGTCGTGCCAGTTTTAGAAAGCCCCGGATTACGGGGCTTTGCACGCAATCGGCAACACGGCAATGCCAGAAAAGCGGCAACCGGTTTCCGCCGGATGCCGCTTTTCTGCCGCCTGCCACCGGCAAAACCTTCAGGCATAAAAAAACGGGAGCCCCTGAGGACTCCCGTTTCTTGTGTTGCCGGTGTTTCACTTCGCCTGGTAGATGATCCCCGGGCTGCACTGAACCATCTGGTAATGATCCGGCAGACCGTTCAGCGCTTCCGAAGCGCCAAGGAACAGATATCCGCCCGGCTTCAGCGTGCTGTGGATGCGCAACAGGATGTCTTTCTTCACCTCGGCGGAGAAGTAGATCAGCACGTTGCGGCAGAACACGATGTCGAACTTGCCAAGGCTGGCGTAGCTGTCGAGCAGGTTGAACGAGCGGAACTCCACCCGGTTCTTGATTGGCGCCTTGATCACCCAGCGCCCCGGCCCTTTAGGGTCGAAGTAACGCTGCAGACGATCGGCAGACAGGCCGCGACCGATCGCCAGGCTGTCGTACTCGCCGGTCTTGCAGTTGGTCAGCATGCTGCCGGACAGATCGGTGGCAACAATCTGCACGCCCATCTTCAACTGGCCGATGTTGGTCCGCTCGAACTCATCGATCGACATCGACAGCGAATAGGGTTCCTGACCCGACGAACAGGCCGCCGACCAGATCCGCAGACGCTGGTTGGGAGCGGCCTTGATCGCTTCGGGCAGCACCTTGTTCTTCAAGACTTCAAACGGATAGGTGTCGCGAAACCACAGGGTTTCGTTGGTCGTCATGGCATCGACCACCTGCTCGCGCAAACCGCTGCGCGGCTGGGTCTGGATGCGCTGTACCAGCTCCCCCAGGGACTTGATGCCTTGCTGCTCCATCAGTTTGTTGAGGCGGCTCGACACCAGATACTGCTTGTTTTCACCGAGCAAAATGCCACAGGCTTTTTCCAGGAAGACCCGGAACTGTTCGAAATCCAAATTACCCGTAGACAAATGATGCCGCCTCTTAAATCGTGTTGAACGCCGAGGGCAGAAGGCCCTTAGCTGATATCTGCTGCTTTGATCCGGTCGACTACCCGGGATGCCAGGTCATCAGGACGGAACTTGGCCAGGAAGTCATCGGCACCGACTTTCTTGACCATCGCCTGATTGAACACACCCGACAACGAAGTATGCAGGATGATATGAAGCTTTTGCATGCGAGGGTCGCTGCGGATCTCGGCCGTCAGGGTGTACCCGTCCATCTCCGGCATTTCGATGTCGGAGATCATCATCAGGAACTCTTCTTCCGGCTTCTTGCCCTCGTCGACCAGCTTGCGCAGGTAATCCAGCGCTTGCCTGCCGTCGTTCAACGCCACCACTTCGACGCCGACCGTCTGCAGGCAACGCGTCACCTGCTTGCGCGCCACCGACGAGTCATCGACCGTCAGCACCCGCAGCGACAACGCCTTGCTCTGGGTCTCGACATCCACCACGCCGACCGAAATCGATTCCGGTGTCGGCGCGACTTCCGCCAGCACCTTCTCGACGTCGATGATTTCGACTAACTGATTGTCGACCCGAGTCACAGCGGTCAGGTAATGATCGCGTCCGGTGCCCTTGGGCGGCGGATGAATCTCTTCCCAGTTCATGTTCACGATACGTTCCACCGAGCGCACCAGGAAACCCTGGGTCTTGGTGTTGTATTCCGTGATGATCACGAACGGACTGTTCTTGTCTTTCAAAGCACCGGAGCCGGTCGCCATCGCCAGATCAAGGATCGGAATGGTCGCCCCCCGGATATTCGCCACCCCGCACACGACAGGACTGGACTTGGGCATCAGCGTCAGTTGCGGGCACTGCAGCACTTCCCGAACCTTGAACACGTTGATCCCGTAGAGCTGCTGGCCGTCAAGACGGAACAACAACAGCTCCAGGCGATTCTGCCCCACCAGTTGCGTGCGCTGGTTCACCGAATCCATTACACCAGCCATGCCCAGACTCCTACACCAACGCCAAGTGTTGTTGCGACGCACATTCATTGCTAAACGGCACGGCGCTTGCTTTTTAACTCGTATGAACGCTCAAACGACATTTTTCCGACGCCTGACATCTCCCCTCCGCAGAGGGCTTTGCGCCATGTCCGCCGTTTGCCTGTTTTTCGCTGGCAGCCCTGCCATTGCTGATGCGGTTACCTTGCCTGACATGCTTATCGGCGTCACTCAGGGCTTTCTTGAATTCACCGTAGAAGACTATCTGGCTACCAGTCAAACGGAAGGCCGTTATGAAATCGAGGTCAACCAGCTCGATCCGCGCATGCGCATGCCTATGTGCGACAAGGAATTGACAGCGACACTGGAGAGTCCGGCACGCCCTCTGGGCCGTGTCACGGTGAAGGTCCGCTGCGAAGGCGCCTCCCCCTGGACGGTGTTCGTGCCCGCTCAAGTCCGCCTGTTTCGCGAGATTGTCACCACCACACGACCACTCAAGCGCGCCGGCATCATCGAGCCGCAGGACGTGACCTTGCGCGAGCGCGACGTCAGCACGATCAACCAGGGTTTCCTGACGTCGGTGGATGAAGCCATCGGACAGAAATTGACCCGACCAACGGTCGCCGATCAAGTCATTACCCTGGTGCATCTGGAACAGGCGGAAGTGGTTCGCAAGGGCGACCAGGTGGTGATCACCGCCCGCAGTGGCACCCTCGCCGTGCGCATGCCGGGTGAAGCCCTGGCCAACGGCGGCCTCAAGGAACAGATTCGCGTGAAAAACCTCAATTCCCAGCGGGTCATCAAAGCGCAGGTTGTGGCGCCTGGCCAGGTGGAAGTGGCGATGTGACCGGAGACGTGAGCGGGAATATGAGCAGATATTTGAAAAGCCCCTGAGCGTTTGGCAGAAAACTGGCGCTGACCCGAGGTGTTCCCTAAACTGTGCCGCAGCAGGATCTGCAACGGCGCATGCAAGCTCATTGCTAAATGAGCCTAAAGTTTTCCAGGGGATGGCCGAGAACATGGCAAGCGTCCAAATTCCCAGAGGTTTTTAACATGGTCATCGATTTCAGCCGTTTGAACAGCTCCTCGTCACTTACGGGCAGTACACGTACCAGCAACGCCAAGGAAACCGCCGAAACCGGCACCTCCGCGCCGCTGAATACCCCGGCCGAACAGGCCAGTACCGCAAAAAGCGGGGAATCGGTACACCTCAGCAATGAGGCTCAACAGTTGCAGAAGGTCACTGACAAGCTGCGCGATCAGCCTGCCGTCGACAAAGCCCGTGTGGCCGAATTGAAAGCAGCGATTGCCGATGGCAGCTATAAAGTCGACAGCAACCGTGTAGCCAGCAAACTGCTCAACTTCGAAGCCCAGCGCTAGGCCTCGGTCTGCGCCAGGCTTTTGGACGCTTAAAACCCAAGGCCAGCCATGCACGACACTAATTTATTGCAACTGATCATCGACGACTTTGCTCCAGCTCAACAATTGCTGGAGTTACTGCAAACCGAGTCCCTCGCCTTGCACGGTCGCGACATGCCTCTGCTGGAAGAAATTCTGGCGAACAAGCAGGCATTGATCATTCTGCTCGAACAGCATGGCCGCAAACGCAGCGAAATTCTCGCCAGCCTCAACCTGTCGATCGACCGCGCCGGCCTGGAACAACTGGCCAGCCAGTCGAGCATCGGCGACCAGTTGCTGAGCCAGAGCGATGTCCTGACTGACCTGATCGCCCAATGCCAGGCAGCCAACGCCAGGAATGGCCAATCGATCGTCATGCAGCAGGCCGCCACGGCCAATCAGCTGAAAATCCTCACCGGCGGCGAGCCACCTGCGCTCTACGATGCCAGTGGCACCTTCTCCAAACTGCAGAAACCACGCGCGCTCAGCCAGGCGTGATGCTTTCTTCCATGCTTGCGCCCTATCAACGTGCGAAACATGCTGGCAAAATACTGGCCAGCCGTAGTCAAATTTTGTCTGGAGATTGATTTAACGTGTCCAACGATGACGCTCCGCAGCCCCCAAAGGTGCTCACCACGCCCCTGGAGATCTCCAGCAACCTGCGCCAGCTGCAAGAGAGCCATGATCCTCTGATCATCACCTTCCACGAGCGCAGCCAGCGCTTCCAGAGCTACCTGATCAAGGTTGACCGGGAAGCCGCCACGATTGCCCTGGACGAAATGATCCCGCGCGATGGCGAACGCTTCCTGCTCGCGGGCGAGCCGTTCAAGGTCGAAGGTTTCCATGACGGCGTGCGCATTGCCTGGGAATGCAACGGTACGCTGGACATCAAGGACTCCGACGGTGACCGCTTTTATATTGGCGAGATGCCAACCGAAGTGGTTTATCACCAGCGCCGCAATGCCTTCCGAGCCGCTTTGAAACTGACCGACCTGGTCAGCGTCGAACTGGGTGGCGAAAAGCTCAAGTCGCCTATCGGCGGCAAACTGCTGGATATCTCTGCCACCGGTTGCAAGCTGCGTTTCGAAGGCGACATCACCGACCGCCTGCAACTGGGCCAGGTCTATGATCGCCTGATCGCCGCGCCACTGTTCGGCAACCAGCCGACCTCGGTCGAACTGCGTTACTTGCACTTCGAAGAAAAACTCAACATCACCTTCGCCGGCCTGCGCTTTCACAACATCAGCGGCCCGGCGGCCCGCAACGTCGAGCGTTTCGTTTATCAACTGCAACGCGAAGCGCGTCGGTTCGATAAAGACGACCTCTGATCGGCAGGCATTAAAAAACGGGCAGCCACTGCGGTGACTGCCCGTTTTTTTTATGCCCGAATCAAGGCCTGGCGGTGCTGATGTCCGGCCCCTCGCCCTCAACTGTCGAGTCGGTTGGCGCGACAGGTTCTGGCTCAGGATCCGGTTCAGGCTCTGGAGCGACCGTATTCTGCATCTGCTCCTGCACCACTTGCTCATCGACCCGCGGGTCAAGCGCCGCCACCAACGGCGAACTGGACATGCTGTCCGGCATCGCCACGTGATGCAGCGGCGCATCGTCGACCTGGTGCAGATTGGTCACGGCTTTCGGCCGGATCCGCCACACCAGCACCAGCGCGAAAAAGGTGAAGAATGCATACAGACTCTGCGGCCCGAACAGCTTCATCAACACCCCCGCTGCCAGCGGGCCGACGCTGGCACCCACGCCGTAAGTGACCAGCAACATCGCCGTCAGCGACACCCGGCGCTCGCCTTCGACGTGATCGTTAGAGAACGCCACCGCCAGCGGGTACAGGCAAAACTGCACCAGCGAACACAAGAAGCCGACCACGAACAACACCTCCAACGGCACCTGCGGCAGGATCGCCAAGGGTAATGCAGCAACCGCCAGGAACAGCGCAAAGCAACGGATCAGCAGCGCCCGGTCATAGCGGTCGGACAACCAGCCCAACGGCCACTGCACCACCAGCCCGGCAAAGATGCAGCTACCCATGAACAGACCGACCTGCTCGGTGGACAGCCCTTGCTGCGAGGCATACAACGGCGCCAGACCGTAGAACGAACCGATGATCAGCCCTGCCCCGAGCACCGTACTCAGCGACTGCGGCACGCGTTTGATAAAGAAGCGCGGCTCCATCGGCGCCGGATGCAGCGGCGCCGGGTGAATCCGTCGGGTCAGCGCCACCGGCACCAGACACAGGGCAAAACACAACGCGACCAGCATCAGCAGTTCCAGGCCCAGGCCCGGGTGCATGACCAGAATCAACTGACCGAGCACCAACCCCAGATACGACGCGATCATGTAGCCACTGAACACCAGACCGCGCTGATTGGCGTCGGCCTGCTCGTTCAGCCAGCTCTCGATTACCATGTACTGGCACATCATGCCGAGGCCGACGATGGTCCGCAGCACCAGCCACGCCGGCAGCCAGTCCACCAGACCATGACCAAGCACCGCCGCGCCGACGATCCCGGCACACGCCGAGTAGGCACGGATATGCCCGACCCGGGCAATCAGGCGGTGACCGATCTTGCCGCCCAGCACCAGACCGAAATAGTTGGCCGCCATCAACGCACCGACCCACAACCCGTCGACATGGTCGGCAGCCAGACGCAAAGCCAGATAAGTAGAAAGAAGGCCCGAGCCGATCAACATCATCAGCGAGGCGAAATACAGCGCTCGAAAGGATTTCCAGATTTGGCGCATCGGCGTTCCGAGCGGCTCCTTGCAGTAAGTATCGGGCTATCAAACGATAGCCCGACGGCGACATTTCGTCAGGCCTGGGCTGCTAGAACACGGCGTTCCCAGGGAGTGATTTCATCAAAGAAGCTGGTCAACTCCATGGTCTTCGAAGCGATGTAGCCTTCGATGAACTCCGTGCCGAACAGTTCCTTCGCAAGCTGGCTGCGTTTCAGACGTTCGAGCGCTGCGTGCAAGGTACACGGTAGCGAAAGATGGTCCGGCACGTCGAACTCGCCCTGGATCGCTTCGCTTGGTTCGAGTTCATGCTCGATGCCGTACAAGCCGGCGGCCAGGCTTGCAGCGATGGCCAGATACGGGTTGGCATCGGCCCCCGGCAAACGGTTCTCGACCCGGCGCGCAACTGGCGAACTGGCCGGAATGCGCAGGCCGGCAGCGCGGTTGTCGTGGGACCAGCAGGCGTTGTTCGGCGACGCAAACGGATGGCACAGGCGCTGGTAGGAATTGACGTTCGGCGCAAACAACGCGGTGAAGTCAGCCATGCCCGCCTGCTGCCCGCCGATGAAGTGGCGGAACATCGCGGTCGGCTGGCCATCCGCGTCGCTGAACACATTTTTGCCGCTGCCGATCTCGACGATGCTCTGGTGAATGTGCATCGAACTGCCCGGCGTGTGCGCCAGCGGCTTGGCCATGCACACCACGGTCAGGCCGTGTTTGAGCGCGACTTCCTTGAGCAGGTGCTTGAACAGGAAGGTCTGGTCGGCCAGCAGCAGCGGATCACCGTGCAGCAGGTTGATCTCGAACTGGCTGACGCCCATTTCGTGCATGAAGGTGTCGCGCGGCAGACCAAGAGCCGCCATGCATTTATAGACTTCACTGAAGAACGGTCGCAGACCGTTGTTGGAACTGACGCTGAACGCCGAATGACCGTCCTCGCGACGACCGTCGAGACCGACGGGCGGCTGGAACGGCTGGGTCGGGTCGGTGTTCGGCGCGAACACAAAGAATTCAAGTTCGGTCGCCACCACCGGCGCCAGACCGAGGGCTGCGTAGCGGGCAATGACTTTCTTGAGCTGACCACGGGTCGACAGGTTGGAGCTTTCACCGGTCAGCTCGTCGGCATCACAGATGGCCAGGGCCCGTGGTTCCTCGCTCCATGGCAACGGGTGAATCTGTGCAGGATCGGCCACCAGCGCCAGATCGCCGTCATCGCTGCCATAGAATTTCGCGGCAGGATAACCGCCCATGATGCATTGCAGCAGCACCCCTCGGGCCAACTGCAAACGCCGGCCTTCGAGGAAGCCCTCGGCGGTCATTACCTTGCCCCGTGGCACGCCGTTCAAATCCGGCGTGACACATTCAATCTCATCAATGCCCGTCAATCGCTGCGCGAGTGAACGCTGGCCATCGGTTGTCATGACGCAATCCTTGTTATTGTGCGAGCCGCGAACGGCGACCCGGACAAAATAGGCTTCGGCCGTTCGGAATATCAAGCAGCGCCCAACAAAAAGCCGTGAGTCAGGGCAGGTAGATGCTGAACACGCCGCCGCCCAACGGTCCGCCATTGCGGATTTCGGTCCGGCCGCCAACACCGTTGCGCTGATGCAGCGCGGCGATGCGTCCGGCGAAGTACAGACCGAGGCCGGTGCTGCCACTGCTGTGGTTGATGCCCTGCACGTAATCGGACTGACGTTCGAGCATTTCGGCCGGGTAACCGTCGCCGTCATCGTTGATGCTCAGCACCAATTGCCCGGCTTCGTCGCTGACGGTGATCAGCAGCGATTCGCGGGCGTAGCGGATCGCGTTGTTGATGCAATTGCCCAGCACCGAGGCGATCAGTTCGCGATCGAAGAAGCCCAGGGGACTGAGCGGATCGACTTCGTAAGTGGCGATGATTCCACGGCTGGCGAACACGTCCTGATGCGCCGCCAGTTGCGCCTCGATGAAGTCGTCCAGCTCGTGATAAGCCGGCTGCAACGGCATCTGATTGACCCCGAGCTTGTACAGCCCGAGCAGCTGCACCAGCATGCCGTTGAGATGGGCGAACTCGAAGTCGATCACGCCCTGCTCCGGCCCTTGGCGCTGGGCCTCGGGCAGGCGCGCCAGCCATTGGCTGTGGGCCTGCATCAGCATCGCCAGAGAGTTCTTCATGTCGTGCACGGTGGAGGCGATCACCGTGGAAAAATCCAGTGCCTGCTCGTCTTGGTTCATTCGCCAAACGCCTTGCTTTTCAGCTTCTGATAACGCGGATAACGCGCGTCGGTATCGGGCATCATGCCCACCAGTTTCAGGCAGGCCCGGCATTCTTCCAGCTCCGCCGACGGCACATTGGTGTCGGTGCCGTGCAGCAGCGACTGGGCCATGTTCAGCGCGATACTGATGTTCTTCGGTTGCATCTTCAGCGCCTTGCGGAACACCTCGCGGGCCTCGACCAGATTACCGGTCTTGTACACGCGCACGCCCTGCCGGTTGAGGTCGGCGGCGGCGTTGCTGGAGCTGAGAATAGTCGGGTCGTCGGTGAGCTTGGCGATGTCTTTCATCACCGTCGGGTCATCACCGTAGATTTCTGCGCAGCTCTTGAGCATCGAAGTGCCCGCCTCGGCCTGGCCGAGCATCTGCAATTGCTTGGCGACCAGCAACGCCGCCTCGGGGCTCATGAACTGCTCCATGCCGTCGAGGCGCATCAGCGCTTGTTCGGTGAGTTTCTCGGCGGTCTCGGCGTCATTGAGCAACAGGCTGGTGGCCTTCATCAGACGCGCACGAATCTGCAGGCCCGGATCGGTCGGGTTTTCCTTGGCCACGGCGCTGAGGGTGGTGTTGATCTCCAGCCGCGTACGGGTGTCGAGCCCGCGTTCGCTGCCTTTGCTGATCAGCGCGTGGGCCAGGCCGAGATTGCTTTCCGGATCCTTGAACCGCGATTGCGCGCCCTGATTCACCGCCTGGCGATAAGCCCGGGAAGCGGTGTCGAAATCTTCGTTGGCCATCGCCAGCTTGCCCAGCAACGCCTGACGGCGCACTGCCAGCGGCGACAGGCGAATCGCTTCTTCCAATACCTGTTGAGCACCTTTGGTATCGCCTTCGGCGACCAGCACGTCGGCCATGCCGTCGTACAACGCCGGCATCATCGGGAAGACCTTCAGGGCTTTTTCGTAAACGCCCTTGGCCTGACTGACCTGCCCGCGCTTGAACAGCAACTTGCCCAACCCGGCAAACGCCCACGGCAACGGCCGGTCAGCAATGATGCTGTCGTAAAGGCGCTCGAGCGCTTCGTTCTGGTTCATGTCGCGCAACGCATCGGCGCGATAGCGCAGGCACAGCGGCGAATAACGGATGTCCTGTTTGCACAGGGCGATGCAGGCGTTGAGCACCTCGACCGGTTTACCACGGTCGAGGGCTTGCAGAATCGGCTTGAGCAGGGTCTTGCGCTGCTCCAGACGTTCCAGCCGCTGAGCCAGGCCAGAGCGGTTGAACGGTTTGGTCAGGTACGCGTCCGGCTCGTGCTCCAGGGCACTGAGCACCATCGCCTGACTGGTCTCGGCCGTGACCATCACGAACACCGCTTCGTGGCTGATCAGCTTTTCCATCATCAGGTCTTCCAGCACCTGCTGACCGTTCTTCTTGCCGTCACCGAGGTGGAAGTCCTGGAGGATGAAATCGTAGGACTTCTGCGCACACATTTTCAGCGCCTGCTCGCCGGTGTCGGCGGTATCCACATCCTTGACGCCCAACTCGCGCAACATCGAACGCACGGAACTGCGGAAATCCGAGAAATCATCGACGATCAGAAAACTCTTTTGGTGATACGACAGCATCGAGGATTTCCAGGCAATTGAAGAAGATGGACCATTTCCAGGCGCGCAGATGATAGCTGCCGGCCAAATGCTATCAAGCGATTTCGCGCGACTCTGAAGTCACCGAACGGGTTATCGGCCGGATCAGCGATTCTCTTGAAGCGGGGGTTCAAGATTCGTTGCGCAAGGATTACCCTGCGCGGCGGTTCACACCTTCCAACGGCAAAGGATTCATCGTGTACATCAAGGGACGCTACATCGTGTCGGCCTGTGCGCTGCTGTTTTTTCAGCAGGTACTGGCGAGCGGAATGGACTGCACAAAGGCGGCGAGTGCCGTGGAGAAGGCGATTTGCGCGGACAAGCCTTTGTATGAGCTGGATGCGCAGATGGGGGCGGCTTATCGGAAGCTGATGAAAGCTGCCCCGGCGCAGGCCGGAGTGAAAAACGCCCAGCGCCAGTGGCTGAAGGAGCGTGATCGATGTGGCGAAGAGGTCAGCTGCCTGAACCAGCGTTATCAGGATCGTTTGCAGGTCTTGCACGCTCAGTGGATCGACGCGGTGGCCTACAAGCCGGACGACATTGATAAACAGGTCATGGAGGATCTGCAGCAACGGATTCGGGAGATGAGCAAGGAGAACCCGGAGTTTGCGCTGGAGCAGGTGCTGGGTTCTCTGACCCTTGGCTCCGTCGGCAGCTCATTTTCAGCCGAGCTGGATGAAGATGAGCAACCACTGTTCCCCACAACCATCCCCGAAAAAGTCACGCAAGACGAGTGGAAAGCGCTGCAGGCATCCGACATCAAGGGAGCTGCAGAGTCAGGTCCAACTTCCTACACCCTGATGGATCTGGATGGTGACGGCCAGCGCGACCTCATCGTGGAAACCTACGCTGGTGGCACCGGGATGTTTCATTACACGGAAACCTGGCGTCGCGTCGACGGCAGATTTATCAGGAGAGCGGCTGAGATTGGCCCCCAGACCAGTAACGACAGCGTCCTTTTCTATACCAATGACCGCGGCGCCAATCAGTCCGCGTACCTGATCGGTGCTCGCGGAAAAATCTATTTTGCCTATCGAAACGGCAGCTACGGCGAAGATCAGGTCTATCTGCTCACCCCCCTGAAGATCAACCGGCAGGCGCCGACGGTCAGCGTGCGTTATGACTACCGACTGACCGTTCCACACACTCAGCACATCGAGGACAGCGATAAAACCTACGAACTGGAACCGTCCCTGCACAAGGTGCTAGCCCAGGCTGTGTCCGGCATGAATGCAAATCCAGGGATGACGGGCCAGCAGAAAACACCACTCTGCCCCATCCCTCCATCCGCCAAGGACAGTGAGGAGTACTACGGCTATGGCGCGAGCTACTACGCGATCGAACCTGTCGCCGATTTCCCCTTGATCATTGGTGAAGATTGTTATGTCGCAAGACTGATCAACTGGTTCGGTACCTACGACGAAAAAAGCGGTCTGCCTGCGTTACTGTTGATGCGTAAACCCGAGTCCGAAGATCCGCAGCGCAGTTATTCAGTGAACGGGCGCCGGCATATCACGCAAGTCAGCACGTCAGTCGGCAAAACCGAAGGTGGAGCTGAAAGTTTCTAAAGCTTCGAGCCCTTGGAAATACAAAAAAGCCCCACCAGACACCTCTGCGTGGGGCTTTGTACTTCAGGGCGCTTCTCAGACCTCCGCCACCAACACATCGGCAATCCGGATGCTCAACGCCGCGCCTGTCAGCGTCGGGTTCACGCAGGAGGACGATGGCATGACGCTCGTGCCAGCGATGAACAGGTTGGAATGGTCGTGACTGCGGCAATCGCGGTCCACCACCGAGTCTTTCGGCTCATCGCCCATGATGGTGGTGCCCATGATGTGCTGACGGTTCTGGAAGCCCGTGTCGGTGCTGAGGATGTCGGCGTCGAGCAATTTCGCAAACTGTTTGAAGTCTTCCAGCGCCTTCTCTTTACCGGCGTGCCAGTAGTCGGGAACGCTGTAGTAGATCTCGGGAACCGGCAGGCCGATGGCGTCGAACTTGGTCTTGCTCGGGGTGACCCGGTTCTCCGGCAGTGGAAGGGTTTCGAAGTCGACGGCCCAGTTCAGGGAGCGCGCCGATTGCAGGCGGATCTGCTCATCGAGCTTCGAGCCCAGCACGCCTTTGGCGATCAGGTTCGAGGTGATTTGCGACGTCGGCACGGTGTTGCGCACCTTGATCTTGTAGCTCGGATAATCGTTGCGGAACGCGCCATCGCGACTGTTCAGATAGACCAGCAATTGCGTCGGCCCTTCGCCCGGCCACATGTCTTCCTTGGTCATGACGTTCATGCTGATGCCGGTGTGGTCCATCAGGTTGCGCCCGACCTGATCCGAGGAGTTGGCAATCCCGTTCGGGTACTTTTCCGAGGTCGACATCAACAGCAGCTTCGGCGACTCGATACCGTACGCCGCCAGTACAAAGGCCCGGGCGGTCAGCTTGTGTTTGGACTTGTCGGGGCGCATGTACCAGATCGCGGTGATCTTGCCGTCGTCGCCCGCCTCGATCTTGTAGACGACAGAGTTGTCCAGCACCTTGGCGCCATGACGCTCGGCCTCATCGATGTGCATCGAACCGTCGTACTTGGCGGCAATCGGACACACCGGGTTGCAGTTGTTGTTGCCAGCGCAGGGAGGCCGCTTGCCATAGGGGCGGGTCGCCCGGCCATTCGGCTCGAGGATCGGGTTATACCCACCCTTGCTGAGCAATTCGGAAAGGCGCTTGAACATGTAGCTCGGTTTCAGGCCCTCCATCGGATAGGGAATCGAGCGCGGTGGGTAGGCGTCCCCGCCCTGCCCGCTTTCGTCCTGGCCGTCGACGCCGGAAACGCCCAGTTCGATTTCAGCCCGAGCGTAATACGGTTCGAGTTCGTCATAACTGATCGGCCAGTCACGACCACGGCCATACAGCGATTTGAGACGAAAATCGTTGGGCAGCATGCGCCACAGCGAGGAACCGAAATGCCAGGTGGTCCCACCCACTACACGCAGATACGAGGTGTTGTATTTCACCGGCCCTACCTGCTGCAAATAGTCGCCATAAGTAGAGGGCGCGTGGGGCAGGCTCGGATAAGGCGACCCGGCGCCCTGCAGCTTGGCATTGGCCAGCGAGAGTTTCACCGGAGCATTACGGAACGTTTCCACCACATCACGGCGATTCACCCGAGGCCCGGCCTCGAGCACGATCACCGACTTGTTCGCTTTGGCCAGGCCCGTGGCGATCAGACCGCCCATGACACCGGAACCGATGATCACTACATCGGCATCGAATTGATCGCTGCTCATACTGTCGAGTCCTGAATGACTGCTGGTTTGGGACCCCATGAATCCGGGCCGCCACCGTAGGTTGGAATGATGAGAATGCCGTGAGTGGGCTGATACATCATGGCGAGGGAATAGCTGATCAGCTCGGCATCCGCCGGCTCACCGACAATGCCCAGATACCAGGCGGAAATGATGCTGGTGGCCGTGGCCCGCAGCGACGGATCCGGGTTCGGCTGCGCCAGGTATTCATCGACATGCCGGTACCCCTGTGCGCCGATCAACTGCTTCAGGGCAATCACGTTGGTCGAGAAATTCGGCGCGCGCTTGTCCAGCGCAGCGTAATAACGACCGGCCAGAACCGGATTGACCGCACGGCTGACCAGAAACTGCGACAGCGCAATGAAATCGTCACTCGATACCTGGGCTGCCAGCACCGACTGCCAGGGCAGCGCACTGCCGATCATCGCCGCCAGGCCCAGCGTCACGGAACCGCGCAATAGATTGCGGCGAGTGAGCCCCGCCGAGCTTTCGGTTTGATTTTTTACGTGTTTGTGCGTCATTGAAGTGTCCATTGCTCAGGCCTCCTTGCGCCGACGTGCAATCAAGGCCCATGCGCCCAGGCCGAACAGCAAGCACACGAGAATGATGACCGGGATCGTGAACTTCGCCATCACTGCCAGTGGCGCCTGAGGCCCACCGTTGCGGACCTGTGCCACATCGGCGGCGGTGACAACCGCGTCGGCATTGCCGTAGCGCGACAGCACGTAGTTGCTGACGTCGGCAATCTGCTGATCGTTCAGGCGATCGGTGAACAGCGCGTCAGGGCCGAAACCCGGCATGTCGATGGCCACACCGTCGACTTCACGATGCACGCCGTACACGATGGCGGCGATCAGGTTGTCGCTGCGACTGGTGGCGGTGTTGTGAAACAGCGATGGGTATTCCCGGGTGCCCTGACCGTTCGGCTGATGGCAGTTGGCGCAAGTGCCACTGAATATGTGCCAACCCGGGTTGTCCCCCGGTTTGCCTCCGCGCAGCGTCAATTCGTCGACCGAAGCCTGACCGTACTCGTGCCGGGCCTTGCTCTCCCCGGTCTTGATCGGCGTCGTCTGCAACAGATAAGCCGCGATGGCTTTGAGATCCACATCGCTCAGATGCTGCAGGCTGTTCTCCACCGCCTCGGCCATCGGCCCCGCCGCCTGAGCCTTGCCCTCGACGTGTCCGGTACGCAGATAGGCCACGATCTCGTCGCTTGACCAGGCCCCGATGCCGCTGACTTTGTCGGAGGTGATATTGGGGGCATACCAACTGCCCAGTGATCCGCCGGCCAACGGCTTTGCGCTGTCGGCCGCCATCAGGACATTGCGCGGTGTGTGGCAGGTGTCGCAGTGAGCCAGGCCGTTGACCAGATAGTCGCCGCGATTGACCTCGGCGGACTTGGCCGGATCCGGCGTGAAGCGTGTTTTGCTGTGGAACAGCGCGTTCCAGCCAATCATCGATGCACGGATATTGAACGGGAAATCCAGTGCGGTTTTCTGGTTCGGCGTATCGACCGGCGTCACTTCGTGCATGAAGTAGTCGTAGAGCGCAGCAATGTCGCTGTCGGTCATTTTCGAATAGGAGGTGTAGGGCATCGCCGGGTACAGCCGAGTGCCATCGGCCGCCACCCCGTCTCGCACCGCGCGGGCGAATTGCTCTGAGGTGTAATTGCCGATACCCGCCGTTTTCGAAGGCGTGATGTTGGTCGAGTAAATAGTGCCCATCGGCGAACTGAGCGGATAGCCGCCCGCAAAAGCCTTGCCGCCTGGCGCCGTGTGGCAAGCCACACAGTCAGCCGCTACCGCCAGACGCTTGCCCACCGACGCGGTGCTGTCGAGCGCCTCGCCATGCGCTGCCCCGGCCGTGGCGATCAACAGCGTCACCCATCCGGCAAAGGCGTACCCCTTGCATTTCCCTTTATCAATGCGACGCGACATGAGTCCTACCCTAGGCTGCTTCGTTCTTTTTTTTCACGGTTCTGGAAATCACGAACACGGCATCCTCGTCATCTTGGAGCCCAAGGACGAAGAGGTACGATGTCGTACGTATTTTTTGGAATATTCCACACAATGTAACACTTGGCAATAAATAGAAAAGGCCAAGTGCCATCTTTTGTATGTATGTGCTGAGTGCTCTAAACCGATGGTTACAAGGAATTTCATGCAGAATATATTTACGTAAGAAACAACTGGTAACCCTACAGTTGTGGACTCAGCAGCCGAAAGATGTACGACGACACGCCATTTTCTTACGAGCTGCACTCGATATTGTCCCGACCCCACATGTCAGCAGGATGCCCCTTATGAGTTGGTTGAATGACGCAAGACTTTCCACGAAATTGATCACCGCCTTTGCCGCATGCGCCTTCATCACCCTGGGGGTGGGCCTGCTGGGAAGCCGAGGAGTGACCGAGCTATCGGCGAGCCTCAGATCGGTGTTCGGCAACAACCTCGTCGCTGTCGCCAACATCGCGCAGACCAAAATCAAGGCCGTCGGACAGACCCGTGACATGTATCGGCTTTACGTCGCCACTGCGGCCAACCTGCCACAGAGCACCAAAGACGAATTCCTCGCCTCGATGAGCGCGAACCAGTTGGCGAGTGAAAAAGCCTTTGCCGAATATCGAAAAACCAAGCTTGCCGACGACGAACGTGCAGCAGGCGACCGAATGGAAAAAGCCTGGCCCGTTTACCAGGCGATCGTGCAAAAGTATCTGGCCCTGATGAAGGCCGGCGACCTGGAAAACGGCCGCGAACTGCTGCTCGGCGACCTGCAAAAGAACTACCGCGTCGTCATGGACGAATTGACCATCATGACCAACTCCAACGACATGCAGGTCAGCGAAGCCGCAAAGCGATCGGTTCTGACGGAGTCGTCCGCCAAGACGTCGCTGTACATCGGCATCGTGCTGGCCTTCGTCGCTGCGATTTTGCTCGGCCTGTTCATCAGCCGACTGATCAGCCGCCCCATCTCCAAAGCCGTTGAAAGCGCCCGAAGCATCGCTGGGGGAGACCTGACTCAAAACATCGTCAGCACCGGCCGCGACGAGGCCGGTCAGTTGCTCACGGCCCTGGCCGAGATGCAGGGCAGTCTGAAAGGCACTATTCAGCAGATCGCCAACGCGGCAGATCAACTGGCTTCAGCTGCCGAAGAACTCACCGCCGTCACCGACAACGGAAGCCGTGGTCTGATCCGTCAGAACGACGAGATCCAGCAGGCAGCGACCGCTGTCACGGAAATGACCTCCGCCGTGGAGGAAGTCGCGCGCAACGCCGTGTCCACCTCCGAGGCCTCCCAAGCCACCAGCCGGGAAGCCGGCAATGGCCGCGATCAAGCGCGAAGCGCCGTCGCCGCGATCAACCATGCAACCACGGAAATCGCCACCTCCACCACCATGGTCAAAGACCTGGCAGAGAAAGTTCGAGACATCGGCAAGGTCCTGGATGTGATCCGGGGAATTGCTGAGCAAACCAATCTTCTGGCGCTTAACGCCGCCATCGAGGCCGCACGCGCGGGTGAGCAAGGTCGAGGTTTTGCCGTCGTCGCCGACGAGGTACGAGCCCTGGCGGCAAGGACTCAGGCTTCGACGGGGGAAATCGAAGGCATGATCAACGACGTGCGTAACAGTGCAGACGAAGCCGTCGGCGCCATGGGGAAAAGCCAGGCGCTGGTCAGCGAAACCCAGTCACTGGCGCAAGCGACCGGCCAGGCACTGGAGCTGATTGCCGACGGCATTTCGCAAATCAATGATCGCAACCTCGTCATCGCCACGGCCTCGGAAGAACAGGCACACGTCGCTCGCGAAGTGGATCGTAATCTGGTGAACATCCAGGATCTGTCCACCCAAACGGCGGCAGGTGCGCATCAGACCAGCGCTTCGACCCAGGAACTGTCCAACCTGGCGGCGTCCTTCAACACGATGGTCAGTCGCTTCCGCTTGTAAAATCGCGAAAACAAAAAGCCCCGCCAGATCACTCTGCGCGGGGCTTTTCAATAGATGGTGTCCCAGGGCAGGTTCGAACTGCCAACCTTCCCCTTAGGAGGGGGATGCTCTATCCAATTGAGCTACTGGGACACAGGACTGTCGGTGCGACAGACGGCGTGCATGTTAACGGCCGGGCCCTGATTTGTCATGTCGTCCGCAGGGCTTTTTAAGTGTAGGCAGGCGTCTTGCAAGGGTGCCGGACGTTTTACCGTGCAATTTGCATCTCCGCAAAACGCCATCATTGCAGAATGCAATGCGCCCTCCTCTAAAAATCCATTTAAATGCTTGTTTTTAAAGGACTTAACAGCAGTTAGACTATTGGCACGACGGCTGCTTTACCGGTTCTATACAAGAACATTCGGAGACTCGTCTCATGAACAGCGCCCTCGTCCTCGCAAACGTAATCGCACTGGCTGTTCTCGTGGGCTTTCACTTCCTCCCCGAGGACAACGAGAAACTGGCCGGGCGCATGCCACATTACCTGCAAGTGCAGAAAGCGCCCCAATGGGCGGTATTGAGCGATCAGCGCTCCGCCCCGCAAGCGGTCAGCGAGTCTGAACAGGTGTTGCCGGCGCAGTCGGCTGAACGTCTGGTTTTTTGAAATATCTTCAGGAGTACAGCATGTCCAAGTCAGCCGCAGGATTTCTGATCCTCGCCTTATTGAGTGGCCTCGGGCATTTTTCGCTGTTCGAGGAAACCGAAATATCCCTGCCCCTGATCGGGTGCGGCGTGTTTTCGACGCTATTCGTATTGGCGCTGGTGGCCGGGCGCAAGATCAAGTTTGATCCTGTACTGCGCTGACCCTGACCAGCTTCAGCAGCTGATTGACCGCATCCGCCAGGTCACCCGAATTGTCGATCAGATGCACAGGGCTGTCAGTTGAACGCCGGTCCTTGAACAGCGCGTTGCGGGCCAGTCTCGCATCGATCTGTTCAAGCGTCTCCCGGCCACGCCGGAGCAGCCGCTCCCGCAAGACGTTATCTCGCACCGTCAGCAACACCGGCAACAACGCCGGATAACGTTCCAGCGCTTGTCGAAGGTTCGCCCGAGAGCCGTTCACCAGGACGTGCTTACCGGCTTTCAACCATTCATCCATTTCCGCCGGAATACCATAGGCGAGACCATTAGCCTCCCACGCCAGCGAAAACTCGCCAGCGCGCCGACGTTGCTCGAACTCCTGAGGCGTCACGCCGATCGCATCCTCGCCCACGGATTCAGCCGAACGGGTGATCACTCGCCTGATGATTTCGCAGTTCAACGCCCGCAAGGGTTCACGCGCAGCCTCGATCAGACTGTCCTTGCCGGAGCCGGAAGGCCCCATAAGGTAAATCAGCCTGCCATCCATCCTGAAAACGCCCTCCGGCGGGCATTTGCCCCTAGTAAATCGGCCATTTGCCACTATCCTGTACAAGGTAAGGAACAACGATTCAACCCGCATAGCATGCACGTTCTGACGCCCTCGGGCATCAGTCAACGTGTTTCAGGACGCGGTCAGCAATACGGACTGATGCTTTCTTTTCAAACCAGTCCGCATTTCTGATAATTGGTGCTGGCATTACGCCTTTACCCGGATCAATATTTGTCACAGAATTGACGCCAATGATCTGGCAATTTTGAGGCATGATGCGCGCCTCTTAACAATTCAGGTTGAACCATTTGGCGCGGATGCTTGTCCTACCACACATCCTGCGGCCAATCCCGAGAACCGCTCCCCTGAACTAACCGGTTAAATATATGCGCCCATTGAAACAGGCAATTTATTCCAGCCGTACGGCTGACAAGTTCGTCGTACGTCTGCCAGACGGAATGCGTGAACGCATTGCCGAGGTGGCTCGCAATCATCATCGCAGCATGAACTCCGAGATCATTGCGCGCCTTGAGCAGAGTCTTATTCAGGAAGGTGCACTAGGCGAAGAGCTGAGCATGCGCCTGGACAGCCCGGAGCTGTCGCTGCACGAGCGCGAGCTGCTGCAACGCTTCCGTCAACTCTCCCACCGCCAACAGAACGCGCTGGTTTCTCTGATCGCCCACGACGCCGAAATGGCCGCAGACGCATCCTGAGTCAAACCGAACATCTCAAGCCAGCATGAATGCTGGCTTTTTTTTGCCCGCAATTCGGGCTTCTCACAGGCAAAAAACAGCCCGCCAATTGGCGGGCTGTTTTTTTATGCAGTCGGTCAGAGCAGGAAAATCGTCGCCAACCCGAGGAAGATGAAGAAGCCACCACTGTCAGTCATGGCGGTGATCATCACACTTGCACCCATCGCAGGATCGCGGCCCATCTTCGCCAGAGTCATCGGGATCAACACCCCCATCAAAGCGGCAAGTAGCAGGTTCAACGTCATGGCAGCGGTCATCACCACGCCCAGCGACCAGCTGCCATAAAGCAAGTAAGCCACCACACCGATCACCCCACCCCAGACCAGGCCATTGATCAACGCCACGGCCAGCTCTTTGCGCATCAGGCGCGAGGTGTTGCCGGTGCTGACCTGATCGAGCGCCATGGCACGAACGATCATGGTGATCGTCTGGTTGCCGGAGTTGCCGCCAATGCCCGCCACGATCGGCATCAGCGCCGCCAGGGCCACCAGCTTCTCGATCGAACCTTCGAACAGACCGATCACCCGCGATGCGACGAATGCCGTGATCAGATTGATCGCCAGCCACGCCCAACGGTTGCGCAGGGACTTCCAGACCGAAGCGAAAATGTCTTCTTCTTCGCGCAGACCCGCCATGTTGAGGACTTCGCTTTCGCTCTCCTCACGAATCAGGTCGACCATTTCGTCGATGGTCAGACGGCCGATCAGCTTGCCGTTCTTGTCGACCACCGGGGCCGAGATCAAGTCGTAACGTTCGAACGCCTGAGCGGCGTCGTAGGCGTCTTCATCCGGGTGAAAACTCACCGGATCACTGGCCATGACTTCAGAAACCTGTTTCTCCGGATCATTGACCAGCAAACGCTTGATCGGGAGCACGCCCTTGAGCACACCGTCGTAATCGACCACGAACAGTTTGTCAGTATGACCCGGCAGCTCTTTCAGGCGACGCAGGTAACGCAGAACCACTTCGAGGCTGACATCCTCACGGATGGTCACCATCTCGAAGTCCATCAGCGCGCCGACCTGCTCCTCGTCATAGGAGAGCGCCGAACGCACACGCTCGCGTTGCTGCTGATCCAGAGTCTCCATCAGCTCATGGACGACGTCTCGCGGCAGCTCGGAGGCCAGGTCAGCAAGTTCGTCGGCATCCATGTCCCTGGCCGCAGCCAGGAGCTCATGATCATCCATGTCGGCGATCAGCGTTTCACGGACGGAATCGGATACTTCGAGAAGAATGTCGCCGTCGCGATCGGCCTTGACCAGTTGCCAGAGCGTCAGACGATCGTCCAGCGGCAGGGCTTCAAGAATGTAGGCGACGTCAGCGGAGTGCAGATCATCGAGCTTGCGTTGCAGCTCGACGAGGTTTTGCCGGTGGACCAGGTTCTCGACCCGGTCATGATGCGGGCCTTCCTGGCGATGAGTCAGGTCTTCGACGACCCGCTGGCGCTGCAGCAGCTCGACCACCTGAGCCAGGCGATCCTGCAGGCTTTCCTGTGTTTTCTTTACTTCGATTTCGGACATAGGCGAACTCCACTCCCAGCAGCGGGGCACGCCGGAAGGATCAATCAGTCAATTCATGATTGGTGAAACGGGTTACTGAATAACTACTGGGTAAGTCCATGGAGGTTTTCCATAAGCCCCGGCGGGGCTGACGGGCGCAATGATACACCGCCTGACGGTTTTAAACGTTAAAAAATCGTGGCTGAAACAAGCGCTTGCGAGACAAAGCTGAGCGCTGTCCTGATCCTTCAAAGTGCGACGACTCATCCTGAAAAGAAAACACACCGCCAGTGAAAAAACTGCCGGCTACGCTTGAACAGGATCGTCATGGAGGACGCCGAATGCCATCGAAAACATCCCGATTCATGCTGACCACTCTGCTCTTCCTGCCCACCATCGGGAGCACAACCACACTTCATCGCTGCGAAGCTTCTGATGGCAGCGTCACGTTCACCACATTGAGCTGTGCGAACGATGAACACCTTTCATTGCAGGAAGTGCACCCCTATTCGCCCGGCTCGACCGTGACACTGATACCCGAAGCCCGGCACGAAGAAACATCGGGTATGAATATCAGAAAAAGAGAAATGGCCGTCGTCGGTCGCACTCACGATAAATGTGGAGATCTGATCGACGCGCGACAGAAGCGCGAGGCAATCATCAATCAACGAATCATCGCCGGCATGAGCCAACAGGATGTGGAAAGCGCCCTCGGCAAACCCGACAAGGTAAGCATCCGCAATTCGGCAACGAGTTATCGTTACGACCTCAAGCGAGGCCGCAGTGCTCAAATCGATTTTGATGAGAAAGGATGCGTGACAGGAAAAGCCAAATCCCGGACAGCAAAAAGCCCGCGTTAAACGCGGGCTTTTCGGTATATGGTGCACTCGACAGGATTCGAACCTGTGACCGCTCGGTTCGTAGCCGAGTACTCTATCCAGCTGAGCTACGAGTGCAATTTGTGTTTTTAGACCAGACCACAACTGGCTGTAACCAAGTCATTTGCATTGCTGCAACTGACTCTTAAATGGTGCACTCGACAGGATTCGAACCTGTGACCGCTCGGTTCGTAGCCGAGTACTCTATCCAGCTGAGCTACGAGTGCAATTTGTGTTTTTAGACCAGACCACAACTGGCTGTAACCAAGTCATTTGCATTGCTGCAACTGACTCTTAAATGGTGCACTCGACAGGATTCGAACCTGTGACCGCTCGGTTCGTAGCCGAGTACTCTATCCAGCTGAGCTACGAGTGCAATTTGTGTTTTTAGACCAGATCACAACTGGTTGAAGCCGAGCCATTTACATCGCTGCAATTGACTCTTAAATGGTGCACTCGACAGGATTCGAACCTGTGACCGCTCGGTTCGTAGCCGAGTACTCTATCCAGCTGAGCTACGAGTGCAATTTGTGTTTTTAGACCAGATCACAACTGGTTGAAGCCGAGCCATTTACATCGCTGCAATTGACTCTTAAATGGTGCACTCGACAGGATTCGAACCTGTGACCGCTCGGTTCGTAGCCGAGTACTCTATCCAGCTGAGCTACGAGTGCATTTGTTGCGCCGCATTATAGCCCGTCTAATCTCTATTCCAACCACTTTTTCTAATAAATTCAACAACTTACAGAAAAAGCCAGATTACAACGTACTAAGCAAATAATGGCGGAGAACGGGGGATTCGAACCCCCGACACCCTTTTGAGGTGTACTCCCTTAGCAGGGGAGCGCCTTCGGCCACTCGGCCAGCTCTCCGCAACACGGGGCGTATATTAACCACCTTCTTCCCCGTTTGCAAACATAAAAATCGATAAAAATTAATGGCTTGGTTCTTCGTCCTTCTCTTTCTTTATACGCAGATAGATTTCTTCACGGTGCACGGCCACCTCTTTCGGGGCGTTGACGCCGATACGCACTTGATTTCCTTTAACGCCGAGCACGGTCACGGTGATTTCGCCATCACCGATAATCAGGCTTTCTGCGCACCGACGAGTCAGAATCAGCATACCTTTCTCCTCACGCGAATCATTTCAGGGACAACAGTCTGCAAAAAAAAGGCACCCGACCTACAACCGGAGCGATCGTAGCCCTACATGCCTGAGTATTGACCAGCGCGAGCAAAAGAACAGTTCGGGGCTCGCGCCATTCAAAAAATAAAGGGCGCGGTCAGACCGCGCCCTTCAGACAACGCATCACTCGCCCTGACGGGCCGGAGCGTCGAGTTCGAAAGCCGTGTGCAGGGCGCGCACAGCCAGTTCCAGATACTTCTCTTCGATCACCACGGAAACCTTGATTTCCGAGGTCGAGATCATCTGGATGTTGATGCTTTCTTTCGCAAGGGATTCGAACATGCGGCTGGCCACGCCTGCGTGGGAACGCATGCCGACGCCGACGATCGAGACCTTGGCAATCTTGGTGTCGCCGACCACTTCACGGGCACCGATCTCGCGAGCGGTGTTTTCCAGCACGGTTTGCGCGGACTGGTAGTCGTTGCGGTGCACGGTGAAGGTGAAGTCGGTGGTGTTATCGTGCGCGACGTTCTGCACGATCATGTCGACTTCGATGTTCGCGGCACTGATCGGGCCGAGAATCTTGAATGCCACGCCCGGGGTGTCTGGCACGCCACGGATGGTCAGCTTGGCTTCATCGCGGTTGAAAGCGATGCCGGAAATGATCGGCTGTTCCATGGTTTCCTCTTCATCAATAGTAATGAGGGTGCCCGGACCCTCCTTGAAGCTGTGCAGTACGCGCAGCGGAACGTTGTACTTGCCGGCGAACTCCACCGCGCGGATCTGCAGCACCTTGGAACCGAGGCTGGCCATTTCCAGCATCTCTTCGAAGGTGATCTTGTCCAGGCGCTGAGCAACCGATACCACGCGCGGGTCAGTGGTGTAGACACCATCGACGTCGGTGTAGATCTGGCATTCGTCAGCCTTCAGCGCAGCGGCCAGCGCCACGCCGGTGGTGTCGGAACCGCCACGACCCAGGGTCGTGATGTTGCCGTGCTCGTCGACGCCCTGGAAACCGGCGACCACCACCACGCGACCGGCTTTCAGGTCACCACGAATCTTCTGGTCATCAATCTGCAAGATACGCGCTTTATTGTGTGCGCTGTCCGTCAGGATCCGCACCTGGTTGCCGGTGTACGATACCGCCGGCACACCGCGCTTGATCAGCGCCATGGCCAACAGGGCGATCGTCACCTGCTCACCGGTGGAAACGATCACGTCCAGTTCGCGCGGAACCGGTTGATCTTCGCCACTGATTTGTTTGGCCAGATCGATCAGACGGTTGGTTTCGCCGCTCATTGCAGACAGCACAACCACCAGGTCATCGCCGGCATCGCGGAATTTCTTAACCTTGTCGGCGACCTGCTCGATTCTCTCGACAGTGCCGACCGAGGTGCCTCCAAATTTCTGTACGATCAAAGCCATTTCAAAGCCGCCTCTGCCCATGAAGGGCGCCCAATAATCACTCGAACAGCCGCCGGGCCCGCCACTAGACTGCGGGCCCGACGGGCCGTCTTATAAACCCTGCTCGACGAATGGAACGGTCAGCGCCAGTGCGCCATCCAGTGCGCCGGCGTCGACACCGCCGCCCTGCGCCATGTCCGGACGACCACCGCCCTTCCCGCCCACTGCCGCAGCAGCCTGTTTCATCAAATCACCGGCTTTGAGTTGGCCAGTCAGGTCCTTGGTTACGCCTGCAACCAGCACGACCTTTTCCTCATGGACACTGCCGAGCAGGATCACTGCGCGGCCGAGTTTGTTTTTCAGCTGATCGACCAGCGCCAGCAGCGCCTTGCCGTCCTGACCATCCAGACGCACGGCCAGCACTTTCACGCCCTTGACGTCCACGGCCGAGGCCGACAGATCGTCGCCGGCGGCAGCAGCGGCCTTGGCCTGCAACTGCTCGAGCTGCTTTTCAAGCGCACGGTTGCGCTCCAGCACCGCCGACAGTTTGTCGATCAGGTTGTCGCGACTGCCCTTGACCAGGCTCGCCGCTTCCTTGAGTTGTTCTTCAGCAGCGTTCAAGTAAGCCAGAGCCGCAGCGCCGGTAACTGCTTCGATACGACGCACGCCCGATGCCACACCGCCTTCGCTGATGATTTTCAGCAGACCGATGTCACCGGTACGGTTGGCATGGATACCGCCGCACAACTCGACGGAGAAATCACCGCCCATGCTCAGCACGCGCACGTTGTCGCCGTACTTCTCGCCGAACAGCGCCATCGCGCCTTTCTGCTTGGCGGTTTCGATGTCGGTTTCTTCGGTTTCAACGGCGGAGTTCTTGCGGATCTCGGCGTTGACGATGTCTTCCAGCGCCTTGATCTGCTCCGGCTTGATCGCTTCGAAGTGGCTGAAGTCAAAGCGCAGGCGCTGACTGTCGACCAACGAACCTTTCTGTTGAACGTGGTCGCCCAGCACTTTGCGCAATGCCGCGTGCAGCAAGTGAGTGGCCGAGTGGTTCAGCGAAGTAGCGTGACGCACGTCGGCTTCGACGTGGGTTTCCACGGGTGCGCCAACGATCAGGCTGCCCGACGCCAGTACGCCGTGGTGCAGGAACGCGCCGCCAGTCTTGGTGGTGTCGCGCACGTCGAAACGGCTGTTGCCGGCCTGCAGATAACCACAATCGCCAACCTGGCCACCGGATTCGGCGTAGAACGGCGTCTGGTTCAGCACCACAACGCCTTCCTGCCCTTCACTCAAGACGTCCACGGATTGGCCATCTTTATAGAGAGCGACGACTTTCGCCGAACCACTGGTGGCGTGATAACCGGTGAACTCGGTGTCGACGTCAACCTTGACCAGGCTGTTGTAGTCCAGACCGAACGAGCTGGCGGAACGTGCACGGACGCGCTGGGCTTCCATTTCGCGCTCGAAACCGGCTTCGTCAATGGTCAGGCTGCGCTCGCGGGCGATGTCCGCGGTCAGGTCCATCGGGAAACCGTAGGTGTCGTAGAGTTTGAACACCACGTCGCCTGGAACCACGTCGCCTTTGAGCTCGGCCAGATCCTGCTCGAGGATTTTCAGGCCCTGTTCCAGGGTCTTGGCGAACTGCTCTTCTTCGGCTTTCAGTACGCGCTCGATGTGCGCCTGCTGGGATTTCAGTTCCGGGAAGGCTTCGCCCATCTCGGCCACGAGAGCGGCAACGATCTGGTAGAAGAAGCTGCCCTTGGCGCCCAGCTTGTTGCCGTGACGGCAGGCGCGACGGATGATCCGGCGCAGTACGTAACCGCGACCTTCGTTGGACGGCAGCACGCCGTCGGCAATCAGGAAGCCGCAGGAACGGATGTGGTCAGCCACGACTTTCAGGGACGCCTGATTGTCGTTGCTGCAACCGATCGCCTTGGCCGATGCGGCCAGCAGGCTCTGGAACAGGTCGATTTCATAGTTCGAGTGAACGTGCTGCAGCACGGCACTGATCCGCTCAAGACCCATGCCGGTGTCGACCGACGGCGCTGGCAGCGGGTGCAACACGCCATCGGCGGTGCGGTTGAACTGCATGAACACGTTGTTCCAGATCTCGATGTAACGGTCGCCGTCTTCTTCTGGCGAGCCCGGTGGGCCGCCCCAGATGTCGGCGCCGTGATCGTAGAAAATCTCGGTGCAAGGACCGCACGGGCCGGTATCGCCCATGGTCCAGAAGTTGTCGGAGGCGTAAGGCGCGCCCTTGTTGTCACCGATGCGCACCATGCGCTCGGCCGGCACACCGACTTCCTTGGTCCAGATGTCGTAAGCCTCGTCATCGCTGGCGTAGACGGTAACCCACAGCTTTTCCTTCGGCAGGTTCAGCCACTTCTCGGAGGTCAGGAAGTTCCAGGCGTAGGTGATGGCGTCACGCTTGAAGTAATCGCCGAAGCTGAAGTTGCCCAGCATTTCGAAGAAGGTGTGGTGACGGGCGGTGTAACCGACGTTTTCCAGGTCGTTGTGCTTGCCGCCGGCGCGCACGCATTTCTGGCTGGAGACGGCGCGGGTGTAGGCGCGCTTTTCCTGGCCCAGGAAGCAGTCCTTGAACTGGTTCATCCCCGCGTTGGTGAACAGCAGGGTTGGGTCGTTGCCCGGAATCAAAGAGCTGGAGGCTACACGGGTGTGGCCTTGCTCTTCGAAGAAGCGAAGGAAGGCTTCACGGATTTCTGCGCTTTTCATTAGGTTCTTCCACGGAGGCTGCGGCCAAAGGCCTGTACGAAACGTCAACAGACGAAACGACGGCAAAGGGCCGCATTATATCGGCCCTGCGCGCGGGGTACAGCGTGTTTATACGATAGAAACGGTCAATTGGGCTGCTAACGCTGTCACTTGCGCGAAAACTCGACGAATGTCGCGATCACTTGCTCGATTTGCGAGCGATTGACGTCCATGTGCGTGACCATCCGCAGACGGGCGGCAGCGCTCAACTTGACCCCGCGTTCGGCGGCAAATGCCTTGATCGCCTCGGCACGGTCGCCCATCTGCACATAAACCATATTGGTCTGCACCGGCTCGACGCTGAAACCAGCCTCGCGAAGGCCTTCGGCCAGCAACTGCGCGTTGGCATGGTCATCCGCCAGACGCTCGACGTTGTGATCCAGCGCATACAGCCCCGCCGCCGCCAGCAGTCCGGCCTGACGCATGCCGCCACCGACCATTTTGCGCAGGCGCCGGGCCTTTGCAATCAACGCCGACGAACCGCACAGCACCGAACCGACCGGCGCGCCGAGGCCTTTGGACAGGCACACCGAGACCGAATCGAAATATTGGGTGATTTCCCGGGCATCGACCCCGAGCTTGACCGCCGCGTTGTACAGCCGCGCGCCGTCCAGATGCAGTTGCAGGCCGTTGTCCCGAGTGAACTGGCGGGCCCGGGCCAGATAGTCCAGCGGCAGCACTTTGCCCTGCATGGTGTTTTCCAGCGCCAGTAGGCGCGTACGGGCGAAGTGGAAATCGTCGGGCTTGATCGCCGCGGCCACCTGATCCAGGTCCAGCGAGCCGTCAGCTTGCACTTCCAGCGGCTGTGGCTGAATCGAGCCGAGCACCGCTGCGCCGCCGCCTTCGTATTTATAGGTGTGTGCCTGCTGACCGACGATGTACTCGTCACCGCGCTCGCAGTGCGCCATCAATCCCAGCAGGTTGCTCATGGTGCCGGTAGGGACGAACAGCGCGGCGGCAAAACCGAGCCGTTTTGCCAGTTCGACTTCCAGACGATTGACCGTCGGATCTTCGCCATACACGTCGTCACCGGTGTCGGCGCGGGTCATCGCGTCGAGCATGGCGGGAGTCGGTTGAGTGACGGTGTCGCTGCGAAGATCGATAACGCTCATGAACCTGGCCTCAAGTCAGCAGGGGAAATCCCTTTTCGAAGAGGAATTACTGCGGGCATGGCGCGGATTAATCAACCCTTGCGCAAGGAAAAGTCGTTTTCACGCTTCGAATAATCCGATGGCAATCATCACAAAGGCGCAATGCACGGTCCTGCAATCTGTGTTAAAAACGCTGCGCCGCCCGATAAAGGGCGGCGAAACGTTCTCAGGGCGGGGTGCAATTCCCCACCGGCGGTAATTGCGCGCAATGCGCATAGCCCGCGAGCGCTTGGTGACGGGCACGGCATAAGCCGTGAGCGGCAGCAAGGTCAGCAGACCCGGTGTGATTCCGGGGCCGACGGTCATAGTCCGGATGAAGAGAGAACGGGATTGACGCCAAAGGGCCGTCCGCCGCTTATGCGCGAGCGTGCGTACCCTTGAATCCCTTTCGATTCATAACGCCCTGTTTTTCACACAAACAGGAGTCAGAACATGCAACCCACCGCTATCGACAGCAAAAGCAAACACACTCACGGCGAGCGCGTCGCGTTCATCCAGGCCTGCTGGCACAAGGAAATTGTCGATCAGAGCCGTAAAGGCTTCCTCGCTGAAATGATCGCTCAGGGTTATCAGGAATCTGACATCGATTTCTTCGAAGTTGGCGGCGCCTTTGAAATGCCCCTGCACGCCAAGCTGTTGGCCAAGACCGGTCGTTATGCCGGTATCGTCGCGGCCGCTCTGGTGGTGGACGGCGGAATCTACCGTCACGAGTTCGTCGCCCAGTCGGTGGTCAGCGGCCTGATGCAGGTTCAGCTGGAAACCGAAGTGCCGGTGTTCTCGGTGTCGCTGACCCCGCACCACTTCCATGCCGGCGAAGAGCACCAGAAGTTCTTCTTCGAGCATTTCGTGCACAAGGGTCAGGAAGCGGCGAAGACCTGCGCCGATACGTTGCAGAAAGTGCGTGCATTGCGCCGCACCGAGCCGCGTGCTGTAGCGGTCTGATTCAAACCCTAGTCGAGTGAGGTCTTGAACTTCACTCAACCCCCTGTGGGAGCGGGCTTGCCCGCTCCCACAGGGTTAGGCATCTGCCCAAGGATTGGGTCAGGCAAGATTTTCGTCAGTGGTCGGCACGATCAGAATGCCCGCCCGCAGGCCGTTCTTGACCTTGGGGTTGGGGAAGATGATCCGCGCGCCCTGCTCTTCGATGATCCAGCGGGTATTGGCCAGGTCTTCGGCCAGCACATAACCCACATCCAGTTCGGAAAAGTTTTCGATGTCCGCCGGCAGGTTCAGGCGGAACGCATCGCTGTGCTTGATGATTTCACGGGCCACGCTGAACAGTTGCAGACCGACCAGGCCCTGCTCGGCCATCTCTGGCTCGGTACCTTCGATGATCTGCTTCAGACGGGTTTCCAGCAGCGACACATTGACCCCGGCGTTCTGCCCGAATGGCCGCGCCTTGCCCAGTTCCAGCGTGAAGGACTCGGCCCCCAGTTTGTCGTAGGTGTAGGAGCTGAACACGATCGACGGTTTGTTCTGCAACAGCACCGCCTCCATGCCGGCGGCGCGCAGGCGGGCCAGCTCAAGACGGGAATGCTGGCGACCTTCTTTCCACGGATAAAGGGCGAACTGCTCGATCTTCGAACCGCGAATCGCCGTGTGCAGGTCGTAGTGCAGGCGCTGACGATCAGGAAGACTGAAGAAACTCGCCGCCAGGCGTTCCAGCTCGCAGGCGCGCAGGGCTTCGGAACCGCTGCTTTGTTCGTGACGGCCGTTGAACAGCCGATTGACGTCCTGCTCGACGAAACGCTCGCCCTTGCGAATCGCTTCCGGGTTGCCGAACAGGAACAGAATGCGTGCGCGCGGCTTCAGATCGCCGCGGGCGATGTCATGCAGCAACCGGTCGAGCAATTCGATCGGTGCCGTTTCGTTGCCGTGGATGCCTGCCGACAGCAGCAGGTCCAGGCCATTGTCACGCGCTTCGGGTGGCCGGACTTCCAGCGCACCCTCGCTCAACCAGCGCATGCGCACGCCTTCGACAGTCAGTTGAGTCTTCTCCGCCGGTTCACGGCCGGCGAGGGTCAGTTCAAGCAGTTTGCCGAGGGCGAGCATAGAGCGGTTTCCTTAGTGGTCGTGATTGCAATCCGGGCCGTGCACGTGGCCGTCATCGTCGCCGAGGTCAGCCGGTTCCATCTCCAGTTGCAGACTTACCAGATTAGTCGCCAATGGGCGCAACAGCAGGTTGGCGTACTCTTCGTCGCCCTCTTCGACGTCCACGCCGATCAACAGTTGGCCGCGGCCGTCCTGCTGGATCCACAGCTCTTTGCCTTGCCACATGACCGCGACGCGGGTGCAGGAAGTTTGCAGTTGCGTGCCGTCAGTGTCTTCAAGGATCAGCTGCAGGGAATCGCTCATGTTTTACGCTCTCTTGGGGAGATGGAACCGTGCGCCGCGACAAGGCGGCGCACCGGTCATCAATTGATCTGGAATGGATAAACCGCGCCCAGTTTAAGGATTTGCGTCAGTTCATCCAGTGCCGTCCGGCATTCAAGCAGCAATTGCGGATCCGCCAGATCGCTTTCGGTCAGGCGGTCGCGGTAGTGCTTTTCAACCCATGCGGTCAACGAACCGTACAACGGGGCGGTCATGATAACCCCTGGGTTGACGGCCGCCAGCTCGGTTTCGTTGAGCGCGACGCGCAGTCGCAGGCACGCCGGGCCACCGCCGTTCTGCATGCTTTGCTTGAGATCGAAGACTTTCACTTCACGAATCAGGCCGCCAGAGCTGGTCAGGCCTTGCAGGTAATTCCACACGCGCTCGTTGCCACGGCACTCCTCCGGCACGATCAGCAGCATCGAACCGTCAGGACGCGACAGCAACTGGCTGTTGAACAGGTAGGAACGCACCGCGTCATCCACGGTGACCGCCGAACGCGGCACGCAGACCGACTGAAACTTGCCGCCGACCTTGGCCAGTTTGGCTTGCAGCTCGGCCAGCATCTGATCGGTGTCGAGGAACGCGTCCTCGTGATAGAACAGCACCTCGCCGTTGCCCACCGCGATCACGTCGTTGTGGAACACGCCCTGATCGATCACCGCCGGGTTCTGCTGCGCATAGACCACGCCATCGTCACGCAGGCCGTGCAAACGAGCGACGGCTTGCGAGGCTTCGAGGGTCTGGCGCGCCGGATACTTTTGCGGTGCCGGGTAGCGGGTGTCGAACGCACTGCGACCGAACACGAAGAACTCGACGCCGGCCTCGCCGTACTCACGGCAGAAACGCGTGTGGTTCGCTGCGCCTTCGTCGCCGAACTGCGCCACCGCCGGCAACGCGGCGTGGTGAGCGAAGTGTTGCTGGTTGGCGAACATCGCGCCCAGCACGCGACTGGTGGTCGGGTGCTCGATGCTGCGGTGGTATTTGCAGTTCAGGTTGGCGGCGGTGAAATGCACGCGACCGTCAGCAGTGTCGGCACTCGGGCTGACCGTGGCGGCGTTGGCCACCCACATGCTCGATGCCGAGCAACTGGCGACCAGCAACGGCATCGCTTCCTTTGCGGCGCGCTCGATCACCTGAGCATCGGTGCCGCTGAAGCCCAGACGGCGCAGAGCAGCCACGTCCGGACGCTCCTGCGGTGCGAGAACGCCCTGCTGAAAGCCCATTTCCATCAGCGCTTTCATTTTCGCCAGGCCTTGCAGCGCCGCTTCCTTCGGGTTCGAGGATTGCTGGCTGTTGCTCTGGGACGCAACGTTGCCGTAGGACAGACCACCGTAGTTATGGGTCGGCCCCACTAGACCGTCAAAATTGACTTCATAGGATTTCATCAGCGAGGCTCCACGAGAATCTGTTGTTATAGGCTTCAGTAACTATTCTTTGAGACCGCGGCGCGGCCATCGCTGGCAAGCCAGCTCCCACAGGGAGCTCATCGCCCTTGTGGGAGCTGGCTTGCCAGCGATGGGCATCACGCCATCTTCACGCCAGGCGTCAGGGCCGCCGGCAACACCAGGCTCGGGGTTTCCAGCGAGGCCACCGGGTACGCGCAGTAATCCGCCGCGTAGTAGGCACTGGCGCGGTGGTTGCCCGAGGCGCCGACACCGCCGAACGGTGCGCTGCTCGCAGCACCGGTCAGCTGCTTGTTCCAGTTGACGATCCCGGCACGGCTTTCCAGCCAGAACTGCTGGTAGCGCTCTTCGGAATCCGACAGCAGACCTGCGGCCAGGCCAAACGCAGTGTCGTTGGCTTCGGCAATCGCCGCCGCGAAATCGGCGTAGCGGATCACCTGCAGCAACGGGCCGAACAGTTCTTCGTCGGAGCGATCGGCAACCGCCGTCACATCAACGATGCCCGGGGTCAGCAGTGCCGATTGCGCCTGTGGCTGAGTCATCGCCAGCAACGACACCGCGCCGTTGGCCAGCAGATGCGCCTGGGCATCCATCAACGCTTTCGCCGCGCCAAGGGAAACCACCGACCCCATAAACGGTGCCGGCTGCTGATCAAACGCGCCGACCTCGATGGTCGAGCTGACTTCCACCAGACGCTTGAGCAGGCTGTCGCCCCACGCGCCTTCCGGCACCAGCAGACGACGGGCACAGGTACAGCGCTGACCGGCGGAAATGAACGCCGATTGAATGATCGTGTACACCGCCGCATCGAGGTCAGCGACCTGATCGACCACCAGCGGGTTGTTGCCGCCCATTTCCAGCGCGAGGATCTTGTCCGGACGACCGGCGAACTGCTGGTGCAGGTGATTGCCGGTACGGCTCGAGCCGGTAAAGAACAGACCGTCGATGCCCGGGTTCGCCGCCAGAGCGATACCGGTTTCGTGGGCGCCTTGCAGCAGGTTCAGGACACCGGCCGGCAGACCGGCTTCAATCCAGCACTTGACCGTCAACTCCGCGACTTTCGGGGTCAGCTCGCTTGGCTTGAACAGCACGCTGTTACCGGCCAGCAGCGCCGGCACGATGTGGCCGTTCGGCAAATGGCCGGGGAAGTTGTAAGGGCCGAACACCGCGACCACGCCGTGGGGCTTGTGGCGCAATACGGCGGTGGCGTCGCCCAACGGGCCGCTCTTCTCGCCGGTACGTTCGCGGTAGCTCTGTACCGAAATCGCGATCTTGTTGACCATGCTGGTGACTTCGGTCGCGGCTTCCCACAACGGTTTGCCGGTTTCCTCACCGATGGTGCGGGCCAGCTCATCAGCGTGGTTTTTCAGCGCAGCGGCGAATGCTTCGAGCACGCTGATGCGATCTTCCAGGGTACGCCGGGCCCAGCCCGGGAACGCCTGACGCGCAGCCTGCACGGCCGACTCGACCTGAGCGGCAGTGGCGCCCTCCCCCGACCACAGCACTTGCTGGGTCACCGGGTTCAGCGATTGAAAGGCCTCGCCCTGACCGGCCAGCCACTCACCTGCGATGTATAGCGAATTCATTATTTCGACTCCCGGGCAGCAGACAACGCCACGGCGCGCACCTGATCGCCAGCGTTGAGTTGAAGACGTTTGGCGGTCAGCGGATCGACCACCAGGGTGCCGGCGGCCAGACGGGCCGGCGCAGCCGTGATGCGGCAGTCTTCGCGTTTGCGGTTATGGATGATGAACGGCGTGGCGTCGTCGCCCGGCGTGCCGATGGCCAGCACCAGCGCTTCGCTGTCGCGTACCGCGCGGATCTTGCTGGTCTCGCACTCGATGGCGGGACCTGCGTCGAAGATATCGACGTAACCCTGATAGCTGAAACCTTCGCTCTTGAGCATCGCCAGCGCCGGCTCGGTGTCCGGATGCACCTGGCCGATGACGTTGCGCGCGTCCGGCGACAGGAAGCAGGTGTACAGCGGGAATTTCGGCATCAGTTCGGCAATGAATGCCTTGTTGCCGACACCGGTCAGATAATCGGCCTGGCTGAATTCCATCTTGAAGAAGTGACGGCCCAGGCTTTCCCAGAACGGCGAACGACCGGCGTCATCCGACACGCCGCGCATCTCGGCGATGATCTTGTTGCCGAACAGTTCCGGGAATTCGGCGATGAACAGCATGCGCGCCTTGGACAACATGCGGCCGTTGAGGCCGGTGCGGTAGTCAGCGTGCAGGAACAGCGAGCACAGCTCGGAGTTGCCGGTCAGGTCGTTGGCCAGGAACAGCGTCGGGATCTCGCGATAGATGTTCAATTCCTGCGAGGCGCTGACGGTCAGGCCGACACGGAAGTTGTACCAAGGCTCGCGCAGACCGACGGCGCCGGCGATGGCGGAAATCCCCACCACGCGACCGTTGTCGTCTTCGAGCACGAACAGATAGTCCGCGTCGCCACGACCGGCTTCACCGCGAAAGGTCTTCTCGGCCCAGCCGACCCGGTGGGTCAGGCGCTCTTCGTTGGCCGGCAAGGTGGTCAGGCCGGTGCCGGTGCTGCGGGCCAGGTCGATCAGAGCGGACAAATCGCTGCTGCGTACGGGACGAACAATCATGCTATCTCCTCAAACGGGCCGCCGTGGCCACCCGTGAAACTCGCTAAGGCGTTAAACCGCCACCAGGCGCACGCTGGCACCTTCACCGACACCCAGGGCTTCGGCCGCTTCCAGATCCAGGGTCACCGGTTTGCCCGGTGCGTAATCCAGTTCCAGCAATACCGCGCGGTAATCCTGCAACTGGGCATTGGCCACCAGATACTGGCGCCCGGCACCTTTGACCGGCTCACCGAGTTTCACCGGCACCACGCGGCTCTGGGCGATCGAACGGATCCCCGAAACGCGCGCATGCAGGGTCGGGCCACCGTCGAAGATGTCGATGTAGTGATCGGTCTCGAAGCCTTCGCGCATCAGGATGTCGAAGGTGATCTGCGCACGCGGGTGTACCTGGCCCATCGCTTCCTGAGCGGAGTCCGGCAGCAGCGGCACGTAGATCGGGTAATGCGGCATCAACTCGGCGAGGAACGTGCGGCTTTTCAGGCCACACAGACGTTCGGCCTCGGCGTAGTTCAAATCGAAGAAGTTGCGACCGATGGCGTCCCAGAATGGCGAGTCGCCGTTTTCATCGCTATAGCCGACGATCTCGGTCACCACCGAATCGGCGAACCGCTCCGGATGGCTGGCGACGAACAACAGACGACCACGGGAGTTGAGTTCGGCCCACGGCGAACCCACCAGCTCGCGCTGCACGTAGAAACTGGTCAGCAAGCTGTTGCCGGTCAGGTCGTGGCATTGCGAGAGCACGTGGATCTTGTTGTGGATCTTCAGCTCGCGGGAAGCATGCACGAAGGTCTCGTTGCGAAAGCTGTAGAACGGCTCGGAATAACCGGCCGAAGCGACGATTGCCGAGCAGCCCACCAGTTTGCCGGTGGCGGTGTCTTCCAGAACGAAGAAGTAACTCTCCTCGCCGTTGAAGCTCACTTCGGCGGCAAACGAGGCTTCGCTCGCGGCGATCTTGTCGCTCAGGCGTTCAACGTCATCCGGCAAGGAAGTGACACCAATCGGGCTGTCCGCAGCCAGACGCTGTACCTCGCCCAGATCAGCCATTTGCGCGGGGCGCATCACCAGCATGGTGTCACTCCTTTCTCTACTTCAGGTCGGCGAAAGCGCCGACTCGGGAAAAAAATGCCGGGCAGGCCCGGCACAGGAAAATGGTCCCGGCACCTGTCGATGACGACAGACGCCGGGCGGTCTTGCATGAATCAGGCTTGAGTCAGTTTCGCCGCAGCACGTTCGAAGCGATCCAGACCGGCGTCGATGTCCGCGTCTTCCACCACCAGGCTCGGGGCGAAACGGATCACGTCCGGACCGGCCTGCAGAATCATCAGGCCTTCTTGTTCAGCGGCGTTGAAGATGTCCTTGGCCTTGCCTTTCCAGGCGTCGCTCAGCACGCAACCGATCAGCAGACCGAGACCACGCACCTGGGTGAACAGGCCGTACTTCTCGCCGATCTGTTGCAGGCGGGTCTTGAACTTGTCGTGCTTGGCATGAACGCCGTTCAGCACCTCAGGGGTGTTGATCACGTCGATCACAGCTTCGGCCACGGCACACGCCAGCGGGTTGCCGCCATACGTGGTGCCGTGAGTGCCGACGACCAGATGCTTGGCCAGCGCTTCGGTGGTCAGCATAGCCGCGATCGGGAAACCGCCGCCCAGGCTCTTGGCGCTGGTCAGGATGTCCGGGGTCACGCCGTAATGCTGGTAGGCGAACAGGTTGCCGGTACGGCCCATGCCAGTCTGCACTTCGTCGAACACCAGCAGCGCGTTGTTGGCGTCGCACAGTTCACGGGCGCCTTGCAGGTAAGCCAGCTCGGCCGGCAGCACGCCGCCCTCGCCCTGGATCGGTTCCAGAACGACCGCGCAGGTCTTGTCCGAAACAGCGGCTTTCAGTGCCGCCAGATCGTTGTACGGCACGTGGGTGATGCCGGTGATTTTCGGGCCGAAACCGTCGGAATACTTCGACTGGCCACCAACGTTCACGGTGAACAGGGTACGGCCGTGGAAGCTGTTGAGCGCGGCGATGATTTCGTATTTCTCGGTGCCGAAACGGTCGAACGCGACGCGACGGGCCAGCTTGAAGGCGGCCTCGTTGGCTTCGGCGCCGGAGTTGCAGAAGAACACGCGCTCGGCAAAGGTGGCGTCGATCAGCTTGTGCGCCAGGCGCAGGGCCGGTTCGTTGGTGAACACGTTGGACACGTGCCACAGCTTGTTCGCTTGCTCGGTCAAGGCACCGACCAGCGCCGGGTGCGCATGGCCCAATACGTTGACGGCGATGCCGCCGGCGAAGTCGATCAGCTCGCGGCCGGCCTGATCCCAGACGCGGGACCCGGCGCCACGCACCGGAATGAAAGCGGCAGGCGCGTAGTTGGGAACCATAACCTGGTCGAAATCGGCGCGTTGTACCGCAGCGTGCTCAACGGACATCGGAGTCTCCTGATGAGGGCCACCCGCCTGAAACTGGCGAGCGATGGGGGGATTGTAAGGACAGTTTTGTGCCCGGCCTTGCCGCCAAGCGACAACTTCTTATAGCGCAAACCCCGGATTTTCCCGGGTTTACGGCAATGCGACATATAGCGTCGCAAAGGCGCAGTTTAAACCGTCGCCAGCAATTGCAGCAGGCCTGAGAGGATATCAATTGCGGCAGCCGCCAATGTCATATCTATGTACCGCACTTTGTCGAAAGCAATTTGATTTGCTGGGCTCCTTTTCCGGATGCCGAAGGCAGGATCACCATGCAATCTCCGATCAATCGGGCCAGCGCCACGGCCGACACCGACGACCGACACAACCCGCCCTCTCATTATCAACCGCTCGTCAACGCCATGCCCTCATGGCTGGGCAATGCCTCGGACAAAAGGCGCGAGGCACTGAAGAACAATCGCAAGACACTTCCCGACACCATCAAGACTGCACCGCAGGCGGATCACGATGAATTGAGAACCGCGATTGCCGACCACATGTCCGCTCAGAACACCGTGGATCAGAGGCTCGAACGCGTGCAGGACGCCAGCGCGTTTGCAACACCGCTGCTTGCGCAAGCGTTGAAGTCCCGGTTCGGCGTGGAAGTGGACGTCAAGGAAACCTTCTTGCGCCTCTACATACCGGTGACCGTGTCCGGCTTTGCGATCAAAACCGGCGCCCGGGTCTGGACCGTATCGCTGGTAGAGGCGGCGCTGCACAATTTCGAAGAGAAGGAAACACGGCAAGGGGCTTACGAAAGTGGCTCGTCCTTCATTTCCAGACCGTCTGCGACAGGGCAGTTCGAGCCGCTGCCGCAGGTCAACGGCAAAATCACTATCCCGGCCTTCACCAGCCTGTGCCGGGAGCTGGACATCGGCGCCCGCTACAAAACCTACCTTGAAGACAACCTCGGTTTCACCAGTCCGGTCGCCGCTGCGGTGTTATCCCGCGAGGTCAAGGAAAGTCAGAAAGCCGCACTGAGGGCCGCCCTCCAACTGGCACGAATGAACCAGGACATCGGAGAGTTATATTTTCGACTGATCGGTGGCTTGCTCGATGGTCTGGAAGGCATGCGGATCGACCGTCAACCGCTGCGCTGTCACGACTTGACGATGATGTCGGCCACACTGACCGGCATCGTGATATTCACCCCGGATCTGGAACAGGCCAGGACCTCGACCCGGGTGGTTGCTTACATACCCGATGATCCCGAACACCCCATCAAGGAATACGCCTCGCCCGTCGAAATGGAGAAAGAACTGACCCGCCAATTGCGCGCCCCCGACTATCAGCGTTTCTTCAGCCGTTTCGTACTCCATGAACAACGTGGTCATTTCTTCAGCGAACTGAACCGGCGACTGAGCAAGGTGACATGGCACAAGCCTGAGGCGGGAAGCCCACTGCCTGCCTGGCGAGACACCCCTGTAAACAAGCCGAAACTGCAACTTGCCGTCACGCCCATCACCACAGAACTCTGGGAACACCTCTACCAGGGCAAGCTGAACAAGATCCTCAATGACGCAGCGACTATCGCCGTATCAACGGCCACGACGGACGCTAACGCCCGCTGGGCGCTCTGGGACTCATTCGTCAACGTGGCGTCATCGATTCTCGAGATCGCCTCCTTCGTCCTGATGCCGTTCGTACCGTTTCTCGGAGAAATCATGATGGCCTACATGGCCTACCAATTTCTCGACGAAGCCTTCGAATGGATTGTCGACTGGGCCGAAGGGCAGATTACAGAGGCCGCCGAGCATTTTTTCACCGCATTGGAATCATTGATCCAGCTGGGGGCCTTCGCCCTCGGTGGCGGGATTGCCCTGGCAGAACTGCCAAAAATATTGCCGGCAGAAGTCATGTCATTCATTGACCGGTTCCAGCCCGTCAAACTGCGCAATGGCAAAACCCTATACTGGAAACCGGATCTGAAACCTTACGAGCGCCAGGTCAAGCCACCCGAAGGGACCGGGCCCGACCACCAGGGCCTGCATCACTATCAGGGCGAAAGCCTGCTGCCACTCGAGCAGACGCATTACCTCGTCAGTCCGCATGAACATCCCGGCCAACTCTACATCGAACACCCCGCACGGGCAGATGCCTACCGCCCCATCGTGCGCCATAACGGCGAAGGCGCCTTTCATACCGAGCTTGAACGGCCGCTTGAATGGGACGCCCCTACCGTATTGCAACGGATCGGTCACAGCGTCGAGTCGTTCCCTGCGGTGCGACGTGAGCAGATCCTCAAGGTCAGCGGTTATACGCAAGACGCACTGCGCAAAATGCACGTCAACCAGGAGCGCTTGCCCCCCTTGCTGGCCGACAGCATTCAGCGCTGCCGGATTGATCAGGACCTGCAGGACTTCATCGACCGGATGGCCAGCGACCGCCCCGAGGATTATTCAGGTGCAGATCCGCTGCTCCAGCTCCGGCTGATCGCAGAGCAAACGCCCTGGCCCCAGCGCAAGACATTGCGTTTCATCAACGCTCAAGGTGAGATTGCATGGCAATCCTCTGCTGACGAACAGCTTCCTGTGACCGAGATTCGGCAGGACAGCCTGTCCGATGGCGACGTCCTCAAGACGCTGCTGCAAACGCTCAGCGAGCCGGAAATCAATACGCTGCTGGGAGAGGATTTCGGTGAGATGCACGCTATCGAAGCGCGCACGCGCAAGCTCAGAGCCAGACTGGCGCAGATCGCCCGAGAGCAGCGCACGTCGCTTTTCGAGCAACGCTACCAGGCGCTCCAACAGCGCGACGAGCCCTTGATCAGGCGTGCGGCCCTGCATGAGCCGCAGTTGCCTGCCAGGGTGACTGAAGAGTTGCTGAACACGGCCACCGGTTCGGAACTGGTGATGATCAGCAAAGGACAATGGCCCGAACGGCAACAGGCGCTGGCAGAACATGCCAGCCAGGAACTGCGCGTCACTCGCGCCTTCGAAGGGTTGTTGCTGGATTCCGTGCGCAATCCTGATACCGATACGCTGGCGCTGCACAGCCTGCAACGATTGCCAGGCTGGTCCGCAGACGTACGCCTTGAAGTGCGCGGTCAAGATCCCCAGGGACAGCTGATCGACAGCACCGGCCCGGTCGATGCCGCCATTCAGAAGGTGCTGGTGCTCAAATCCGATGGGCTCTGGCAGCCGTACGACGAGCAGGGACTACAACTGCACGGCTCCACCGATTTCTACACTGCCGTCCTGCAAGCCCTGCCGGACGCGCAAAGAAACGCCTTGAACCTGCAGATCGGCGAGGGGGGAAAACTCAGACAAGCCATCAGTGACAATCCGCTGCCACGTACCGAACTGCGGCTGGCAATCACGCCCGATCCCGTGCCGCCTCCCGTCGTGGACACCTTGCGGTTGCTGGGCACGGACGGCTATTCACGCAACCCGCCACCGGGGCTGCGAACGCCCCGCACGCTGGACAACCGGATCAGGCAGATCTACCCGAGAATGCCTGAAGTCGAACGAATCGCTATGGCGCAGCGCCTGGCCAACCATCCGAACGGCGCGATCGCCGAACTGTCACGGCTTCAACTGGAATACGCGCAACTCGACAGCGATCTCAATCAATGGCTGTTCGACCTACCGGAGATCAACCCGGCTGATGGCCTCCGTCGAACGGATGACCAACAGATGGCCGCCATCCGTGATCGCCAGACGTTCGCCAACGACCTGCGCAGTTGCTGGCGCAGAGAGATGCATGGCCCGCATGGTTACCAGATGCGTTTTTCACAGCCGATCGTGGGTGACCTTCCCGCCCTGACGGCCGACTTTTCCCACGTCGACAATCTTGAATTGATCGGCAGCGGCGAGCCGGGTGCCCTTGACCACTTCCTCGAAAGGTTTTCGGGACTTGTACGCATGGAACTGCGCGACTTCGACCTGCACAATCTGCCGCAGCGCCTGACAACGCTCGCAGGTCTGAAACAGCTGACGCTGCAAAACTGTGGCGTCGTCCTGACACCGGAAAACCAGTCGATCATGTCGAGCCTCAACGGGCTGACCGCACTGGATCTGGAAGGCAATCCACTGGGTGTGACGTTCGACTTCACCTTCATGCCGAACCTGTCGCATCTGAACCTTTCCAGTACCGGCCTCTCCGAAATCCCCAGCGGTGTCCTGGATCACCCGCGCCTGACCAGCGCATGGCTAACCGATAACCAGATCACCACACTGCCCGATGCCTTGTTCGAACAGCCGGCCGCTTCCACCGCGGGGTACGATTTTTTCGGCAACCCGCTTTCTGCTGCAACCCGCGAAAACGTGAAGATCTACTTCAACCGGACCGGCAGCGATCTGGGCGTTCGTCCCGAGCAAACGGATATAAACCGGATCAAGGCACTGTTTACCGACCTGAATGACCGTCAATCCAGCGAACTGATTTACAGCCTGCCCGGCTCGCTCTTACAGGGTCGGCTTCAACTGGATCGCTGGGAGAGCGAAATAACCCGGCTGACCAGCGAGCTGGCCACATGGGCGCGGGACACACCCAATCGTGATCCGTCCACGGGTGAACTGCTGACCCCCAACGAACATTTCAATCAGTTTTATGAGCGAGAAATTTTCGCCGGAAGAATTGAGCGGCTGTGGCGTCACCGCTCGACGGCACACCCGCTGACGAGAGCGGATGTGTTATCGGCGCAAGCCAATTTCATCGGTGACATGCCGGAGCTGTCGGCGGATTTCAGCCACATCACCGCACTGTCGCTCAACGGGAACAAACAAATACGTGCCACCTCAACCTTTCTGCGCAGCTTTCCCCGGTTGAAACGCCTGATCCTGCATGACTTTGCACTTGAACAACTGCCACAGTCCCTGGCGGCCCTGCCCGTGCTCGATACCCTGGTTCTCAACAACTGCGGCGTGACCTTGACTGGCGAGCTGCAGCTTGCACTGGCGGGGATGCGCGAGCTTGAATCACTCGAACTGCCCAACAACCCGCTGGGCAGTGCGCCCGACGTAGGCAGTCTGCCAGCGCTCATGTATCTGGACCTCTCTCGCACAGGCATCAGCGATGTTCCTCCCGGATTGGCCGGACATCCGAGATTGAAAACGGCCATTGTCAGTGATAACCGGATCAGCGAATTGCCCGAGGCGCTCTTTGACCAGCCCGCCTTCGCCAGCGCAGGATTCGATTTCTCCGGCAATCCGTTGACCGCCGACACACTGGAACGGATCAAACGTTACTCGCGCGACACCGGTATGGATTTCGGCGTGGTCGCCAAACAGGCTGACATCGATGCCACCCAGGCGCTGTTTCCCGACCTGGACGGCGAAGAGGCCAGCGAAGTGTTTTACGGGTTACCCGGTGACCTGGAACACGGACGCCGCCAGCTCAGGCACTGGAAAGCCGAGCTCGAGCAACTCACCGCCGATCTGTCGCAATGGAAAATGGCAATACCCCACGAGCATCCTTTCAGCCATCAACCCCTCTCACCTCGGGAGTTCCTCGCCGAACATTCGGCACGAACAGCGTTTGCCGAACAGTTGCAAACACTGTGGCGCTCACGAATGCCGGAAAACCCCAGGCAGCGGGGCGATTCACTGGTAGCGCGTGTGACATTCATCGGCGAATTGCCCACCCTGACGACCGACTTCAGCCACATCCGCGAAGTCTCACTCACAGGGCATGACGCTCTCGGCAACGTCGACGGTTTCCTGCAACCCTTCAACACCTTGCGCCACCTGGAACTGCACGATTTCAACCTGGGCCAGAACCCGCTGACATCCATGCGCATGCCTTCACTGCAGCGCCTGGTTCTGGAGCATTGTGGATTGACGCTGACCCCGCAAAGCCGCGCATCCCTTTCGTCTCTTGAAGACCTTCGGTATTTGAATCTGAGCCGAAACCCGCTGGGCGCCCATCCGCCCCTCGAAGCGCTGCCGGCCTTGGTGCAACTGCGCATGATCGATACCGGGATTTCGAGCCTGCCCGACGGTTTGCTCGGTCATCCACGACTGCTCGTCGCCATGCTCGAACGTAACCGGATCCGCGATCTGCCCGACATCCTTTTCGATATTTCCGCCCGCCCACCCAAGCAACTCAGCCTCGCCGACAACCCGCTGTCATCGGCCACGCGCGAACGCATCAAGCTCTGTTACCAGCAGTTCAGGCAGCAATTCGGCGTTTCAATGCCTAGAGAAGACCTCGAGCGGATCCGTGAGCTGTTTCCATCCCTGAGCGATGATGACGCCAATCGAGTGCTGTACCTGCTGCCGGGAACTCTCGACTTCGGTCGATTACAGATCGGGCGCTGGGAGACCGAACTGCGGCAGCTTGAAGACGACCTCGAAAAATGGGTGACTGACATCCCTGATCGTTATCCGGCAAGCGGCATCGAGCTGACCGCCAGTGATCGATCCGCAGAGCATGCCAGTCGCAGGATGTTCCGACAGGAGATCGAATCGTTCTGGCGCGAAAGGTCTCGCGAACACCCCGAGAGGCGAAGCACGGTGCTCAACCTCAATCCGGCCTTCATCGGTGACCTGCCGGACTTGAGTGCCGACTTTTCTCACGTGACAACGCTATCGATCACCGGCAATGCTCAGCTACGGGCAGGCACAGGCTTCCTGCGAGGGTTCACCGGCCTCGACTCGCTCGAATTGCGAGATCTGGCATTGACCGAGGTGCCACCCGCACTGACCGCAATGCCGGATCTTCAGCAACTGGTGCTGAGCAACTGCGGGGTCGTACTGGATGACAAGGGCAGCGCCACGCTGGCGTCACTCAAACAACTGGTCAGACTCGATCTTTACAGCAATCCGCTGGGCCGGCTGCCGGATATTCGCGGCCTGCCGGAACTGGAATTTCTCGATCTGTCGAACACCGGGATTACCCGGCTGCCATCGAGTTTGCTGGATCCTCCCTGGCTGGAAACCGCCATCCTCAGCGGCAATCGCGTGACCGAACTACCCGCCGAGCTCTTCGATTTGCCGGCCTCCGCCAGCAACGGCATTGACCTGGGCGACAATCCGCTGGACGCGGCCACCCGCGAGCGCATCAAGGACTACTTCCGCCGAACCGGGGAAGACCTTGGCGTGCTGGCCGAGCCGTCGGACATCGCACGCGTCCAGACGCTCTACCCGGCCCTGAGCGATAAACAGGCCAGTGATTTCATCTATCACCTCGAAGGCACACTGGCCGATGGCCGGATCGAGCTGGCACGCCGGGAAGCCGAACTCGAGCAACTGCTGGGTGATCTTGCCGCCTGGGAAAACGACATACCCGTTCACCCGGTCACCGGGCTGCCACTCCCTCCGGACCAGCGCCTGATGCAAGAGCAAATCAGAACGGCATTGCGAGAAGCATTGCTGACTTGCTGGCGCAAACCCCCGGTGGAAGGAGCAGACGCCAGTGACCACCAGTTTGCGTTCAGGCTGCCGATCATGGGGGAGTTGCCAACACTGACCGCCGACTTCGGCCACGTTTCGGATCTCTATCTGGTCAGCACCAGTAATCACTCGCCGCGGATAGGTCGATTCCTCGAGGCCTTTACCCACCTTGAAAGCGTCGATATTCAAGGTTACGACCTGCCCTCCATCCCCGAAGCCGTGTTCCGGATGAAGCGACTCACCACCTTGAGCCTGCCGACCTGCAATCTCAGGTTATCGCCGCAGGACGTGGCCGGGCTGGCGAGTCTGGACCAACTTGATCTGCTGCATCTGCACAATAACCCGCTCGGACTGACACCTGACCTCAGCAATTTGCAGAACCTCACCGACCTGGACCTGAGCACCACCGGTATCAGGGAAATTCCCAAGGGTGTACTGGAGAATTTCAACTGGATGGAAGTGGATCTGTCGGGCAATGAAATCACTGAAATGCCCGATGCACTCATGGAGGTGCCTGCCCACGTCGGCGATCGCTACGACCTGTACGGCAATCCCTTCTCCGCCCAGGCCATGCAGCGAATTCGGGCTTACTACCAGGAAACGGGGATGACCCTGAACGTTGACGACGTCATGGAACATCCACAGGTGCAAACTCGCCCCAGTGCCGAAATCGAAGATTGAAGGACATTTGAAACGACAGCGCCATGGAGTCGATCTCCATGGCGCTGCGGCTCACCGGTCAACCGCGCTCTGGCGGCACCGACGACAGTTCGAAAGGACTGCTGCTGCGCCGCTGGTTGCGGTCTTCCCGCGGCGTGGCGCCGAAGAAGTTGCGATAGGCGCTGGAGAAATGCGGCCCCGACGAGAATCCGCACGACAGGCCGATCTGGATGATCGACTTGCTGGTTTGCATCAACATCTGCCGGGCCTTGTTCAGGCGCAGTTCCAGGTAGTACTGGCTCGGCACGCGGTTGAGGTATTGCTTGAAGATCCGCTCCAACTGGCGACGGGACACGCACACGTGCTGGGCGATTTCGTCGGTGGTCAGCGGCTCTTCGATGTTGGCTTCCATCAGCAGCACCGCCTGGGTGAGCTTCGGATGGCTGGAGCCGAGGCGGTTCTGCAATGGAATGCGCTGACGCTCGCCGCCTTCGCGGATGCGCTCGACCACCAGTTCTTCGGAGACCGCACCGGCCAGTTCAGCACCATGATCACGGGCCAGCACTGCCAGCAGCAAATCGAGCACCGACATGCCGCCGCACGCGGTCAGGCGATCGCGATCCCAGTCGAACAAATGGCTGGTGGCGATGACTTTCGGGAAGCGTTCGGCGAAATCGTCCTGCCAGCGCCAGTGCACAGCGGCGCGGTAGCCGTCGAGCAGACCGAGTTGCGCCAGCGGATACACACCGGCCGACAGACCGCCGATCACACAACCGGCACGCACCAATTGCTTGAGTGCGCTGCTGAGTGCCGGCGCCAACGTGGTCGGTGGCTCATCGGCGAGCAGGAACAGTTTCTGGAAGTTCTCGAGTTTGCCGGCCCAAGGTTCGCCGGGCAGTTGCCATTCACCTTCGGTCGGTGCTTCGGCCTGCAGGAACGACAGTTCGTAAACCACGTCCGGATGCACACGCTGGGCAACACGCAAGGCCTCCTCTGCCAGCGCCAAAGTCAGAGCTTTAGTGCTGGGCCAAATCAGGAAACCAATTCGATGGGCAGTCATGGGCGGGCGATCCGAAGCGAATAACGGTGATGAAGGCAAGGGCCAATGCTAGCCCGAAAATGAACACAAATCGCGAAACCAGCAAAGATCAATTGTGGGAGCTGGCTTGCCAGCGATAGCGGTGTGTCTGTCCCAGAAATGCAATCTGGCAGGACGCCATCGCTGGCAAGCCAGCTCCCACAAGAATCGAGACCGGCCTCAAGGCTGCGAAGCATGCACTATCTCGGTGCGCAACGGCAGCCCTGATTACTTGAGGCTGCCCGAGAGGAATTGTTGCAAACGTTCCGATTGCGGATTGACCAGCACCTCACGCGGGTTACCGCTTTCTTCGACGACGCCTTTGTGCAGGAACACCAGCTGGTTCGACACTTCACGGGCGAAGCCCATTTCGTGGGTCACCACCACCATGGTCCGGCCTTCCTGAGCGAGGGCCTGCATGACTTTCAGCACGTCGCCGACCAGTTCCGGGTCGAGGGCCGAAGTCGGTTCGTCGAACAGCATCACTTCCGGCTCCATCGCCAGCGCACGGGCGATTGCCACACGCTGCTGCTCGCCACCGGACATGTGCCCCGGGAATGCATCCTTACGATGAGCCACGCCGACCTTGTTCAGGTAGTGCTCGGCTTTCTCGCGGGCTTCGGCCTTGGACACACCCAGCACGTGAACCGGCGCTTCCATGATGTTTTCCAGCGCGGTCATGTGCGACCACAGGTTGAAGTGCTGGAACACCATCGACAGGCGCGAACGCATGCGTTGCAGCTGTTTCGGATCAGCGGCTTTCAGCGCGCCGTCCTTGTTCGCTACCAGTTTCAGCTCTTCGTTGTTGAGCAGGATCTTGCCCGCGTGCGGCTGCTCGAGCAGGTTGATGCAGCGCAGGAAAGTACTTTTGCCGGAGCCACTGGAGCCGATGATGCTGATCACATCGCCGGCGGCCGCTTTCAGGGAAACGCCCTTGAGCACTTCGTGACTGCCATAGCGTTTATGCAGGTCTTGGACTTCAAGTTTGTACATGCGGTCGGTTCTCACAAAAACAGTCAGTCGTTGAGCAAAGGGCCGTCGCGCAGCGCATCGCGCCCCGCCACTTTGGCCAGCCAGAAACCGGGTTGGGCGTAACGCAGCCGCTCAATGGCAAACAGCACCCCGGACGTACCAGCACAGACCGTGCTGACCCGATCCGACAGCGGATCGATCACTTCGAAAATCTTGTCACCGGCTTCAACCCACTCGCCGGGCTTGCGCAGAAAACTCACCACACCGGGATGCGGCGGCAGGAGCATTTCGGTGCCTTCGAACGGCATGCCTTCGCATGGTTCGTGCGCCGCGCTCGGCCACTCGCCACGGATCAGACCCTGCTCGGCGAGGAACGCCAGAATGCCTTCAGCCCAGGCTTCGGCCTGCGCCGGCGTGGTGTCAGCCTGACCGCCGAGTTCGACGGTGGTTGCCAGGCACGCCAGTGGAATTTGCGCGTCCGGGAACAGGCGCGACAGACGCAGCCACGGCAACGAACAGGCTTCATCGAACGAGCTGCCGCCGGAATCTTCCGCCAGCAAGCCGACCTTCACGTCCAGGTGCGCAGCGAGCGAACGCCACTGCGGCCAGTGCTGCGGCAACGCGTACATGTGCAGCGCGGCTTCACAGTCGCAATGCAGATCCAGCACCACATCGGCGGTGGCGGCATGTTGCAGCAGGATGCGTTGCATGCCTTGCAACTGGCTGCCGGCCTCGGGCAATGCGGCCAGGTGATCGGCCATCGCCTGACGGATCAGACGGATGTTGGCGTGCGTATCATCACCGAGTTGTCCTTCCAGCCTGGCGGCCACCGGGGCGCTGAGCTCGACGAAGTCACGGTTGAAATTCTTGCCGCTGCCGGCCTCGAAACGGCCCTGATGGTTGCCTTGCAGCAACTGGCCAAGGCCCAGCGGGTTGGCCACTGGCACCAGCTCGATGACGCCGTTGAGCAGGCCCTTGGCTTCGAGTTCGCCGAGGCGTTTTTTCAGTTCCCAGGCGGTGCGCATGCCGGGCAGTTCGTCAGCGTGGAGGCTGGCCTGGATGTAGGCCTTGCGCTCGCCGCTACCGAAGCGAAACACCGAAATCCGGCGCTCGCTGCCCAGGTGGCTCCACGGCAGAACGTGGTCGATGCGTTCCATATCAGTGCTTCCTCGGGGCCAGGTAGCTCAGCCAGCGACGCTCGGCCAGCTTGAACAGGCGCACCAGAATGAAGGTCAGGCACAGGTAGAACACGCCGGCGGTGATGTACGCCTCGAACGGCAGGTAGAACTGCGCATTGACGGTGCGGGCCGCGCCAGTGATGTCGATCAGAGTCACGATGGACGCCAGACTGGTGGTCTGCAGCATCATGATCACTTCGTTGCTGTACTGCGGCAGCGCCCGGCGCAGGGCCGATGGCAGCAGGATGCGCTTGTACATCTTGACGCGCGACATGCCCATGGCCTTGGCCGCTTCGATCTCGCCGTTCGGCGTGGCCTTGAGGCTGCCGGCGATGATTTCGGCGGTGTAGGCGCTGGTGTTGATCGCGAACGCCAGGCACGCACAGAACGTCGCGCTGGACAGCCACGGCCAGAGGAAGCTCTCGCGCACGGCTTCGAACTGGGCCAGACCGTAGTAGATCAGGAACAGCTGAACCAGCATCGGCGTGCCGCGAATCACGTAGGTGTAGAGCCAGGCTGCGCCATTGACCACAGCGTTCTTGGATACGCGCATCAGCCCCAGCGGCAGGGCCGCGAGCAGACCGAAGAACAGCGACAGCGCGAGCAGCTTGAGGGTCGTGACCAGACCGCCGAAGTACAGCGGCAGGGCCTCCCAAATGACGTTGTAGTCGAAGATCATAGATCAGCCGCCCTTACGCCTACCGAGTAGCGCTTCTCAAGGTGACGCAGCGCCAGCAACGAGACACTGGTGATCACCAGGTACATCGCCGCCACTGCGAGGAAGAAGGTGAAAGGCTCGCGGGTGGCGTCGGCCGCCTGCTTGGCCTTGAACATCATGTCTTGCAGACCGACCACGGAAATCAGCGCGGTGGCCTTGGTCAACACCAGCCAGTTGTTGGTGAAGCCCGGAATCGCCAGACGAATCATCTGCGGCACCAGCACCCGGAAGAACACCTGGAAGCTGCTCATGCCGTACGCCATGCCGGCTTCGGCCTGACCTTTGGGGATCGCCATGAACGCACCGCGGAAGGTTTCCGACAGATACGCACCGAAGATGAAACCGAGGGTGCCGATACCGGCGGCCAGCGGGTTCAGGTCGATGTAGTCGTCATAGCCGAGCATCGGTGCGACGCGGTTGAGCAGGTCCTGACCGCCGTAGAAGATCAGCAGGATCAGCACCAGGTCGGGAATCCCGCGAATCACCGTGGAATACAGATCGCCCAGCCACGCCAGCCAGCGCACCGGCGACAGGCGCAACGCGACGCCGATCAGCCCGAGAACGATGGCCAGGGCCATGGACGACAAGGCGAGCTGAAGCGTCAGCCAAGCGCCATCGAGGATGACAGCCCCGTAGCCTTTCAACATGATTCAGGTCCTCGAAAGTTGGGATGAAAAAATGGCGCAAACCGCAGAGATCCTGTTGCTTGCGCCATTTCGGACGGGTCGAGCGACGTCTTTACTTGCCGTAAATGTCGAAGTCGAAGTACTTGTCCTGGATTGCCTTGTACTTGCCGTTCTCGCGGATGGCCGCGATGGCGGTGTTTATCTTGTCTTTCAGGGCGTCGCCCTTACGCACTGCGATACCAACGCCGTCGCCGAAGTATTTGACGTCGGTGAAAGCCGGGCCGACGAACGCGAAGCCTTTGCCGGCGTCGGTTTTCAGGAAGCCGTCATTCAACAGCGTAGCGTCCGCCACGGTGCCGTCGAGGCGGCCGGCGGCCACGTCGAGGTAGATTTCGTTCTGCGAGCCGTACGGCTTGATCTCGGCACCCAGCGGGGCCAGGACTTCGCGGGCGAAACGCTCGTGGATCGAGCCACGCTGCACGCCGATGTTCTTGCCCTTGAGCTCAGCCAGACCTTCGCTGACCTGAGTGCCTTCCTTCATCACGAGGCGGGCCGGGGTGTTGTAGTACTTGTTGGTGAAGTCCACGGACTTCTTGCGGTCTTCAGTGATCGACATGGACGACAGGATCGCGTCGATCTTGCGCACTTTCAGTGCCGGGATCAGACCGTCGAACTCTTGCTCGACCCACTGGCACTTGACCTTCATTTCTTCGCACAGCGCGTTGCCGATGTCGTAGTCGAAACCGACGATGCTGCCGTCCGGCGCTTTGGAGGCGAATGGAGGGTAAGCCGCTTCGATACCGATTTTCAGAGGCTTTTCATCGGCGAATGTCGGCAGGGACAGCACGGACAGTGCCAGGGCGCCAAGCAGCACAAGTTTCTTCATCTTGGGACTCCATCGGTAAAGGGCAAAAACGGCAGAGTGAGCGACAGCCCAATATGCGAATGGGTGTAACGAAATCGGTTGCTGCGTGCGTGGGACATTTCCAGTCAAAACCGCGAAGGCTTCAACGCAAGCCACGACGAGCGAGTGATCGGCATTCTAACGACAGGCCCGAAGCCGATATTTCTTCAATGCGACAACTAATTACAGATGCACCGAGAAACCCGCCTGAGCACATTGACAGCCCTGCAATTTCATGCAAGAGCAAAAGATAGTGAACCGATCTATGCTGCAAATTGCGGGCCTATTATTCGCAAACCCTTCTAATCCGGCAAGCGCGGGGTTATGCCTTATTTTTCACAGAGCGTTTTGAGGCCCAAAAACAGGGCATTGCGTTTCCGGACGCCCCGTTGCGGAGCGGGCGGTTACACATTCAGTTACTTGAAGGTCGACGGGTAACAGTGGGAATTAGCTGACGGGGCAATTCGATAATTATTGGCTGCCGATTTTGTGTTCCATCAAAGGGTTGCACCTTTGCATGACAAACCGCTTTCGCTGGCAAGCCAGCTCCCACAGGGATCAGCGTTACTCCCGCCATCTCCCGCACACCACGAAACCTGTGGGAGTTGCGGTGCGACGATTCGACTTGCCAGCGAAGGGGTCGGCACTAGCGACCCACAAACCACAGGCAACAAAAAGCCCCGCCCGGCGCAATGCCGGACGGGGCTTTTCAGCCTTCAGACCCGCCGCTTACGCGACGTTCATGGTCTTGTGCGTATCGATCAGGTGTTGCACCACACCCGGATCGGCCAGGGTGGAGATGTCGCCCAGGCCTTCGTATTCGGCGGTAGCGATCTTGCGCAGGATGCGGCGCATGATCTTGCCCGAACGGGTCTTCGGCAGCCCTGGCGCCCACTGGATCACGTCCGGCGAAGCGATCGGTCCGATCTCCTTGCGCACCCAGTTCTTCAGCTCCAGACGCAGTTGCTCGCTCGGCTCTTCGCCGTTCTTCAGGGTGACGTAGACATAAATGCCCTGCCCCTTGATGTCGTGCGGCACACCGACCACCGCCGCTTCGGCGACTTTCGGGTGAGCGACCATCGCGCTTTCGATCTCGGCGGTGCCCATGCGGTGGCCCGATACGTTGAGCACGTCGTCCACACGACCGGTGATCCAGTAGTAACCGTCAGCATCGCGACGAGCACCGTCACCAGTGAAATACATGCCACGGAAAGTCTTGAAGTAGGTGTCGACGAAACGGTCGTGATCGCCGTACAGGGTGCGCGCCTGACCCGGCCACGAATCGAGAATCACCAGATTGCCTTCAGCCTCGCCCTCGATGATGTTGCCGAGGTTGTCCACCAGCGCCGGCACCACACCGAAGAACGGACGTGCGGCCGAACCAGGCTTGAGCGCATGGGCGCCCGGTAGCGGGCTCATCATGTTGCCGCCGGTTTCGGTCTGCCACCAGGTGTCGACGATCGGGCAACGGGATTTGCCGACGTTCTTGTAGTACCAGTCCCAGGCTTCCGGGTTGATCGGCTCGCCCACCGAACCGAGCAGACGCAGGCTGCTGCCGTCCGCGCCTTCAACAGCAGCGGTGCCGGAAGCCATCATCGCGCGGATCGCGGTCGGTGCGGTGTAGAGGATGTTGACCTTGTGCTTGTCGACGATCTTCGCCACCCGGGTGATGTCCGGGTAGTTCGGCACGCCTTCGAACAGCAGCGTGGTCGCGCCGTTGGCCAGCGGGCCGTAGACGATGTAGCTGTGACCGGTAACCCAGCCGACGTCGGCGGTGCACCAGTAGATTTCGCCCGGACGGTAGTCGAACACGCGCTCGTGGGTCATCGCTGCGTACAACAGGTAGCCGCCGGTGGTGTGCTGCACGCCCTTCGGCTTGCCGGTGGAGCCGGAGGTATAAAGGATGAACAGCGCTTCTTCGGCGCCCATCTCTTTCGGCGCGCAGACAGTGCCTGCCACTTTCATCAGGTCTTCGTACCAGATGTCGCGATGCTGGTTCCACTTGATGTCGCCGCCGGTGCGCTTGCACACGATGACTTTCTGGATGCTGCTGGTTTCCGGGTTGGTCAGGGCGTCGTCGACGTTGGCCTTGAGGGAAATCTTCTTGCCGGCGCGGATGCCTTCGTCCGCGGTGATCACCACTTTCGAGCGGCAGTCGATGATGCGACCGGCCAGGGCTTCCGGCGAGAAGCCGCCGAACACCACCGAGTGAATCGCGCCGATCCGGGTGCAGGCCAGCATGGCGACCACGGCTTCGGGGATCATCGGCATATAAATGGTCACCACGTCGCCGCGGTGCACGTCCTGACCACGCAGGGCGTTGGCGAGCTTGCACACTTGTTCGTGCAGTTCGCGGTAGGTGATGTTGCGGCTTTCGGAAGGATCGTCGCCTTCCCAGATAATGGCGACCTGATCGCCGCGCTCGGCCAGATGGCGGTCGAGGCAGTTGTAGGAAACGTTCAGGGTGCCGTCGGCAAACCACTTGATGTCGACATGGTGATCGTCGAACGAAGTCTGTTTCACCGTGGTGAAAGGCTTGATCCAGTCGAGGCGCTTGGCTTGTTCACGCCAGAAGCCGTCAGGGTTGACGACCGACTGTTGGTACATGGCTTTGTAGGTCGCCTCGTCGGTCAGCGTATTGGCCAGAACCTCGGGACGAACGGGATACAGGGAAGCCGCACTCATCTTTCCTACCTCGGTGTAATAGTTGTTTTTGTATGACCCTGTTGTAGCCGGGGCGCCCGTATAGAACCATTCGACGATGGTAGTAACAAGCCCCTACAAAATATCCAGAAATGCCCTGAACACCCCTGAAGCAAACCCCGCAACCCTTGTGGGAGCTGGCTTGCCAGCGATTCAGACGCCTCGTTTTCCCGGGAAAGCCGCAGCGCCGGCAACACGTTCTCGACGGATTGTTACCAAATCTGCCAAAGGTGTTTATCAAAACCGGGTCTGTTTACCCCCACCCCGCCTCCCTAAAATTCACCTCGCCGACAAGGCAAAGCGATTAACAAGGTTACAGCCCCCACGAAGGCCGTTAATCCAGTTCTGAAGTAACAAAGCAAAACGATGAAGTTCCACACGCAACCCCAAAAAGGTTGCGTGACCCCACTCGACCTCAAGAAGGTAAATTTCAGATGAAAGCTTTATTGGTTCTGGCCCTCAGCAGTCTGTGCGCAACCGCCATGGCAGACGAGGTTCCGACTGATGTCGCCCAGCAACAACCAGCCATCGAGGAATACACTTACTCCACTCACCTGGACATCGCCAAAGTTGTATCGATGAGCGAAGTGCCAAATGTCTGCGAAGTTGTTCCGGCGAAAATGGAGTACGACGACTCCAAAGGTCAGCGTCACATCCTGCGTTACAGCATCATGGGCAACGGCTGCACCAATTGATGCGTTGAGACTGCACCGAATCGGATCACTCAGCGCAACATCGAGGGTCGATTCCAGCCCGGCTTCGGTCGGGCTCAGTTGTGTTTGAAGCGGCGCAAAAGGGTTGCAAAACACAAGATATAGTGAAAACCCCGGTTTTTTGCTCGTTTTTTGAGCAATCAATCACACGCCAAAAAATTAATGAAAAAAATTTCTCCGGGGCCAATCCCGGCGAAAGCCCTGTAAACCCTCGCTCCGATCGAAATCACCCGCGCGCTCGACCGCCCTGCGCTGTTTCGCCCTCCCCCACGCCCGTGTTTTTTTCCCTATAATGCCGCCCTAATCGGGTCAGCAATATTCCCTTACAGGGATCAAAGCCATTCTGAAGCCCCGCAGCAGCGACAACGCTGACCTGCGCCCGTCAGAGGCTCTCGGAAACCCGAAAAAATTTTCTGTTTATTGCCTGCGTAGCACCGCTGCAAAAAACGACATCCAACGCGGCCTGTACGGCCGTGTGAAAAACAACCAATCAGTTTTCACACGGGCACAGGCCCTCACGCAGGAGACGACACGTCATGCTGAGCTGGGACGAATTCGACAAAGAAGACAGTGAAGTAGCAGCAGTGAAAGGCGCCAACGCCGGCCACGCTAGCGAAGCCAACATGGACCGCCTCGACAGCGCCGGCGGTGCCGCCGCCCTCGAAGCCCGCGCCGTGACCGCCGAAGACTCGGCCGCCGTGGCCCGCGCTAAGGCTGCACTGGATTCCCTCGACGTCGCCGAAGGCCTCGCCGAACTCGAAGGCTCCGCCGCCCGTGTCGCCGTTGACGAAAAGCGCATGATCAACTGCCGCGCCGACCTCAACCAGCTCGTGCCATTCAAGTACGACTGGGCCTGGCAAAAATACCTGGATGGCTGCGCAAACCACTGGATGCCGCAAGAAGTCAACATGACCGCCGACATCGCCCTCTGGAAAAACCCGGAAGGCCTGACCGACGACGAGCGCCGCATCGTGATGCGCAACCTCGGCTTCTTCTCCACCGCCGACTCCCTGGTTGCCAACAACCTGGCCCTGGCCGTGTACCGCCTGATCACCAACCCGGAATGCCGCCAGTACATCCTGCGCCAGGCGTTCGAAGAGGCGATCCACACCCACGCCTACCAGTACTGCATCGAATCGCTGGGCATGGATGAAGGCGAGATCTTCAACATGTACCACGAGATCCCGTCGGTCGCGAAAAAAGCCGCCTGGGGCCTGAAATACACCCGCGCCATCTCCGACCCGGAATTCAACACCGGCACCGTCGAAACCGACAAGGAACTGCTGCGCAACCTGATCGCCTACTACTGCGTGCTGGAAGGCATCTTCTTCTACTGCGGCTTCACCCAGATCCTCTCCATGGGTCGCCGCAACAAAATGACCGGCGTCGCCGAGCAGTTCCAGTACATCCTGCGCGACGAATCCATGCACCTGAACTTCGGCATCGACGTGATCAACCAGATCAAAATCGAAAACCCACACCTGTGGGATGCCGAAATGAAGGAAGAAGCCTCGCAGATGATCCTGCAAGGCACCCAGCTGGAAATCGAATACGCCCGCGACACCATGCCTCGCGGCGTACTGGGCATGAACGCAGCGATGATGGAGGACTACCTGAAGTTCATCGCTAACCGTCGTCTGTCGCAGATCGGTTTGAAGGAAGAGTACCCAGGGACCACTAACCCGTTCCCTTGGATGAGCGAGATTATGGACTTGAAGAAAGAGAAGAATTTCTTTGAGACTCGTGTGATCGAATACCAAACTGGTGGTGCTCTGAGCTGGGACTAATGGTCTCGCTCGCCACGATTTGACGATTGCTGTTTGAGTCGTCGAATTGAGAAAGCCAAAAGCCCCGATTTTATCGGGGCTTTTTTATTAGCGGCTGTTTGTACTTTTCCGTCCCTACGTTACAGCGCTCAATCTCCTACAGCACTTACAGCCGCTTCGCATTGAAGCCAACTGCAAGCACCTCTAAGCTCCGTTGCAGGTGCCTAAGAAACACCCAACGTAGAAAGTTTGGTCAGTCACACAGACGCATATGCCGTCGGTGGAGCTGCCTCGCTTGTTGGGATTTCTTAAGTCCACTCTACGTTGGGGTCAGGCCCTCCAAAAATCTAAACGTAGAGGTAATGGATATGCCCGATCCTTTTTCTGTAACTGTCTTTTCGCGTCACAACCTCGCTCTACATGCCCTTCTGCTCGAAAACCAAACGTGGTTCTGCGCTCGCGATGTCGGCCGCTTGATGGGTGTCCATCTGTGCGAACGCATGGTCAACAAGCTAGATAAGGATCAACGTCGCGTTTTGTGGATTGAGTATTTTCGACAACCCGAAAAGCAATTGATGCTCAGCGAGTCCGGTGTGTATGCGCTGCTGGTGTATCACTACGTTCCAGGTAATCGTTTGTTGCGTGAGTGGTTAACTCTTCAGGTGGTGCCGGCCTTGCGCGATGCAGAGCACTCAGGAGATTCAGAACGGCCGATGTTGAGTTTGTTGGATTGGCCGGAGATGTCATTGAGTCTGCTGCATTGGCAGGATGAAGGCTGGATTCGGCTGCGGGATATGCCTTATCTGCTGAACGATCAGACGCAACGACGGACACCGGGCAAGCCTTGGTGGAGAAAGGTTGCGCAGGTGTTTCAGGCTTCAAAGCATTCGATGGGCTAGTGATGGTGGTCGTAGGACCTCGCAAGATCCGTCGATATTTTCTGTAGGAATTTTCGTAGACAGCTGTGGTGGCCACTCAGTATCGTCCGAGGGTTTTCAACCCTCGGCGACTGTATGGACACTTCGAAAGAAAAAACTGGCTGGAGTGATGAGGAGCTAGAAGCTTCTGTAGACGCTTATCTAAAAATGCTGGTTCTTGAACAACAAAATCAGCCATTCAATAAAGCGGACGAGAATCGACTCTTGCGAAAAGGCCCGCTGAGCAAACGCAGCGCCTCTTCAGTCGAGTACCGCATGCAGAACATCTCTGCCGTGATGGATTTATTGGGGCTGCCGCGAATTACAGGCTACGTTTCGGCGAAAAATCTCGGCTCCGGTGTCATTACGCGTATCAAAGAGATCCTGACTAAAAAAGACATGGAAGCGATACGAAACGGCTCACGAAGAGGCGCTCAGCTGACTCGACTCCGGCTGATCGAACCTTCCGCACCTGAATTGAATGATGCGCCCCCGGGTGTACTCAACCCGAAGCAGACTAGCGCGACGGTAGTTAGGCTTTCGCGCAAATTAAATGTGAAAAAATGGGTTCTGAAACGTTCTCAAGGCATTTGCGAAGGGTGTGGCCAAAAAGCGCCATTCCAAGATGCTGATGGCAAACCTTTTCTTGAAGTTCATCATCTGAAACATCTCGTTAACGGGGGGACAGACCGTACGAGCAACGCAGTAGCCCTGTGCCCAAACTGCCATCGACGTTGCCATTACTCGAGCGACAAAGAAGAGTTCACTGCTAAGTTTTATAGGAGCGTCGAGGGGTTAGAGGCTGAATAGCTAGAAGGTATTTGGCAGTCAGCCAGTTAGAACGCATAACCCAGTTGTCCGTATTGGGGCAGCTTCACAACCCATCGGGGATAATTCTCCTCCCCCCACTCAAGGACCCGAGCCCTACCATGAAATTCGATCTCGCCTACTGCCTCAGCCTCGACGACAAACTGTCGATCTATGACGTTCGCGATCTCAATTTTGATGAGACGGTGGCGTTCGATTCCGCGAAGGAACACTTCCAGTGCCCCAACGACGCCTGTCGTGCGGCGTTCGATGCCTCCAACGAGTTGGGTACGTTCAACGCCAAGAACGTGAATTACGTGCGCACGCCGCACTTCAAGAATCTGCCCGGTACGCAGCATGTGGCGGGTTGTCCGTATGTGAGTTTGAAGACGTCGGCGTCGGGGGTTGAGGCGGCGGATGGGGAATCGGATGACGGGCGGGAGGAGCATTTCCCGTCGGAGTTGTTGCTGACGCGCCGTGAGTACGTGCGCAAGCCTGCCGCGCCAGCGGGGACCGCGGATGTGTTGCGGGATGATCCGGTGCGAGTGGCGACTAATCCCTCAAAAGAATCGCCGAGTCGTGAGACGACGCCGGACAAGACCAGTGTCTTCGCTCACCCCGTGGAGTGTTTTGTGTCGAACTTCGCGGACAAGGATTTGCTCAAGCGTATGCCATTGAAGATTGGCGAACACACGGCGCCGTACAGTTCGTTCTTCAAGAAGATTGAGTATTTGATGGACAACAAGGGGCTGATTTATTGGGGCCGGATCAAGAAGATCGAGGACTTTCACAGCGCCAGTTTCCGGATCGATTTCGAGGATAAGGTCTGGTTCAAGAAGCCGGATGACAGCAAGAAGAAGCCTTATCCGGTCAGTGTCTATCTCAACAAAAAGCTGATCGACAACTACCGCAAGCGCAAGGCGTTTCTGGAAGAGATCAAGCACGCCATCGACAGCGATAAGGCGTTGTTCTGCTTCTTTTATGGCGTGACGCCGGAGTTGAAGCAGGTGCCGGGCAAGAAGAACCCCGAAAAGCCTTTCGAGGTCTTCAATGCCAATATCGAGAATCTGGATCACTTCATTATTCGTGAAGCGCCGGGGCTGGCGTGATGGTCAGCCCTGGGGCAGTTGCAGTTTGACGGCGCCGGGGTGTTGTTTGATGAGGGAATACGGCAGGACTGACCAGTCTGGCCTATCGCAAGAGCGTTGTACGCGGGCGAAGTAGGCGCCCAGGTACAAACCTTTCGCGGTGAAGTACCACGGCGAAGAACCCCAAACACTTTCTTCCGTGAAGTCGCAATCGTCATCTTGCGTCGGTTTCTTCATTTCTGCGGGGTACAGGGCGGTGAATTGCTTGATCAGCCAAGGCACCAGTTCTTTGTTTTCATACTGATAACGCGCGTCACTTTCGGCTTGGCTCAAGGGTTTGTCACCCAGACTGTCTCGTTCGGCATGCAGCAGTGGCTTGCCCTCACCTACCCACAACACATCTTCGAGTGATAACGGATGGCCTGTGCTTACATCAATGTTGAGGGGTGAATCACCGAAGTCCGGATGCGCGCCACCGCAGAAATAGCTGGTCGAGATGTTCAGGCTGACCACGGCTGGCGAAATCATTTTGGGTTCTGCGTCCTGCATGAACTCGACGTATTCCCCACCATGCAGTTGGCAACCGTGATATCGGATGACCTCATTCCACAACCGTCCAAGCAACTGCTGGTTAACCCGTTGCAGATCGTCTTTTGGCAGACCGGACTCTACGCTGAACAGCGAGATCTTTGACTCCGGCTCTGTCCACCATTGCAGGGTGTAACCCATGAAGTCTTGTTTCTTCAGCGGTTTGAGCTTGAGTCCCTGTAGTCGCAAATATTCATACGGCTCGCCGTTTGGCAGCGCGGCGATGAAGGGCAGCGTAGAAGTTGTCGGCGCTGGAAGCCTGGCCTCGGAAAGTTGCACTGAAAGCTTCTTGCCCTTCGGACTTTGCCACTCGCCCTGCCAGCCAGTGGCAGTTTCTTCCAGTTTCAAAGTTGGCAGTGGCTTGTCATCGCCGTAGCGATTGTTGCCCTCGACCAGCGTCAGCGTGCTGTCCAGCAATGCGCCACTGAGGGGCAGATCACGGTGATACTTCTCGTAGAAGTAACGGCCGGTCACTTCGTCCTGCTGCTGGGTGTTGAGCTCCACCACAATCGGCGTCTTGCCCAGCGTGCCGGTGAACACACGTCTGCCGTCGTCAGCTTGAGCGATGGAAAGCAGTGAAAACAATGCGGCGGCATATGGCGCCAGGCGCAACAGTCCCTTGAGCATGGATCGATCCCTGAGTGAGTCGGAGGTCGCGCCGGGACGTGAGTACCGGCGCTGTGAATGCGGGGCGGATTATGGCGAGGGTTGCTTAAGTAATCGAGTTTCGTCGGTTGTATTCTTCCAGCCAGGCTGCGCGTTCGACTGCTGCGATCTCCCGATACACTTGCTTGCGCCGGTCCTTGGCCGCTTGAACTTCGTCCTCATCCAGAGCGCAATAACGACGAAGCCAATGAACGGTCATCTCCTCATCCGGGTAGTAGTAACCCTTGGCGCCCTTGCTGTTTCTCGGGGTGTCGTTCATCTGCGCGTCGAACACCATGGCTGCGACTTCATCAGGCGGTAAACAACCGGCCCCTGCGGCCTTGTCCCGGAAGACCCAGGCAATTTCACCGATGTGTTTTTGTGCGCTGCGATGGCTGCGGCGATAGAACTGCTGCGGTCGACACATCCACTGGAATCGCCCAATCAACGGTTCAATATCAATCCACTCGGAGAGCCCGTGATGGGTTGCATGAAGCATGACACCGTTGAACCAGCGATCAGCGAATTGCCCCACAAATGCATCCAGATCGGCCTTTTTCATGTCGGCGAAAACCATGCAATAGCGAGTCTTGATATGCATGGCGAACAGCACATGCTTTCGTTGCACGGTGATCGCATGCACCAGCCACTGTTCGACACCACTGTCCATCTCATCATCTTCGATGGTTGATGACGGCGGGGCGAAATCCACCGGGGTGATCTTTTTTCCCTGGTGGACACGACTGAAGAACTTGCTGGCAGCTTCGGTGCAATTGAAGATCAGCATCCTTGATCTCTGATAAATACTGGGGACGATGGATTATGGGTCTGTCGGTAGACGATTACTTCACCGACATTCCCAACATCACAATAACCAACAATCCAATATAGACCCAAGCATGCACCCGATCCGCTATCCGCCCGATCCACGGCGTGGCCAGTCGAATCCCCAGCATCGAGCCCAGCGTCAGCACCGCAAATGCCAGCAGATCCAGATACCCGACAAACCACGGCCCGAGGTCTGTCTCGCTGAACACTGCCATCAGCATGTACGTCAGCGTTCCCGCCAATGCCACCGGCACGCTCAACGGATTGGCCATGGACGTCGCCTGCGACATGCTCAACCCGCAACGCCGCAATAACGGCACGGTCATGACGCTTCCTCCTACGCCGAGAAAGGTTGCGATGGCGCCAATACCTACACCGCCGCCAGATGTTTCCACCGTTCCCAGTCGCCGTGGGATAACGCCTTCGGATCGCGTAAGAAAGCCGCGTCGCAGCAGGCAATCGACAATCGTCACGCCAAGGTAGGCGATGAAGGCATAACGAATGACTTCGCCGCTGACCCACACCGCTGCGATTGCACCGACGACCGCGCCCATTCCGATGAACCCGCCCAAGGGCCACAGGTAATCACGGATGAGGTTGCCGGCGCGGCGGTGTTTGTCGGTGGCGACCAGGGCGTTGACGATCATCACGCAGGTCGAGGTGGCGACGGAGATGTGCATGGCGGATTGGCTGATCAGATCGTCGGCGCCGTGACTGGCGGTGAGCATCCGATATAGCAGCGGGACGACGACGAAGCCGCCGCCGAAGCCGAAGAGCACGGCGGTGACACCGGTCAGGCAGCCGAAGAGTGTCAGCAGGAGGTAGAACATGGCGCGTCGTCCGTTATTGGGGAGCGGTCGACGATAGTGCGGTGGCGCTTGGCCTGCTTCAGCAAGTCAGCCAATAATGTTGGCGTTTACGCCAACAGCTGGGTGCCGCTCGATGCGCAATGTTTCGATCAATCTGCTGGATGACACGCCGCGCCCGGTGGTGGCGATCGGCACGGATTATTCCCACGGCCATCTGTTGCCACGTCATACACATCGGCGGGCGCAATTGTTGTACGGCGCGACCGGGGTGATGCAGGTCAGCACGCATGATGGCAACTGGGTAGTGCCGCCGCAGCGGGCGGTGTGGATTCCGCCGGGAGTGGCGCATGAGGTTTTGATGCTCGGGGTCAGTACCCGCAGTTTGTACATCGAGCCGGGGGCGGTGGATCTGGGTGAGCGTTGTCAGGTGATCAGTGTGTCGCCGTTGATGCGGCATTTGCTGATGGAAGCCGTGGAGTTGCCGCTGACTTATGACCTGACCGGGCGCGATGGCGTGCTGATCGATCTGTTGCTGCATGAATTGGTGCGCAGTGCACCGTTACCGTTGCATATCCCGCTGCCGTCTGACGGACGACTGCTCGAACTGTGTCAGACCTTTCTGCATCAACCGAATGCCCATCAATCCCCCCAGCAATGGGCCGATCACCTGCACGTAAGCTTGCGCACCTTCAACAGATTGTTTCGTCTACAGACCGGCCTGAGTTTCAGTCAATGGCGCCAGCGCGCCTGCGTGGTACTGGCGCTGGCACGGCTGGCGGCGGGTGAATCAGTGACGCGGATTGCCCTGGATTTCGGCTATGACAGCCCGGCGGCGTTCTCGACGATGTTCCGTCGAATCCTCGGTCAGGCACCGTCCGTCTGGTTGGAGGCGGCGAACTAGGGCAAATCAAAAAATGCGTTTGATCCCGGCCGAAAACAACTGTACAAAAACACAGTAAATTTTCCATCAGCACTCTCGAGCCCGGAGCACACCATGGCCTCTTCAGCGATGAACCTCATCCTCGAACGTATCGCCCTTTTCCAGTTCACCCCGACCCATTGCGTCCAGGCCAGAGGGATGTTGGGCTGGAGCGTTGAACAGTTGTCGCGAGAGGCCAAGGTTTCAGTAGACGACATTCAGCGATTCGAAGCGCAGCAGGACGTGGCGGATTCGGTGCGGCTGGCGTTGACCTATCGGTTTGAGGCGCAGGGGTTGGTGTTCTTCCCGGGGTTTGCGCCGGGGCGTGGGGGGAATGTCGGAGGTGCGATACCCACGTCGGTTGATCGCGAAACTTATGCAATGGCTGATTGAAAAGACCCGTTGAGGTCGGCCCACACGCGGAAGGAACTCGAAATTGATTGGAATCGAAGAAAGCAGAGGGAACATCTACGAGGATCTAGAGATACCAAACGCCAATGAGATGAGGATCAAATCACAGCTTTCCTCAAAGATCGGTGAAATCATCAAAGCGCGTCATCTCACTCAATCTCAAGCTTCTGAAATCTTGGGGTTATCACAACCCAAGTTATCCGAAATGCTGAGAGGAAAATTCCGCGGCATCAGTGAGGCCAAGATGATGGAATGCCTTTCCCACCTCGGCCGAGATGTGCAGATTGTGGTCAAACCGGCCCCCCGCTCTCGCAAAGAGGGCCGAATTGAGGTGGTGTTCGCTTGATACGGCAGTGCTTCAAATAATCGAAGACAACGCACGCCAACAAGGTGTTTACTCCTTGAACCCCGGATGACGCAATTCCATCGAAGCCTGTTCGTAGCTGTAAGCCATGGCAAACAACTGTGGCTCGCTCCACTGCTGGCCGTAGAAGGTCACGGAGGTCGGCGTGGCGTCATCGTTCATGCCCGAGGGCAAGGTGATTGCCGGGTAGCCTGCGGTGGCGGCGGAGAACTGGGAAAAGCCGTCCGCTTCGGCGAACAGTGCATCCAGATTGTGCTCACGCACCTGCTCATCGATAGCGTCTTTGAAGTTCTGACTGATAGTAGTAAGCAGTGTGCTCGACTCTTGGCGGGAAAGCGCCGATGCGTTGATGGCCTCAAGCGTCTGCTGGCCGAATGAATCGTCAACGGGGTTGGCTTGATTGAAATCTATCAGTGCCTGCAAGGAGTCAATCGGCAAGCCTTGGCGGCTGGCCAGATATTCGGGCAGCTCATGCTTCATCGCGCCCATCAGACCGTTAATGTAGTCATCGATGTCCGGCAGACGCACAGTCAGCGGGACCAGCGTAGCGCCTTGCTCTTCCAGCGTGGCCATTGCAGCAAGCATCTCCAGACTCGGGTTCAGTACCGTAGCGTGGGATCCGGTGTATGCAATCGGATAACCGATCCGTTTGCCTTGCAGCGCTTCACTGGAGAGCAATGCGGTGTAGTCGACGCCAGTGGGCGCGTCAGCAGTGGCGTTGTCAGAGGCATCAACGCCTTGCATGACGTTGAACAACAGCGCGGCATCCCGCACGGTTCGGGTCATTGTGCCCGGCGTGTCTTGCAAGCGGGTGATAGGCACGATGCCGGAGCGGCTGAACAATCCGAGCGTCGGTTTGACGCCAACCACACCATTGGCCGACGCCGGGCAACTGATCGAGCCGTTGGTTTCAGTGCCCAGGGCCAGTGGAGCGAGCCCTGCGGCAACCGCTGCCGCCGAACCTGAACTGGAACCACAGGTACTTTCGCTGAGGACATGAGGATTTTTCCCCTGGCCACCACGTCCGCTCCATCCCAAGGGCAGCGACAAGTCCCGCATCCCCGACCACTCGCTCATGTTGGCCTTGCCCAGCAGGATGGCGCCGGCATCGCGCAGTTGTTTAACCGTGAACGCATCTTGAGCCGCCGGTTGCCCGACCATGGCCAGTGAGCCTGCACTGGTTTGCATGGTGTCGGCGGTATTGAAGTTGTCTTTCAGCAGCACGGGAATACCGTGCAGCGGCCCACGGATCTTGCCTTGCGCACGTTCTTCGTCCATCGCGGCTGCGATGTCGAGAGCCTGGGAATTCATTTCGATAATGGCATTGACGGTCGGACCTTGCTTGTCCAGATCCGCAATGCGTGTGATGAGGTGCTGAACCAGCGCGACTGAAGTCAGTTCGTTGCTGACCATCATTGCACTCAGCTCGCTGGCGCTTGCGTACTCAAGGGGGGCGCTGGAGGGCGCCGCGAAGGCGCCGCTGCTGGTGAGCGAAAGCAGGAAGGCCTGCGCGAGCGCATTCTGTCTGCCGTTAAAGCGGAATTTCATTTTCTAATCCTTGTTTAAGCCAATCACGAGTGAGTCATTTCACTCGCGACCCAGCCTACCGAAGCCGCAGGAATCGGCTGTCAGCAACAAGAACCAGTACAGGTAGGAAAACTCACCCTGCCTTGTAGCCGCTACAAGCAATGCTCCCTTTTTCTGACATCTCTTGTTCCATTTCCAACCACCACGCGTCCCCACGCTGCGGTTGCATCAGGTTAAACGCCTCGCCCATTCTCGGCGTGGTGATCGACACGCTGCGTTCCCATGCCAGCGCAAGAATGCGGTCGAACGGCTCATGCCAGGCGTGCATCGCCAGATCGAACGTGCCGTTGTGGATCGGGAACAGCCAGCGGCCCTTGAGGTCGAGGTGAGCCTGCAATGTTTCTTCCGGTTGCATGTGCACGTGAGGCCACTCGACGTTGTAGGCGCCGGTTTCCATCAGCGTCAGGTCGAACGGTCCGTACTCTTCACCAATGCGTTTAAAACCGTCGAAGTAGCCGCTGTCGCCGCTGAAGAAGATCCGTTTGTCACCGTCGATGATGACCCAGGATGCCCACAGCGTCTGGTTGCTATCGAACAGACCCCGCCCGGAAAAGTGCTGCGACGGGGTGGCGATGAAGCGGATGCCGGCGACTTCGGTGCCCTGCCACCAGTCGAACTGGCGGATCTTGCTGCCATCGATGCCCCATTTGATCAGGGTGTCACCGACGCCCAGCGGGGTCAGGAACACATTGACCTTGTCCGCCAGTTTCAGCACCGCTTCATAGTCGAGGTGGTCGTAGTGGTTGTGCGACAGGATCACCGCTTCGATCGGCGGCAACTCATCAATGCTGATCGGCGGTTGGTGAAAGCGTTTCGGCCCGGCCCATTGCACCGGCGAGGCACGCTCGGCGAACACCGGATCGGTGATCCAGAATTTGTCTTGCAGCTTGAGCAGCAAGGTCGAATGGCCGAGGCGATAAACACTGTGGTTGGGGGCCGCGATCAGGTCAGCGCGGGTCAGTGGCTGCACCGGGATGGCCGACGCAGGACGGGTGTTGCGCGGCTTGTGGAAGATCATGTTCCACATGATGCGCAGCATCTTGCGCAAACCTTCGCGCTGCACCGGCGCGTGGTTGCGGAAAGTCCCTTCGGCCTGGCGCGAAGCTTCAGGTGCTGGACTAACCGCGGGGGAATTTGATTTGGCCATGACTGAATGACTCCGGAAACACCGCGCAATGCACGGCTTTCCACGTTGGGACGATAAATGGCCAAGGCACGCACGCATCAGCCGGACATCGGGTTTTAGATTGCACCGATTAACGCAACATTACACTGACCGGTGTACTTTCTAGGTTGCATCAAACCCGATGACAAGTAAACTGCCGAGTGTAACTTCACCCTTTTTCTGCCGAATCGAATTTATGACAGCTCCTCAGCGCCTCACTGACCGTAAACGCGAAGCCATCATCCAGGCTGCGATCACCGAATTTCGTACCAACGGTTTCGAGGTCACCAGCATGGACAAGATCGCGGCCACGGCCGGGGTGTCAAAGCGTACGGTGTACAACCATTTTCCGAGCAAGGAAGAGCTGTTCGCCGAAATTCTCAACCAATTGTGGGCACGGATCAGCACCGAGCAAACCGTCTCGTATCAGCCCGATCAGCCATTGCGCGATCAATTGCGAACCATGCTGCTGGCCAAACTGCAGATGATGGCGGACGACAATTTCATGAATCTGGCCCGTGTCGCTATCGCAGCGGCGATCCACTCGCCGGAGCGCGCGCAGAACATGGTGGCGCGCATGGGCGAACGTGAGGAAAGCGTGACTGTGTGGATTCGCGCCGCCCAGGCGGATGGTCGATTGAAACCGGTCGATCCGGCGTTTGCCGCCCATCAAGTGCAGGGGCTGCTGAAAACCTTTGCCTTCTGGCCACAGATCTCCCTGGGCCAACCCTCGCTCGACAGCACTACGCAAAATGCTGTGGTCGACTCTGCACTCGACATGTTCCTGACCTGCTATCAGCTCTAGCTCAGGCCTGCGCCATGGTAAATGGCTCACAAGGACACTGAATTTTCCCGCTGGAATAAATGACAATGCCTGTCATTGGCCGATGAACGGTCTGTCTGAAGAATTACACTGCAAAGTGTTTCAGAATGAATCTGGCGTAGAACATCATGGAAAACCAACGCGGCAAAGGTTTGTCATTCGCCAGGCGCATTTACTTGCCGCGGGCCATCGGATTAGGCATCGGCTTCTTCAGTGTGGGTGCCGCGCTGTATCCGTTGAACATGCCATCCTGGCTCTGGGCCGTGTTGCTGTTTAACGGCTTTCTCTGGCCGCATGTGGCCTATCAATGGTCGACCCGCTCGGCCTTTCCCTATCGCGCCGAACGTCGCAACCTGCTCTATGACTCGGTATTCGGCGGTTTCTGGACCGCCTGTTTCCAGTTCAATCCGCTGACCACCGTGACCATTCTGTCGATGATGACCATGAACAACGTGGCCGCCGGTGGCGTGCGCCTGTTCTGGCTGGGCGCCCTCGCCCAGGTGATCGGCGTGCTGCTGGGCTGGTCAGTGTTCGGCGTCCATTTCACCCTGACGGCCACACAGACTCAGGTCTGGGCCTGCCTGCCAATGCTGACCCTTTATCCGCTGGCTTTGGGAATGGTTTGCTACCGGTTGGCGATCAAACTCGCCGAACACAAACGCTCCCTGAGCGCCCTGAGCCGTACCGACAGCCTGACCGGCCTGCTCAACCACGGCGCCTGGAAAGACCTGCTGCACCTCAAGTTCCAGCAGTGCCGCCAGCACAATTCCCAAGCCATCCTGGCGCTGATCGACATCGATCATTTCAAGTCGATCAACGACAGTTACGGGCACATCGTCGGCGACGCGGTGCTGCGGCAGTTAAGCCATGAGCTGAAATTCGTACTCGACGAAAGCAAGCTGGCCGGGCGTTACGGTGGCGATGAATTCTGCGTGATCCTGCCCAACCTGCCCCTGAGCAAGGCTGAAGCGCTGATGGAGCAACTGCGTCAGGCACTGGATCGATACCGCCATCCCGACGTTTTCGAGCTGCGGGTCAGCCTGAGTATCGGGCTTGCTCGCTATCAAACCTCTTACGTCGATGCCCTTGAGTGGTTCGAAGATTCCGACAAGGCGCTGTACACGGCCAAGCACACGGGACGTAACACAATCAGCGTAGCGTTGAGCCGATCACCCGCCTGAAAAAACTTGTACAAAATTGAGAAAAATCGATTTCTTGTACAAGTTTATAAAGTTTTGTATAAGTTAATCCGCCAGCCAGGATGCTGGCACACTGCTTCCAGCCATCGAGATATCCGGCTGGCTGACGCGGAAACAGGGACCCCACCTTCAGCCCTATTTCCAGAGTGCCACGAGCATGATTTTCAATCGTCACAAGACCGCCCTCGTCGATCTTCAAAACACCATCAACCAACAAGCCGGCCTGTTGGAAGCGATCAACCGCTCCATGGCAGTGATCGAATTCGATGTCGACGGTGTCGTTCTGCGCGCCAACGACAACTTCCTGAAAACCATGGGTTACACCCGCGAACAGGTGGTCGGGCAGCCCCATCGCCATTTCTGTTCTCCCGAGTTTGCCCGTGGCAATCAGTACACCGAATTATGGTCGCGATTGAAAAGCGGCCAGTTCCAGTCCGGCACCTTTGAACGCATCGACAGTCAGGGCCGACCGATCTGGCTCGAAGCCAGCTATAACCCGATCAAGGATGACTCGGGCCGCGTAGTGAAAGTGGTCAAGTACGCGATGGATGTCACCGCCAAAGTGCAGCAGGAAAGCGAAGCCAATGCGAAATTGCAGGCGATCGACCGCGCCATGGCGGTGATCGAATTCGATCTCGACGGCAATATTCTCACCGCCAATCAGAATTTCCTGACGCGCATGGGTTACACCCTTGCCGAACTCAAAGGCAAACATCACCGCTTGTTCTGCCCCGCGCAACTGGTCAACAGCAGCGCCTACCAGGATTTCTGGCGCCGGTTGAATCAGGGCGAATTGTTCCAGGGCCAGTTCGAACGCGTCGACAAACGCGGGCAGACCGTGTGGCTTGAAGCCAATTACAACCCGGTCTACGACGCCGCCGGCCGCTTGTGCAAAGTGGTGAAGTTCGCGTCGGACGTGACCGCCCGGGTCGAACAGCACGAGCAGGATGCGCGCAGTGCCAGCGCCGCCTATCACATCTCGGTGGCCACCCGAAAAGTCGCCGAGCAAGGTACGCAAGTGATTCAGCAAGCCGCCAGTGAAATGCGCGAGATTGCCGACGACATTGCCGAATCCTCAACCCTCATCGCGCAGCTCGGCGAACGCTCCGAGCAGATCACTGCCATCGTCAACACCATCCGCGCGATTGCCGATCAGACCAATCTGCTGGCCCTGAACGCCGCCATCGAAGCTGCCCGTGCCGGCGAGCAGGGTCGCGGTTTTGCCGTGGTGGCCGATGAAGTGCGGCAGTTGGCGGCGCGTACCAGCGGCTCCACAGCGGAAATTTCCAACATGATCAGCCTGATCCAGACCGAAACCCGTCAGGCGATCAAGAGCATGGACGGCACCCGAGGGCGCGCGGCGCAAGGTGTGGAGCTGGCGGATCAGGCCGGTACGGTGATTCTGCAGATTCGGGACGGCGCCAGCGAGGCGGTGGAAGCGGTGAGCATGTTTGCCAACGAGCGTGCGCCGGGATAAGGCCAACACGGGCGACGCAGGGCTATAGTGACTCAACGTCCCAAGCCCTGCCGAGTCCGTCATGACCACCGAAAAAACCGAATCATCCACCGCCCTCGTCGATCACCTGCGCTTTCATCGCCCCCACGCCCACCTCAACACAACCTTCGGTAACGACAAGTTCGCCTTGCGGGCCGAGGCGTTTGCGCGTTTTTTCGGCACGCCGACCTTTCTCGGCGCGCAGACGCTGATCGTGGTGCTGTGGATCAGTCTCAATATCTTTGGCGTGACCCATTTCGACGTTTATCCGTTCATCCTCTTGAACCTGGCTTTCAGCCTCCAGTCCGCCTACGCCGCGCCGCTGATTCTGTTGGCACAGACTCGTCAGGCTGCACGCGACAAAGCGCAATCGGACGCTGACGCGCAACATCGCGAAGCCCTGGCCGTGGCCAACAGCGAACGCCAGGCGCAAGCGGCGAAGAACACCGCGCAACTGCTTGAGCTGCTGGAGCAGAACACCCGACTCACGGAGATGACCAAGAACCTGACCGAGCGCATCGAAGGCCTGACCCGCGAACTGCACGATCACATGCGCCAGACCCAGCAGGGCTGATCACGAAAACCTCAGCGCCCGCCCCAGTTCATCGAACAGCGTGACCACCGAGCGCAACGCGCGGCAGTCCGGGCGGGTCAGCAGCCACAGCGCGGTGTCGTAACCGTGCAAGGGTTCGCTCAGGGCTTGCAGCCCTTCGTTTATCAGAAAGTCCGGCAACGCCGCCACGCCAAGCCCGGCGCGCACCAGCTCCGTCACCGACAGCATGCTGTTGCAGCGATAGCCCGGCGTCACGCCAGGCAAGTGCTGGCGGCGCCAGACGACGGTCGGGTGATCGGGCAGAAAGTCGTCCGGGGCAATCCAGGTCAGCGCCGCCAGATCGGCCGATTCAACATTTTGTAGATAACGCTGACTGGCGCAGACCCGGTAGGAAATCTTCGCCAGCTCCCGTCCGACCAGATGCTCCGGTGGTGTGCGCGTCAGGCGCAAGGCGATGTCGGCATCGCGGCGGCTGAGGTTGGCGAAATCATTGGAGGTGCTCAGTTCGATGGTCAGTGCCGGATAGTTCGGCATGAACCGCGCCAGCGCCGGCAGCAGCAGACCTTGCAGCACGGAGTCGGTACAAGTCAGGCGCACCGTGCCGCTGACCACTTCGCCGCCCTGCTCCACGCCGATTCGCGCCGCCTCCAGTGCCTGCTCAGCGCGTTCGGCCTGCTCGGCCAAGGTCTGCGCGAGGCTGGTGGGCAGGTAACCGACGCGGCTTTTTTCGAACAGTTGCTGGCCGAGCGCGGCTTCCAGTCGGCGCACCGCGCGAAACACCGTCGACACATCGACCTTCAACAGCTGCGCGGCCCGAGCCAGAGAGCCGCCGCGCACCAGGGCGAGAATCAGCGCCAGATCCGGGAAGTCGAGCCGATAGTGCGTCGCTGCATTAATCACTTGGGGAAACGCCCATATTGAGTGCGTGAACGCCAATCTATAGTGAGCGTCATCCCTCAACAAGCACAGCGAACACTCATGGAATCCAGAGCCTTGCGCATCGCCCTGATCGGTGACTACGACCGGCAAGTCACTGCCCACCAGGCCATCCCGGTCGCCCTTGGAATGACGGCGGAACGCCTTCGCCGTCCGGTCGAATTCGAATGGTTGGCCACGGACGGGATTCACCCCGATACACCGCTCGACCGTTTCGACGGTTTCTGGTGCGTTCCGGCCAGCCCTTACAAGAGTGAAGCCGGCGCCCTGCGGGCCATCCGCTTTGCCCGCGAACAGCAGCGCCCTTTCCTCGGCACCTGCGGCGGTTTTCAACATGCCGTGCTGGAGTTTTCCCGCCACGTGCTGGGCTGGGCCGATGCCGAGCACGGCGAAACCTCGCCAGACGCCAGCCGCGCGGTGCTCACGCCGCTGACCTGCTCTCTGGTGGAAGCGGTGGACAGCATTCATCTGGTGCCCGGTTCGTTGATCGCCAAGGCGTACGAAACATCGGAGATTCGTGAAGGCTATCGCTGCCGCTACGGTGTGAATCCGCAGTTCGAACGGGCGTTGCTGACCCATGAACTACACGCCGTAGGTCACGATTCGTCAGGCGACTTGCGCGCCATTGAACTGAAAAACCATGTGTTCTTCGTCGCCACACTGTTCCAGCCGGAACGCACAGCGCTCAAGGGGCAATTGCCGCCACTGGTGCGGGCGTTTGTTGAAGCCTGTTCGGAGCAATCTCGATGAAACCGAACACTGAGTGTTTCGCCGTGATCTTCACTTCGACCCGCACCGAAGGCGACAACGGCTACACCGAAGCGTCCGAGCGCATGATGCAACTGGTGAAAGAGCAACCGGGGTTTCTCGGTATCGATTCGATCCGGGGCGCGGACGGAGTGGGGATAACGGTTTCGTACTGGGAAAGCGAGGCGGCGATTCTCGCCTGGCGCGAGCATCCGGAGCACCGGGTGATTCAGGCGCGCGGGCGGGCTGAATGGTACTCGGCGTTTCAGACGCGGGTGTGTCGGGTGGAGCGGGAGTATCGGTTCGGCCAGTGAGTACCAAGGTGTACTCACTGGCCCTTTCGTCGGAACGCCGCCCGGGGCAAGCCCGCTCCCACGGGTACAGTGTGATCTTCAGACAACCTATAACCTGTGGGAGGCGGCTTGCCCGCGAAGGGGCCGCAACAGTCACAGCAGAACCTCAGCCCTTCACCAGACTACGCATCGCCTCAATCTCCGGTACTTCGCGTTTATTCATGTAAACGCGCAACGGTTCGGTGATGTTGATCCGGTCATCGATGTTCTGGTCCAGCAGCAACTGGATCAGTTCGCGCTTGAGGGTCATGGTCTGTTCAGTGGCCGGGGCCCAGACAAATTCGCTGCACGGAATGATGCCGTCATCGGCCACGTCCATGCCGAACGAGTCTTCGCTGAAACGCACGAGGTACTGGCCGGTCTTGCGGTTGAGGCCGACAAAGCCCTTGAGGTCGTCGGCGGCTTGGCAGATCAGTTGCGATGTGATGCGCATGGTAAACCTCACAAAAGTGATCGAAGGTTTACACGCAGGGCATAGAGGCCAGCCCTCTGCCGGGGCGGTTGCCGTGGCCAAGCGTACTGCAAACGAACGCACAAAAGTGCGCAATTTTTCGCTTTCAGTACGTTTATGTCGGTCTCGCGATAGCACGTTTTCGTTTGAGTTGCTAAAAGGTACATCTTCGAAAATACCTGCGAAAGGACCTCGACATGCCCGCCACGTTCACCAAAAGCGCACTGCTGCTGAGCCTGCTGCTCGGCCTCGGTCAGGCCCACGCCGCCAGCCAGCCGAGCCCCGCTGCGCTCGCTGCCTCCGAGGGCATTCCGCGCCCGGCGGTGATCGCCCACCGTGGTGCCTCCTTCGATGCCCCGGAATCCACCGCCGCCTCCTACAAACTGGCCCGCGACCTGGGCGCCGATTACCTGGAAATGGACTTGCAGCGCAGCAAGGACGGCGTGCTGTTCGCCCTGCACGACGACAACCTGCAACGCACCACGGACGTCGCTACCAAGTTCCCGGAGCGCAAGGACAGCCCGGCCAATGCCTTCACCATGGCCGAACTGAAAACCCTCGACGCCGGCAGCTGGTACAACGCCAAGTACCCGGATCGCGCCCGCCCGTCCTACGTCGGCCTGAAGATTCTGACCCTGGACGAGATCATCGATATCGCCCAGGCCAACCCGCAGCACAAGCCGGGCCTGTACATCGAAACCAAGGAGCCGAAGCTGTTCCCGGGGATCGAGCATGACCTGAAGGAAAAACTCCAGGCTCGCGGCTGGTTGATTCCGGCGGACGCCAAACCGGCGAAGAACGTCGCCAGCGTCGGCGAGAGCAACGGCAAGGTGATCCTGCAAACCTTCGAGAAGAGCAGCCTGGAAATGCTGCAAAAGGAAATGCCGCAGGTGCCGAAGATCCTGTTGCTGTGGGTCGGCGAAGGCAGCATCGAGCCGAAATCCAAAGTGACCTTTGCCGACTCCGGCGAGAAGGACAAGAACGCGTTCTACGGCAAGCAAGAGCCGAAATCCGAAGCCGAGTTCAAGCAGTGGATCGACTACGCCAAGGCTCAGGGTGCGATCGGCACCGGCCCTTCGGCGAAGCTGACACACGGCGGCGATCAGAGCTATTCGGATCTGGTGCAGCCATGGATGAACAAATACACCCACGATCAGGGCCTGCTGGTGCACGTCTACACCGTGGATGAGCCGGTGGACTTCGAAAAAGTCATGGCCGCCGGCGTCGACGGCATCTTCACCAACCGCGCCAGCGAACTGCTGAAGTTCTACAAACGCCCGGCCGCCGCCAGTGTGGATCAGGTGTTGAAGAACAACGGTTTCTGATCTGTTAATCCGGGCGTCAGTATCGCGAGCAGGCTCGCTCCCTCGGGGAGTCCGGCCTGCTCGCTACGTTTTAAGGGTGAATTAAGTTGTGGCGATTAACCTGAACTCACTTAAACGAATCACCCAAAGGAATAACCGATGAAAACCCTGACTGCCCTGTTTACTGCTGCCGCCCTGACCCTCACCGCTGGCCTGGCCCAGGCTGACGTTCGCGTTGACCAGATCCCAGAACTGGTCAAGTCCGGCAAGATCAAGTCGCTGGAATCGATGAACGAACAAGCGCTGAAACTGCATCCGGGTGCGACCATTACCGATACCGACCTGGATAACCACTTCAACGGTTACGAATACGAAGTCGAGCTGAAAACCGCCGATGGCAAAGAGTTCGATGTGGACTTCGATGCGACGACTGGCAAGGTGCTGAGCAACAAGCAAGACACTTGATTGGCTGATAAAACAAAGCCGCATGATTGTTAAATCGTGCGGCTTTTTTTGTGCCCGCAATTTATGCGGAGGTACTGACCAGCGAACCAGACGTACTCGAATCCGAATCCTGCAACGCCGCCAACAACGCCGCCGTCGCCGTCTGCAACGAAGCCGACGTCGTCGCAATCTGCGATTGCGCAGCCGCGACATCCGCCGCCTTGGCATCCTGACTTTCCTGCTTGGCCTGAGCCGCTTGCAACGCCTGTTGCTGTTCCTGCAATTGCTTTTGCAACTCGGCAATCTGCTTGCGCAGTTCTTTCACTGTATCCGATTCATCGCTGCTGGAACTGCTATCCCCCGCCGGCGCCGCACCGCCGCCCGCTGCGACTTTGCTGGTGTCGGCTTTCACACCGGTGCTGGCCGCCGCTGCGGTGGAGGTGTCGTCGGCCGTATCGGCAATCGAGGTTTTGCTGGTGGGTGTGGTAACGGTCTGATTGATCGAAACAGACGTGATGCTGACCATGGGAAATCTCCAATGCCGGTTATGGGATAGCCGGGCATCGGCGGCGGTCTGCACCAATTGAGATCGACTGTGTACCGACTCGGTATCCGAACCGGTACACAATCACTGGCCGGTCAGACGCTCAGGCGAGCGGTGACGTCGTTCAGTTGGCCGGACAGGCCGTGCAGGTTCTGGCTGGCACTTTCGGTGCGCTGCACGTTGTCGAGGTTGGTGCTGGCGATCGAGGTGATCTCGGTCAGGTTGCGCGAGATGTCTTCGGCCACCGAGGTCTGCTCTTCGGCCGCCGTGGCGATCTGGCGATTCATGTCACGGATCGCTTCCACCGCATGGGTGATGCGCTCGAGCATGGCGCCGGCCTGGGTCACTTGCTCGACGCTTTCATCGCTGCGGGTCTGGCCGCTGTCGATGGCCTGGGCCGCGTCCACCGCACCGGTCTGCACGCTGTGGATGATCTGGTTGATCTCGATGATCGACTCCGCCGTACGCTGCGCGAGGTTGCGCACCTCATCGGCGACCACCGCAAAACCACGCCCGGCTTCACCCGCGCGGGCCGCTTCGATGGCGGCGTTGAGCGCCAGCAGATTGGTCTGCTCGGCGATCCCGCGAATCACTTCCAGCACCTTGCCGATGCGACCGCTGTCGGCTTCCAGACGACGGATGACCGTGGCGGTGTTGGCGATTTCACCGCGCATCTGGGTGATGCTGTGGATGGTGCTCTGCATGACCTTCTCGCCCTGCTGGGCGGACTGGTCGGCATCGTCGGCAGCACGCGCTGCATCGGCCGCGTGACGGGCGACTTCCTGGGCGGTGGCGGACATTTCGTTCATCGCCGTGGCTACCTGATCGGTGCGGCTGAACTGCTCGTTGGTGCCGCCGGCCATCACGGTGGCGATGGCGTTCAACTCGCCGCTGGCGCTGTCCAGATCCTTGGCGCTGCGTTGCAGGTGATTGAAGGTTTCGGCGAGGAAGTCGCGCAGGGTGTTGGCCGCTGCGGCCAGGTTACCCAGCTCGTCCTGGCGGTCACTCGCAACGCGCTCGACCAGACGGCCCTTGCTCAACTGGGTGACGTAGTCGATGAGTTTGCGGATCGGCTCGACCAGGTTGCGGTTGACCAGCCACAAGCTGAGCAAACCGATCAACAGACCGGACGCGAGCATCACCAGAATCCCCAGTAACACGGTGCGATCGGCACTGGCGCTGATCTGCGCCGATTGCTCGGTGCCCTGCTTTCGCAGCTCGACCACCAGTTCGCTCATCTGGTCGCTGGCGGCTCGATCCACGCCTTTTACGGCGGCATCGCCCGCAGTCGGATCGGCACCGGCGGCGACGTAGGCATCACGGCCTTTCTGGTACGCGGCGCCGAGCAGACGATGTTCTTCGCGCAGGCGTTCGATACGGGTTTTCAGCGCAGGCTCGAGGCCTTTCTGGTTGGCCAGCTCACCGAGGATGCCCTGCACATCGCGCTGACGGTCTTCGAACTGGCCCCAGTACTTGGCCAGATCCGCCGGTTGCTTGCCGCGCAGCAGGACGTTTTTCCACTCCTGGACCTGCACCTTGAATTGCAGGTTGGCTTCGTCGATCAGTTGCGAGGTGTGCAACGGACCTGCAATCAATTGGCTGTAGTTCTGCACGCCGTTGGACAGGAAATGAAAGCAGGCCAGCGCGATCAACAGCATCGCCAGCAGGCTGCCGCTCAGCAGGGCGAGAATTTGCGCTCTCAGGGATTTTTGCAGCATCACAGGTACTCAGGACAGGGATGAGGCACGCCCGGTAAGACGTGAATTGTTGCCGGACATCCGTGTCGGCGGACCTTGGCTCATGGCCGAAGGCGCGCAACCTAACTCATGCGTGATCGGCGTGCCAGCGCCCTTCTTGAGAAAAGTCCGACCGCCGGTAACGCATTGATTTGACGTCATTTTGCTGTAACACAAGCGTCATGTGAGATTGCGATGATGCGGCTCAGGTGAATCTGCAAATCCCGCGACAGACGCCTTTTCGCAGCGAGCCTTCATGAACCACAGCCTCGATATCAGCCATCGTGATCCTGACCTGTTCGGCCTGCTTTACGGCTTTCGCTTTCGCCCCGGCGAACGCGGGCGCGAGGTGGATTCGGCAACCGCCCTGCGCTGCCTGCAAGACGACAGCGAGGGCGATGAATTTCTCTGGCTGCACCTGAACCTGGCCCACGCCGCGTGCGAGCGCTGGATGAAAAGCCATCTGCAACTGCCCGAAGAGTTTTTCGAAGCGCTGCACGAAGGTTCGCGCTCGACCCGCATCGAGCATGTCGATTCGGCGTTGCTGGCGGTGGTCAACGACGTGGTGTTCAACCTCAGCAGCATGGTGTCGTCGGACGTGTCGACGCTGTGGGTTTGCGTGCGCAGCAAACTGATCGTCAGTGCACGTCTGCAACCGCTGCATTCGGTGGACAAGCTGCGTTCTTCGGTGAAGGCCGGCGAGTGCTTTCGCTCGCCGTCGGAACTGCTGGTGCACCTGCTGCGCGATCAGGGCGAAGTGCTGACGCAGATCGTGCGCAAGACCAGCATGAGCGTCGATCAGGTCGAGGACGAGTTGCTGTCTTCACGACTGTCGACCAACCGCGCCGAACTCGGTGCCAACCGGCGGGTGCTGGTGCGCCTGCAACGGCTGCTGGCGCTGGAGCCGGGTTCGCTGCTGCGCCTGCTCAACCGCCCGCCGCCATGGTTGCAGAAGGAGGACGTGAAGGAGCTGCGCAAGTCCACCGAGGAGTTCGCGCTGATCATCAACGACCTGACCGCCCTCGGCGAGCGGATCAAGCTGTTGCAGGAAGAGATCGCCGCCAACCTCAACGAACAGAGCAACCGCACGCTGTTCACCCTGACCGTGGTCACGGTGCTGGCGCTGCCGATCAACATCATTGCCGGTTTCTTCGGCATGAACGTCGGCGGCGTGCCGCTGGCCACTGATCCGGAGGGGTTCTGGATTCTGGTAGCGCTGGTGGCGACGTTTACCGTGATCGCCGGGCGCTGGGCGTTTCGCAAGCGGCGGGATTATTAAGACCGGCGGCGCGACTAATCCGCCAAACACTGATCTGTCGCAGCCTCTCTGTAATATTTAGCAACGATCATGGGCGACACTCCTTCCCCCGTTCAGGATTGTCCGCCCATGGCTACTCCCTCCCTGACCGCCAGCCTGGCCTCCACTGCCAGTGGCAGGCCGGCGCTCGACAAAAAAACCGGCCCCTTTACTTACGTGGTGTTCTTCGCCGTGCTGGCCATGGGGATGCTGTTCACCGCCTACAGTCTGATGCACGACATGCACGAACTCGGCACGGTGGTCACCACCTGGACGCCGTTCCTGCTGCTCGGCGTGGCGCTATTGATTGCACTGGGTTTTGAGTTCGTCAACGGTTTCCACGACACCGCCAACGCCGTGGCCACGGTGATCTACACCCACTCGCTACCACCGAATGTGGCCGTGGTGTGGTCGGGATTCTTCAACTTCCTCGGGGTACTGCTTTCGAGCGGTGCGGTAGCGTTCGGCATCATCGCCCTGCTGCCGGTGGAACTGATTCTGCAAGTGGGTTCGTCCGCCGGTTTCGCGATGATCTTCGCCCTGCTGATCGCGGCGATCCTGTGGAACCTCGGCACCTGGTGGCTGGGCCTGCCGGCCTCGTCGTCGCACACGCTGATCGGTTCGATCATCGGCGTCGGCGTGGCCAACGCGTTGATGCATGGTCGCGACGGCACCAGCGGTGTGGACTGGGCCCAGGCGACCAAGATCGGTTACGCCCTGCTGCTGTCGCCGCTGGTGGGTTTCGGTTGTGCAGCGCTGTTGCTGCTGGCGTTGCGCGCGTTCGTGAAGAACCGCTCGCTGTACAAGGCACCGGAAGGCAATACCCCGCCGCCGTGGTGGATTCGTGGTTTGCTGATCCTGACCTGCACCGGCGTGTCCTTCGCTCACGGTTCCAACGACGGCCAGAAAGGCATGGGCCTGATCATGCTGATTCTGGTCGGCACTCTGCCGATGGCTTATGCACTGAATCGCACCATGCCGGAAGAACAGTCGCTGCAATTCGCCGCCGTCGCCCAAGTGACCCAGCAAGCGCTGGTGAAAAGTGCGCCACTGCCGACACCGGCCGATCCACGCGCCGTGCTCTCGGATTACATGCGCAGCAAGCAAGCCACGCCGCAACTGATCCCTGCCCTCGCCTCCCTGACCGGACACATCGGTGAAGAAGTCAAAGGCTACGGCTCGCTGGCGAAAGTCCCGGCCGAGGCCATGGGCAACGTGCGTAACGACATGTACCTGGCCAGCGAAACCATTCGCCTGATGGAGAAGAACAAGGTCGGCAGCTTCGACGCCGACACCAGCGGCAAGCTGCAACTGTTCAAGCAACAGATCGACAACGCCACGCGGTTCATTCCGCTGTGGGTGAAGATCGCCGTGGCGATTGCCTTGGGTCTGGGCACCATGGTCGGCTGGAAGCGGATCGTGGTCACGGTCGGCGAGAAGATCGGCAAGACCCACCTGACCTACGCCCAGGGTGCGTCGGCGGAAACCGTGGCCATGCTGACCATCGGCGCCGCCGACATGTTCGGCCTGCCGGTGTCGACCACCCATGTGTTGTCCTCGGGCGTGGCCGGGACCATGGTCGCCAACGGTGGCGGTTTGCAGATGAAGACCATCCGCAATCTGCTGATGGCGTGGGTGCTGACCTTGCCGGCGGCGATTGTGCTGTCGGGCAGTCTGTATTGGTTGTTTACCCAGATCTTCTGATCCAGCGGAATCCCTGTGAGAGCCCTTGCTCCCACAGGGGGTTGCGGCAGTAATCACAGCGTTGAGCGAATCAAATCCCCCAGCCAATCCATGAACACCCGCACCCGCAAAGGCAAATGCCGTTGCCGGGCGTACAGCAGTGAAATGCCCATCGCCGGCGCGGTGTATTGCGGCAGCACGGTGACGATCTCGCCGCTGTCCAGATAGGTGTTCATGCCGGTACGCGGCACCTGAATCAGACCAAACCCGCCAAGGCATGCCGACTCGTAGGCATCGGTGCTGTTGACCGTCACACTGCCGGCCATCGGCAGCCGGTGGATCTGTCCGTCCTGCTCGTAAACAAACCCTTCCGAACGTGAACCCAGCACACCGACGTAATGCACCAGCCGATGCTGCCCCAGATCCTCAAGCGTTTGCGGCACACCGTAGCGCTCCAGATACGCGGGGCTGGCGCAGTTGATCATGCTGAAATCCCCCAGGTGCCGCGCCACCACCGACTGATCGGGCTGCGCGCCGATGCGCACCACGCAATCGAAACCTTCGGCGAGCAGGTCGACCCGGCGATCGGTGCTGCTGATTTCCAGTTCCAGGTTCGGATGACGGGCCATGAATTCCGGCAGCTTGGGCATGATCAGCCGCCGCGCCAGAATGTTCGGCATGTCGACCCGGATCCGCCCGGTCAGCGACGCTTCGTCCTGACGGAACAGGTTCTCGATTTCGTCCATGTGCGACAGCAGATCCTTGCTGCGCTCGTAGAGCGCGACGCCGTCCTGAGTGGCCTGCACCCGGCGCGTGGTGCGTTGCAGCAGGCGCGTGCCGAGCAGGCTTTCCAGCGCCTGCACCTGTTCAGACACCGTCGAACGCGGCAGCCCCAAACTCTCCCCCGCCATCGTAAAACTCGACAATTCGCTGACCCGGACGAAGGTGCGCAGCAGTTCCAGTTTGTTCATGGGCCACCCATTAATTGTTCGGACAATCCGACCAGTGATTCCGGTTTCAGTCTGTTTATCACCTCATGGCGGATAAATAAACTTTGCCCATCAACCGTCACCGCCATCGAGGAAGACCCATGAACCGCAAAATCGCATTGATCACCGGTGCCAGCCGTGGCCTCGGCAAGAACGCCGCCCTGCACCTCGCCGCGCAAGGCGTGGACATCATCGGCACCTACAACAGCCGCGCCGATGAAGCCCAGGCGCTGGTACAGGAACTGGAAGCACTCGGCGCCAACGCCGTGATGCTGCAACTGGATGTCGGGCGCAGCGAAGGCTTTGCCGAGTTCGCCGGGCGGGTCGAGCAGGCACTGCAACAGCTCGGACAGCCGCGCTTCGATTTCCTGATCAACAACGCCGGGATTGGCGTGCATGCCTCCTTCGCCGACACCACGCCTGCGCAGTTCGACCTGCTGATGAACGTGCAGTTGAAAGGGCCGTTCTTCCTGACTCAGCAACTGCTGCCGCTGATCAACGATGGCGGGCGAATCATCAACATTTCCAGCGGTCTGGCCCGTTTCACCCTGCCGGGTTATGCCGCTTACGCGGCGATGAAAGGCGCGATGGAAGTGCTGACCCGTTATCAGGCCAAGGAGCTGGGCGCGCGGCAGATAGCCGTGAATATTCTGGCACCGGGCGCCATCGAAACCGACTTCGGCGGCGGCGCGGTGCGCGACAACTCGGCGCTGAACGCCATGGTCGCCAGCAACACCGCCCTGGGCCGTGCCGGGCAGCCGGATGACATTGGCGGCGCGCTGGCGTTGTTGCTGTCGCCGGGGGCACAGTGGATCAACGGACAGCGGATTGAAGCGTCGGGCGGGATGTTTCTCTAAGCCCGAACAAAGTCCGGACAAAAAAATCGCAGCCCTCACAGGCTGCGATTTTTTTGTTTTCAGCTCTGGCAAGCGTTGCGCATCACCAGTCGCTCGCGCACCACGTCATAAGCCCAGTGGTAGATGTAGGTGTACGGCAGGAAGAACAGCAGCACGCCGATGTCGAGCAGGAACGCCTGCCACAGGCTGACCGACAACCACCAGGCAATCAGCGGCACGCCCATCACGATCAACCCGCCCTCGAACAGCAACGCGTGCGCCACCCGCACCCAGGCGTTGTGGGCGATGTTCCAGCGCTTGAGCATCCGGTCGAAGAAGCCGTTGAATACCACGTTCCAGCCCAGGGCGAGCAGTGCAATGGCGATAGTGACGGCGCCCATTTCCACCAGCGGTTTGCCCATGATCCACGCCAGCAACGGGGTACAGATCAGAATCGCCAGCAGTTCGAAACCGATGGCCTGCAAGATACGTTCAGTGATGGATTTGTTGGCAGTCATGGCCGAAGTCCTCTGTGAAGATGGTTGCCATGATCCAGCACCGAACCGATACTTCATAACCAATAACCATCGATCAAGGCGATAGTTCATGGCATCTCAGGAAGTGTTGCTGGCATTTGTCCAGGCAGCGACTCAAGGCTCTTTCTCGGCGGCGGCGCGCAAACTCGGGCGCAGTCAGTCGACGGTGAGCGCTGCGGTGGCGAGTCTTGAGATCGATCTGGACCTGGTGCTGTTCGACCGCAGCAGCCGCAAACCGACCCTGACCCCGGCCGGGCACGTGATGCTGCAACGGGCCGAGGCGATTCTGGCGGCCACCAGCCGCCTGGAAATGACCGCCCGGCAATTGGCTCAGGGCGTCGAGCCGAAACTCACGGTGGCGATTTCCGACACTTATCAGTCCGACCGTTTCGAAGCGGCACTGGTGGGCTTCGAACAACGTTATCCGGACCTGGAGCTGGAATGCCTGATCGCCGAATGCGATGACCTGGTCGAACTGGTGCAGCGCGGTCGGGCGCATCTGGCGTTCGCCGAGATGCAGGACAACTACCCGCCGGATCTGGCGAGCGCGACCGTCGCCGAACGCACTGAAATCGCCCTGTTCGTCGGTCGTGGACATGCGTTGGCGACTCAGGAATCCATCGATCAAACAGTCCTTGAACAACATCGCGAGCTACGCCTTGCCACCATCGTCAATCCCTATGACAGTCGCGGCAAAGGCCGGGTGTGGTCGGCGCCGAGTTATCTGATGCTGCTGGAAATGGCCGAAAAAGGTTTCGGCTGGGCGCCGCTGCCGCGCTGGCTGGTGGAGCGTTTCGGCAATGACTTGCTGGTGGAACTGAAGGTGCGCGGCTGGCCGAAACCGGTGTTCGTCGATGCGCTGTGGTCGCGGCTGTACCCGCCGGGGCCGGCGGGGAGCTGGTTGCTGAGCAAGATGCTGGAATAGCTCAGGCGGCTTCGATGGCTGCCGGGCGATTGACCTGAAAATACGCGTGCAACCCGCGCATCGTCGGCAACTCCAGCGCTTGCGCCGCGTAACACAATCCCACTCGCCGGGTCGGCGCCGGCAGGTGCAGCGCACGCACGACGATGCGCTCATGCCCGCTGACCAGCGACTGCGGCAACATGGCCACACCGACACCTGCCGCCACCATGTGCAACGCCTGTTGCAGTGAACCGGCATGCCCCGCCACCGCTTCCGGCGAACGTCCGTACAGCGCCATCAAGCGCTGATGGGACGGATGCTGCGGGCAGGTGATCCAGTCCTCGATCGGCGCCCAGCCCGCTTGCGCGTTGGCCATCGGATGATCGAGGGGCAGCGCCATCACATAGGATTCTTCCCACAGCGGCAGGAACAGTTCGTCTTCGCAGCACATTTCCTCGACGGCCAATCGACCATCGCCATGGCAGCCCTCCTCCAGGGTCAGCAGCAGATTGGGCAACGCCTGATGGGCCATGCGCACAAAGGCTTCGATGTGGCTGGCGGCGATGTCGCCCTCGATGCCGAGGGTCAGCGGCGCACGGTTTTCGCGGCCGCGAAACATCCGGCTCAGTGCCTCTGACTCGGCCACCATCCGTCGTGCCTGCGGGTAGAGAAGACGCGCTTCGTCGCTGACCTCCACACCACGGGGCTGACGTACGAACAGCGTCGCACCGAGTTCTTCTTCCAGCTGTTTGATGGTCACCGACAACGTGGGCTGACTGATGAACAGCCGTTGCGCGGCAGCGGTGATGTTGCGTTCCTCGAACACCGCGAGGAAGGCTTTGAGATGGCGGATATCCATAGGAAATTCCGATAGCAGACAGAGGAATAAGGCATTTTTCAGCCTCCAATGGGCTAAATATACTGCGGCCTGAATCTGGTTATTTGTTTTTCTTATCTCAGGAGTTCAACCATGAGCAAGCCATTGATCATCATCACCGGCGCCAGCTCGGGCATCGGCGAAGCCACCGCCCGCCGCTTGAGCGCGGCCGGCCATCCGCTGCTGTTGCTGGCCCGGCGCATCGAACGCCTGGAAGCACTGGCACTGCCGAACACCCTCAGCCGCCGCGTCGACATCACCGACCGCGCCGCGTTGTTGGCCGCTGTGGCCGAGGCGGAAGCGCAGTTCGGCCCGGCCGATGCGCTGATCAACAACGCCGGGGTGATGCTGCTGGGCGAGATGAGCAAGCAGGACCCGGCGCAGTGGGACCAGATGCTCGACGTCAACGTGAAGGGTCTGCTCAACGGCGTGCACGCGGTGGTCGCCGGGATGATCGAGCGCAAGCATGGCACCATCATCAACGTCAGCTCGGTGGCCGGGCGCAAGACGTTCCCGAACCATGTGGCGTATGTCGGCACCAAGTTTGCGGTGCATGGATTGTCGGAAAACCTGCGTGAAGAGCTGTCGCCGCATAACGTGCGGGTGACCACGATTGCGCCGGGGGCGGTGGAGACCGAGTTGCTGAGCCACACCACGGATGAGGCGATCAAGACCGGGTATCAGGCGTGGAAGCAGGACATGGGCGGCACGGTGTTGAATGCCGAGGATGTGGCGACGGCGATTGCCTATGCGTATGGGCAGCCGCAGGGGGTTTGTATTCGCGAGATTGTGATGGCGGCTACGCGCCAGCAGGCTTGATCACTAGTCGCCAGCCTTACTGGCCCCATCGCTGGCAAGCCAGCTCCCACGGTATCTTCGCCGTGCACCATATTTGTGTGCGCTGCTAAACCTGTGGGAGCTGGCTTGCCAGCGATGGGGCCAATATTGCCAACGACCCGTTCGGGTCACTCCAACTCCCTAAGCCGCCCCTCGATAAACCGCCGCTCCGGCTCCTGCCGAGTCAATTCCAAGGCTCGCCGGTAAGCCGCCCGCGCCTCTTCAACCCGCCCCAACTGCCGACAAAACTCCGCCCGCGCCGAATGCGCCAGGTGGTAATCCTGCAACTCCCCGCGCTCCAGAATCCCCTCGATCAAGGTCAACCCCGCCAGCGCCCCGTCACGCTTGGCGACCGCCACCGCCCGGTTCAACTCGATCACCGGCGACGGCACCGCCCGCAGCAACACGTCATACAGCCCGACGATCTGTTCCCAGTCCGTCTCCCCCGCCGTTGGCGCTTCGGCATGCACCGCCGCAATCGCTGCCTGCAGGCAGTACGGCCCGAAGCGTCCGGTGGTCAGCGCCCGCTCCACCAGGTCGCAGCCTTCGGCAATCAGCTCGGCATTCCACAATCCGCGATCCTGATCATCCAGCAGAATCAGTTCACCGCTTGGGGTCGAGCGCGCCGACCGCCGCGATTCATGCAGCAGCATCAACGCCAGCAACCCCATGACCTCCGGATCCGGCAACAACTCCAGCAACAACCGCCCGAGACGAATCGCCTCACGAGTCAAATCCTCGCGGGTCACCTGGGCGCCGCCGGATGCCGAATAGCCTTCGTTGAACACCAGATAAATCACCCGCAACACGCTGTCGAGGCGCTCGGGCAATTCGCTGAGGGCTGGAACTTGATAAGGGATTTTCGCATCGCGAATCTTCGCCTTGGCGCGCACGATGCGCTGGGCAATCGCCGCCGGGGCCGAGAGGAACGCCCGGGCGATTTCCTCGGTGGTGAGGTCGCAGACTTCACGCAGGGTCAGCGGCACTTGCGCATCCGCCGCCAGCGCCGGGTGGCAGCAGGTGAAGATCAGGCGCAGGCGATCGTCTTCCACGTCTTCGGCGTCCCATTCGGACTGTTCCAGTTCTTCCAGTTGCGCCAGCAATAGCGGCTGCGAGGCCTTGAACCGTGCGCGACGGCGCAACACGTCGATCGCCTTGAAGCGCCCGGTGGACACCAGCCAGGTTCGCGGATTGTCCGGCACACCGTCGCGCTGCCAGCGCTCGACCGCGACGAAGAACGCCTCGTGCAAGGCTTCTTCGGCGAGGTCGAAATCGCCGAGCAGGCGGATCAGGGTCGCGAGGATCCGCCGCGAGTCTTCGCGATAGACCTGCTCGACCCGCGCCCTGACCTCAGACATTCAACTGCCGCACGGGACGCACTTCGACACTGCCGACCCTGGCCGCCGGAATGTTGCCGGCGACCTGGATCGCTTCGTTGAGGTCCCGCGCATCGATCAGGTAGAAGCCGGCCAACTGTTCCTTGGTCTCGGCGAACGGGCCGTCGGTGATCGACAGCTTGCCGTTGCGCATGCGCACCGTGGTGGCGGTCTGCACCGACTCCAGTGCTTCGGCGGCGACCATCCGGCCACTGCCCTGGATCGACTCGGCGTAGGCCCAGCATTCGGCGTCCTCCGGGCTGTCGGGTGACGAATGCAGCAGGCGTTCATCGCTGTAGACCAGGCATAAATACTTCATGGCGTTCTCCTGAATCGGACGGATCAACTATGGCTGAAGATCAGGGTTTCGCATCGAACAGGGTCGAGCCAGTCATCGGATCGAACGGCGCTGACCAGTGCTCGTGGGCAATTTTCCAGACCCCGCCGACCAGCCGGTAGCAGGCGGTGGCGCGCATCCAGCAACTCTGGGTTTCACCCTGTTCATTGGTGCCGCCGCAGTTGGCGACCCAGTGGGCGAAGGCGATGTTGTCGCCAGTCTCGATGGCGATTTCGTGGAACTCGAAAACGTGCGGGCCGGGGCACATTTCCATGCAGGCGATCCAGTGGGCGCGGTAGGCCTCCTTGCCCTTGAATTGCAGGGCCTTGATCGCATCGAACGAGAGGATGTCGTCGGCGTACAGCGCCATGACTTTCTCGACGTCCTTGGTCATGACGGCTTCTCGGTAGGTGTTGATTAGGATCTGGATATCGCTTTGTGCGCTCATGGTGTTCTCCGTGGTTTTTGTTGTGAAGACACCCTTGGTCGTTTGGCGATTGGCCGGATCGACAGCTGAAACAAAAAAATTCCGGAGAAGACAAAATCGCTAGAATCCGAGGCTCATCTTTGTAGGAAAAAGGAAATTCCCGTGTCAGCCAAACTCGTGCCATACGAGAGCCTTAACGCCTTGCAGCGTCAGCAAGTCGAAGCGATTGAAATCCACGCCGAGCAGATCAAGTTCTCCGGCGATATCCACGGCGCCCTGCACACACTGCTGTCGAAACCCGGCCCTGGCGTGAAGGGTTTTGCCCTGCTGGCTGAAGATGAGCCGGTGGCGTTCCTGCTGCTCAAGCGCCCGCCGGTTCTGCCGGAATGGGCCGATGAACACAGCGCCACCCTGCATGCCTTGCAGGTCGATCACCGCGCACAAGGCAAAGGTTACGGCAAGGCTTGCCTGCTGGCGTTGCCGGAAGTTGCGCGCCAGGCCTGGCCGGAAATCAAAGGACTGGAACTGTCGGTGGACGCCGACAATGACGCCGCGATTGCGCTGTACGCCAAGTACGGCTTCGTCGACAGCGGCGAAGCGTACAAGGGCCGTATCGGTTACGAGCGGCGGATGGGATTGTTCTTCTAATTGTCGGGGGAGCAACGATGATCGATTCAATCGAAGCGCTGGAAGCCATCTACGGCTTGCCCCACGAACGGGCGGTGCGCAAACAGATCGGTTTTCTCAACGAGGACTATCAGGCGATGGTCCGGGTCTCGCCGCTGGTGATTGTCAGCTCGGTCGGCGCCGATGGCATCGACGGTTCTCCGCGCGGCGATGCGCCAGGGTTTGTGCGGATCATTGACGAGCGCACGCTTGCCCTGCCGGATCGTCCGGGCAACAACCGCATCGATACCTTGCGCAACGTGTTGCACGATCCGCGGGTATCGCTGCTGTTCATTATTCCGGGGATCGGCGAGACGTTGCGGGTCAACGGCACGGCGACCATCAGCGCTGACCCCGAGTTACTGGAAAGCTTCGCGGTGAACGGCAAACCGGCGCGCACGGTGTTGCTGGTGGCGGTGGAGGCGGCGTTCTTTCATTGCTCGAAAGCGTTCGTGCGTTCGGATGCGTGGAATCCGCAAACTCATCTGCCACGCTCGGCGCTGCCGACGGCGGGTGCGTTTCACAAGCGGCTGAATGATGGGCAGTTTGATGCCGAGGCTTATGATCGCGAGGCCCCGATCAGAGTGCGCGATAGTCTCTATTAAGAAAACATCTTAGCCAAAGCTCCTACAGATTCTGTGGAAACCATCTGTAGGAGCTAACTTATATAAAAAGATTTTTCCTTCACCAAAATCACTTCGCCCTTCAATAACTTGTAGGGCTCTTCTGATTTTGGATCCAAATATTGACGGAAGACCCAAGTAAAAACTAGGGTTTCCTCATGAGCGAGGTTTACAGAAAATTCAAGCACACGGGACATATAAAATGGAAACCTTAATAAAAATTTCAAAATCCTCAATTTCGGAGAATAACGTAACAATATTGGATGGAAAATTATCATTACCAAAAAGCTATTTACTCGATAAGGCATACTTGGAGCACACAAGCACACTGATTGTTTCAGGTTCTTTAATTGAGGGGATCGGAACAATTCATTCTGATATCGACTGCATCGTCATTTGCGAAAAACGTCCGAAAGCGAAAAACATGGAACACATCGGACATGCATTCGTTACCGACATTAATTATCGCCACATCACTAAAGATGAAGAAGTCCACAATACAACAGACTTCTACGGTGATACCAGCATTCACATTGATGCCGACTATGTAACATACTCAGAAATAGAAAATATATTTTTCAAAATCGAACAAGCATTTGAAGAAATCGCCTCCGACCAGCGTTTTCTTTACGCTCCTGTTTTGACGAATACAGAAAACAACGTAATCCATAGACTAATAATCGGGCATGCTCTGAATAACGACGAAAAATTCCTTAAACTTAAATCAAGAATTCCCGTGGAGAAACATATTTACTTAGCTCACCGAGAAAAACTTCCAGTATTTTATGCCTTCCAGGATGTTCAAGGCTGCTGGCAATCAGAAAATCTATGGATGGGTTGCGAGATAGCTCGAGACATGATGTTTAAAACTACAATGAGCTTCACCTATCTTACGGGCACAACAAACAAACATTATAAGTGGATATACTCAAACATGTACCGCATCGAAGGATTTGATGAGATCAAGAGCAAATTCTTCGCACTAGCCAGACAAGGTGCCAGCACAAGAGACGAATGCAGATGGTACATTCAAGAAACCCTCAAATATATTGACCTGCTATTTTTAGAAATTGAAAAAATTCTAAACAGCTCAAAAATCTACCCAACTGCAGAACAGTCTCTTGCCGCCCTCGACAATGAATTCAATGAGCGTAAGCAGACCACGCACAAAGTTTCAATGTGCGAATACTATTTCAGAAAAAAATACTTTGCCGCAAAGAACACTCCGACGCTTTTGAGTTTACTGAAAGAGTGGGAATAAAGCGTCTCTACAACGCCATACTTGTTAATTGGTGCTTCTCGCTGGCGGCCCGATTATGGAAATTTACAAAATAGCAATTCCGCTCATATTCTCTAGATTGGGCGACATGGCAGCTTCACTGATCTACTTTTCCTTCGCTGGCCACTTTATTGTTGACTCACTTGATTCCGCTTCATTCGCCTTGGCATCAATATCGTTTATTACTGTCATCGGTATCGGATTTTTTTCCCCAACACTAATTAAGATAGCAGGATCAAACAACCTAAATACCAACAACATAAAATCCGAAATAACAATATCACTCAGGCTTTCGATTTTATTTGGAGTCCTGCTAATAATTATGATTTCTTTTGCGCACACAATCGCGCTTACGCGAATGACAAACCTAACCAACACGGAAGACATCCGAGCACTGCTGTTAATATCCCTATCAATTCCAGCCATATATCTACAGGTTACAATATTCAATTTTTTTAACGGAGTTCAAAAAACACACTATGAAGTAATCTATACGTGGACATTTAACATTTGCCTCAGTTCCGCCTGCATAATCTTGATTAACACGAACTCGGCAATCACGCTACCTGACTTCATACTCATATATTCTTGCTTACGATGTGCTTTCGCTACTCTCGCACTCTTCTACTTAAACTCTAAAATCCACCTGTACATCAACAACTTTCAAAAAGCCATACAAATACCGAAAGAACAGTATCTCAAGTATATAGCTCGAGGCTTGCCAATGGCCTTATGCTTTGGAGGTGAAAGCTTTCTATTTTTCATCTTATCATTCATTTCGAAAAACTTAGGTGAAAACAATTTATCCGCCTACCAAGCCTCACTACACTTTATAAGCATCATATATATGGTATCAATTGGAATAGGAAATGCGACGGGGCTTATCGCCGCCCGTCACTTTACCAAGAGGGATTTAGGATCACTAAAAAAAACGTATATCCAAGGCCTAAGAGCAGGCCTATTAGCACTAACGCCCTTTTTGCTAGCCAGTGCCCTTTGGAAAGAAAACATTTCAATGACCTATACATCAGATTCAACGATCAGAAAACTAATTGAAACCAATACTCTTTACTCGATTCCGTTTTTAGCTTTTGAGTTCGTCTATGTTTTAACCAGGACGATTTTGAGGAGCATGGACGATTTCTGGGCTCCCACACTTCTAACCATTCTGACGTTGAACATTTTTGGCATTACCCTTTGCGCGATTCTTCTAAACCTTTACCGCAACATACATTCTATATTTATAACCTTAATAATCTGCTCATTCATTCTGATGCTGACAATGTGTTGGCGATTGATATTTTTATTGAAAACACATAGCAGCCAACCAATAGGTAAACCTTAGATACTTGATCACGCCCTTACCAATTGACAACGCAAGTTAAAACACCTAACCGATTGCATTTTCGTGAGACTCCAAACATGAATCATGCCAGCGCGTTACCTTTGCTCTACAACTCGCACTTAAATTCCACAACCATTATTAGCGAGCATCACGCATGGAGAACTTTGACCGGTTTACAGACCAGTGATTATTACGCTTACCGCAAAGCGCTAATGAGCGGGTGCCATCTCCAGAGAGCTTCCTTTGAACTCCGCCACCCGGAAGTCATGGTTTGCGACTTGAGTAACCTCGACCCAATTTATGATGGTATGTCAGACGAAGAGATAATACGAATATGGGAGTACTTAAACTCTAGGACAACCCAATTACAATCATCTGACATTTGCAAGATAAAGGGAGATGGTCTCTCACCAGAACTAGCCGTGTCAGGACCTTCCAAGGCCAAATTATTGGATTTCAAGAGCGCTCTGATTAAAGAAGCACTCGCGACATCCCATCAGCCTTTCCCCTGCGTAAAGCCAAAGAATAGAGGCCTTACAAAAACCAGACTGCTAATAGATACTGATAATGAAACCTTGGATTTCCACAATAAATTCTGCGCTTTCTACAGCAAATACATCTCTCATGAACACTGGGATAGCAGTCTTGCTCTCAATACCAGATACATCTATGACGACCACTCCATCTGGCTAAAAATCAAAAACATATCAAAAAACAAGCTTTTTTTATTATCAGCCGGTCTACCACTTGCACTTGGATATCTGGCAGCTACCAATGATACAGATATATTTTTCTCTGAAATCCATCGCCAAAATGACCCGAGCCTTCTAGCTAGAGATGAAAATTTTTTAGACATATTCCCTCATATAACTTCGTCGAATGATTCATGGCTGGTTATAGACAAGGCCTATACCGGCGGAAGCCTCAGACAAGCGGCGAATATGATCAGAAAGAAACTCGGTTATAACTTCGAAGTTAAAACACTAGCACTTTTCCCCAAAACCTTCAGCGCCTTTATGAGTGCAGACTATGCCGTATACGCAGGAAAACTATTCGACGTAAAAGTCTACGCTTCTAAACTCAATCGGGAAAACTGGCACACGCAATTAATATCTGAGAAATCGCTATGAGAGCACTATTCAAACGCGAATACATTCCAGAACTGGAAGTAAGTCTTTATGAAGCCAGAAAGCAGTTACGGTGCTATTGGGCCGGCACATTGTCCAGTCTTCCAGATTTTAACAAAACCAATGCAGACCAGCATTTCAACCAAACACAATACGACCTAGATTGCCAGAACATACTCTTTAGTTGCCTGTCAAAATCTCGTATCAAAATGACAATTTACTCAGAAGAAAGCACTTCACCAATAAAACTTGGAGACCAAGGTGACCTTTACGCTCTTATTGACCCCCTAGATGGCACACACAATGCGCTTATGGGTTTCCCGAACTACACATCTAGTGTTGCCATCTATCATGGTAATGAGTACGTATTTGGATGGATTTACGACATCTCTAGAGATTTAGTCTATACCGCTTCACTTGGTGAAGGAGCGTATCTTCAGTCCGCAATAATTGTAAAACGGTTAAACACACGAAAAACCGAATCATTAGAACAAATGCGACTTTCATTTCACCGTCCTCGTGGCAGTAAAGAAAGACATAAAATAGAACGGCTTTTATGGTCAGCGGACAAAGTGCGTATTTACTCTTGCTCTTCGTTGGAAATCTGCCTGATTGCTGCTGGGGTTCTTGATGCGTTTATTGATATCGGTTCACCTGGACATGAGAGAAGCTGTGATATTGCGGCGGCAAAAATTATTTTGACAGAGTCAGGCGGAGCATTATTCGATGACAAAGGTCACTTAAGACATTGCTTACCGCCATCCGCAGAAGCTCTCAAGGATAATGGAACATTGATTGCACTATCTTCAGAAAGTCTAATAACAATATTCTTGTAGCGCAATTAACTGGAAGCCAAATCATGCTATTCGATACAGTAAAATTGAAACTATCCATACTGGCCAATGGCGTTAATTTCAGCCGGGATTTCTTAGAGAATTTTCAAACAGAGGTGAATCATATTGAAAAAAGACGTGCATACGGAACAGGCGACAGCGTCATAATCGACCCAACGATCCGAACCCCACAAGAAATTATTCTTGATGGAGATATCATTACTGCCGTCAACTACAACCCACACTCAGAATACAAAATCATCTTAGAACAAAATACTCCCGCATTAAGCTACAACAAAAACACCATTAACATTACGTTTCCAGCCAGGCCTAAATCTTACGGAAAAATTTTAAGCAATGGCGAGTTCTTTGAAAAACATCTGACGATATACGGAAACTCTACGCTTGGAATCTTCTCCCCCGGCCATTGCTATTACTTCAATGACGGTCATGAGTGTAAATTTTGCTCTCTGGGTTCAGCTCGAGAAAGTCTGTCAGATCATAGAATGCGAATTAAAGGCGACATTGCTGGAGAAGCAGTAGCGATGGCTGTCAAAGATGAGAGCAGCCGATACCGTAGGGTATTATTGAACGGAGGTACAATCCCTAACTACGACAAAGGGTATGAGATGCATATCGATTTGCTGAATAAAGTAAAAGAAAAGAATGCACATAACCACTTGGACTACCACTTGATTTTTATGCCACCCAAAGATTTCCGCCTTTTCGAAAAATTCAAGGCTGTCGGCAATAATATGTCAATGAGCCTTGAAGTATTCAACCCTGGCCTTTTTTCAGAAGTATGCCCAGGCAAATCTCGTGACTACACTCGAGATCGTTTCCTCGAAGCTTTTGAAGCCGCTGTAGAAATTCTCGGACGCGGCAACGTATATGCCGGATTCGTTGCCGGAATGGAGCCACTAGAGTCAATCATAGAAGGTATCGAATACTTTGGTCAGATGGGCGTAGTTCCAGCAGTGGCAGCGTTTCACCCAGACGCTGGCTCGCAATACAGTGCGAGAGAACGACCTTCCGTAGAGTTTCTTAGTGCAATTGGTAAAAAGATGTCAGAAATTTATCAAAGAGAAGGATTTCGACCATTGATAGAGGGTAGCGGTAGAAACTCTCTAGATACTGAGGCCTACCTAGGAGCGTTCGCATGAACTACACATCTGAGCAAGGAATATTTATCGCATTTGAAGGAACGGATGGTGCAGGAAAGTCTACTATCGCAAGAGCAACATACGAAATCCTCTCCCAATCTAATATGGATTTGCACTACGTCGACAAAAACCGCCCACCCGTTTCTTCAGGATATACCGAATTCCACATGTCACGACTCCGGGAGATCCTTTGGGATTATCCGGACGATGCCCCTCTTGAGCAATTAGGCGACAAACACTGGATGAGCCTGATAACTGCATGGTTTCAAGCGACAGACCATGCAGCTATAACTCCGATAGTTAGCTCTGGAAAAAGTTGCATCGCAGATGGCTGGTACCACAAATACCTAGCGCGCTTCTTGCTTAAAAGTACAGATTTAGCAGAAGAAGCCTTAGCAGTATTTTCAACAATTAGAAAGCCAGACTTCGTGATTTTTCTCGATGTTGATCCGGCTCTCGCGGCACAAAGAAAGGGATCGTTCCGTCTTAGCGAGAGCGGAGCTTATGACGGTGGCAATGAGGATCGTCTTAAAAGTTTCATTGCATATCAAAACCGAGTCCGATCCAGTTATGAGCGCTGTGGTTTGGCAAATTGGGTGGCGATTGACACCACCGATTTAAGTGAAGAGGCAGTACTTGATAGAGCGGTAGGCGCGGTACAAAAAATCCTTATTAAAAACTAGAAACCCGCCTGCCAGGGTGAGTGGCATGACACGTACAAATGAGTAACCAATCTCCAATAGGGGTTTAGTGTTGGCTCACAGAGTGAGAAGCATCTCGTGCCACGCCATCCCGCCGTGGTCGGACTCGGACGGTTTGATGTAGGCAAAACCGAATCCGGCGTACAACGGGATGTGCCGCTCTTTGCACATCAGGTGAATCGTCGCTTTGCCCTGCTCGCGCATGCGTTCGATGAATTCACCCAGCAGGCGCTTGGCCAGACCCTGGCCTTGATAGTCCGGGTGCACCACCACCGACATGATCACCACGTTCGGCCCGGCCGGGTCGTGGCCGATCAGTTCCTTGAACGCCTCGTCGGACATCTGCACGTCAAACGCTGCGCCGGAGTTGATAAAGCCGGCCACCTGCCCGTCCACCTCGGCGACGATGAAACCGTCTGGCCAGGTGGCGATGCGCGTGGCGATCTTTTCGCGGGTCGCGGCTTCGTCGCCCTCATAGGCGAGGGTTTCGATGGCGTAGCAGCGATCCAGGTCGGCGGCGGTGACGTGGCGGATGAGGGTGATCATGGCGGCTCGAAATCAGAGGAAACAAGGCGGCCAAGGATAAAGGAATAAGGTGTTCATATCGATCCGCACGGGCAGCGTAAAGCCTGCGTATAAGCGCTTTTCTTCGGATTCGGGACGGACTATTTCTGAGACCTGACTCTGATCACCCGAGGAGGGAACCGTTTATGAGCAGCGTGGAAATCGGTTTGTTGATGGTGTTGGGCATCAGCTTCTTCGGCTTTATTACTCTGGGCATCGACCTGTTGCGGGCACGACGGATCAAGGGCAAATAAAGCCTGATCGGCAGCGCGAAGCGGGTTCGCGCTGCCGGTCAGCAATCAGGTTTTCTTTTCAACCGGGACGCAAATTTCCAGCTTGCCGGTATTGAGTTTCGGGTTGAAATCGGCGCTGTAGCGTTCCAGCTCCGGGGCGTTTAGGCCCTTGTATTCGGAGGCTGGCAGCCAGGTTTTGTAGATGTACTCAATGGTCTGCGGCAACTGATCCAGCGAACCCTTGTGTTCGAACACCGCGTACTGGCGCGGGAGAATTTCGATCCACGGATACTTTTCCTGTGGAAACTCATCGAGCTTGCTGATCTCGACCCCGGCCATGTAGTCAAAACCGCCGTTACCGTCGAAATTGCTGCAGACACCGTAAGTCACTTCACTCTTTTGCCCCGGAATATGCCCGATGTGCGGGATGAGTTTTTCCCACAGTGCAGAGATGTCCTGAACGGTCTCTTTGGTGAAGCGATCGCGAAATCCTGCAATCAGCAGGAAGTGTCCATGTTCGAAGCGAGGTTCAGCCACTTCGACGCGTTTTTGCTCATCCATGACTCGACTCCTTGAACGAAAAAAGTGGGTTCGGCTGGGAGTATAGAAGCCAAACCCGATTCGCACATTTACAGTGTATGCAGGGCCTCGGCGGCGCCCGAACCGACGAACTCGCTATAACCGGATACGATCACGTAGACCGCGAAATAGCAGAAGATCGCTGCAGATGCCATGTAGGAATAGCGCAGCAGTTTGTCGCCCAGCAACTTGCCGCCATGGCTCGCGGCGAAGCACAGGCCAGCCGACCACAGCAGACCCGCGCACAGGAAGCCGCCGAGGAACAGCGCCGAGCTCAAAGGACCGCCGCCACCGGAACGGGCGATCAACGTACCGCCCACCGCCGCGAACCAGAGAATGGCGCTCGGCGACGACATGGCCAGAAAAATCCCACGGAAGAATTCCTTGCGATGGGAGTTCTGGCAGACCTCGGCGGTCGCCGCCAATTGCGCTTCGTGGTGGATCGCCGAATAAATCATCTTCGCCGCGAAGTAGATCAACAGCACCGAACCGCCGATCCACAACACCCAGCGCACGGTTTCGTACTGCAGCAGAACGGTCATTCCGGCCAGCGCCAGCACCGCGTAGATCAGGTCGCCGACGCAGGTGCCGAGACCCAGTGCGAAGCCCTGAAAATAGCCGCGCTGCATCGCCAGGGTGATCATCGCGATGTTGGCCACGCCGATGTCCAGGCACAGCGAAAGGCTCAGCAAGAAGCCGCTGGTGAATTCCATTAACCGATTTCCTTGGGAAAAATTTGTTTACGAAGGCGCTGGACAGTCTGCCATCGCTGCCCTTATCGTCCGCCACAGGTCACCGCAGTGACCAGCGTCGCTCGGACGGTTCCGGGCGCTTACGTTATCCGAGGCAACAATGGCTGAACAAGGTTCGCCGCGCCGCTTTGCGCGCATAGATCGACTCCCCCCTTACGTTTTCAACATCACCGCCGAGCTGAAGATGGCCGCCCGACGTCGCGGCGAAGACATCATCGACTTGAGCATGGGCAACCCCGACGGCGCCACGCCGCCGCACATCGTTGAAAAACTGGTGCAGGTTGCACAACGCGAAGACACCCACGGTTACTCCACGTCCAAGGGCATTCCGCGCCTGCGCCGGGCGATTTCCAACTGGTACAAGGAGCGCTACGAGGTCGAGATCGACCCGGAAAGCGAAGCCATCGTCACCATTGGTTCCAAGGAAGGCCTGGCGCACCTGATGCTGGCGACCCTGGATCAGGGCGACACCGTGCTGGTGCCGAACCCGAGCTACCCGATTCACATCTACGGTGCCGTGATTGCCGGCGCCCAGGTGCGGTCGGTGCCACTGGTGCCGGGCGTGGATTTCTTCGCCGAGCTGGAGCGGGCGATTCGCGGCTCGATCCCGAAACCGAAGATGATGATCCTCGGTTTCCCGTCGAACCCGACCGCGCAGTGCGTGGAGCTGGACTTCTTCGAACGGGTGATTGCCCTCGCCAAACAGTACGACGTGCTGGTGGTGCACGACCTGGCCTACGCCGACATCGTCTACGACGGCTGGAAAGCCCCGTCGATCATGCAAGTGCCGGGCGCCAAGGACATCGCGGTGGAGTTTTTCACCCTGTCCAAGAGCTACAACATGGCGGGCTGGCGCATCGGCTTCATGGTCGGCAACCCGGAACTGGTCAGCGCCCTGGCGCGGATCAAGAGCTACCACGACTACGGCACCTTTACCCCGCTGCAGGTGGCCGCGATTGCTGCGCTGGAAGGCGATCAGCAATGCGTGCGCGACATCGCCGAGCAATATCGCCAGCGCCGCAACGTGCTGGTCAAAGGCCTGCATGAACTGGGCTGGATGGTCGAGAACCCGAAAGCTTCGATGTACGTCTGGGCAAAGATTCCCGAAGCCTACGCGCACCTCGGTTCGCTGGAGTTCGCCAAGAAGCTGTTGGCCGAGGCCAAGGTCTGCGTCTCGCCGGGTGTCGGCTTTGGTGAGTACGGCGACGATCACGTGCGCTTTGCGCTGATCGAAAACCAGGACCGGATTCGTCAGGCAGTACGCGGGATTCGCGGGATGTTCCGGGCGGATGGCTTGGCACCGAAAACAAGCGGTTGACGCAAAACCTGTGGGAGCGAGCTTGCTCGCGATGAGGCCGTCACTGCAACAAAGATGTCGACTGGACCACCGCTATCGCGAGCAAGCTCGCTCCCACAACGTTTTGTGGATTCCGTGAAAAGTCATCACCCACAAAAAAACCGCATCGCTGCGGTTTTTTTGTGTCTTGCGTTCGACGTTAAACGAACAGCGACAACAACAGAATAAAGCCCAGCCCCACCACCGACAGGATGGTTTCCATCGCTGTCCAGGTCTTGAAGGTCTCGGCCACGGTCATGTTGAAGTACTGCTTCACCAGCCAGAAACCGGCGTCGTTGACGTGGGACAGGATCAGCGAACCGGCACCGGTGGCCAGCACCAGCAGCTCACGGTTCACACCCGGGATCATCCCCACCACCGGCACCACGATGCCCGCGCCAGTGATGGTGGCCACGGTGGCCGAACCGGTCGCGATGCGGATCACCGCCGCCACCAGCCACGCCAGCAGGATCGGCGAGATCTGCGCGCTGACCGCCATGTGGCCGATCACGTCGCCCACGCCGCTGGTCACCAGCATCTGCTTGAAGCCACCGCCGGCGCCGATGATCAGAATGATTGCCGCGGTCGGCGCCAGGCTCGCGTCCAGCCATTTGAGCATCTGCTGAGAACCGATGCCCTGCTTGTGACCGAAGGTGTACAGCGACAGCAGCAATGCCAGCAGCAGTGCCGAGATCGGGTGACCGATCATGTCCATCCAGGTGCGGAAGAAATGACCGTCCGGCAGGGCCACGTCAGCGAAGGTTTTCAGCAGCATCAGGAACACCGGCAGCAGCACGGTGACCAGGGTGATGCTGAAGCTCGGCAGGTTGGCCGAATCGTTTTCACGGGCCAGTTGATCGACCAGTTCCTGGTTCGGCGTGCCGGGAATGTGCTTGGCGATGAACGTACCGAAGATCGGGCCGGCGATGATGGCGGTCGGCAGCGCGACGATCAGACCGTACAGAATGGTCTTGCCGATATCGGCACCGAACACGCCGATGGCCAGCAGCGGACCCGGGTGCGGCGGCACCAGGCCGTGCACGGCGGACAGGCCGGCGAGCAGCGGGATACCGATCTTGATGATCGACACACCGGTGCGGCGAGCGACGATGAACACCAGCGGAATCAGCAGCACGAAGCCGATTTCGAAGAACAGCGGAATGCCCACCAGAAACGCGGCGAACATCATCGCCCACTGGACCTTGTCCTTGCCGAACGCGCGGATCAGGGTCTGGGCGATCTGATCGGCACCGCCGGATTCGGCCATCATCTTGCCGAGCATCGTGCCCAGGGCGAGGATGATGCCGACGAAACCGAGCACGCCACCGAAGCCGTCCTGGAACGCCTTGATGATGGTGCCGATCGGCATGCCGGACGTCAGGCCGAGGAACGCGGCGGCGATGGTCAGGGCAATGAAGGGGTGAATCTTGAACTTGGTGATCAGGACGATGAGTCCGATCACCGTAACCACTGCATCGAGCAGCAGGTAGGCGTCATGGGACATGCCAAACATGAGGGGGTGTCTCCTGGTTTGTTGTTGTTATTAAAGCGGGTTAATCAGAAGTCGAAAGGACAGCGCTGTCTTCACAATCACACTCATACCGCCTGTTTCAGGCCATGGGCCTGCCACCAGACGTGGGCTTGCGCCGCCAGTTCTTCAACGCTGTGGATCGAAGCATTCAGGGCCAGGGTCAACGGCTCGCCCTTGGGCGACTCAAGGGTGGCGAACTGGCTTTCGATCAGGGTGGCCGGCATGAAGTGGCCCGGACGGTGGGACACACGTTCGGCGGCCACTTCCGGCGTCAATTCGAGGAACACGAAGCCCAGGCCCGGCAAGGCGCTGCGCAGCACTTCGCGATAACTGTGTTTGAGGGCCGAGCAGGTCAGCACCGGGCGTTCGCCCAGGGCATCGACGCGACGCAGTTCATCGCACAGGCTGTCGAGCCAGCCGGCACGGTCTTCGTCGTTCAGGGGGATCCCCGCGCTCATCTTTTCGATGTTCGCGGCCGGATGGAAAGTATCGCCTTCAATGGCAGTGGCGCCGCTCAATTGGCACAGGGCCTCGCTGACGCACGTCTTGCCGCAACCGGCAACGCCCATGATGACCAGGGCGGTGATGGGATGATTCATGTAACACCTCAGCGCGCAGACAGCGCTACCTTTGCTAGCTATGACTCTAGTGCACAGGCAGAAGTTGCCGACGCCTTCTTGTCGTTTTTTTGGGTTGCAGCAGGTTTTGTCCGTACGCCAAGAAGCGAGGATCAGGCAGGACCTCGCTTACGCATTTGCAGCTGCATAAGGACAGCGCTACCTTAGTGCCTTGATTTTTGTTTGGCAAGCCGCCCGATGACCACCCCTAAAAACGATAAAAACACCCGCACCACCGGCCGTCCCACCCTCAATGAAGTCGCCCGTCTGGCCGGCGTCAGCCCGATTACCGCCTCCCGCGCTCTGCGTGGGGTCAGCACGGTCGCCACCGAGCTTGTGGGAAAAGTGCAGAAAGCCGCGCTGGAACTCAACTATGTGGTCAACCCCGCCGCCCGCGCCCTGGCCTCGGCCCAGAGCCATTCGGTGGTGGTTCTGGTGCCTTCGCTGTCCAACCTTTTGTTCATCGACACCCTGGAAGCCATTCATCGGGTACTGACGCCCAAAGGCTTCGAAGTGCTGATCGGCAACTTCCACTATTCCCGCGATGAAGAAGAAAACCTGCTGCGCAACTACATGGCCTATCAGCCACGCGGTTTGCTGCTGACCGGCTTCGACCGCACCGAAAGCTCGCGACGGATGATCGAGGCCAGCAATATTCCCTGCGTGTACATGATGGAACTGGACAGCGCCGCCGGGGTGAACTGCGTCGGTTTCTCCCAGCTCAGCGCCGGGGAAACGGCTGCCGAACATTTGCTGTCCCGTGGCCGCAAGCGTCTGGCGTACATCGGCGCGCAGCTCGATCAGCGCACCCTGCTGCGCGGTGAAGGCTTTCGCAAAGCGCTACAGAAGGCCGGCCGTTACGACCCGGATCTGGAAGTGCTGACCCCGCGCTCATCGTCCGTGGGCCTGGGCGGCGAGTTGTTCCTGCAATTGCTGGCGGCGCATCCGGACGTCGATGCGATCTTCTTCGGCAACGATGACCTTGCTCAGGGCGCTCTCCTGGAAGCGCTTCGCAACGGGATCAGAATCCCCGAGCAAGTGGCGATCCTCGGCTTCAACGACCTGCCGATGTCGGAGCACATGGTGCCGCGCCTGAGCAGCATCAATACGCCCCGCGAAGCGATCGGCAAGCGTGCGGCGGAGCAGATGCTGACGCTGATGGCTGGCAACAGCGTGGCGCGGCCGGTCGAGGACATGGGCTTCGAATTGAAAATCCGCGAAAGTACATAATCCCGAAATCCCTGTGGGAGCTGGCTTGCCAGCGATGGCGTCAGGTCAGTCAATAAATTTTGGACTGGACCACCGCTATCGCTGGCAAGCCAGCGCCCACAAATTTTGTGCTACTCCCCTGTTCAAGGTTCGGCCTTTACCCCGCCGAGGAGTTCAACCAATGCCAGCGCGCCCTTCTGCAGCGGCTGGCTCTTGAGCCACACCGCGTGCACCGGCAGCACCAGGCCGTTTTCGATGTTGCGGAAATTCAGCCGTTTCAGTCGTCCGCTATCGAGCCACGGCTGCACCACCGACAGCGGAAAATTGCCCCAGCCCAACCCTGCCTCGACCATTTCCAGCGCCGTCTCCAGGTTGTCGGTGCGCCAGTGGGATTCGGCCACCAGCGGCCGGGTTTCGCTGATCGGCAAATCGCGACTGCCGACCACGATCTGCCGGATATGCACCAGATCCTCGAGAAACACATCCTGCCCCTGCAACAACGGGCTGTCCGCCGCCAGCGTGGCGATCATCCGTTCGCTGCCGACAAACTGAAAGCGCTCCAGCACATTCACGCTCAACCCGGCAAACGCCAGACACACGCTGACCCGGCCGCTGTGAAGCATCGCCAGTACATCGTCCTGCGGCGCGGTCAGCACTTCGATGTCGAGCAGCGGATGGCGCTCACTGATGTCCTTGATCGCCGCCAGCAACCGTCGCCGGTCGATATCCGCCGCCACGCCGATCGACAACCTGCTCTCCAGGCCCAGCGATAACTGCACTGCGTGCACCTGCAATTGCTTGAGCTGATCGGCGATCAGCCGCGCGTGTGGCACCAGCGACAGCGCCATCGCCGTGGGTTGCGGTTCGCGGTGGCTGCGGTCGAACAACGCATAACCGAGTTCGGCCTCGAGATTGCCGATCGCCATGCTCACCGCCGACGGGACTTTGCCCAACGCCCTGGCAGCGGCGGAAAACGAACCGCGCTCGATCACGGCGAGAAACAGCTCGATGCTTTCGCTGTTGAAATTCACTTCATATACCTATCAATAAAACTGAAAGCTTCTGACTTTTTCTGTCACCTCCATTGAAGCTATCTTTCGTCGCCTTCGCCAGCCCCGCTGGCCACAAGTCGCAAGAAAGAGGCAATTCCCATGCAAGGCGTCAAACGCAAACTGGTCTATGTGTCGCTCTACGAAGTGATCGGCATGACCTTCTCGGCCCTCGGCCTCGCCCTTTTGTCCGGCACCTCGCCCGGCAGCACCGGCCCGCTGGCGGTGATCATCACCACCATCGCCGTGACCTGGAACTTCATCTACACCTCGCTGTTCGAGCGTTGGGAAAGCCGCCAGGTGTCACGCACCCGTACGGTGAAACGGCGCATCGCCCACGCCGTCGGCTTTCAACTGACGCTGATCGTGTTCCTGATTCCGCTGATCGCGTGGTGGATGAACATCAGTCTGGTGCAGGCCTTTTTGCTGGATCTGGCGCTGATTGTGTTCATCCCTTGCTACACCTTCGCATTCAACTGGCTGTTCGACCGGGTATTCGGCTTGCCAGCGTCGGCGCTGCCCGATCCGACGCCCGCGACATAAATCGTTAATTGGTAAGCGGATACTGCAAGAAATCGTCGGTTTTACCTCGCCAACCGCCGATATAAACAATCCTTGATTTCCGATAGCAGGCTAAGCTTTTCCATCAATAAAAAATGGATCAGCCCATGACTGCACACGCCCCCGCCGCGCAACGCGACGGCATCGACCCCATACGCGCCGCCGAGATTTCCGCCCGCATCGACCGCCTTCCGGCCGTCGCCACGATCTGGCGGCTGGTGGCGCTGCTGTCGATCGGTGGTTTCTTCGAACTCTATGACCTGTTCCAGACCGCCTATATCAGCCCCGGCCTGATCCGCGACGGCATCTTCGCCACCGGCAATCAGGGTGTGTTCGGTTTCTCCGATCAGGCCGCGTTCGCCTCGGCGACGTTCCTCGGCCTGTTTCTCGGTGCCAGCCTGCTCAGTCCGATGGCGGATCGGTTCGGGCGGCGGGCGATCTTCACCTTCGCGCTGGTCTGGTACACCGTCGCCACAGTTTTAATGGGCGTGCAGAGTTCAGCGCTGGGGATCATCTGCATGCGTTTTCTGGTGGGTATCGGCCTCGGCATCGAACTGGTGACCATCGACGCCTACCTCTCGGAACTGGTGCCCAAACGCATGCGCAGTTCGGCGTTTGCCTTCGCGTTTTTCGTGCAGTTCCTGTCGGTGCCGGCGGTGGCGCTGATGTCCTGGTGGCTGGTACCGCAGGCGCCGTTCGGGATGTCCGGCTGGCGTTGGGTGGTGTTGGCGAGCGCGGTGTTTGCGTTGTTCATCTGGTGGCTGCGCAAACGCCTGCCGGAGTCGCCGCGCTGGCTGGCCCAGCATGGCCGCTTCGATGAGGCGAACCGGATTCTTGACGGTATCGAGGCGCGTTGTGAGAAGGATCACCGCCAGCCACTGGACGCGCCGGAAGCAGTAGCCGTCGATGTCGAGGGCAAGGGCCGTTTCGCCGACATCTGGCAACCGCCGTATCGCCGCCGCGCGTTGATGCTGATCGTCTTCCACATCTTCCAGGCCATCGGCTTTTTCGGCTTCGGCAACTGGTTGCCGGCGCTGCTCTCCGGGCAGGGCGTCAGCGTCACTCACAGCCTGATGTACGCGTTTATCATCACCCTCGCCTACCCGCTCGGGCCGTTGCTGTTCGTCAAATTCGCCAACCGTTTCGAGAACAAGTGGCAAATCGTCGGTTCAGCCCTCGGTGCCATGACTTTCGGTACCTTGTTCGCGTTGCAGACCAGCGCCTTCGGCCTGATCTTCTGCGGGGTGATGATCACCTTCTGCAACGCCTGGCTGAGCTTCAGTTATCACTCCTATCAGAGCGAACTGTTCCCCACCAACATCCGCGCTCGGGCGGTGGGCTTCTGCTACTCGTTCAGCCGTTTGTCGACGGTGTTCAGCAGCCTGCTGATCGGTCTGTTCCTCGACCACTTCGGCACACCGGGTGTGTTGGCGTTCATCGTCGCCAGCATGCTGATCGTGATGCTGACCATCGGCTACTTCGGCCCTCGCACCCGTAACCTGGCGCTGGAAAACATCGCCCATCGCTGACGGAAGGCGGTCATCCTCTGCCGCCCTCCGGCAAGGGATGACCGCTTTGCCCGTCCACGAAAAATCATAACTCATTGAAATAAAAGAACTTACTCAACAGGCACGGTAATTGCTGCTTAGGGCTGACAGTCATTACCTACAGGTTCATTCATCATGTTGGTCAGTGCAAAACAACAGCAAATCATTCATCTACCCAAGCAGTTGAATGATGACGCCACCTCCACCGCCGCAGCCGGCCTGCAAGGCGGTTTGCACGGTGCGATGCTGCAGACCCTGCAAAACCAGGCCCAGGCGCAAACCGCCGAAGCCACCGCCAAAGTGCAGGAATCGGCTACCCAACTGGCGACCCAGCAAGTCAGCGAAGCCACGCGCATCAGCGACAACGTCGACGAAGCGTTCGCCAAGACCCGCGTCGCCCTGCAAACCTCCGATACTGCGCCGAGCAAATCCACAGGCTCATCGGCCCTGGATGAATTCAAGGACTACATGAGCAAAACGCCGGAACAGCGTCTGCGCGACAGTATCCTCAAGGAAATGGGCCTGACAGAAGACGACATCAAAGCGATGCCGCCGGAGAAACAACTGGCAATCGGCAAAGAGATCGCCGAGCGTCTACAGGACAAGATCAAGCTGGCCGAAGCCGAAAAACAGAACAAGCAAGACGCCAACTCGACGAAGATCAGCGACCAGTCGGCGGACAAGTTCCTCGCCTCACTTTAATACCCGTAGACAGTGCTCAATTGAGTACTGTCTGTTCTGTTTCCCGGTATTTATCTCGCAAACCACCGTGACCACTCATCCGAAAGAACGACTTACCTGTCAGATATGACAGTAGCCATCGTCAGATCAGATCCGTTTAATCAAGCAGGTAGCTGCCATGCATCTACACAAAGATTAATGACGCTGAGCAGGAGTTCATCATGAGAAGGGATGGTTTCGTTGGTCATTTAAAAGCAAAGAGTTTCTTCAACAACGTGGACTTGGGAAAGGACTACGATTCGAAGAGTATCGGATTCACCGTTGAGCAGTTTCTTGCCTACGCACCAGAAGGCAATGTGGTTATCGTTTATGGCGTCCCGATCTCGGAGGGCCTCAACACCATCCGGGTTGGTACAGGCCACAATGGCCTCATGACATATCTGGGATACCATTGCGACGGGGAAGTAAAGTTGACAGTTGATCCTACTTTCTCTCGTCACACTGGGACATTCACTGTGTACTTTCACGATGCTATAAACCGGCTCATAAAGTTAGAGGGAGAGTTTGACGGAAAGTATGACCTACTGTAACGAGCATCAAGGGCTCTGAATGTTGCCAGAGCCCTTGATTCTAATCGTGGCTTACTGAACGAGCGGCATTACCATCAATCGAAGACTGAATTAATTTAGCTGCAATGTCTCATTGAACTGACTGATCGCATCCACCACATGCCGCGAGCCCTGCTGAATCTCGCGGATCGCATCCCCTGCCTCGTTCGCCAGTTCCACCCCGAGCCCGGTGCGGCTCAGGCTCGACTGCATGCTCGACACCGCGCTCAATGACAACTCATGGTTCTTGCGCACCACGTCGACGATCTCCACGGTCGCCTGGCTGGTTCGCGCCGCGAGGCTGCGCACCTCGTCCGCCACCACCGCAAAACCACGTCCGTGCTCACCCGCCCTTGCCGCTTCGATCGCCGCGTTGAGCGCCAGCAGGTTGGTCTGGTCGGCAATCCCGCGAATGGTCTGGACGATGGTGCCGATGATGTCCGACTGTTTGCTCACCGCATCGATGCTCAGCGCCGCCTCGTTGAGGTCGCGGGAAATGTCCTGAATGATCTGCACCGTTTGCTGCACGACCTGTGAGCCTTTTTGCGCACAAGCGTCGTTTTGTACCGAGGTGCTGTGGGCCGATTCCGCAGCGGTCTGCAAGGTGGTCATCTGGTGGGTGATGTCGCTGGCGAACTTCACCACTTTGTACAACCGGCCCTTGGCGTCGAACAACGGGTTGTACGAGGCTTCGAGGTACACGGTCTGCCCCGACTTGTTCTTGCGCTCGAAACGATGCGAGTGATATTCGCCGCGATTGAGCGAGGCCCAGAATGCCTTGTACTGCGCGGACTCGGCCTCGACCCGGTGACAGAACAGACTGTGATGATGGCCGACGACTTCATTGAGCGAGTACTGCATGGTCTTGAGGAAGTTGTCGTTGGCCGTAATCACATTGCCTTCCGGGGTGAACTCGATCACCGCCATCGAACGGCCTATCGCAGCGAGCATGCTTTCCTCTTCATGCTCCTTGTTCACCCGCGCAGTAATATCCGACGCCACTTTGATCACACTTCGAACCTGTTTGTCCGGGCCATACACCGGCATGTAACTGGCCTCAAGCCAGATTTCCCGACCGCTCTTGTTCAAACGCAGGAAAGTCCCGCTGATGGGTTCGCCACGGGCCAGGTCACGCCACAACCTGGCGTATTCCTCGCTGCGATAGAACGCCTCTTCACAAAAGATCCGGTGATGTTTGCCACGCACTTCTTCGGCGCTGTAGCCCATGGTCTTGCAGAAGTTGTCATTGGCATCCAGCACGATGCCCTCCGGGGTGAATTCGATCATTGCCATCGAACGGCTGATCGCCTCCAGCTTGGCGTTGGCTTCGGTCAGGGCACAGCTGAAACGTTCGATTTCCTGCAGGTCAGCCTTGTGATGTAGGTTGAACATGTCTCGATCACCTTCCGCGCGTTCTTTTGATTTGATGAAAGTTCAGGTCTTTCAGAATCCACCACTACGTTCCACAGAACAGGCACACGCCTTCCTCCACGGGAGGAAGTTGTCAGGTGATAAACGATGATTAATCGGAGAGTCCATGCGACGACGCTCTAATCAAGGCATCCTTTTCTTGATAGCCCGCAGGCGGGCCATTCCTAACGTGTAGAAGAACTTCCATTTAAAAACATGCTCCTTGTCGGTTCAGTGTCCGGTGCCTTCGGTTGCGCACTCTGGCAGCTTTGTTCACGGCTAACCGATTGCCGTCTGAGCGCTTTGAATGGCGGCCGACATAGTTAGTTATGAATGAGCATAGACAGCGCGAATGCTTGCGCAAGGCCACTAGTCGGCCAGCAATGAGGGAATTCGGACAGGAAACGGACAAGAAACGGTTCAGCGCAAAAAGGTGTTGTCTGGTCGAACGCCATCGCGGGCAAGCCACGCTCCCACAGGTACCACGCAGGCTTGAACCTTGCGCAGAACCTTGCGGCAGCGGGCTTGCCCGCGATGGCGTCGGTGCAGCACTACAGAAATATCAGAAAAAAACTACAGACTGCTGCTCACCTTGTTCGCCACATCACCCGGTACCCAGGGCTTCCACACTTGCGGTTGATCGCGCAGGAACGCCTCGGCCACCTGACGTGGCTGCTGGCGCTTCTCGCTCATCCCGGCCAGGGTCTGGTTCAGCAGATCGATCGGCAAGTCGACTTTCTCAAAGAACGTCACCAGCTCCGGATACTGGGCCTTGAACGGCGCCGACACGCCAATCGCCAGGCTCGCCGGCATCGAGCGGGTGCCTTTCGGATTCGGGTTGTTGGCATCGGCCAGGGTTTTCCAGGCTTCGGCATCGAACGGCGGTTCTTCCAGCTTCACCAGTTTGAAGCGACCGAGCAGCGGCGTTGGCGACCAGTAGTAGAACAGCACCGGTTTGCCGCGCTTGATCGACGACGCCACCTCGGCATCCAGCGCCGCGCCGGAGCCGGTGCGGAAGTTGACGTAACTGTCGTTCAACGCATACGCCTTGAGCTTCTGGCTGTTGACGATCTCCGAGGTCCAGCCGGCCGGGCTGTTGAGGAAACGCCCACGGCTCGGGTCTTCCGGATCCTTGAACACATCCTTGTAGCGCGGCAGGTCGGCCACCGATTTCAGCTCCGGCGCCAGCGGCTTGATCCCACGCTCGGGGTCGCCCTTGATCACGTATTCCGGCACCCACCAGCCTTCGGTGGCGCCTTTGACCGTGTCACCAAGGCCGAATACCTTGCCTTCGGCGGCAGCCTTGACCCACGCCGGACTGCGCCCGGCCCACTCTTCGCCGATCACTTGAATGTCGTTTTTCGCCAGCGCCGCCTCCAGGCTGACGGTGCTGCCCGGCAGCGTGTCGGTCGGGTAGCCGTAGCCTTTCTCGACAATCAGGCGCAGCACTTCGGTGATGAAACTGCCGCTTTCCCAGGTGATGTCGCCGAAGTGGATCGGCGCGGTTTTTTCCGCTGCCACCACGTGGCCGGCCGTCAGGGTCAGGGCCAGCAGCGAACTGCCGAGCAGGGTTTTGAGCGATCTCATGCGGACCTCTTGTTCTGGGAGAAAATCAGGGTTTGGTTGGCGCTGTGGCGATTGCACAGGGCCTGGGAACGAGTCACGTACAGGCTCACCGATCGCTGGGATATGCCCAGTTCGGCAGCGATTTGCGGGTAGGTCAGGCCGTCGATGCGCGCCAGCAGAAAGGTCGAGCGCACCTTGCCCGGCAGGCGCTGGAGCGTCCGGTCCAGGTGCTTGAGGCTCTGCGACAGGTCGGCGAGTTGTTCGGGAGATGGCGCGTGATCCAGATCCACTTGTTGCAGTTGATTCAGATGCCGACGCTCCAGGTCGCCCCGCCGCCAGCGCTCATACAGCAGGCGTTGGGCGATGGTGGTGAGCAAGGCGCGGGGTTCGCGGATGGCGGTCAGGCCCGGCGCTTCGAGCAGTTGCGCAAAGGTTTCGGCGGCGATGTCTTCAGCGGTGGCCGCATCATTCGATTGCCGACGCAGACGTGTGCACAACCACTGGTAATGGTCGCGAAACAAGGTGTTCACATGATTGCGATGGGATGAGTCGGCGCCGGACATGGGGGCTCCTTGGTCAAGGGTCGCTGAATGTCCGGTCGTCCGGTGGCGCGATCCTAGCAAGGTGCCTTATGCGTTAAAAATACTTAAAAAGAATTCTTATATTCCATTAGTGAATTACAAGAAGCCGCTAGCGCAAGCGGCCATAACCCAGCTCTTCGGCCTCGCGCTGATAATCCAGCAGGACGAGGTAATCGCTTTCGCTGGCGGGCAGGACTTCGGGCAAACCGAGGATGCGAGCCACATCGGGCAGGTCTTGAAGGCTGCTATTCATGGCCCGGCGCAGGTGTTCAATCTGCTCGTCCGTCGTGCTGGCGGCGGTGATAAAGGGCAAGGTCGGGCTGAACGCACTGCGCGCCACCACCCGCAAGCCGCTGACCTCTGCGGCGGCGTATTGCGCCAGGTACGCAAAGGTCACGCTGTCGATGGCCGCCAGATCGGCGCGATCTTCGCGCAACCAGCGCAGGCTTTCGCGGTGGCCGACACTGATGCCCACCGAAGCGAAAAACCGGCCGTCCCGATGCAACGGGGCAAGCCGCTGACGCAACAGGTTCATGCCGCTGTTGGAGTCCTCGCTGTTGATCACCCCGCGACTGTCAAAGAATTCCGCCAGGCTGCGGCGCGGATCATCGGCGCGGGCGAGGATCAGGCTGCAATGGTTGCCGGCGCTGGCGTCCGGCAATTCGTAGCGCGGACGACCGACAATCCTCACCTGACCACGCAGCGCGGTCATCAGCGGATAGCCGCAGGTCTGGGTCAGCAGCAACTCGGGCGAGCGCCAGAGTTCCAGCAGCGACAGGCCGTCGGCATCGAGCCGCGAACGGCCCAGGTGTTCGAGAATCCGCGCCAGCCACTGCTCGTTCGCCGCGCGGATCGGCTCGGGGGCGATGTACATCAACAGCTCTGCGTAACCTGACGTCATGGTCGCCTCAAATAAACGGATGTTGCGGGCTGTCGATCGGCTTGATGCCGTGCCGGCGCCACAATTGCCCATAACCCTGCACCAGAAATCCGCCGCTGCGCGCCACCCATTGCTCCCGGCGCATGCGGTAGGCCTCGGGCAAGTCGTACCACGAAAGCTTCGGCAAGTCGTGATGCACCAGATGGAAATTCAGGTTCAGGAACAGCCAGCGCCACGGCCATCCGGCTTCGTTGAGCACCGTACGCTGCTCCGGTTGCGTATGCGGCCGATGTTCATAGTAGGAGCGAACCATCGCGATCGACAGCGCCGGCACGCTGATCAAAAACAGGTAATGCCACACCGACAACACGCTGTAGCGGGCAATGAAAAACAGCATCAGCACGGTCAGGGCGCCGTGGGTCAGCCACATCAGCCAGGCCTGGCGCTCGGCATTTTTCAGACGTTGCAGTTCTTCACCGGCCAGCGCCAGCAACGCCAGCGGTGCGCCAAGAATGAAGCGGCCCAATACGGTTTTGTTCAGCCAGCACAGGCTGCGCTCGAACAGCGAACTGCCCTGCCAGCGTTCGGCACTCAGGTAACGGCTTTCGGGATCGACGCCGGGGATCGTCAGATCTTCATCGCGATGGTGCTGCAAATGGCTGTCGCGATAGAGCGTGTAGGGATACCACACCGCGAAGGGTGCATAACCGAGGAGTTTGTTGACGAAGCGCCAGCGCGTCGGATGACCGTGAAGCAATTCGTGCTGCACCGACAGCCACAGCACCAGCAACGGAATCATCAACAGCGTGCTCCACCAGAGTCCGAGCCGTTCGCTGCCCAGCACAATCGCGAACCAGCCGCCGTACACGCCGATCAGCAGCAGCCAGGTCGGCCACTCGGTGCGCGCGGTGAAGCGCTGACGCAGGGTTTCGATCTGTTGGCGATGGGCATCGTCAAAATAGTGAGGCATGGCGTGGCTCGGAACGAGGGTCTGATCGTTCTGTGCAACACCAACGGGAAATCTTGCAGATTATTTTTGCGAGCTGTTTTCAAGGACAAGACAGGAGCCCGGATCCGGGCTCCCGAGAGGCGTGATCAATGGCCAAAAATGTCGACTTTTTTCGCCCTCTTTTCGTGGCGTTTTTCGATGGCGGTCTTGGCCGGTTTCTTCTTCGCGGCTTTTTTCGAATCCATACCTTTGGACATGATGCGTACTCCACTCAGAGGGGATGTGAGATCAGGTATACACCTATCCCGGCGGGCAGGTTGTTTTATAATTCGCAGCTTTTGCACCGGCAGTCCGATTCATGACCGACATCCGTTACAGCCAGCTCGACGACCTGTCCTGGCCCTTGATGAACAAGTTCTACCGCCAGCATCAATCGTCGATGAAAGCGGTGCGCGAGGCGCAATTGTGGGTGGCGCGGCGGGAGGAAATCGTGGCGGCGCTGTGCCTGCGGCCGGTGTTCGGCGGGCATTGGCTGACCGGGTTGTTTGTTGACCCGGCCTGCCGCGAGCAAGGCATAGCTGCGCAATTGATTGCCGAAGCGGTGAAGCACGTCGAGGGGCCGGTGTGGTTGTTCTGCCATCCAGACTTGCGTGGATTCTACGAGCGGCGCGGCTTCACCTTCGACCCCGCCCTGCCCCAGGCCATGGCCGAACGTTTGAGCCGCTATGCGCGGAGCAAGCCGATGATTGCCATGGAGCTCGCACCGCGCGTGTTTTAGTCAGTCGTCCGCGTTGGGATCGAGGTCCGGAAACATCACTTCGGTGAAACCGAATTTGCTGAAATCGGTAATGCGCGACGGGTACAGGCGCCCGATCAGGTGATCGCATTCATGCTGCACTACCCGCGCATGGAAACCAGAGGCCACGCGCACGATCGGCTCACCCTTGGGATCGACACCTTCGTAGCGGATCTGCTGGTAGCGGTCCACCGCGCCCCTCAGGCCGGGCACCGACAGGCAACCTTCGAAGCCCTCTTCCATCAGCGGGCTGAGCGGCGTGATCAGCGGGTTGATCAGGATCGTCTGCGGCACCGCTTCGGCGTCCGGGTAGCGTTCGCTGTGCTCGAAGCCGAAGATCACCAGTTGCAGGTCGACGCCGATCTGCGGCGCGGCCAGGCCAACCCCGCCGACGCTTTCCATGGTCTGGAACATGTCGTCGATCAATTGCCACAGCTCGGGACTGTCGAGCATTTCAGCGGGCACTGGCGGGGCGATGCGCAGCAGGCGTTCGTCGCCCATCTTCAGGATTTCACGGATCATGGTCAGGCTTCGTCAGTGTTCGGCTTGAGCGAATGATCGCGCCCGAGGCCGGAAACGTGTTGTTTGGGATGTTCATCGAGTTCGCCGGGGACTTTCTCGCCCGAATCCTTGCCCTCGCTGGACATATGTTCGATGACCGCATTCATCTCCGCGCCGAGCAACAACACGGCGGAGGAAATATAGAAATACAGCAACAGCACGATGATCGCACCGATGCTGCCATACATGGCGTTGTAGTTGGCGAACGTCTTGACGTAGAACGCGAAGCCCAGAGACGCGATGATCCAAACCACCACCGCCAACACCGAGCCGGGGGTGATGAAGCGGAATTCCTGTTTGACGTCGGGCATCACGTAGTAGATCAGCGCCACGGCCACCATCATCAGGATCACGATCACCGGCCAGCGGGCGATGGTCCACAGGGTGACGATGACTTCTTCCAGCCCGACCTGCGCGGCGATCCAGCCCATCACCTGCGGCCCGAGCACCATCAGCGCCGCAGCCACCAGCAGCATGCCGGCGATGCCGACGGTGTAAATGATCGACAGCGGGAAGCGCTTCCAAAGGGGCCGGCCCTCGACCACGTCGTAGGCGGCGTTCATCGCGCTCATCATCAAGCGCACGCCGGCAGACGCGGTGTACAGGGCGATGACGATACCCACCGAAAGCAGGCCGCCCTTGGATTGCTGCAGTTGATCGATCACCGGGTTGACCTGCTCCAGCGCCTGGGGCGGCAACACCAGCTCCGATTGCAGGCGCAGCCAGGAGAAGAAGTCCGGCAGATGCAGAAAACCGATCAGGGCAATCAGGAACAGAATGAACGGGAACAGCGAGAACAGCATCTGGTAGGCCAGTGCCGAGGCATAGGTCGACATCTCGTCGTCGACGAATTCGGTGACCGTGCGCACCATCACCCGGTGCAGGGGCAGACCTTTCATGTCGGGAAAAATCATTCGCGTCTCCTTTCGCCGCAAAACAGGTTGAAGTCGTGGCGACTCAGGGGCCGTTTTTCTCTCATCAAAGTAGCTTAATTGGCGACTTTGAAACACTGTGATCCGTGACCGCATGTGAGCGGGATACGAAAACGGCCATCCTTGGATGGCCGCTTCGCTGTTTCGTTCAAGGCCTGATCAGGCCTTGTCGACGCCTTTCTTGATCGCGTCCTTGGCTTTGCCCACCGCTTGCTGGGCCTCGCCTTTCTTCTCTTGCAGTTTGCCTTCGGCTTGCAGTTTGGTGTTGTCGGTGGCTTTGCCGACACCCTGCTTGATGTTGCCGACCGCTTCGTTGGCCATGCCTTTCACTTTATCGCTCGTGCTACCCATGGTGATTCTCCTTGGAACATTAACGGGGAAAGTCAGTACGTAATGATTGACTGGCCCGGTTTGCGCCAAGTTTCATTTATTTTCAGGGATTCATTTCGTCGCGACGTGCAGGTTGGGCTTTATGTTTGCGAGCGTTGCCCCGAGAATGCCCACCACAAGGGCGCCAGGCGCCACAGAACCGATCCCGCAGGAATGTTATGAAACTCGATAAAAAGCAGGCCATCGCCCGTCGCAACCAGGAACTGGGCGGTGCCGTGCTCGGCACCAACAACTGCCACTTCGCCGAACTGAACCGCAACCGCAACATCTGGTGGTTCGACTTGCCGGTTTCGCGTCTGGCGATCGGTCAGTACGAGTGGATTCACCTGTTGATGCACACCCCGGCCACCGACGAACTGCTGCACCTCAAGGTGCCGACCGTTTTTCTGCGCGAGAAGCTCGAAGGCCTGGTGATCCGCAATGAAGGCAAACGCAAGGCCGCCCTGAGCCTGGAGCTGAGCGCCGACAAGGACTCGTACCTGCAGGACATGCGTCCGGCGGGGACCAATGTGAACTTCGCGCCGTTTCGCCAGTAAGCAGACCCCGCTCTAACAAAAAGCCCCGCATCTGCGGGGCTTTTTGTATTACGCGGCGCTCTTCGCCTTGATCTTCTTCAGCTCTTCGTCGCGCAGTTCGCGGCGCAGGATCTTGCCGACGTTGGTGGTCGGCAGCGCATCGCGGAATTCCACCGATCGCGGCACCTTGTAGCCGGTGACGTTGGCGCGCATGTGCTCCATCACCTGCTCCTTGGTCAGCGTGACGCCCGGTTTGGCGACGATGAAGATTTTGATCGCCTCGCCGGATTTTTCGTCCGGAACGCCGATGGCCGCACACTGCAACACGCCCGGCAAGGTCGCCAGTACATCTTCCAGCTCGTTCGGGTACACGTTGAAACCGGAGACCAGAATCATGTCTTTCTTGCGATCGACAATGCGCATGTAGCCGTCCGGCTGGATCAACGCGATGTCACCGGTTTTCAACCAGCCTTCGCTGTCGAGCATTTCATCGGTGGCTTCCTGACGCTGCCAGTAGCCTTTCATCACCTGCGGACCCTTGACGCACAGCTCGCCGATTTCGCCCAGCGGCTGCTCGACACCGGCATCGTCGATGACTTTGCACAGGGTCGACGGCACCGGAATGCCAATGGTGCCGATCTGGATGTTCTGGATCGGGTTGACCGTGGCCACCGGGCTGGTTTCGGTCATGCCGTAACCTTCGCAGATCGGGCAACCGGTGACCGCTTTCCAGCGCTCGGCCGCGGCCAGTTGCAGGGCCATGCCGCCGGACAGAGTGACTTTCAGCGCCGAGAAATCCAGCTTGCGGAAACCTTCGTTGTTGCACAGGGCCACGAACAGGGTGTTGAGGCCGACGAAACCGCTGAACTTCCACTTCGACAGCTCCTTGACCATCGCCGGCAGATCGCGCGGGTTACTGATCAGGATGTTGTGGTTGCCGATCAGCATCATCGCCATGCAATGAAAGGTGAACGCATAGATATGGTAGAGCGGCAGCGGGGTAATCAGGACCTCGCACCCTTCGTTGAGGTTAGAGCCCATCAGCGCCTTGCACTGCAGCATGTTGGCGACGAGGTTGCGATGGGTGAGCATCGCGCCCTTGGCCACGCCGGTGGTGCCGCCGGTGTATTGCAGTACCGCAACATCGCCGCTGTCCGGGTTGGCTTCAGCCACCGGCTGGCCCTGGCCCTTGCTCAGCACGTCGTTGAACTTGACGGCTTTTGGCAGGTGATAGGCCGGCACCATCTTCTTCACGTACTTGATGACGCTGTTGATCAGCAGACGCTTGATCGGCGGCAGCAGGTCGGCGACTTCGGTGACGATGACGTGTTTGACGCCGGTTTTCGGCACCACGGCTTCGGCCAGGTGCGCCATGTTCGCCAGGCACACCAGCGCCTTGGCACCGGAGTCGTTGAATTGGTGTTCCATTTCCCGCGCGGTGTACAGCGGGTTGGTGTTGACCACGATCAGCCCGGCACGGATGGCACCGAAGACGGCGACCGGGTACTGCAACACGTTGGGCAGTTGCACGGCGATTCGATCACCGGGCTGCAAATCGGTATGCTGTTGCAGATAAGCGGCAAACGCACCGGACAATTCGTACAGTTCACCGTAGGTGAGGGTCTTGCCCAGGTTGCTGAACGCCGGTTTGTCGGCGAAGCGTTGGCAGGATTGCTTCAACACTGCCTGAATATTCGGGTACTCGTCTGGATTGATGTCGGCAGCAATTCCAGCGGGGTACTTATCCTTCCAAAAGTCTTCGATCATGGAAGCCCACTCCTCAGCAACGCGAATTCAGCACCGCATTTGATGCGATTATTATTGGTGTTTGTTTATTGGTGAGTCTGGCTTTTTACAACGCCGAGAAGTCACAAAGCGCGCCGAGAGTAGCAGCTTTGCCAAGGGTCGACTAGAGCCAAAAGCGGCCCACATGGTCACTTTAATGACTCAAGAACCATTGGCAGTCATTTTAGAGCAAAAATCCTATAACACCTTGAAAGTCCCGATTTTCGGGGGCCAGAAACGCGAGCGGGCTCGCTCCCCCAGGGTCACCAGTGAACCTGGGGGGAGCGAGCCCGCTTCGGGCGGCGATCCGACGATTGCGCTTGGCGCAGTCTGTTTATGCGATATCACGCAACTCCCGCCGCAGAATTTTCCCGACAGGCGTCATCGGCAACGACTCACGCAGCACGATGTGTTTCGGCACCTTGTACGCCGTGAAATTCTCTTTGCAGTAAGCTTTCAGTTCTTCCAGGCTGACCCCGGTTTCCCGCGCGACAACAAACAGCTTCACCGCCTCGCCGGAACGCTCGTCCGGCACCCCGATCACCGCGCAGTTGGCGACTTTCGGGTGGGCCATCACCACATCTTCAATCTCGTTCGGGTACACGTTGAAACCGGAGACAATGATCATGTCTTTCTTGCGGTCGACGATGCGCACGAACCCGTCCGGGTCGATCACCGCAATGTCGCCGGACTTGAACCAGCCTTCGCCATCCAGCACTTCAGCGGTGGCCTCGGGCTTGTTCCAGTAGCCCTTCATGATCTGCGGGCCCTTGATGCATAACTCGCCGCGCTCGCCCAGCGGCTGCTCGACGCCGTCGTCGTTGATGACTTTCAACAAGGTGCCCGGCACCGGCAGGCCGACCGTTCCGATCCGCGACAGCTCGCCGTACGGATTGGTGCAGGCCACCGGCGAGGTTTCGGTCAGGCCGTAACCTTCGGTGATCCGGCAACCGGTGAGCTGTTCCCAGCGTTCGGCCGTGGCCTTGACCAGCGCGGTGCCGCCGGAGTTGGTGAGCTTGAGGGTGGAGAAATCCAGGGTCTTGAAGTCCGGATGATCCATCAGCGCGACGAACAGGGTGTTGAGCCCGAGCAGCGCCGAGAATTTCCAGTTCTTCAGCTCCTTGATGAAGCCGCCGATGTCACGCGGGTTGGTGATCAGCACGTTGTGGTTGCCCGACACCATCATGCACATGCAATTCGCGGTGAAGGCATAGATGTGGTACAGCGGCAACGGCGCGATCATCACCTCCTGCCCTTCGCGCAACAGTGGCTGGCCGTCGCTGCCGAACTGACCGAGACAGGCGCGCACCTGCTGCATGTTCGCTACCAGATTGCCATGAGTGAGCATTGCGCCCTTGGCCAGACCCGTGGTGCCGCCGGTGTATTGCAGGACGGCGATGTCATCGAGGCCGACCTTCAGCGGCTTGATGCCCAGACCCCGGCCCATGCGCAACGCGCTCTTGAAGGAAATCGCCTGGGGCAGCGAATACGCCGGCACCATCTTCTTCACTTTGCTGACCACAGTGTTGACCAGCCAACCTTTGGCGGTGGGCATCAGATCGCCCATTTTCGCTTCGATCAGATACTGAATGTCGGTGTCCGCCAGCACTTCCTGAACCTTCTGGCCGAACATGTTCAGGTACACCAGCGCCCGGGCACCGGAGTCCTTGAACTGGTGACGCATCTCCCGCGCGGTGTACAGCGGGTTGGTGTTGACCACGATCAGCCCGGCGCGCAACGCGCCGAACACGGCGATCGGATAATGCAGGACGTTGGGCATCTGCACCGCGATGCGATCCCCCGGCGCCAGATCGGTGTGGGCTTGCAGATAACCGGCGAACGCGGCGCTCTGGCGCTCCAGCTCGGCGTAGGTCAGGGTCACGCCCATGTTGCTGAACGCCGGGCGATCAGCGAATTTCTTGCAGGAACGCTCGAACACCTCGATCACCGACTTGAACTCACCCGCATCGATGTCCAGGGGTACGCCCGCCGGGCGTTTGTCATTCCAGAAATCAGGTTGCATTGTTCTTGTCCTCTTTACCTGAGCCGATCCGGGGCCGCTTCGCTGTCATTTCTTTCTGTCCCTGAAAAAGCCGAGAGCAAAAAGCGGGGCTTCACGGACACTAGCAGCTATGGTCAATCAGGCAAATATGGGCAAGGTCCTCATTGATCGTGTGAATCTTCCTGCCGTGGCGTGAGCTGATCGGACGCGCTATACAATGCAACCTCTGCACGACGCTTGAGCAAAAACAGGCCGCAAAAGGAATCGCCATGATCCACGACACCTTCTGGCTGGACGCGAGTGACCGCAGCCGCCTCTTCGTCAACCAGTGGCTGCCGAACGCGCCGCTGAAAGCGGTGATTCTGCTGGCCCATGGCATGGCCGAACACAGCGGTCGCTACGCAAGGCTGGCAGAGGCGTTCTGCGCCGAAGGTTACGGTGTGTACGCGCCCGATCAGCGCGGCCACGGCAAAACCGCCGATCATGGGACGCTGGGGCATTTCGCCGATGACGATGGCTGGTGCAAGGTGGTCGGCGATCTGGCCAGTCTCAATCAGCACATCGGCCAGCGCCATCCGGGCGTGCCGATTGTGCTGCTCGGGCACAGTATGGGCAGTTACATTGCTCAGGCTTATTTACTGCATCACAGCGCCAGCCTGCACGGCGCGATTCTCAGCGGCTCGAATTTCCAGCCGGTCGCGCTGTACCGCGCGGCCCGGCAGATCGCCCGTTTCGAAAAGCTGCGCCAGGGCGCCAAGGGCCGCAGCGCACTGATCGAGTGGCTGTCATTTGGCTCGTTCAACAATAAATTCAAACCGGCGCGCACCGCGTTTGACTGGCTCAGTCGCGACCCGGTCGAGGTCGACAAGTACGCCACCGACCCGCTGTGTGGCTTTCGTTGCACCAATCAGTTGTGGATCGACCTGCTCGGCGGGTTGCAGCAAATCAGCAAAGCGTCCAATCTCGCCCAGATTGATCCGGGCCTGCCGCTGCTGGTGATTGGCGGCGAATGTGATCCGGTGAGCGAAGGCAAGCGTCTGACTGATCTGGCCAACGCCTTGCGCGCAGCCGGCAGCCAGAACCTGCAACTCAAGATCTACCCGCAAGCGCGGCACGAATTGTTCAACGAGAGCAACCGCGACGAAGTGACCGCCGATGTGCTGGCCTGGATCGAACAGGCCCTGAGCCATCGCCGGCCACACCGCAGCGAATAATTTTTTTTGTGGATTCATTTCATCCGTCACAGGAATTCAGACCCATGACCCAGGTTACCAACATCCCTTACGAAGCCCTTGAAGTGGGCCAGACCGCGAGCTACAGCAAGACTGTCGAAGAACGCGACATTCAGCTGTTCGCCGCGATGTCCGGTGACCATAACCCGGTGCACCTGGACGCCGAGTTCGCCGCCGCCAGCATGTTCAAGGAGCGCATCGCCCACGGCATGTTCAGCGGCGCGCTGATCAGTGCGGCGGTAGCTTGCGAGCTGCCTGGGCCGGGCACCATTTACATCGGCCAGCAGATGAGTTTCCAGAAGCCGGTGAAGATCGGCGACACCCTGACCGTACGCCTGGAAATCCTCGAGAAACTGCCGAAATTCCGCGTGCGCATCGCCACTCGCGTATTCAACCAGCGCGATGAGCTGGTGGTGGACGGCGAGGCCGAGATCCTGGCGCCGCGCAAGCAACAGACCGTTACCCTGCCGACGTTGCCGGCCATCAGCATTGGCTGAGGGATTGCACAAAGCAAAAGTGGGAGCGGGCTTGCTCGCGAACGCGGTATATCAGCAAGATTATCGTTGCCTGATACACCTCATTCGCGGGCAAGCCCGCTCCCACATTGTGTTTCAGTGAAGCTTACGAGCGTGCACGAGCCTGGTTACGCAGCGCTTTCACCTGGTCGTGATTGCGTTGCACACCGTGGTACTGGCGTTCGACCAGATCACGAATGCCGACCAGGTTGTGTTTGTTGATCTTCTCGATCGCTTCACGATAAGCCTTCAGGGCGTGGTCTTCACCGCGCTCGGCTTCATTGAGCACCGCTTCTTCGTCCTTGCCGGTGAACATCGCTTTGACGTCGACCCAGCGACGGTGCAGATCACCGCTCACACTGGTCGAAGTTTCCGGATCGCCACCCATCGAACGCACTGCTGCCTGCAGCTCGGCCGCTGCCGTGGCGCAATCGGCAGAACGCTGGGTGAACAAGGTTTTCAGCTCAGGGTGCTTGATGTCTTCAGCACAGGTCTTGAAGCCTTCCTGACCATCCTTGCTGGTTTCGATCAGGTCGTTGAGGACGGAGATGGCTTCTTTATTCATGTCAGTCATTTTTCAATTCCTTGCGTGGGTGAAAGATGCAAGGAGTGTTGCAGTGGTCGTGCCAGCTTTTCGAAAAGAAATTAATCGTTAATATTCAATAACTTATAAATAAAACGAAAATCTGTATGCCTGTTATTTGCATGATCTGTCATTTGGCCTGCATGCAGAATGCCTGTATTTTCCAACGTGTTTTCAAAGCCAGACGATTCCAACGATGAACCCTGAAAAGCTCGAACTGCTGATCACCCGCGAAATGCCCTTCGGCAAATACAAGGGCCGGATCATCGCCGACCTGCCAGGTCCCTACCTGAACTGGTTTGCCCGGGAGGGTTTCCCTAACGGAGAACTCGGCGGCCTGCTGGCGCTGATGCAGGAAATTGATCACAACGGCCTGTCGGAACTGCTCGAACCGCTGCGCGCCAAACACGGCAAACCTGCCCCGCGCCATTGAGGCGTTCTCCTGACCCGAGTCCAGTCGACCATGCCCGATAACACCCGCCGCGCCCGAGACGAAGCCTTCTGGCAAACATTCGCCGACCGTTACGACCCCCACCCCGGCCCGGTGAACCTGGAAAATGGCTACTTCGGGCGCATGTCGCGCACGGTGGTCGAGGAGTACCAGCGCAACATCGAGTTGATCAACAACAGCAACTCGATCTACGTGCGCCAGCGTTTCGAACAGCACGACAGCCTCGACATCCGCGCGCAACTGGCCGAGCTGATCGGCGTGCGCGCACAAAGTGTGGCCTTCACCCACAACGCCACTGCCGGCCTGCAATCACTGATCCGCAACTACAACCGCCTGCAGCCTGGCGACCAGGTGCTGATCTGCGATCTGGAGTACGACACGGTCAAGGGCGCCATGCGCTGGCTGGCAAAGCATCGCGGGGTCGAGGTGATCGAGATCGAGCACGCCCACCCGGCGAGCTTCGACAGCCTGCTGGCGACTTACCGCGAAGCCTTCATCCAGTATCCGAAGCTCAAGCTGATGGCTCTGACTCACGTCACCCATCGCACCGGGCTGGTGATGCCGGTGCAGGCCATTGCCTCGCTGGCCAAAGAGCACGGCGTCGATATCATCCTCGATGGCGCCCATGCACTCGGGCAGATCGAGTTCGATCTCGAAGCGCTGGGCATCGCCTTCGCCGGTTACAACCTGCACAAGTGGATCGGCTCGCCGCTGACCCTCGGCTTTATCTACATCGCTCCACAGCGCCTGGCCGACATCGACCCGGACATGGGCGAGATGCATTTTTCGGCTGGCGATATCCGTTCGCGCACGCCTTACAGCACGCCGAACATTCCGGCGTTGATGACCTTGCCATTGGTGTTCGAGGAACACCGCGCACTGGGTGGCGCAGCCGCCAAAGGCGCGCGGGTGAATTACCTGCGCAACCTGTGGGTGAGCGCCGTGCGCAACCTGCCGGGCATTGAAGTCATGACCCCGGACGATCCGCGTCTGTATTGCGGCATCACCTCGCTACGCTTTACCCGCCATGCCGACCAGCAGGCGATGGTCGAACGCCTGCTCAACGACTACAACCTGTTCACTGTCGTGCGCAACGGCGCGGCCTGCGGGCCGTGCATCCGTGTCACGCCGTCGCTGACCACGACGGCGGCGGAGATTCAGTCGCTGATACTGGCGCTGAATGAACTGCGTTAAACCGTGTACTTGTCGAAGTCCTCGGGCTTGATCTGCGACGACACCGCAAAGGTGTCGATGCCGATCGTGAGTTGGCCGAAGTAACCGTCTTCGTGCGAGTCGCGGCCGATCGGCCACACGGTCAGGGTCGAGGCTTCACCGCCCATGCTGGTGTAGTAGGTATCGTCGGCGTTGCACACCGGCACCGAGCTGCGCCCGCGGTAAGCCTTGGCATTGAGCACGCTGCGGGAAACCACTTCCGGAAAATACAGCTGCCCGACCCAGGCCACGTTGCGCTCCTCCAGGTATTCATTACCGGCGACGATGCGCACCGCCACGTGAATATGCAGGGCGCGGCCGGCATAAAAACCCGGATAAATCGTGGTAAACCGCACCGTCCCCTTATGGTCGCTGAACTGCCCCCCGCGCAGGTAGGTGTCATCGTCGGTTCGCGGGATCGAGCCGATGTCCTCGACGCCGACTTCCAGATCAGGGTTCACCCGGCTCCAGCCGGAATAGGCGCCACGGGCATTGCAGTGCCAGATATCCACCAGTGCACCGCTGACCGGCTCGGCGGTCATGGCATCGACGATGGTCAGGCGCAGCAGCAACGGCAGGCCTTCGGCACCCTCGCTGATGTTGCGGCGCAGCAGTCTGGGATTGCGGAAATAAGGCCCGGCGACTTGCTCGGGGGCCAGTTGATAAATCGATGGGGCTGAAGGCTGGTTATCCATGACACGTTCTCTCTTCCATAAGATGAACGCAGGTTAGCGCCACAGGCAAAGCCAGGTGCGGTAACTATGTATCTCGAAATAACGTATCTCGATATAACGAAGGTTGTCCCGGGCAAAAAAAAACGGTGCGCCGACCAAGCGCACCGTTAAAGCCGTAGAACACACAACGAAGTGTAGGGTTGCAACTAATTGAAGAGCATCAGTCCAGCAGCGCCAACGCCTCGGCGGTGCATTCCTGAATGCGGGCCCAGTCGCCGTTCTTGATCCACTCGGGATCGAGCATCCAGCTACCGCCCACGCACATGACGTTTTTCAGCGCCATGTAGCTTTTGATGTTGGCTGGACCCACGCCGCCGGTCGGGCAGAATTTCACTTCGCCAAACGGGCCGCCGAGGGCCTTGATCGCTGCCACGCCGCCGCTCACTTCCGCCGGGAACAGCTTGAAGCGGCGATAACCCAGGCCATAGCCTTCCATGATGCCGGAGGCATTGCTGATGCCCGGCAGCAGCGGGATCGGGCTCTCGACGCTCGCTTCCAGCAGGTCACGGGTGATGCCCGGGGTGACAATGAATTGCGAACCGGCAGCTTCAGCCGCGGCCAGCATGTTGCGGTCGAGCACGGTGCCGGCACCGGTCACCAGCTCCGGGCGCTGTTCGCGCAGGATCTGGATCGCCTTGAGGCCGAACTGCGAACGCAGGGTCACTTCCAGCGCGGTCAGACCGCCGGCCGCCAGGGCGTCGGCCAGCGGCAGCACGTCCTGTTCGCGGGCGATGGTGATCACCGGCAGGATCCGCGCCTTGGCGCAGAGGCTGTCGATCAGGGCAACTTTGTCCGCCATGGAAACGGTCGGGGATGGGGTTTTCATAGCGGCTGTTCCTTGGCTCATGGGCACCAGTAAATCTCTAACGTAGGTTGCAGAAACGCGCGAACCGGCATGGCGGCGACGTCGTTGGATGCCAGTGCGGCATTCAGGGTGGTCAGTTTCGACTGACCGGAAATCGACAGAATCTTGTGCCTCGCCGACGCCAGCAGTGCACGGCTCATGGTCAGGCGCTGACGCGGCACACTCGGCGCGAGCATCGGCCAGCAGCGACGGGTGCCGTCGGCTTGCAGGGCTTCGGCCAGGTTCGGGCTGTCCGGGAACAGCGAGGCGGTGTGACCGTCATCGCCCATGCCCAGTACCAGCACGTCGATGGGCGGCAACTCGGCGAGCAAACGATCGGCCTGCTCCGCAGCCTGCTCGACGTTGGCCGCCGCGCTGTAAAGGCTGAGGAACTGCACCTTGGCCGCCGGGCCCTTGAGCAGATATTGCTTGAGCAGACCGGCGTTGCTGTCGGCGTGTTCGACCGGCACCCAGCGTTCGTCGGCCAGGGTCACGACGACCTTCGACCAGTCCAGTTCCTGCTTGGCCAGGTGCTGGAAAAACGCCACCGGGCTACGGCCGCCGGACACCACCAACACGGCGTTGCCGCGTGCTGCCAGCGCTTCGCTCAATTGCTTGGCGACATTCAGCGCCAGGCCTTCGGCGAGCAGCACCGGGCTCTTGAATTCATGGGCATTCACGCCCTCGGGCAGTTTCACATCAGATATCGCCATACCACGACCTCCCGTCCCGCGTGATCAATGCAATGGAGCTCATCGGCCCCCACGACCCGGCCGCATACGGCTTGGGCGCGTCACCGGATTTTTTCCACCCGGCGATCAGCTGGTCACACCACTTCCACGCGGCTTCGATTTCATCTTTACGGACAAACAGGTTCTGATTGCCGTTCATCACTTCCAGCAACAACCGCTCGTAGGCGTCGGGGATCCGCGCGCTGCGCCAGGTGTCGGAGAAATTCAGTTGCAGCGGACCGCTGCGCAGTTGCATGCCTTTGTCCAGACCTTGTTCCTTGGTCATCACGCGCAAGGAAATGCCTTCGTCCGGTTGCAGACGGATGATCAGTTTGTTGCTGATCTGCAGGCGTTGCTCCGGCGCAAAGATGTAGTGCGACGGTTCCTTGAAGTGGATGACGATCTGCGACAGTTTCTGCGGCATGCGCTTGCCGGTCCGCAGGTAGAACGGAACACCGGCCCAGCGCCAGTTGCGGATATCGGCCCGCAGGGCGACGAAGGTTTCGGTGTCGCTCTGGGTGTTGGAATTGGGTTCTTCCAGGTAGCCCGGGACGGACTTGCCTTCGCTGTGACCGGCGATGTACTGGCCGCGCACCACTTGCGTGGTCAGGCCTTCCGGACTGATCGGCGCCAGGGCCTTGAGCACCTTGACCTTCTCGTCGCGGATGCTGTCGGCGGACAGGTCGGCCGGCGGGTCCATGGCAATCAGGCAGAGCAGTTGCAGCAGGTGGTTCTGGATCATGTCCCGCAGCTGGCCGGCCTTGTCGAAGTAACCCCAGCGGCCTTCGATACCGACCTTCTCGGCCACGGTGATTTCCACGTGGGAGATGTAGTTCTGGTTCCACTGGGTTTCGAACAGGCTGTTGGCGAAACGCAGGGCGATCAGGTTCTGAACAGTCTCTTTGCCCAGGTAGTGGTCGATGCGGTAGGTGCGATTCTCCGGGAAGAACTGCGCCACGGCGTCGTTGACCTTGCGCGAGGATTCGAGATCCGAGCCGATCGGTTTTTCCAGCACCACGCGGGTGTTTTCCGCCAGGCCGACGTTCGCCAGGTTCTCGCAGATCGCGCCGTACACCGCCGCCGGCGTGGCGAAGTAGGCAATCATGCGTTGCGTGCTGCCGGCCAGTTCGGCCAGCGCCACATAATCTTCAGCCTTGAGGAAGTCGACGTGCAGGTAGGTCAGGCGCGCCAGAAAGCGCTCGGCCACGGCCTCGTCCAGTTCCTTGCCCACGTAACGGCGCAGCTCGGCGGCGATGAACGCCAGGTGCTGCTGCTCGGTGCCCGCCTCACGGGCCAGTGCGATAATGCGCGTGTCCTCGTGCAGCAGGCCGGCACCATCGAGGTGATAAAGGGCAGGAAACAGCTTGCGCAGGGCCAGATCGCCCAAGGCGCCGAACAAGGCGAAGGTGCACGGTTCAACCGTAATCGAAGGCATGATGTTTGTTCTTTTATCAAGTTAAGCTACAAATACCTTTTTTCAAGGCATCACTCAAGGGAAAATGTAGTAATAACCACAACATTTTCGCAAAATACAGATTCCGAGTGGTGGTCGGTCGGAGCCATCAGTAGGATAGGCCACCGTCACGGGCCACATCAAAGGCCCAATTTGCATAGCCGCGCGCTTATCGGCGCCGGTGAATCTAGGAATTCTTATGGACCGCGTGCGAAATTTACTGGAACAGATCCAGAGTCGCCTTGAAGAGCTGAACAAGGCCGAACGCAAAGTCGCCGAAGTGATCCTGCTCAACCCACAGCAGGCCACCCGCTTCAGCATCGCCGCCCTCGCCCAGGCGGCGTCGGTCAGTGAACCGACGGTCAACCGTTTCTGCCGTTCGTTCGGCGTCAGTGGTTACCCCGAACTCAAGCTGCAACTGGCGCAGAGCCTGGCCAGCGGCGCGGCCTATGTCAGCCGCGCAGTGGAAGCCGACGACAATCCCGAGGCCTACACGCAGAAGATTTTCGGCAGTGCGATCGCGTCTTTGGACAGCGCTTGCCAGGCGCTGGACCCGAACCTGATCAGCCGCGCCGTCGACCTGTTGATCCAGGCCCGGCAGATCCACTTCTTCGGCCTCGGCGCTTCGGCTCCGGTGGCTTTGGATGCGCAGCACAAGTTCTTCCGCTTCAACCTGGCGGTCACCGCCCACGCCGATGTGCTGATGCAACGGATGATTGCTTCGGTGGCGCACACTGGCGAGCTGTTCGTGATCATTTCCTACACCGGGCGCACCCGCGAACTGGTGGAAGTGGCGCGCATCGCCCGGGAGAACGGCGCTTCGGTGCTCGGCCTGACCGCCGAGAACTCACCGCTGGCCAAGGCCAGTACCCTGAGCCTGAATATTCCGCTGCCGGAAGACACTGACATCTATATGCCGATGACTTCGCGGATCATTCAGTTGACCGTGCTGGATGTGCTGGCGACGGGGATGACGTTGCGTCGCGGGGTGGATTTCCAGCCGCATCTGCGCAAGATCAAAGAGAGCCTGAATGCGAGCCGGTATCCGGTGGGTGACGAGTTCAACTGAGACCTGATGAATCTTTATTGAATGATCCGGCCTCATCGCTGGCAAGCCAGCTCCCACAGTGTCCGCGCCGAACATTAAACTCGCGAACACCCATAAAACCTGTGGGAGCTGGCTTGCCAGCGATAGGGCCAGCAGCCACAACGCACAACTAGGCCCCAGCCCAGGCCTGCAAACTCAAATGCGCCTTCTCCCCCGGCGCCAGATGCAGGCTGTCGGTGCCGCCCGCCGCCGCTTCAACGCAGACAAACTCTGAGATCTCATCCCAGCTCACACCCAACAGCGGCCGCGCCCCCGGATGCCACACCACGGTGTCCGCGCTGTCACCGGTATCGATGCACAACTCGCGCTGCCAGGCGTGATCCTTGAGCTGCAACTCGCCGTCGTGCTGGAACACTCGCTGACAGCCGCCATCAACCCGCAACTCGCCTTCCTGCTGGCAAACCTCGCGGTTCAACTGGTCGTAACCCTGCGCCCCTTCGAGCCCAGACAGCGCTATCTCACTCACATCGCCAATACGCCAGTAAGCGTGCAAAGCCTGGCTCAACTGGCACGGCATGTCGTCCTGATGCTCGGTGCTCAGGCGCAATTCCATGCGTTCGCCCAAGTGCGCGTGCAGGTCCACCTGCCAGTCGCACAGCTGCAATTGCCAATGCAGGCGCACGCCATCATCGCTGGTGCTGCTGTCGAGCAGTTTCCAGTCCAGCAATCGCGCCCAGCCATGGGACGGCCACGCGTTTTCGCTCGGGTGACGGCCATACCACGGCCAGCACACCGGCACGCCGCCACGGATTGCGCCGACATGCGGCCATTTCGCTGCGCACCACAACCACGGCTTCTGCCCGCGCGGCTGAAAGTGCAGCAACTGCGCCCCCTGGCGACTGAACACCGCCTGACACAGCGGATGATCGATCACCAGCACATCGCGCATCTGATAGCGCTCCCAGGCGAACACCGGTCGTTCGCGCAGGGATTTGAAGAAGCGTTGCAGCGGATGCTCATGCATGGGCCACGGTTCCAGATTCAACTTTCATGGGCTGCGACACCCCTGTCCAAAAAAAAGCGGACAGCCTTGGCTGTCCGCAAATATGCGCACATAGAGAGGAGCTTATCGCAGACGCGTCAGAACGTAGACTGAATTTTCAGGCCAGCGACCAAAGCGTTATCCACTTCATCCACACCGCCCGGATGAGTGATGTATTGCAGGTTCGGGCGCACGGTCAGCCAGTTGGTCACGTGGAAGCCGTAGTTGATCTCGTAGTTGTATTCGGTTTCACGAATCGGCGAGAACACCGGATTGTCGTAGTCCGAAACACCGTTGGCGACGTTGAGCAGTTCGGCGTTTTTCTTCACGTCATTGTTCACGTGAATACGTGCCGCACCGATACCGACGTCATCTTTCGGACGCGCGTCGAACGGGCCTTTGTACACAAACATCACGGACTGGTAGTTGTCGATGAAGTTAGTGTCCTTGTCATGGAACGTGGCGTTGGCAGCGATGTTCAGACCACGGCTCTTGTCACCGTTGTGGCTGGTGAGTTGCTGTTGCGCAACGAACCAGTAACCGTGCTTGCTGCTGTGGGTACGGTAGGCATCACCGGTGGTCGCCGCGTCGAAACCGTTGACGTCTTCGCGAACGTCGTTGGCATCGGCCGTGCTCTTGTAGTAACCGACACGGTATTCGCCCGGCAGGCCGTTCGGGTTTGGCAACCAGACCAGCTCTACTGGCAACACGGTGCCTTTGGTGCCGCTGCCGCTCAACTTGAAGCCGTTGCCGTGTTCCAGCTGCGACGGGTTCTGGTTGTACGCACCGATCTGCGCGTAGAGCTCGTCGTTGATGTTGTACTTGACGCGAATCGCCGCCTGGCTGACCGGCCAGTTGTACCAGATGTTGGTCGCCCAGTTGCCCACTTGCGAACCGCAGAACGCCAGGTTCTGGAACTCGCACGGGAAGGTGTTGAAGTCTTCGCCTTCGCCGAAGTAACCGGCCTTGACGTCGAGTTTGTTGTCGAAGAACTGGTGTTTGATCCACAACTGGGTCAGACGCACCATGTGGCCACGACCGTAGACTTCCTGCGAGGAGCTGAGTGTGCCGGCACGCGGATCTCCAACACGGTCGTTGGAAATGTTTTCGCCATTACGGTTGGTCAGCTGGATCTTGGCCTGGGTGTTGTCCCAGCCCCACAGTTTCTGCAGGTCCAGCGCCACGCCCAGACCGAACTGGTCGGAGTAACGCGCCGTCTTGTCGTTGTTGTAGCCGCCGTGAAGGTTGCCGCCCACTTCACCGACGTAGTCCATCTTGATGTCGATACCCTGCTCGATCAGCTTGGTACGTTCGCCACCCCAGTCCCCGGTCATCCACTCCGAATCGGAGCTGAACGCGTCAGCCGCGTGGACGCTGCCGGCCAGCATCATTGCCGCAACCGCTGACAACTGGCCGATTCGCTGAGCGTTGTTGTTCTTCTTCATCCCTACATCCTCGTTTTATTGTTATTAACTGTTCTTCTTATTTAACGCGGTTTACATCTGATGCGGCGCGCGACAGGCCACGCACCGCGTGCTCCCTGCGGAAACGGGCGAGCCCGCTCCCGCATTGGTTGATCAGCGCCCCTTGAACTGGGCCACGTTGGCGCTGTGCGACTCGGTTTTCGGCAGGCCCGCAACCCCCAGGCGCTCGCCGGACTTGGCATCGAACAGCAGCACTTTCGACGGATCGAATTGCAGGGTCAGGGTCTCACCCACCTGCGGCGCCACATCCGGCGCCAGACGGCAGCAGACCTTGGTGTCGTTGAGGTTGACGAACACCAGAGTGTCCGGACCGGTCGGCTCGGTGACCTGCACTTCAGCCTTGATGCTCGGCAAGCCATTGCCCTCGCCATTGGCCAGGACAATCTGCTCCGGGCGCAGGCCGAGGATCACCTCGCGGTCTTCGAGTCCGGCGTCCTGCATCGCCATGGGCAATTCGCAACGGGCCTGGCCGCTGTCGAGCAGCGCCAGCAGACGGCCGTCCTTGCGTTGCAGGCGCAGCGGAATGAAGTTCATCGGCGGCGAACCGATGAAGCTCGCCACGAACAGGTTGGCCGGGTCGTTGTAGATCTCTTTCGGCGTACCGAACTGCTGGATGATCCCGTCCTTCATCACCGCCACTTTGTCGCCCAGGGTCATCGCTTCGATCTGGTCGTGGGTCACGTAGACCGTGGTGGTTTTCAGGCGCTGGTGCATCAGTTTCATTTCGGTACGCATCTCGACGCGCAGCTTGGCATCGAGGTTGGACAGCGGTTCGTCGAACAGGTAGATCTTCGGACGACGCGCCAGCGCACGGCCCATCGCCACGCGCTGTTGCTGACCGCCGGAGAGCTGGCCCGGTTTGCGATTGAGCAGGTGCTCGATCTGCAACAGCTTGGCCACGCGGGCGACTTCTTCGTCGATGGCCGACTGGCTCATCTTGCGGATCTTCAGGCCGAACTCGATGTTCTCGCGCACGCTCATGGTCGGGTACAGCGCGTAGGACTGGAACACCATGGCGATGTCGCGATCCTTGGGGCTCATGCCGCTGACGTCCTGGTCGCCGATCATGATTGCGCCGCCGGTGATGGTTTCCAGGCCGGCGATGCAGTTCATCAGGGTCGACTTGCCGCAGCCCGAAGGCCCGACGAGGATCAGGAACTCACCGTCCTTGATCGACAGTTCGATGTTCTTCAGGGTGTCCGGCAGGCCGGCACCGTAGGTCTTGTTTACATTGCGAAGTTCGAGCGTAGCCATGATTACCCCTTGACTGCGCCGGCCGTCAGCCCGCGCACGAAATACTTGCCTGCGACCACATAGACCAGCAGGGTCGGCAGCCCGGCGATCATCGCCGCCGCCATGTCCACGTTGTATTCCTTGGCCCCGGTGCTGGTGTTGACCAGGTTGTTAAGCGCCACCGTGATCGGTTGCGAATCACCGCTGGAGAACACCACGCCGAACAGGAAGTCGTTCCAGATCTGGGTGAACTGCCAGATCAGGCAGACCATGATGATCGGCGTCGACATCGGCAGGATGATCTGGCGGAAGATCGTGAAGAACCCCGCGCCATCGAGGCGCGCCGCTTTGATCAGCGCATCCGGAATGCTCACGTAGTAGTTACGGAAGAACAGCGTGGTGAACGCCAGACCGTAGACCACATGGATGAACACAAGGCCCGTGGTGGTGCTCGCCAGGCCCATCTTGCCGAGGGTGAACGAGGCCGGCAGCAGCACGGTCTGGAACGGCAGGAAGCAGCCGAACAGCAACAGGCCGAAAAACAGCTGCGAACCGCGGAAGCGCCAGAACGACAACACATAACCGTTCAACGCACCGATGGCGGTGGAGATGATCACGGCCGGAACGGTGATTTTGATCGAGTTCCAGAAGTAGCCGTCAACGGTCGCCCAGGCTTTCACCCAGCCGATGCCGCTGACCACGGTCGGCCAGCTCAGCAGGTTGCCGGTGGAGATGTCTTCCGGGGTCTTGAAGCTGGTCAGCAGCATGACCACCAGCGGTACCAGATACAGCAGGACCGCGAGGATCAGCACCGCGTAGATCGCGATGCGACTCAGGCTGATGGCGGGTTTCGCAGCGAGACTAGTCATGACGCTTGGTCCTCAGCTCGGAGTACAGGTAAGGCACGATGATCGCGAGGATCGCACCGAGCATCAGGATTGCACTGGCCGAACCCATGCCCATTTGTCCACGGCTGAAGGTGAACGAGTACATGAACATCGCCGGCAAATCGGAGGAATAACCCGGACCACCGGCCGTCATGGCCGCCACCAGGTCGAAGCTCTTGATCGCGATGTGCGCCAGGATCATCACTGCACTGAAGAACACCGGACGCAGACTTGGCAGCACCACTTTCCAGTAGATGCGCGGCATGCTCGCGCCGTCGATCTGGGCGGCACGGATGATCGACTGATCAACGCCACGCAGACCGGCGAGGAACATCGCCATGATGAAGCCCGAGGCTTGCCAGACCGCCGCGATCACCAGGCAATACACCACGCGATCCGGGTCGATCAGCCAGTCGAGACGGAAGCCTTCCCAGCCCCAGTCCCGCAGCAATTTGTCCAGGCCCATGCCCGGGTTGAGCAGCCATTTCCACGCGGTACCGGTGACGATCATCGAGAGCGCCATCGGGTACAGGTAAATGGTGCGGATAAAGCCTTCGCGACGGATGCGCTGGTCGAGGAACACTGCCAGCAATACGCCGATCACCAGGGTGATACCGATGAACATGCCGCCGAACACGGCCAGGTTCTTGCTCGCCACCCACCAGCGGTCGTTGTCGAACAGGCGCTCGTATTGCGCCAGGCCTGCCCACTTGTAGTTCGGCAGGAAGGTCGACGTGGTGAACGACAGGACAAACGTCCAGAGGATATAGCCATAGAAGCCCACCAGAACGATGAACATGCTCGGCGCCAGCACCAGTTTCGGTAGCCAGCGCTGCAATGCGTCGAACGGCGAGGCCTTGCTGAACACAGCAACAGAACTCATGGGAAGATCCAATAGAAAAAGAGAAGAGCAGCTGCGAGTTGAGAGCTGCAAGACCAGCAGAGCAGCGCTCTTGTCTCGCAGCTTGTAGCTCGCAGCTCGTCGCTACCGCTTACTTGGCAGCCTTGATGGCAGTGCCGAGTTTCTTCGCAGCGTCGGCCGGGTCGGCTTTCGGGTCGTTGATATAGTTGGTCACGACATCAAAGAACGCACCCTGCACGGCCAGCGTGGTCGCCATGTTGTGCGCCATGCTTGGCTGCAGGCCGCCGCTCTTGGCGTCTGCCAGGAAGTCCTTGGCAGCGGTCTGGGCGCAGGAGTCGAAACCGTACTTGCCCATGTCGGCGAGCATGTCGTTACGCACCGGGATCGAGCCCTTGTTGATGCTGAAGACTTTCTGGAAGTTTTCACCCAGCACGACTTTGGCGATGTCCTGCTGACCGGCCGCAGTGCCTGCGTCCTTCTGCTTGAACACGGCCAGCGAGTCGATGTTGTAGGTGAACGCCTTGTCGGTGCCCGGGAACGCTACGCACTCGTAGTCCTTGCCGGCGACTTTCTTGGCGGCGGTCCATTCGGACTTGGCCCAGTCACCCATGATCTGCATGCCGGCCTTGCCGTTGATGACCTTGGCCGCTTCCAGGTTCCAGTCCTGGCCTTTGCCGTCCTGGTCCATGTAGGTCGCGACTTTCTTCAGCTCGGTCAGGGCCTTGACCATTTCCGGGCCGGTCAGGGCAGCGTTGTCCAGGTCGACCAGGGCTTTCTTGTAACCATCAACGCCCATCACCGACAGCACGACCGCTTCGAACACGGTGCTGTCCTGCCAAGGCTGACCGCCGTGGGCCAGCGGAATGAAGCCCGCCGCTTTCAGCTTGTCGCCGGCGGCGTAGAATTCTTCGAGGGTGGTCGGGGCTTTTTCGATACCGGCTTTCTTGAACACTTCCGGGTTGATCCACAGCCAGTTCACGCGGTGAATGTTCACCGGCACGGCCACGTAATCACCTTCGAACTTCACGGTGTCGGAGACTTTCTTGTCGAGCAGGCTGTCCCACTTCTCGGACTTGGAAACGTCCTTCAGCACGTCAGTGTCGAGCAGACCGGTCGACGCCCATTCCTGGATGTCCGGGCCCTTGATCTGGGCAACGCCCGGCGGGTTGCCGGCTACTGCGCGGCTCTTCAGCACGGTCATGGCAGTCGCACCGCCACCGCCGGCGACAGCGCCGTCTTTCCAGGTGAAACCGTCTTTCTCGACTTGTGCCTTGAGCACATCGACGGCAGCTTTTTCGCCACCGGACGTCCACCAATGCACGACTTCCACCGAACCTTTGGATTCGGCAGCGGAAACACTCAGGGGCAGCACAGCGAGCGGGAACAGGGAGGCGACAGAAATGACAGTAGCGAGGCGAGAAATCGCATTCATCTGAGATGTACCTTTCTTGTTGTTATGCATGCAAGTCTGGTGCTTGCGCTGCACACGAGTTTAAACAGAGCGTTTCCCCTCGCAGGTAACGAAGGGACGCGCGAATGTCACCACATGGTTACACAGGAACGCTTCGAGACAGGTGTGCCAGAGCACTGGCCATGCTCGGTGCCAGCGGCAGACGCGGGATCAGAACGGCCTGCCAGGCGTGGTACAGATCCGGTTTGCCCGCCCAGATATCGGCACTTGGACGGTTTTTCGGGTCGAGTTCGTGGTGCCAGCTGCCGTCGCAGCGGTCGATGAAATGCGTTTCGCAAAATTCCCAGAACAGGCGATACCAGGTTTCGTACTGCGCATCGCCGGTGCGTTTGAGCAAGGCACTGGCGGCAGCGCTGGCCTCGGCGTGGGTCCAGTGCAGGCGATGGCGCACCACGGCTTTGTTGTTCCAGTCGAGGGTGTAGACGATGCCCGGCGCACCATCGACGTCCCAGCCATGGCGGCAGTTTTGTTCGAACAGCTTTTGCGCGTCGGTGGCCAGCCAGCCGGGCGTCAGCATGCCGGCCTGAACCCGCGCCGCTTCGAGGTGCAGCAACAGCCGCGCCCACTCGAAACCGTGGCCCGGCGTGGTCCCGTAGGGGCGGAAACCGTCGGCGGGATTGTCATGGTTATACTCGCGCAGCGGTTGCCAGTCGCGGTCGAAATGCTCGATCACCAGGTAATCGTTGGCAGCGGCATGCCCGTGAATCACCCGCTCGACGATGCGTTGCGCACGCACCAGCCAGCGCGGGTCTTCAGTGACATCGGCCAGCGCAAGGAAGGCTTCGGTGGCGTGCATGTTGCTGTTGGCGCCGCGATAGGCTTCTTCTTCGCGCCAGTCGCGATTGAAGAATTCGCGCATGGCGCCCTCTTCTTCGCTCCAGAAATACGTGTCGATGATGTCGATGGCGTCATCCAGCAACGCCTGCGCGCCGGGGCGTTGCGCGACCACCGCGGAACTCGCCGCCAGCGCGACGAAAGCATGCAGATAAGCGTTCTTGCCGGTGTTGCCATCACGGTGCTCGGCGACAGCGAACCAACCGCCGTGCAGCGCATCGCGCAACGGACCGCGCAGGGCCGCAATGCCGTGATCGACCAGCTCGGCGAATCCCGGCAGGCCCTGAATGTGGGCCATGGCGAAGCTGTGGGTCATGCGCGCGGTGTTCATGGTTTCGGCTTGCGCGCCGGCCTGGAGCTGGCCGCGCTCATCGAGATTGCCGAAGCCTTCGGGCAATCGGGAAGCCTTGGCAAATGCCAGCAGACGCAGGCCTTCGTCGGCGAGCCATTGCTGGTGGGCAGGGGCGCTCAGCCAACTGCTGAAGCCCGGATTGAAGTGATCCATGGGTGGCCTTTTTTGTTGTTATGACTGCGGGCAGTCTAAACAACGGGCCGGGAGGGTCTTGTAACGAAGGGGGCGGGTTTTGTCACCGAGCGGTGACAATCAGATCAATCCACCGAACGCGGCAATTGCAGGGTCACGCGCAATCCACCCTCACGCAGATTCTGCAACGTCACCTCCCCTCCATGGCTATGGGCAATGTTGCGGGCGATCCCCAAACCGAGACCGTAACCCTGCTGCTGCCCCGCCAACCGGAAGTGCGGCTCGAACACCTGCTCCAGCCGCTGCTCCGGCACGCCCGGCCCTTCATCGTCGACATGCAGCACGAATGCGCTTTCGTCGTCATCGATGTGCAAGTGCGCGTTCTGCCCGTACTTCAACGCGTTGTCGATCAGGTTGCCGATGCAGCGCTTGAGCGCCAGTGGCTTGCCCGGATACGCCGCCAGCGCCCGCCCCTGCTGGGTCACGCGGCCGTTGCCGTTGGGCGCCAGATAGGGCTCCACCAGGCAGTCGAGTACATGATTGAGATCCACCGGCTCGATGTTTTCGTGGATGTCGGTGTCTTTCACGCATTGCAGCGCGCCTTTGACCAGCAACTCCAGTTCATCCAGATCACGGCCGAACTTGGTTTGCAGCGTTTCGTCTTCCAGCAGTTCGACCCGCAGACGCAAACGGGTTATCGGCGTGCGCAGGTCATGGGAAATCGCGCTGAACAACTGACTACGCTCGGTCAGATAACGGCTGATCCGCTCGCGCATGGTGTTGAAGGCGCGGCCCACTTCGACCACTTCACTGCCGCCGCCCTCGGCCACCGGCTCGACGTCGGCGCCCAGCGACAAATCCCGCGCGGCTCGCGCCAGACGCTTGAGCGGCCGGCTCTGCCAGTGCACCAGCAGACCGATGAACAACAACAGAAAACCGCTGGTGAAGACGATGAACCACACCTGCTGAGTCGGCAGACCCTGTTCTTCAAGACTGGTGTAGGGCTCGGGCAGCAGCGAGGCGATGTACAGCCATTCACCCGGCGCCAATTGAATCTGGGTCACCAGCACCGGTGGATTCACCGGTTCCAGCGTCAAGGCGTAATGCGCCCAGGAGCGCGGCAACTCATCGAGTTTCAACCCGGCATTGAAGATCCGCAGGTCATCGGGGCTGACGAAGGTCACCAGGATGTCGGTGTCCTGGCCCAGCGACTGACGCAGCACTTCATCCACCGCTTTCAACACCGCGGCCTTGCGCGGCGTGACCGGCAACACCTCCATGCCCAACGGTTTGTCATTCAGTGTCACCACAAAACGCGTGCCGCCCATGCTGCGCAATTGGTCGAGCACCAGCGGCCGATAAGCCACCGGCAACGAGCGGAAATAACTGACGCTGGCGGTCATCGAATGGGCGAGGCTGCGGGCACTGGTGACCAGGCCTTCGAGCTGGGTCGCACGCAATTGGGACACCCAGATCACGCTGGACAGGGTCTGGGCGAACAACACCGCGAGCAACGTCAGCAGCAGCATCCGCCCGAGCAGCGAACGCGGCATCGGCACTTTGCGCGCGGTGGTGCGCAGGAACTCAGTGACCATTGCCGGCAACCACATTGGCTGCCAGCTGGTAGCCGCTGCCGCGCACGGTGCGAATCAGGCGCGGCGGTTTTTCGGTATCGCGCAGACGCTGGCGCAAGCGGCTGACGGCCATGTCGACGATGCGGTCGAGGGGCATCAGGTCGCGACCTCGGGTGGCGTTGCCGATAGTATCGCGGTCGAGAATTTCCTGGGGGTGATCGAGGAACAGCTTCAACAGGGCGAAGTCGGCGCCAGACAGAATCACTTCCTCGCCGTCGGTGTGAAACAGCCGATGGCTGACCATGTCCAGCCGCCACTCATCGAACGCCAGCACTTCACTGCCCCCGCGTTCCTGGCCGAACTGGGCGCGGCGCAGCAGGGCCTTGATCCGGGCCTGCAGTTCGCGGGGGCTGAAAGGTTTGCCGAGGTAATCGTCGGCGCCGAGCTCCAGGCCGATGACCCGGTCGGCTTCGTCGGAACTGGCGGTGAGCATGATGATCGGCACCTGGGCCTGACGCGGATGCTGGCGCACCCAGCGGCACAGACTGAAACCGTCCTCATCGGGCAGCATCACATCGAGGATCACCAGATCGCTCGGCGCTTCATTGAGCGCCTGACGAAAACCGGCGCCATCCGCCGTGGCCCGTACCTGAAAACCCGCGCGGGTCAGGTAGGTTTCCAGCAACTCGCGTATCTCCTGGTCGTCATCGACCAACAAAATCGACTTGTTGACTGAGCTCACTTCGAAGGCATCCTTGTTGTTGGAATTGGGCGGATTATGCCTGATGAACCTTGGAGATTTGTTGTCTGTTATGGCCTCATCGCTGGCAAGCCAGCGATGAAAGCGACTCGGTTTCAAGCCTGTTCGAGCGCCACGCCTGCACCGACGAGCCCCGAGTACGGCGCCGTCACCAGCCACACCGGAATCCCCTTGAAGTAATCGCTCATGCAGCCCTTGTCGGCGAAGCTGCGGGCGAAACCGCTTTCGAGGAAGAAATCGGCAAAACGCGGAATCACACCACCCACGATGTACACCCCGCCCCGGCCGCCCGTGGTCAGCACGTTGTTGCCGGCCACGCGACCGAGCCAGCAGCAGAACTGCTCCAGCACTTCCAGGGCAATCGGGTCGCCTGCAAGTCCCGCCGCAGTGATGGCTTCCGGCGTATCGAGTTTCGGTTCATGACCATCCACCGCGCAGATCGCACGGTAGACCCGCGGCAAGCCGCCGCCGCTCAACGCGGTTTCCGCGCTGACGTGGCCGATTTCGTTGTGGATGTGCTGCCAGAGCTGGGTTTCACGCAGGCTGCTCAGCGGCAGATCGACGTGACCGCCCTCTCCCGGCAACGCAGCAAACCGCCCTTCGCCGAGATCAAGCAAGGTGCCGACGCCCAGGCCAGTGCCCGGGCCGATCACTACCGCCGGGCGCAATGGCTCCGGCGTGCCTTCGCAGACCACGCGGAATTCGCCGGGCTGCAAACGGGTCATGCCCAGCGCCATCGCCGAGAAATCGTTGATCAGCAACAACTGATCGACCTGCAAGGTCTGGCAGAACGCCTTGCGACTCAGGCGCCAGTGGTTGTTGGTGAACTTGAATTCATCACCGCTCACCGGCCCCGCCACCGACAGGCACACCGAACCGATGGCGCCCGGCGCCAGACCGAGCTTGCTCAGGTAGAGGCCGATCGCCTCTTCCGGGCTGGCATGGTCGGCCGTGGCCAGCACCTGAACCGATTCGAGCTGCTGATCTTTCCACAACGCGAACCGCGCGTTGGTGCCTCCGATGTCACCGACCAAAGCCAGTTTCAATTAAGCGTCTCCAGGGCAGAAGTGAAGGCGCTGGCGCCCTGCTCCGCCGAGCTGAAGGCCAAACGCATGAAGCCAAACAGTTCGCGACCGCTGCCGATGTTGTTGCCCAACAGGCCTTTGGCGGGTTCGCGCGCTGCGAATTCGACGGCGTCCACCTTGAGCTCCAAAGTGCCTTTGACGCCATCGACGCGGATGATATCGCCCTCTTGCACACGTGCCAAAGCGCCGCCTACATAAGCCTCGGGACTGACGTGGATGGCCGCCGGGATTTTCCCCGACGCGCCGGACATGCGCCCGTCCGTCACCAGCGCAACCTTGAAGCCGCGATCCTGCAGCACGCCGAGGAACGGCGTCATCTTGTGCAGTTCCGGCATGCCGTTGGAACGCGGGCCCTGGAAGCGCATCACCGCGACAAAATCCTTCTCCAGCAGACCGGCCTTGAAGGCGTCGGCCAGATCCTGCTGATCCTGGAACACCATGGCCGGCGCTTCGACGATCTGGTTTTCCAGCGCGACGGCGGACACCTTCATCACACCGCGACCGAGGTTGCCCTCCATCACGCGCAAGCCGCCCTCCGCCGAGAACGCACGGGCCACCGGGCGCAGGATATTTTCGTCGAGGCTGTCGGTCGGGCCTTCGCGCCACACCAGCTTGCCGTTATCGAGGAACGGCTCCTTGGTGTACCGGCTCAGGCCGTGGCCGAGCACGGTGTTGACGTCTTCGTGCAGCAGGCCGGCTTCGAGCAGTTCGCGGATCAGGAACGACATGCCGCCCGCTGCCTGGAAGTGGTTGATGTCAGCCTTGCCGTTTGGATAAACGTGGCTCAGGGTCGGCACGACTTCGGAGAGGTCGGCCATGTCCTGCCAGGTCAGTTGAATGCCCGCCGCCATGGCGATGGCCGGCATGTGCAGGGTGTGGTTGGTCGAGCCGCCGGTGGCGTGCAGCGCGACGATCGAGTTGACCAGCGCCTTCTCGTCGACGATTTCGCCGATCGGCAGGAAGTTGCCATTTTGTTTGGTCAGGCGCGTGACCTGATGCGCCGCTTCGCGAGTCAGGGCCTCACGCAGCGGCGTGTTCGGGTTGACGAACGATGCGCCCGGCAGGTGCAGGCCCATGACTTCCATCAACAACTGGTTGGTGTTGGCGGTGCCGTAGAACGTGCAAGTGCCGGGGCTGTGGTAGGACTTCATTTCCGATTCCAGCAGCTCTTCGCGGGTGGCCTTGCCTTCGGCGTACTTCTGCCGCACGTCGGCTTTTTCCTTGTTGGAAATCCCCGAGACCATCGGCCCGCCCGGGACGAAAATCGTCGGCAGGTGACCGAAACGCAGGGAGCCCATCATCAGGCCCGGCACGATCTTGTCGCAGATGCCGAGCATCAGCGCGCCGTCGAACATGTTGTGTGACAGCGCCACGGCCGTCGACATCGCGATCACTTCGCGGCTCGGCAGGCTGAGTTCCATGCCCGGCTCGCCCTGGGTCACGCCGTCGCACATGGCAGGCGTACCGCCGGCGAACTGGCCGACCGAACCGATTTCGCGCAGGGCGTTCTTGATCTGTTCCGGGAAGACTTCGTACGGCTGGTGCGCCGAGAGCATGTCGTTATATGACGAAACAATTGCGATGTTCGCCGAGTTCATCATCCGCAGGCTGTGCTTGTCTTCGCTGCCACACCCGGCCACGCCGTGGGCGAAATTGGCGCATTGCAGTTTGCCGCGCATCGGCCCGTCAGTTGCAGCGCCGCGAATCAGCGCAAGGTAAGCCTGACGCGTGGCGCGGCTGCGGGCGATAAGCCGTTCGGTGACCTCAAGAACGCGGGGATGCATGTGTAGAACTCCAGGCTAACGGATGTGGCGACCTGATTGTCTATGCTGATCAAAGAGCCCGCACGCATGGGATGACGGGCGGTTTTCTTGATCATTCGGACCAGTTGATTCAGGTCACTCGTTGTAGATAAAACAAAATATTGCCACTAAAAAGGCTTGTTTTCTATTTTTATGCGAATAATCTTGTAATTCCAACAACAAAACGACGGCGGCGCTGTTCAATGACTCTTCGAATCGCAATCAATGGTTTTGGCCGCATCGGCCGTAATGTCCTGCGCGCACTGTATACCCAAGGCTATCGTCAGGATTTGCAGATCGTCGCCATCAACGATCTGGGAGACAGCGCGATCAATGCGCATCTGCTCAAGTACGACACCGTTCATGGCACATTCGACGCCGAAGTGGCTCATGACAACGAGAGCCTGACCGTCAACGGCGACCGCATTTCGGTCAGCGCCATCCGCAACCCGGCCGACCTGCCATGGGCCGCGGAAAAGATTGATGTGGTGTTCGAATGCACCGGTCTGTTCACCGACCGGGCCAAAGCCGCCGCGCATATTACCGCCGGCGCACGCAAAGTGATTATCTCGGCCCCGGCCAAAGGCGCCGATGCCACCGTCGTTTATGGTGTGAACCACGACATCCTGCGCCAGTCGCACCAGATCATTTCCAACGCGTCGTGCACTACCAACTGCCTGGCCCCGGTGGCCCAGGTGCTGCACCGCGAGCTGGGCATCGAAAGCGGTCTGATGACCACGATTCACGCCTACACCAACGACCAGAACCTGACCGACGTCTACCACACCGACCCGTACCGCGCCCGCTCCGCCACCCAGAACATGATCCCGAGCAAGACCGGCGCTGCCGAAGCCGTGGGCCTGGTGCTGCCGGAACTGGCGGGCAAGCTGACCGGCATGGCCGTGCGTGTACCGGTGATCAATGTGTCGCTGGTTGACCTGACCGTGCAGTTGAAGCGCGAAGCCTCGGCCGATGAAGTGAACGCCCTGATGAAAGCCGCGAGCCAGCATTCGAAAATCCTCGGCTACAACACTCTGCCGCTGGTTTCGAGCGACTTCAACCACAACCCGCTGTCGTCGATCTTCGACGCCAACCACACCAAAGCCAGCGGCAAACTGCTGAAAGTACTTGCCTGGTACGACAACGAGTGGGGCTTCTCCAACCGCATGCTCGATAACTGCCTGGCGCTGTGCAACGCGGAATAATCCCCCGCCCCTGATTCCTGTGGGAGCTGGAAAGCCAGCTCCCACAAGGTCAATTATTCCAATTTGAAATCAAGGCTTGACCACTTGAGCGGATGATAAGCATTATCATTCACCCAAAATGGATCAGGTCTTCCCGTGAGTCAATCACACTTCAACCACGTCTTCCTTGCCCAACGCACATCGCTGCTGCGGACCCTGGAACGGATGGTCAACAACCACAGCACCGCCGAAGACCTGTTGCAGGAAACCTACCTGCGCGTCACCCGGGCCCTGAGCGAACGGGCCATCGATCACCTTGAACCTTTTGTCTTCCAGACCGCGCGCAACCTGGCGCTGGACCATTTGCGTGCGCGCAAGATTCACTCACGCACCATGGTCGACGACGTGCCGCAGGACGTGGTGCACAGCGTCGCCGCCCCCGCCAGCAGCGCCGAAGACGCCGCCCATGCCGAACAATTGCTGGAGCGCCTGAACGTGAGCCTCGCTGAACTCAGCCCTCGCCAACAGCAGATTTTCATCCTCAGCCGCCTGCACGGGCACAGCTATCAGGAAATCGCCGAAGAACTGAGCGTCTCTCTCAGCACGGTGCAGAAAGAACTCAAACTGATCATGACCATCTGCATCGGTGTCGCCGAGCGTTTGAACAACGACTGATGCGGTAGAGCCTTTCTGTAAACCTCAAGATCGACAGCACTGATCATCGGGCTTTGTTACCCTTGCCCGACTTTTACGCTTCACTAAAAAAACAGCCGTGCACAGACACTGCCGAGGAAACACCGTGACGGACACCCCCCGCTCCCCTTCGCCTTCATCGGCGCAGGACGCCGCCAGCGCAATGGACCAGGCTCTGGACTGGCTCATCGTGCTCGGCAGTCCGGACGAGGAGCAGACCCGGCAATTCCATGCCTGGCTGGCAGCCGATCCGTTGAATGCCGAGGCGTTCGCCAAGGCCCAGGCAATCTGGGACGGCCCGCAGATCGCCCAGTGCGCGCAGAACCTCGCGGCCAAACCGAAGAAAGTCACCGTCCTCACTCGCCTGCGCCCGCACTGGAAACCGCTGGCCACCGCCGCCGTGCTGCTGCTCGGGCTGTTCAGTTTCAGCAACCTGCCGATGCGTCTGCAGGCCGATCACCTGACCGTGGTCGGCGAACGTCAGCGCTTGCAGCTCGAGGACGGTTCGAAGGTCCTGCTCAACACCAACTCCGCCTTCTCCAGCACAATCAACGAACAGCAGCGAGTTGCGCGGCTGTATCAGGGCGAAGCGTTTTTCGAGATCCCGGCCAGCCGCAGCCAGCCGCTGGAAATCGACGCCGGGCCGGTGAAAGCCAGCGTGCGCGACACCGCGTTTGCCGTGCGTTATCTGGACGGCGTGGCGCAGGTGCGGGTGCAGCGTGGCGATGTCGACTTGCGGGCGACCCGCGATGATGCGCGGGTGCGCCTGTCCGCCGGGGAAAGCATCCGCATCGGCCCCAACGGTTTCGACCGCCCGGCCAAGGTCGACGCCGCCACCGATCTGGCGTGGGTACAGGGTCGGCTGATCTTCGAGAACTGCCCGCTGAAACAGGTACTGGCGGAACTGCGCCGCTACTATCCGGGCTTCATCATCAACACCAACGAACAGTTGGCCGACGTCGCCGTCACTGGCAATTACCGTCTCGACCAGCCGCTGGACGTGGTGCGTTCGCTCGCGCACATCACCTCGGCCAAGCTTCGGGAATTCCCGGCGCTGGTGATTCTGAACTAAATGAGAATTATTTTTACTCGATAGCCAAAGCTCGTTCGTCTCGTTATAGCCAATGCAATTGATTCGCATCTCGCGAGATCAATCAGCACCTATAAAGATTCGTGCGACACGGAGCGCTATCGATGTCCTCTCGCCTTACCCGCCAGACTTCTTCCCCTTCCCGCGTGCTGTCGCTGCTGACCGCCGCCATCCTGATGGCCGGCACCGCGCCGCTGATGGCCGCGAACGAACAGCCGACGCGCAACATGGGCGATTACTCGTTCGCCATCGCCCAGCAGCCGCTGGTGTCGGCGCTCAATGCGTTCACCGCCGTCACGGGCTGGCAGGTCGGTTTGCCGGCACAACTGGGTCAGGACGTGTCGTCACCGGGTGTGCGCGGTTCGCTGCCACCGGAAAAAGCCCTGGAGCGCCTGTTGGTGGGGACCAACCTGAGCTTCCGTAAACTGAGCAACAACAACAACGTCGTGCTGGAAAAACGCGCCAGCAGCGGCGCACTCAATCTGGATCAGGTGACCATCAGCGCCACCCGTCAGGAACAGTCAATCAACAGCGTGCCGGCCACCGTCACCGTACAGACCCGTCAGGATCTGGACCGCAACAACGTCAACACCATCAAGGATCTCGTGCGCTACGAGCCGGGCGTGTCCGTCGGCGGCGCCGGCCAGCGCGGCGGGATCAGCGGCTACAACATTCGCGGCATCGACGGTGATCGCATCCTGACTCAGGTCGACGGCGTCGAAGTGCCGGACGGTTTCTTCAATGGTCCGTACGCCAAGACCCAGCGCAATTACGTCGACCCGGAAATCGTCAAGCGCGTCGAAATCCTCCGTGGCCCGGCCTCGGTGCTGTACGGCAGCAATGCCATCGGCGGCGCGGTCAACTACTACACCCTCGACCCGGACGACATCATCAAGCCCGGCAAAGACGTCGGCGCCCGCCTGAAAACCGGCTACAGCTCCGCCGACGAGAGCTGGCTGAAATCCGCCACCGTCGCCGGTCGCGCTGACCAGTTCGACGGCTTGCTGCACTACAGCCAGCGCGACGGCCACGAAACCGACTCCTACGGCAGCAACAACGGCACGGGCCTTGAGCGCACCGCCGCCAACCCGGAAGACGTGAAAGCCACCAACGTGCTGGCCAAGATCGGCTGGAACTACAACGAAGGTTCGCGCCTGGGCCTGACCTACGAAAAATACAAGGATGATCGCGACACCGATCAGAAAAGCGCTTACGGCGGCCCGTACTTCAACGGTGCCCCGACGATCCCCAACAGCGTGCTGCCCGGCGGCATGTACCAGTGGCGTACCGGCAACGACACCATCACCCGCGAGCGTTTCGGCCTGGAGCACAGCTTCGAGTTGAACAGCCTGCTGGCGGACAACGTGAAGTGGAGCCTCAACCACCAGACCGCCAAGACCGACCAGAGCACCGACGAGTTCTACTACCCGATCACCCGTAAAGTGCTGCGCACTCGCGACACGATCTACGAAGAGAAACAGTGGGTCTTCGACGCGCAACTGGACAAGGCATTCGCCATCGGTGACACCGATCACGTTCTGACTTACGGCACCACCATCAAGCAGCAGAAAGTCACCGGATCGCGCAGCGGCGACGGCAAGTGCCTGGCGGTCGGTCGCGGCTGCACCGCCATCGGCGCTACCAGCGCGGCTGACGTACTGAAGAAGTCCAGCGACTTCCCGGACCCGACCATCAACACCTACAGCCTGTTCGCCCAGGATCAGATCAGCTGGAACAACTGGACCTTCCTGCCGGGCCTGCGCTACGACTACACCCAGCTCAAGCCGCACATCACCCAGGAATTCCTCAACACCGTGGCCGCCGACGGCAACGGCACGGTCAGCGACGAGAACAAGACCTGGCATAAAGTCTCGCCGAAATTCGGCCTGACCTACGCCCTGACCGAAAACTACACCTGGTACGGCCAGTACGCCGAAGGCTTCCGCACCCCGACCGCGAAAGCCCTGTATGGCCGCTTCGAAAACAGCACCACGGGCTACAACGTGGCACCGAACCCGGACCTGGAACCGGAGAAGAGCAAAAGCTATGAAACCGGCCTGCGCGGCAACTTCGAGCAAGGCTCGTTCGACGTGGCGGTGTTCTATAACAAATACCGCGACTTCATCAACGAAGACGCTGTCACCCCGGGCTACAGCGAGCTGACCTTCCAGTCCAGCAACATCAAGCACGCCACCATCAAGGGTGCCGAAGTCAAAGGTCGCCTGAACCTGGATTCGTTCGGCGCACCGCAAGGCCTGTACACCCAGGGCTCGATCTCCTACGCCTATGGACGCAACAACGACAACGGCGAGCCGTTGAACAGCGTCAACCCGCTGACCGGCGTGTTCGGCCTCGGTTACGACCAGGACAACTACGGCGGCCTGCTGAGCTGGACCGTGGTCAAGAAGAAGGATCGCGTCGACGACAGCAACTTCAAATCGCCGGATGGCGTCAGCAGTCAGTTCAAGACTCCGGGTTTCGGCATTCTCGATCTGGCCGGGTACTACAAAGTCACCGACGACGTCACCGTCAGCGGCGGCATCTACAACCTGACCGACAAGAAGTACTGGCTGTGGGATGACGTGCGCGGTTACGACAGCGTCGGCGAAGCTTCGGTGACGCAACCGGCCAACCTCGATCGCCTGACCCAGCCGGGTCGTAATTTCGCGATCAATCTGGTCTGGGACATCTGATCCGGATGACCTCACGGCGCGCACATGGCCGCGCCTTGAGGTTTTTTTACTGTCCGGCGCTTGCCCGTACGTCTCGTTATCAAGCGCCTCTTCTTTTCAAGGACATCTCATGAGCACCCCGGAAAAAGCCCTGCGTTCGCAACGCCTGAACCAGATCACCCACGAGCCGCACAGCAAGCTCGATGCGCTGGTCAAGGCCCACGCGCCGTTCGAAACCCGCGCCAATTTCGCCCGCTTCGTGGTTGCGCAATACCTGTTCCAGTCGGAACTGGTGTCGCTGTACAACGACGCAGAACTGACCGCCATCGTCCCTGACCTGCCGGCCCGCTGCCGCGCCGAAGCCGCCAGGGCCGACCTCGCGGACCTCGACACCGAAGTACCTGGCCCTGTGGCCGGTGCGGTGAAAAACCCGAGCAAGGCCCGCGCCCTCGGCTGGATTTTCGTGTCCGAGGGTTCAAAGCTTGGCGCTGCGTTCCTGATCAAACGCGCGGTGGCGCTGGACCTGAGCGAAACCTTTGGCGCCCGTCACCTGGGCGAACCTGAAGGCGGTCGTGCAGAAGGCTGGAAGAGCTTTGTGCGCACCCTCGATTCGCTGCAATTCAGTGCTGAAGAAGAAGCGGAAGTGGAGCAAGGCGCGATCGATGCGTTCAACCGCTTCACCGTGCTGCTGGAACAGGCTTACGCCAAAGAAGCCGAACCGGCCTGATCCCAGCCACACCGTAAACCCTGTGGGAGCTGGCTTGCCAGCGATGACGGCGTGTCAGACAACATCCCTGTCGACTGACCGGTCGCTATCGCTGGAAGCCAGCCCCCACAAGGAATTGCGTAAGTCTGTAAGATTCCCACCCTGACACATAAGTCTCTCGCTGAGCCCATGCCCCAACCCGCCGCCTCCCGACTCGCCCGCCTGCTGTTCGGCCTGCTCGCCTATGTCAGCCTCGGCATCGGCCTGATCGCCATCGTCGTGCCCGGCCTGCCGACCACCGAGTTCATCCTGCTCGCCGCCTGGGCTGCGACCCGCAGTTCGCCGCGCCTGAGTGCCTGGCTGGAAAACCATCGGCTGTTCGGCCCAATCCTGAGCAACTGGCGCAACGGCAAGATCATCGCCCGCAAGGCCAAGGTCAGCGCCACCGTCAGCATGCTGCTGTGCGCCACGCTGATGCTGGTGATGCTCGATCACGGCTGGCCGATTTATCTGGCGATTGCAGGGATGACGATGGGCAACCTGTGGATCTGGTCACGACCGGAAGCGTTGCCGAAGATTTCCTGATTTTCCCCTTGTTTTCAGGGTATTTACCCGCGCAAACGTTTAGCCGCGACCGCTCGTCGGCTTGTGATTCATGCCTGTGCGCCCCGCGCCGATGAGCATTGAATGGCGCTGAATGGATTTGGCGAACCGGGCACCTTCCTGCCTCTTAGCCAACAGCTCATCCATTCGCGAGAACGTCCCATGTTCGACTCTCTGTCCATTCGCCTGAAAATCGTCCTGCTCTCCGGCCTGTGCCTGCTCGGCGTGGTTGCGCTGATCGTCGGCATCAACATCTACCAGACCAACCAGAACGACGAACTGGTCAGTGCCTCCAGCAGCAAGATGCTCACCGCCAGTGTGCAGGACCTGCTGCAGGCCAAGGCTGCCGAACAGGCGGTGCAAGTGCAGAAAACTTTCGGCGAGAGCCTGCTGGTGATCACCGCCCTGGCCGACCAGGTCAAGGACATGCGCGTCATGGCTGCCAAGCGTTCACTGGACGCCGGCGCCCTGCGTGAAGAGTTGAACCTGAGCCTGAAAACCGCCTTCGAGCGCAACAGCAAGGTGCTTGGCATCTGGCTGGCCTTTGAACCGAACGGGCTGGATGGCAAGGACAGCGAGTTCGTCAATGACGCCGCACGCCAGTCCAACGAAGCCGGGCGCTTCGCCACCTACTGGAGCCGTGCCGCCGGGTCTGCGCTGAACACGATCATGGTCGAAGAGGATATGACCAAGACCACCCTCAGCCTCAGCGGCACGCCGTACAACAGCTGGTACACCTGCCCTCGCGACAACAAGCGCACCTGCCTGCTCGATCCTTACGCCGACACCGTGGGCGGCAAGGAAATGCTCATGACCACCATTTCCGTACCGTTGATGGTGGACGGCAAGGCCATCGGCGTGGTCGGCATCGACATTGCCCTGGATGCGCTGCAAGCGGCGGCCGTGAATTCCCAGCGTGAACTGTTCAACGGTGCCGGGCACATGCTGATCGTCTCCGGCAGCGGCGTGCTGGGCGCCTACAGCACCGACGCGACCAAAGTCGGCAAAGGCATCGCCGAAACCCTCGGTGCCGAAGGCAAGGACATCCTGCAACTGCTGAGCGCCGGCACGCCGAAAATTCTCGAACAGGGTGACCTGATCCGCGCCGTGTACCCGGTCGATCCGATTGGCAATTCCCGGGCCTGGGGCGTGGTCATCGACCTGCCGAAACAAGTGTTGCTGGCCGACTCGGTCAAGCTGCAGGCAGTGCTCGACGATGCCCAGCAAACCGGCATCATTACCGCGTTGTCGGTGGCCGTGATCGCTGGCCTGATGGGTCTGGTGCTGATCTGGCTCACCGCGTCTGGCGTGACCCGTCCGATCAACAGCGTTGCCGAGATGCTGAAGAACATCGCCAGCGGCGAAGGTGATCTGACCCAACGACTGAACTACACCAAAAAGGATGAACTGGGCGAACTGGTGAACTGGTTCAACCGCTTCCTCGACAAGCTGCAACCGACCATCGCCCAGATCAAACAGAGCATCACCGAGGCCCGTGGCACCGCCGATCAATCGTCGGAAATCGCCCGCCAGACCAGTGAAGGCATGCAGGTGCAGTTCCGCGAGATCGATCAGGTGGCGACCGCCTCCAACGAGATGAGCGCCACCGCCCACGACGTGGCCAACAGCGCCTCGAATGCGGCCAACGCGGCGAAAGGCGCCGACCAGTCGGCCAAGGACGGGATGTCGATCATCGAACGCAGCACCCGCGACATCAATCAACTGGCTGAAGAGGTCAGCAAAGCGGTGACCGAAGTCGAGGAACTGGCGGTCAACAGCGAGCAGATCGGTTCGGTGCTGGAAGTGATCCGCAGCATCGCCGAACAGACCAACCTGCTGGCGTTGAACGCCGCGATCGAAGCGGCCCGAGCCGGTGAAAGCGGTCGTGGTTTTGCCGTGGTGGCCGACGAAGTGCGTAACCTCGCCAAACGTACTCAGGATTCGGTGGAAGAAATCCGCGTGGTGATTGAACGCATCCAGACCGGCACCCGTGGCGTGGTCGCGACCATGCATTCGAGCCAGACCCAGGCCCACAACAACGCCGGGCAGATCCGTCAGGCCGTGGACGCCCTCGGCAAGATCAGCGACGCGGTCACCGTGATCAGCGACATGAACCTGCAAATCGCCAGCGCCGCCGAACAACAAAGCGCGGTGGCCGAAGAGGTCAACCGCAACGTTTCGGCGATCCGCACCGTCACCGAGACCCTGACCGAACAGGCCACCGAATCGGCGGCAATCAGCAGCCAGCTCAACGCCCTCGCCAGCCAGCAGATGAAGTTGATGGATCAGTTCCGCGTGTAATCGCAGTCGACCTGAATCCCTGTGGGAGCTGGCTTGCCAGCGATGGCGGTAGATCAGTCGATACATTGTTGACTGGCACTCCGTAATCGCTGGCAAGCCAGCTCCCACGGGGACCGGTGATGTCCGGTCAATCGGGGATTTCATCTAAGCCAACAGCGTTTTGCACTATTCTGCCCTCTCGTTCCGGAGGGCCTTCGATGACTGATCTGCTCACGTCCATTCAAGCCGCGCTCGGCTTGTCCCGCACGCCGATTCCGTTCACTGGCGAGGGCGCCCTGCCCTCGGCGTTTGCCGTCACCGACCTTGCCTGCGCGAGCATTGCCGCGGCCGGGCAAGCCGTCGCCGAACTTCTTCAGCAACAAACCGGCCACTTGCCCACTGTAGAAGTCGACCGTCGCCTCGCCTCGTTCTGGTTCGCCACCTCGCTGCGGCCGATCGGCTGGGAAGTGCCGCCGCTGTGGGATCCGGTGGCCGGCGACTACGCAACCAAAGACGGCTGGATCCGCCTGCACACCAACGCCCCGCATCACCGCGCCGCCGCTGAAAGGGTGCTCGGTGCCTGTGCCGACCGCGCGGCGATGGCAGCAAAAGTCGCGCAATGGGCCAGTGCCGATCTGGAGCGAGCGGTGGTCGAGGCCAAGGGATGCGCCGCCGAAATGCGCAGCTGGGAACAGTGGCAGAAACATCCGCAAGGGTTGGCGGTGAATGCCGAGCCCTTGGTGCATTTCAGTGACGGGAAAGAAGAAAGTCATCAACCCTGGCAAGGCTCGGTGGCGCAACCATTGGCCGGGCTCAAGGTGCTCGATCTGACCCGCGTCCTCGCCGGCCCGACCGCCAGCCGCTTCCTCGCGGGGCTCGGCGCCAACGTGCTGCGCATCGACCCGCCGACCTGGAATGAACCCGGTGTGGTGCCGGAAGTGACCCTTGGCAAACGTTGTGCGCGACTGGATCTGCATGCTCCGGCAGATCGCGCGGTGTTCGAAAGCCTGCTCAAGGACGCCGACATTCTTCTGCACGGCTATCGCGCCGACGCCCTTGAACATCTGGGCTTCGGCGTCGAACGTCGTCGGCAACTGGCGCCGGGGCTGATCGACGTCTGCCTCAACGCCTACGGCTGGAGCGGCCCGTGGAAGAACCGCCGGGGGTTCGACAGTCTGGTGCAGATGAGCAGCGGAATCGCCGAGGCCGGGCAACGCTGGAAGCAGGCGGACAAACCGACACCGCTGCCGGTGCAGGCGCTGGATCATGCGACGGGGTATCTGATGGCGGCGAGTGCGATTCGGTTGCTGGCGGACAGGTTTCGCAGTGGTCGAGGTGGATCGGCGCGGTTGTCGCTGGCGCGCACCGCGAAGCTGTTGATCGAGCATGGACCGGGGACTGACCAGGCGTTGCTTCCGGAAAATCCACAGGATCAAAGCTTGAGCGTGGAGCAGACACCATGGGGGCCGGCACATCGGCTTCAGGCGCCGCTGCGTATTGCTGGAACGCCGTTGCAGTGGACTTTGCCGGCAACTGAATTGGGTTCACATCGGGCGCAGTGGTGACCTCTCCACCGTTTTCGCGAGGAACCCGAGCATCGTCGGCCAGTCGTAAGGCCCCTGAAAGTCGAGCCGCAACCTCACAAGGACAACACGCCGCTGTACAACCCATACGCCGCGAGCCCGGCCCCGGCGATGACGCAGGTGAAAATCCCCTTCTCGAGCGTGGTGAACAGCGGCTCGCCCTGCTCATGCTTGGCCTTGGCGAACAGGATCACCCCCGGCGCATACAACAGCGCCGACAGCAGCAGGTATTTCACCCCGCCGGCATACAACAGCCACACCGCGTAACACAGTGCGATACCACCGATCAGCAGATCCTTGGTGCGCTCGGCGGAGGCATGTTCATAGGTTTCCCCCCGTCCGCTGAGTAATACGGCATAGGCTGCCGACCACAGATACGGCACCAGAATCATCGACGACGCGAGGTAAATCAGACTGGTGTAAGTGCCGGCGGAAAACAGCGTGATCAGCAGGAAAATCTGGATCATCACGTTGGTCAGCCACAACGCGTTGACCGGCACATGGTTGGCGTTTTCCTTTTTCAGGAACGCCGGCATCGTATTGTCCCTGGCGGTGGCGAACAGGATCTCCGCGCACAACAGCGCCCACGACAACAACGCACCGAGCAACGAAATGGCCAGGCCCACACTGATCAGCAGCGCGCCCCAGGGCCCGACAATGTGTTCCAGCACAGCGGCCAGTGACGGGTTCTGCAAGGTCGCCAGTTCCGGCTGGCTCATGATCCCCAGCGACAACACATTGACCAGCACCAGCAGCGCCAGCACACCGATGAAACCGATCACCGTGGCCCGGCCCACGTCGGTGCGCTTCTCCGCCCGGGCCGAGTAAACGCTGGCGCCTTCGATACCGATGAACACGAACACCGTGACCAGCATCATGTTGCGCACCTGATCCATCACACCGCCGAAATTAGGGTTGCTGCGGCCCCAGATGTCGCGGGTAAACACGTCAGCCTTGAACGCCACGGCGGCGATGACCACGAACATGATCAACGGAATGATCTTGGCCACGGTGGTCAACTGATTGATCAGCGCCGCCTCCTTGATCCCGCGCATCACCAGAAAGTGCACGGCCCACAGCAACACCGAAGCGCAGCCAATCGCAATCGGCGTATTGCCCTGACCGAACACCGGAAAGAAGTAGCCGAGGGTGCTGAACAGCAACACGAAATACCCGACGTTGCCCAGCCAGGCACTGATCCAGTAACCCCAGGCGGAAGAAAACCCCATGTAGTCGCCGAACCCGGCCTTGGCGTAGGCATACACGCCGGAATCGAGTTCCGGTTTGCGATTGGCCAGGGTCTGGAACACGAAGGCCAGGGTGAGCATACCGATCGCCGTGATGCCCCAGCCGATCAGGATGGCGCCGGCATCGGCCCGGGCTGCCATGTTTTGCGGCAAGGAAAAAATCCCCCCGCCAATCATCGAACCCACCACCAGGGCGATCAGTGCGCCAAGGCGCAGCTTTTGAGTCGGTTGCGACATTCCAGCGTCTCCAGGTTCCCAAGGCGGCATGGGCCGCGAAACCGTTATACAACCGGCTTTTAACTAAATGGATAAAGCGTATGACGTTTATTGAATAACGCCAACTTACAACCGTTATATATAGCCATCGGCACTAACGCATAGCACGTTAAGACGAATTTTGTGCGCGAATCCTGATAAATAAATTCTGTACTGAAAACAGCGGTGAAAAATTTGCCAAAACCTGAAAAGGAACTAGCGTGATAATTCCAAAGTAATAGGATCCATTCTTAATCATTTCCCCAAAAACCCTCTAGGACGGGCCTTACAGACAATAGCGTTATGCCTTCATCCGGTTCATAAGTCATTCATTAACAATGGAATGTGACCATGCACTGATCTAAGTCAGCTGTTTGAAAAGCCAACAGAACTACGCTGTGAACTCTTCTCTCCTGCAATGGAGTCATGCAATGTCTGAAGTTCCCGGAAAACTAAGACTAGGTGCACTGGTCGCGTTAGTAGTCGGCTCAATGATCGGTGGCGGGATATTCTCTTTGCCACAAAACATGGCCGCCAGTGCCGACGTCGGCGCGGTACTGATTGGCTGGGCCATCACCGCTGTCGGCATGCTCACCCTCGCTTTCGTCTTTCAAACCCTCGCCAATCGCAAGCCTGACCTGGACGGCGGTGTCTACGCCTACGCCAAGGCCGGTTTCGGCGATTACATGGGTTTCTCCTCGGCCTGGGGTTACTGGATCAGTGCCTGGCTGGGCAACGTCGGTTACTTCGTTTTGCTGTTCAGCACCTTGGGCTATTTCTTCCCGGTTTTCGGTGAAGGCAACACCGTTGCAGCCGTGATCGGCGCCTCTGTCCTGCTGTGGGGCGTGCACTTCCTGGTGCTGCGCGGGATCAAGGAAGCGGCGTTCATCAACCTCGTGACTACCGTCGCCAAGGTCGTGCCGCTGCTGCTGTTCGTGCTGATCGCGATCTTCGCCTTCAAACTGGACATCTTCACCGCCGACATCTGGGGCGTGAAAAACCCGGATCTGGGCAGCGTGATGAACCAGGTGCGCAACATGATGCTGGTCACCGTGTGGGTGTTCATCGGCATCGAAGGCGCGAGCATCTTCTCGGCCCGGGCGGAAAAACGTTCGGATGTCGGCAAGGCGACCGTGATCGGTTTCATCACCGTGCTGCTGTTCCTGGTGCTGGTGAACGTGCTGTCGCTGGGCATCATGACTCAGCCGGAACTGGCCAAACTGCAGAACCCGTCGATGGCCGCCGTGCTGGAGCACGTGGTCGGTCACTGGGGCGCGGTGCTGATCAGCCTCGGTCTGATCATCTCGCTGCTGGGGGCGTTGCTGTCGTGGGTGCTGCTGTGTGCGGAAATCATGTTCGCCGCCGCCAAGGACCACACCATGCCGGAGTTCCTGCGCAAGGAAAACGCCAACCACGTGCCGGTCAACGCCCTGTGGCTGACCAACGCGATGGTGCAGCTGTTCCTGATCATCACTCTGTTTTCGGCCAGCACTTACCTGTCGCTGATCTACCTCGCCACTTCGATGATTCTGGTGCCGTACCTGTGGTCGGCGGCCTACGCCCTGCTGTTGGCGGTGCGCGGCGAAAGCTACGAAGGCTTCGCGGCCGAACGGCGCAAGGACCTGATCATCGGCGCCATCGCCCTGATCTACGCGGTGTGGCTGCTCTACGCCGGTGGTGTGAAGTACCTGCTGCTCTCGGCCCTGCTCTATGCCCCCGGCGCGATCCTGTTCGCCAAGGCCAAGCTCGAACTCAAACAACCGGTTTTCACCAACGTCGAGAAGCTGATTTTCGCCGCAGTGGTCGTGGGTGCCCTGGTGGCCGCCTACGGACTGTACGACGGCTTCCTGACTCTGTAATTGCCAAACGTTTTATCTCTGGAGGATCACTGAAATGACCACGGAAAAAGTTAAGTACGGCGTCCATTCCGAAGCCGGCAAACTGCGCAAAGTCATGGTTTGTTCCCCAGGCCTGGCCCATCAGCGGCTGACCCCGAGCAACTGCGACGAGCTGCTGTTCGACGATGTGATCTGGGTCAATCAGGCCAAGCGCGACCACTTCGACTTCGTCACCAAAATGCGCGAGCGCGGGATCGAAGTGCTGGAAATGCACAACCTGCTGACCGACATCGTCGGCAACCCCGAAGCGCTGAAATGGATTCTGGATCGCAAGATCACCCCCGACACCGTCGGCGTCGGCCTGACCAACGAAGTGCGCAGCTGGCTCGAAGGCCTGGAGCCACGCAAGCTCGCGGAGTTCCTGATCGGTGGCGTGGCCGGTGAAGACCTGCCGGACAGCGAAGGCGCGAGCGTGATCAAGATGTACCGCGACTACCTGGGCCACTCCAGCTTCCTGCTGCCACCGCTGCCCAACACCCAGTTCACCCGCGATACCACTTGCTGGATTTACGGCGGCGTAACCCTCAATCCGATGTATTGGCCGGCCCGTCGTCAGGAAACCCTGCTGACCACCGCCATCTACAAATTTCACCCGGACTTCACCAACGCCGACTTCGAAGTCTGGTACGGCGACCCGGACAAGGATCACGGCCAGGCTACCCTCGAGGGCGGTGACGTCATGCCGATCGGCAACGGTGTGGTGCTGATCGGTATGGGCGAGCGCACTTCGCGTCAGGCCATCGGCCAACTGGCGCAATCGCTGTTCGCCAAAGGCGCAGTGGAAAAGGTCGTGGTCGCCGGCCTGCCGAAATCCCGCGCGGCAATGCACCTGGACACCGTGTTCAGCTTCTGCGACCGCGACCTGGTCACGGTCTTCCCGGAAGTGGTCAAGGAAATCGTGCCGTTCATCATTCGTCCTGACGAAAGCAAACCTTACGGTCTGGACGTACGACGGGAGAACAAAACGTTCCTTGAAGTCGTGGCCAACTCGCTAAACCTGCCGAACCTGCGCGTCGTCGAAACCGGCGGCAACAGCTTCGCCGCCGAACGCGAGCAATGGGATGACGGCAACAACGTGGTGGCCGTGGAGCCGGGCGTGGTCATCGGCTACGACCGCAACACCTACACCAACACCCTGCTGCGCAAGGCCGGGGTCGAGGTCATCACCATCAGCGCCGGCGAACTCGGTCGCGGCCGTGGCGGCGGCCACTGCATGACCTGCCCGATCATCCGCGACCCTATCGATTACTAAACGACCATCTCCCCGGCCGCACCTATCCCGTAGCGGCCGGGCCGATTACCGAATCCAAGGAGAATCATCATGGCGTTCAACATCCATAACCGTAACCTGCTCAGCCTGGAACACCACACCCCACGTGAGCTGCGCTACCTGCTCGACCTGTCCCGCGACCTCAAGCGCGCCAAGTACACCGGCACCGAGCAGCAACACCTGAAGGGCAACAACATCGCCCTGATCTTCGAAAAAACCTCGACCCGCACCCGTTGCGCGTTCGAAGTCGCCGCCTATGACCAGGGCGCCAACGTTACCTACATCGACCCGAATTCCTCGCAGATCGGCCACAAGGAAAGCATGAAGGACACCGCCCGCGTTCTGGGGCGCATGTACGACGCCATCGAGTACCGTGGCTTCAAGCAGGAAATCGTCGAAGAGCTGGCCAAGTTCGCCGGCGTGCCGGTGTTCAACGGCCTGACCGATGAATATCACCCGACCCAGATGATCGCCGACGTGCTGACCATGCGTGAGCACGCCGACAAGCCGATCCACGAGATCAGCTACGCCTACCTGGGCGACGCCCGCAACAACATGGGCAACTCGCTGCTGCTGGTCGGCGCCAAACTCGGCATGGACGTACGCATCTGCGCGCCGAAAGCCCTGTGGCCGAACGACGATCTGGTCGATCGCTGCAAGAAATACGCAGAGGAAAGCGGTGCTCGCATCACCCTGACCGAAGACCCGAAAGCCGCGGTCAAGGGCGTGGATTTCATCCACACCGACGTCTGGGTATCGATGGGCGAGCCGGTGGAAGCCTGGGCCGAGCGTATTCAGCAACTGCTGCCGTATCAGGTCAACGCCGAGCTGATGAAAGCCACCGGCAACCCGCGCACCAAGTTCATGCACTGCCTGCCGGCGTTCCACAACAGCGATACCAAGGTCGGCAAACAGATCGCCGAACAGTATCCGCACCTGAAAAACGGCATCGAAGTGACCGACGACGTGTTCGAGTCCCCGGCCTGCATCGCCTTCGAGCAAGCGGAAAACCGCATGCACACCATCAAGGCGATTCTGGTGTCGACCCTGGCTGATCTGTAAGCGTTGACCCTGACCTGCGGGCGTCGCCGAAGGCTGCCCCCGCAGGCTCACCGAATTCTGAAAGGACTGCATTATGCGTATCGTCGTAGCTCTGGGCGGTAACGCCCTGCTCCGCCGTGGTGAGCCGATGACCGCTGACAACCAGCGCGCCAACATCCGCATCGCCACCGAGCAAATCGCCAAGATCCACCCCGGCAATCAACTGGTCATCGCCCACGGCAATGGCCCGCAAGTCGGCCTGCTGTCGTTGCAGGCAGCCGCCTACACCTCCGTCACCCCTTACCCGCTGGACGTACTCGGTGCCGAAACCGAAGGCATGATCGGCTACATCATCGAACAGGAACTGGGCAACCTGCTGGACTTCGAAGTCCCGTTCGCCACCCTGCTCACCCAGGTCGAAGTCGACGCCAACGACCCGGCCTTCAAAAACCCGACCAAACCGATCGGCCCGGTCTACGAGAAAGCCGAAGCGGAAAAACTCGCCGCCGAAAAAGGCTGGGCCATCGCCCCGGACGGCGACAAGTTCCGCCGTGTGGTGGCCAGCCCGCGACCGAAACGCATTTTCGAAATCCGTCCGATCAAGTGGCTGCTGGACAAGGGCAGCATCGTGATCTGCGCCGGCGGTGGCGGCATCCCGACCATGTATGGCGCACACGGCAAGCTGCAAGGCATCGAAGCGGTGATCGACAAGGACCTGTGCTCGGCGCTGCTTGCCGAGCAGCTGGAAGCGGATTTGCTGGTGATCGCCACCGACGTCAACGCGGCGTACATCGACTTCAAGAAACCCACCGAGAAAGCCATCGCCCAGGCCCACCCGGACGAACTCGAACGCCTGGGCTTCGCCGCCGGCTCCATGGGGCCGAAGGTGCAGGCAGCCTGTGAATTTGCGCGCCATACTGGCAAGGTCGCGGTGATCGGCTCGCTCTCGGACATCGAAGCCATCGTCCAGGGCACCGCCGGTACGCGAGTCAGCACGGCGGCGCCGGGCATCACCTACCGATAAAAAGAAACTCCGGGGGCAGACCTCAGGTCTGCCCTTCTCCCATGCCTTGAAAGGAGAAAACCATGGCCCAGTTCGAACCCGGCCGCTTGCACATCGAGCGCCACGCGTTGACTGACGACGACGTCAATTACAACGTGTGCCTCGACTATGAAGTGTTCACCGATCCCCAGAAAGGCAAAGGGATACAGTTCACCCTGCATGGCAGCATGCAGGGCAAAGAGGTCAACGAACCGTTCTTTCTGCCCAAGGAGGAAGCCTACAACTTCGCTCGCAACGTGACGCAGATTGCCGAAAAGTACGGCATTCCCAAGAGCCACAGCCAGATCGGCTCGGTGCACAAGCATTACGACCTGATGTTTGAAGACATCCGCATGAAGTTGAATATGAAATCCGGGGATCCGGTCAATCCCGAGCATTTCGAGTAATTCCCAAAAGGGCCCTCACCCTAGCCCTCTCCCAGAGGGAGAGGGAACTGATTGCGGGATGCTTCAGAGTTACGCCGACCTGAACCTGCTTTACCGAATCCATAATCGACTCGATTCTTCAGGTCGATGTATCACGCGATACACCTCGGTCAGCTCCCTCTCCCTCCGGGAGAGGGCTGGATTTCAAGCACGGCGCCGATCTCAAGATTTCACCCCAGTCCCCCATCAAGGCATACTTGCCCCCCTCCGCACTCCAGAACCCAGAACCGCCCCATGCGTATCCACGTCAGCTTCATCGACCGCGTCGGCATCACCCAGGAAGTCCTGGCTATCCTCGGCGGGCGCAATCTCAATCTGGATGCGGTGGAAATGATCCCGCCCAACGTCTACATCGACGCCCCGACCTTGAGCCCGCAAGTGCTCGAAGAACTGAAAGATGCGCTGTTTCGCGTGCGTGGCGTAGAAGCAGTGACCGTGGTCGACATTCTCCCCGGCCAGCGCCGACACTTGCAGCTCGACGCGTTGCTCGCGGCGATGACCGACCCGGTGCTGGCGCTGGACAGCGCCGGCAAGGTGCTGCTGGCCAACCCGGCGCTGATCGCCCTGTACGGCCGCGAACCGGCGGGCGAAAGCGTCTCGGAACTGTTCAACGATCCGGGCCTGCTCGAAACCTTGCTCGAACAAGGCTTCCGCCTCCCGCTGCGGGAAATCACCGTCAACGGCCAGACCCTGTTGCTGGACGCCACGCCGATCACCGACGCCGGCGCCCTGCTGACCCTGTATCAACCCAACCGCATCGGCGAACAACTCTCGGCGTTGCACCACGACCATGCCGAAGGCTTTGATGCGCTGCTCGGTGAATCGCCGCCAATCCGCACCCTCAAGGCTCGCGCCCAACGCGTCGCGGCCCTCGACGCACCACTGCTGATCCAGGGCGAAACCGGTACCGGCAAGGAACTGGTGGCCCGTGCCTGCCACGCCATCAGCGCCCGGCACAGTGCGCCCTTTCTCGCACTGAACTGCGCGGCCCTGCCGGAGAACCTCGCCGAAAGCGAACTGTTCGGCTACGCCCCCGGCGCCTTCACTGGCGCACAACGCGGCGGCAAACCGGGGCTGATGGAGCTGGCCAACCAGGGCACGGTGTTCCTCGACGAAATCGGCGAGATGTCGCCGTACTTGCAGGCCAAGTTGCTGCGCTTTCTCAACGACGGCAGCTTCCGTCGGGTTGGCGGTGACCGAGAGGTAAAGGTCAACGTGCGGATCCTCAGCGCCACCCACCGCGACCTGGAAAAAATGGTCAGCGAAGGCCTGTTCCGCGAAGACCTGTTCTACCGCCTCAACGTGCTCAACGTCGAAGTGCCGCCGCTGCGCGAACGCGGTCAGGACATTCTGTTGCTGGCGCGCTATTTCATGCAGCAGGCCTGCGCGCAGATCCAGCGCCCGGTCTGCCGCCTCGCCCCGGGCACTTACCCGGCGCTGCTCGGCAACCGCTGGCCGGGCAACGTGCGGCAATTGCAGAACGTGATCTTTCGCGCCGCCGCGATCTGCGAAAGCAGCCTGGTGGACATCGGCGACCTCGACATCGCCGGCACCTCCGTGGCACGCCAGACCGACACCGACGTCGACAGCCTGGAAGAAGCGGTCGAAGCCTTCGAAAAATCGCTGCTGGAAAAGCTCTACGTCAGCTACCCCTCGACCCGCCAATTGGCCAGCCGTCTGCAGACCTCGCACACCGCAATCGCGCATCGGCTGCGCAAGTACGGCATCCCCAACAAGTCTTAGCAACGACACAAAAACCTGTGGGAGCTGGCTCTAGATCTACGCTAAAAACGACCTCCATCTGTACTGAAAGCGCTACAGCGGAACGATATCGCTACACCCTCCTCCGATCACCGCTGTGCAAGGCTTTGATCCGGTTCAGCTTTTTTCTTCGCCTCACGCTGTAGCGATTTCGCTACAGCCAAGGTAATCGCGCCCGCCCGCAAATCAATCAAACCATTGATTTATAAAGATATTTTTACGTTGGCCGCGATCTTGCTAAGTAACCGTTCATAAAATCAGGGCATTGCCGCCCGAGTATTCCACCGCGTCCACCAGACGAGTCTGGCCCCTAGGAGATTCCATGAGCGAGTTGCGTTTTACTGAAGATCACGAATGGCTGCGCGCCGAAGCCGATGGTTCTGTCACCGTTGGCATCACCGCTTTCGCGCAGAACGCCCTGGGCGACGTGGTGTTCGTGCAACTGCCTGAATTGCAGGCGTACGAGAAAGGCGCCGAAGCCGCCACCGTGGAATCGGTAAAAGCCGCCAGCGGCGTTTACATGCCACTGGACGGTGAAGTCCTGGCCACCAACCCGGCCCTGGAAGACAGCCCTGAACTGGTCAACGAAGATCCGCTGGGTGAAGGCTGGTTCTTCCGCTTCAAGCCAGCCGACGCGACCGCCGTCGCCAAGCTGTTGGATCAGGACGCCTACGACCGCCTGATCAAAGCCCAAGCCGAAGCCTGAGGAACCTGACATGACCCAAGTAAATCTCGGCACCGCCAACGAATTCATCGCCCGTCACATCGGCCCGCGCGCCGGTGACGAGCAAGCCATGCTCAACAGCCTCGGCTTCGACTCGCTCGAAGCCCTGAGCGCCAGCGTCATCCCGGAAAGCATCAAGGGCACCAGCGTGCTCGGCCTCGACGACGGCCTGAGCGAAGCCGATGCCCTGGCAATGATCAAAGGCATCGCCGGCAAGAACCAGCTGTTCAAGACCTACATCGGCCAGGGCTACTACAACTGCCACACGCCGTCGCCGATCCTGCGCAACCTGCTGGAAAACCCGGCCTGGTACACCGCTTACACCCCGTACCAGCCGGAGATTTCCCAGGGCCGCCTCGAAGCGCTGCTGAACTTCCAGACCCTGATCAGCGACCTCACCGGCCTGCCGATCGCCAACGCCTCCCTGCTCGACGAAGCCACCGCCGCTGCCGAAGCCATGACCTTCTGCAAACGCCTGAGCAAGAACAAGGGCAGCCACCAGTTCTTCGCCTCGATCCACAGCCATCCGCAAACCCTCGACGTGCTGCGCACCCGTGCCGAGCCGCTGGGCATTGAGGTTGTTGTGGGCGATGAGCGTGAGCTGACCGACGTGACGCCATTCTTCGGCGCGCTGCTGCAATACCCGGCCAGCAACGGTGATGTGTTCGACTACCGCGAACTGACCGAACGCTTCCACGCTGCCAACGCACTGGTGGCCGTGGCCGCTGATCTGCTGGCTCTGACCCTGCTGACTCCGCCGGGCGAATTCGGCGCCGACGTGGCCATCGGCAGCGCGCAACGCTTCGGCGTGCCGCTGGGCTTCGGTGGCCCGCACGCGGCTTACTTCTCCACCAAAGATGCGTTCAAGCGCGACATGCCGGGCCGTCTGGTCGGTGTCTCGGTTGACCGTTTCGGCAAACCGGCCCTGCGTCTGGCGATGCAGACCCGCGAGCAACACATCCGCCGCGAGAAAGCCACGTCGAACATCTGCACCGCACAAGTGCTGCTGGCCAACATCGCCAGCATGTACGCCGTGTACCACGGCCCTAAAGGCCTGACCCGGATTGCCAACCGCGTGCATCACCTGACCGCGATTCTGGCCAAGGGCCTGAGCTCGCTGGGCGTGACCGTCGAACAAACCAGCTTCTTCGACACCTTGACCCTGGCCACCGGTGCGCAAACCGCCGCGCTGCATGACAAGGCTCGCGCCCAACAGATCAACCTGCGCGTGATCGACGCTCAGCGTCTGGGCCTGTCGGTCGACGAAACCACCACCCAGGCCGACATCGAAACCCTGTGGGGCCTGTTCGCCGACGGCAAGACTCTGCCGGATTTCGCTGCGCTGGCCGCTGCCGCGCAAAGCACGATTCCGGCTTCGCTGGTGCGTCAGTCGCCGATCCTCAGCCACCCGGTGTTCAACCGTTATCACTCGGAAACCGAGCTGATGCGCTACCTGCGCAAACTGGCGGACAAGGACCTGGCACTGGATCGCACCATGATCCCGCTGGGCTCGTGCACCATGAAACTCAACGCCGCCAGCGAAATGATCCCGGTGACCTGGGCCGAATTCGGCGCCCTGCACCCGTTCGCCCCGGCCGAACAAAGCGCCGGTTACCAGCAACTGACCGACGAACTGGAAGCGATGCTTTGCGCCGCCACCGGTTACGACTCGATCTCGCTGCAGCCTAACGCTGGTTCCCAGGGTGAGTACGCAGGTCTCTTGGCGATCCGCGCCTATCACCAGAGCCGTGGCGAAGACCGTCGCGACATCTGCCTGATCCCGTCGTCCGCCCACGGCACCAACCCGGCGACCGCCAACATGGCCGGCATGCGCGTGGTCGTGACCGCGTGCGACGCCCGTGGCAACGTGGACATCGAAGACCTGCGCGCCAAGGCCATCGAGCACCGCGAACACCTCGCGGCGCTGATGATCACTTACCCTTCGACCCACGGCGTGTTCGAAGAAGGCATCCGCGAAATCTGCGGCATCATTCATGACAACGGCGGCCAGGTGTACATCGACGGCGCCAACATGAACGCGATGGTCGGCCTCTGCGCACCGGGCAAGTTCGGCGGCGACGTGTCGCACCTGAACCTGCACAAGACCTTCTGCATCCCCCACGGCGGTGGCGGCCCGGGCGTCGGCCCGATCGGCGTGAAATCGCACCTGACTCCGTTCCTGCCGGGCCACGGCCAGATGGAGCGCAAGGAAGGCGCGGTCTGCGCAGCTCCGTTCGGCAGCGCGAGCATTCTGCCGATCACCTGGATGTACATTCGCATGATGGGTGGCGCCGGTCTCAAGCGCGCTTCGCAACTGGCGATCCTCAATGCCAACTACATTTCCCGTCGCCTGGAAGAGCACTACCCGGTGCTGTACACCGGCAGCAACGGTCTGGTAGCGCACGAGTGCATCCTCGACCTGCGCCCGCTGAAAGACAGCAGCGGCATCAGCGTCGATGACGTCGCCAAGCGTCTGATCGACTTCGGCTTCCACGCCCCGACCATGTCGTTCCCGGTGGCCGGCACGCTGATGATCGAGCCGACCGAAAGTGAATCCAAGGAAGAACTGGACCGTTTCTGCGACGCCATGATCCGCATCCGCGAAGAAATCCGCGCGGTGGAAAACGGCACGCTGGACAAGGACGACAACCCGCTGAAGAACGCTCCGCACACCGCAGCGGAACTGGTCGGCGAGTGGACTCACCCTTACAGCCGCGAACAAGCGGTGTACCCGGTGGCGTCGTTGATCGAAGGCAAGTACTGGCCGCCGGTCGGTCGCGTCGACAACGTGTTCGGCGACCGCAACCTGGTCTGCGCCTGCCCGTCGATCGAAAGCTACGCTTAAAAAGAAGCAGCTATAAGCTTCAAGCCTCAAGTTGCAAGCTTCAAGCAACAAGTCAAAAGCCGACCGCTCTTGCTTGCAGCTTGAAGCTTGCCGCTTACAACTGCTCCGCAGGAGCCTCTCATGTCGTTAAGCGTGTTCGACCTGTTCAAGATTGGCATCGGCCCCTCCAGCTCCCACACCGTCGGCCCGATGCGCGCAGCTGCGCGCTTCGTCGAAGGCCTGCGCCGGGAAACCCTGTTGTCGGCCACCACCAGCGTCAGGGTCGAGTTGTATGGATCTCTCGGCGCCACCGGAAAGGGCCACGGCAGCGACAAGGCCGTGCTGCTTGGCCTGGAAGGTGAACACCCGGACACCGTGGATACTGAAACCGTCGCCGCCCGTCTCTCGGAGATTCGTGGCAACGGGCGTTTGAACCTGCTCGGTGAACACAGCATCGCGTTCAACGAGAAAGAACACCTGGCAATGATCCGCAAGCCGTTGGCTTATCACCCCAACGGCATGATCTTCCGTGCCTTCGATGCGGCGGGATTGCAGATCCGCAGCCGCGAGTACTACTCGGTCGGCGGTGGGTTCGTGGTCGACGAAGACGCGGCCGGCGCCGACCGCATCGTCGAAGACGCCACCCCGCTGACCTTCCCGTTCAAGAGTGCCAAGGACTTGCTCGGTCACTGCGCCACCTATGGTCTGTCAATCAGCCAGGTGATGCTGACCAACGAAAGCGCCTGGCGCCCGGAAGCGGAAACCCGTGCCGGCCTGCTGAAAATCTGGCAAGTGATGCAGGACTGCGTGGCCGCCGGCTGTCGCAACGAAGGCATCCTGCCAGGTGGCCTGAAGGTCAAGCGGCGGGCGGCGGCGTTGCACCGGCAACTGTGCAAGAACCCGGAATCGTCGCTGCGCGATCCGCTGTCGGTGCTGGACTGGGTCAACCTCTACGCGCTGGCCGTCAACGAAGAAAACGCCAACGGCGGGCGCGTCGTCACGGCACCGACCAACGGCGCGGCGGGGATCATTCCTGCGGTGCTGCATTACTACATGCGCTTCATTCCCGGCGCGAACGATGACGGCGTGGTGCGTTTCCTGCTCACCGCCGCGGCCATCGGCATTCTGTACAAGGAAAACGCCTCGATTTCCGGCGCCGAAGTCGGCTGTCAGGGCGAGGTCGGCGTGGCCTGTTCAATGGCGGCCGGGGCGTTGTGCGAAGTCCTCGGCGGCAGCGTGCAACAAGTGGAAAACGCCGCTGAAATCGGCATGGAACACAACCTCGGCCTGACCTGCGACCCGATTGGCGGACTGGTGCAAGTGCCGTGCATCGAACGCAACGCCATGGGCTCGGTCAAGGCGATCAACGCCGTGCGCATGGCCATGCGCGGCGACGGGCAGCACTTCGTCTCCCTCGACAAGGTCATCCGCACCATGCGCCAGACCGGCGCCGACATGAAAAGCAAATACAAAGAGACCGCCCGTGGCGGTCTGGCGGTCAACATTATCGAGTGCTGATCGCGCCATAAACTCGCTCTCCCTTTGGGAGAGAACACAAAACTGGCCCCCTCTCCCTCCGGGAGAGGGTTGGTGTGAATCAAGGAGTCACGCATGTCCACCGAACAACTGTCGAAAACCCCGCTGCACGCTCTGCACCTCGAACTCGGCGCCCGCATGGTGCCGTTCGCCGGCTACGACATGCCGGTGCAATACCCGCTGGGCGTGATGAAGGAACACCAGCACACCCGTGAACAGGCGGGGCTGTTCGATGTCTCGCACATGGGCCAGATCCGCCTGACCGGCGCCAATGCCGCCAAAGCCCTGGAAACCCTGGTGCCGGTGGACATCATCGATCTGCCGGTGGGCATGCAGCGCTACGCGATGTTCACCAACGAAACCGGGGGTATTCTCGATGATCTGATGGTCGCCAACCTCGGCAACGACGAACTGTTCCTGGTAGTCAACGCCGCGTGCAAGGACCAGGACCTGGCCCATCTGCAAAAACACATCGGCGACCAGTGCAAGATCGAGCAACTGTTCGAAGAACGCGCCCTGCTCGCCCTGCAAGGCCCCGCCGCCGTGACGGTGCTGGCACGCCTGGCACCGGAAGTGGCGAAAATGACTTTCATGCAATTCACCCGCGTGAAGCTGCTGGGCGTTGACTGCTTTGTCAGCCGTTCGGGCTACACCGGTGAAGACGGTTTCGAAATCTCGGTTCCGGCAGCCGACGCGGAAAAACTCGCCCGCGCCCTGCTGGCCGAACCGGAAGTGGCCGCCATCGGCCTCGGCGCCCGTGACTCGCTGCGCCTGGAAGCCGGCCTGTGCCTGTACGGCCACGACATGAACACCGAGACCACCCCGATCGAAGCCAGCCTGCTGTGGGCAATCTCCAAACCTCGGCGTGCCGATGGTACGCGCGCCGGTGGTTTCCCAGGTGCAGAACAGGTCTTCGCTCAACAGCAGAACGGCGTTCAGCGCAAACGCGTCGGCCTGCTGCCACAAGAGCGTACGCCGGTCCGTGAAGGTGCAGAAATCGTCAACGAAGCGGGCGAGATCATCGGCAGCGTGTGCAGTGGCGGTTTCGGCCCGACCCTGGGCGGTCCGTTGGCCATGGGTTACCTGGACAGCGCCTACGTCGCACTCGATACGCCTGTTTGGGCGATTGTTCGTGGGAAAAAGGTGCCATTGCTTGTAAGCAAAATGCCATTTGTTCCACAACGCTACTATCGCGGTTGATTGACTGTTTCTATAAGTAACGCGATTGCGTTATGCGTGCACTAATGTGTAACGCAATCGCCATAAAACAGTGCACTCTTTTTACATTCGATTCGAATATGAACTTGGCTTATAACGTTCGAAAACAATTGAACAAGCTAATCGTATAAGCCCGACTAGTGAATCGACTAAGTGCCAGCAAGGGCAGGAAAACCGGGGCCTTCGCGGGGCTTGTTTTTCCTCCCGTAGTTGGCGTAGAGTTTGTCCACTGTGTTTGCATGGGTCAGCTTGGAATCGTGACCTGGGCAGTAGCCTACAAGTTAGCTACATCCCGTTCGACGTCTTCTTACTCTCCTGCAACCAGCCCCAGTACTCTTTCATGAGAAGGAGACTGTCATCAATTTTTGCGTCAAAGGAAATAAGAAATGTCCCAACGTCAGAGCGGTACCGTCAAGTGGTTTAACGACGAGAAAGGTTTTGGTTTTATCACTCCAGAAAGCGGTCCGGATCTGTTCGTGCATTTCCGCGCCATTCAGGGCAACGGCTTCAAGAGCCTGAAAGAAGGCCAGAAAGTGACCTTCGTTGCAGTGCAAGGCCAGAAAGGCATGCAAGCTGACGAAGTCATCGCAGAAGCCTGATTTTCTGTAACGAAAAAGCCCCTGATATTGATATCAGGGGCTTTTTTGTGGGCGCAAATCCGTAAAATGGCGCTTCATTTTGCGTCGAGAGGCTGCCATGTCGAAACACCTGCTCACTCCCCAAGGCGATTTCCCCGCCGTCGGCCTGGGCCGTCGTCTGGCAGCGATGTTTTATGACTTTCTGCTGTGTACCGCCCTGCTGATCGTGACCGGTGGCGTCTACAAGATGATCCAGGCCGCGATCATCGGTGAGGAGCGTCTGCGGGTTCTGACCGACGCCGGGCAGCTGGATGGCGATCCTCTCTACTCCACGGTGCTGCTGTTGGTGCTGTTCGGTTTCTTCGCCAAGTTCTGGACTCACGCCGGGCAGACCCTGGGCATGCAGGTCTGGGGCATTCGCGTGCAGAACGCTGATGGCACTGCAATCAGCCTGTGGCAGGCGTTGCTGCGGTTCATGGTGTCGATTGCATCGTGGCTCTGCCTGGGCCTGGGGTTCTTCTGGTCACTGTTCGACAAACAGAAACGCGCCTGGCATGACATCTACTCCGACACGCAGCTCGTGCGAATTCCGAAGAAAGCAAAATAAATCCGCAGATGCAAAAACGCCCCGATCCAATCGGGGCGTTTTTGTTTGCGTCGCAAGGTCAGGCGTTGCCGGCCAGCTTCATCCGCGCGGCCTGAGTGAAATCGAGCATGCGCTTGAGCGGACGAATCGCCTGCGGGATCAGGGCCGGGTCGACAAAGATCTCGTTCGAACCTTCCTTCAGGCACTTGAGCGTGCGCTCAAGGGTGTTCATGGCCATCCACGGGCAATGTGCGCAACTGCGGCATGCTGCGCCGTTACCGGCGGTTGGTGCCTCGATGAAGACCTTGTCCGGGCACAACTGCTGCATCTTGTAGAAAATGCCGCGGTCAGTAGCCACGATCAGCGTCTTGTTAGGCAGCGATTGCGCGGCGGCAATCAGTTGACTGGTGGAGCCGACGGCGTCCGCCAGTTCGATCACCGAGGTCGGCGACTCCGGGTGCACCAGAATGGCGGCGTCCGGGTACAGCGCTTTCATGTCTTCCAGCTGCTTGGACTTGAACTCTTCGTGGACGATGCATGCACCATCCCATAGCAGCATGTCGGCGCCGGTCTGACGCTGGATGTAGGTGCCCAGATGCTTGTCCGGCCCCCAAATGATGGTTTCGCCGTTGTCCATCAGACTCTCGACGATTTCCAGTGCGCAGCTGGAGGTCACCACCCAGTCGGCCCGGGCTTTGACGGCGGCCGAGGTGTTGGCATACACCACCACGGTGCGTTCCGGATGCTGATCACAGAACGCCGAGAACTCGTCCACCGGGCAACCCAGATCCAGCGAGCAGGTCGCTTCCAGGGTCGGCATAAGCACACGTTTTTCAGGGTTGAGAATCTTCGCGGTCTCGCCCATGAATTTCACGCCGGCGACCACCACGGTCTTGGCCGGATGGGCGTTGCCGAAGCGGGCCATTTCCAGGGAATCGGAAACGCAGCCGCCGGTTTCTTCGGCGAGGGCCTGAATGACCGGATCGCAATAAAAGTGGGCAACCAGCACCGCGTCCTGAGCCTTGAGCTCGGCGGCGATGGCGGAACGGTAGTAAGCCTCTTCCTCGGCCGTCAGCGGCTTGGGCTGCTTGGCGTCGAGGTGGGCTTGTACCAGAAGGCGTTCGGAAATCTGCGTCATGTTCGCAAGACCTGCAGGCGCGTTCGCGCGAAAGTCGAGTATACACCCGGCTCCGGACCGCTTGAGGGTACCGCCGGGAGAGTGAGTATTATCAGGCACGGACAGCATTGAAGCTGCGCAAGGCTACAGAATATCCCGTTGATACAAAAGATGATTCTGACCTGCGTCACGGCGGGAGGAAACGAAGAGAGGGATGCCCGAATCGCAGGCAAAAAAAAACCCGGAAATCCTCACTTTCGTGGGCCTTCCGGATTTTCTAAACCGCCAAATATGGTGGGTCGTGTGGGATTCGAACCTACGACCAATTGGTTAAAAGCCAACTGCTCTACCAACTGAGCTAACGACCCGCTGTGTGGTGGCGCGTATAATACTGATTTTTAAGGACTATTCAACACCTAATTTGAAAAAAATCAAAAATAAGGTGTCGGGTCGCTGATTCCGGCCGCCGCGAAGCCTTCCGCACGCAGTCGGCAGCTGTCGCATTTACCGCAAGCACGGCCATCGTCGTCCGCTTGATAGCAGGAAACGGTCAGTCCGTAATCAACACCCAGCTTCACGCCCGCCTGGACAATCTGCGCCTTGCTGAGGTTCTGCAGCGGTGCCTGGATGCGGAAACCATTGCCTTCGACGCCAGCCTTGGTGGCCAGATTGGCCATGCGCTCGAACGACTCGATGAACTCGGGACGGCAATCCGGGTAACCGGAGTAATCCACTGCGTTGACGCCGATAAAGATGTCACGGGCGCCAAGCACTTCAGCCCAGCCGAGAGCCAGCGACAGGAAAACCGTGTTGCGTGCCGGCACGTAAGTCACCGGGATGCCTTCGCCGAGCTCTTCCGGGATGTCGATGCTGGTGTCGGTCAGGGCCGAACCACCCATGCCGTTCAGGTTCAGGCCGATCACTTTATGCTCGACCACGCCCAGGTCACGGGCAACGCGAGCAGCGGCATGCAGTTCGGCGTGGGAACGCTGACCGTAATCGAAACTCATCGTGTAGCAGGCGTAACCTTCAGCACGGGCCATGGCCACGACCGTAGCCGAGTCCAGACCACCGGACAGCAGGATTACCGCACGTTTTTGGCTAGTGTTCAGTTGTTCAGTCATCTCAGCGCCCCGGCTCATCATTCCATAGATATTTATGCAGCTGCAGTTGCAGGCGCACTGGCAGGTTATCCGCCACCACCCAGTCCGCCAGATCCCGAGCGTTCAGGTCGTGGTGACTTGGGGAAAACAGCACTTCACCTGCACGTCGCTCAAGACCGTACTGGATCAGCTTCGATACCGCCCAGTCATAGTCCTCCCGCGAGCAGATGACAAACTTCACCTGATCGTTGGGCGTCAGCAGTTCGATGTTCTCGTAACGGTTGCGATGGGCTTCTTTGGAATCTGGCGTTTTCAGGTCGACCACCCGACTGACCCGCGGATCGACCGCCGAGATGTCGAGGGCGCCGCTGGTTTCCAGCGAGACTTCGTAGCCGGCATCGCACAGCTGCTTGAGCAAAGGGATGGCATTGGGCTGTGCCAGCGGCTCACCGCCAGTGACGCAGACGTAGCGCGGGCGAAAGCCGGCCACTTGCTCGAGGATGTCGTCGAGGGTACGGATCGTGCCACCGCTGAACGCGTAGGCGCTGTCGCAGTATTGGCAACGCAACGGGCAACCGGTCAGGCGCACAAAAACCGTGGGCAGCCCGGCAGTCCGCGTTTCCCCCTGCAACGAGTAGAAAACTTCGGTAATTCTCAATGTGTCTTGCATAGTCGCCACGGGCGTAACAGCTAAACAGGCTGTCCGCCTCCGTCAGGCACCTCTGGCCACCCCGCCAACGCGTAGATCACCAGAAGCGTGTTTCATAAAAGGGCGTGAATTCTAACGAAAAAACCCGCGACAAGCGCGGGTTTCTTCCAAACGGGTCAAACGGTGTTACATGCGTTGCAGATCGCGCTGGGCCAACTGCGCGGCGGACGTGCCCGGATATTGGGCCACCACCTGCTGCAGAATGCCCTTGACCTTGTCGGTATGACCGAGGCGGCGCTCTACGTCAGCCAGCTTGTACAGCGAATCCGGCACCTTGGCGTGCTTGGGATACAGCTGCGACACCTTGGCAAAAGCCTGACCTGCACCTTGCAGATCGCCTTTGGCCAGGTTCACTTCACCCAGCCAGTACTGGGCGTTGCCCGCGTATTGGCTGTTCGGGTATTTACGCAGGAAAGCGGCAAACGCCTGGCTGGCCTTGTCGAAATCCTTGGCCTTGATCAGGTCAAAAGCTGCATCGTAATACAGCTTTTCCTTGGCCGGATCAGCCGGTTCGCCACCCGCGGCGGGTGCCTGGGCGGCCGCAGCGGCACCGGCTCCAGCGGCGGCACCGGCAGCAGCATTTGCATCGCCACCGGCAGAAGAATTCTCGGGAGTCGCGGCAGGTGCAACGCCGGACCCTATGCGCCGATCAAGATCCTGGTATCGCTCCAGGGATTCCTGTTTCATGCGCGCAACTTGATTCTGCAGTTCTTCGATCACGCCTTGCTGGCGCGATATCTGATCCTGCATTTGTTGCAGTTGGTTGAACAGCATGCCTTGTGCCGAGGCAGGGGCCGAAGCCGCTCCCCCGGCATAGGCGCCGTTCGTACCGTAACCTGCAGGCGGATAACTGCTCCCGCTATTGTTATAACCGGAGTTGTCATCGACCACAGGAACCGCAGCCCACACCGCAAGCGGCGCGAGGCTGAGAGCCAGAACAGTTACAGCACGACGGCACGTTCGCATATCGAATTACTTACGCAGTTCGACGCGACGGTTTTGAGCCCAGGACTGCTCGTCGTTGCCGGTGGCAACTGGACGCTCTTCGCCGTAGGAAACCAGTTCCAGTTGAGCTGGGGAAACACCTTGCAGTACCAGGTAGCGCTGAACGGCTTTCGCACGACGCTCGCCCAGTGCCATGTTGTACTCACGAGTACCACGTTCGTCGGTGTTGCCTTCCAGAACAACGCGAGCGCCGTTTGCTTTCAGGTCTTTGGCGTGAACGTCCAGAGCGCGCATGGCTTCTGGCTTCAGGTCCGAGCTGTCGTATTCGAAGTAGAAGGTGGTGATTGCGCGCAGAGCAGCTTCTTCGCTCAGGGAACCGTCAACTGCACCAGTGTTTGCGCCGTAACCAGCGTTTGGATCAACAGCGCCTTCACCGGCGTTGTCGCCGCCTTTGGACGAGCAACCTACAGCTACAGCCATGGCCAGAGCCAGCGCAGCAAATTTACCAAACTTCAGCATTTCCATCGTGAAACTCCTAATGAACCCCAGTGTGTTAAGTAAAACGTAAAGCGCCGCGTCAGTTCAGGTAAGGGGACCAGGACGGTTCTCTGACTTCGCCTTGAGCGGTAGGAAGCGGGAGCCTCACGCGTCCATTAATGGACACGAGCATCAAGACTCCCCGGCCCTGCTGGCGGGTGGCGTAGATTACCATGGTGCCGTTGGGCGCAACAGTAGGCGACTCGTCCAGAGTGCTATCAGTGAGGATTTTTACACTTCCGCGCTGCAAATCCTGAGCCGCCACTTTGAAATTGGTGAAACCGTCCTGACGATGGATCATCACCAGGGTCTTTTCATCCGCCGAAAGCTTCGGGTTGGCGTTGTAGTTGCCCACGAACGTCACACGCTCGGCACCGCCGCCACCAGCGCTGGTCTTGTAGATCTGCGGTTTGCCGCCACGGTCGGAGGTGAAGTAGATGGTCGAACCATCCTTGCCCCAGTACGGTTCGGTGTTGATGCCAGGACCTGCAGTCACACGGGTGATCTGACGCGAACCGAGGTTCATCACGTAGATGTCCGGGTTACCGTCTTTCGACAGTACGAACGCCAGGCGATTGCCGTCCGGCGACCAGGCTGGCGCGCCGTTCAGGCCTTCGAAGTTGGTGATCTGCTCGCGGCGACCGGTGTCGATGTTCTGCATGAAGATGCGCGGACGCTTCTGTTCGAACGACACGTAGGCGATACGCTTGCCGTCCGGTGCAAAACGCGGCGACAGGATCGGCTCGCGCGATTGCAGCAGGGTCACGGCGCGGGCGCCGTCATAGTCCGAACGCTGCAGGGTGTAACGGGTGTTCTTTTCGGAGAAACGCTCGGCCGTGACGTACAGCAGGCGAGTCGAGAATGCACCTTTAATACCGGTCAGTTTTTCGAACGACTGGTCGGAGATGTAGTGCGCCATGTCGCGCAGCTGTTCGGTGGTACCGGACACGCTGCCGTCAGCCACTTTCTGTTCGGTGGCGACGTTGAATAGAGCCCACTGCACCTGCAGACGGCCACCGGCCGGCACGATGCTGCCGACCATCATGTATTGCGCGCCCACCGCCTTCCAGTCACGGAAGATGATTTCGCTCGGCTGGCTTGGCTGGCTGATCATGTTTTGCTTTGGAATCGGCGAGTAATAGCCCGAGTTGCGCAAATCGTTACCAATGATTTCAGCCATGTCATCCGGCAGGACGGCACCGCCCTGGAAACCGAACGGTACGACGGCGATCGGCGTTGCCCGATCGCTGCCGCTGGTGACCAGAATGTTCTTTTCATCCGCCATCGCGATCCCTGCCATGCAGCAGATCACGACCAGCATTCCTCGAAGAAGGTTTCTCACAAGGCTAGATCCTCAGGTGTGAATGTCATCTTGAATGAACGATACGGAGCGAAATCGCTCGGCTTCATTCCCTGCATTTCCGTCAAACGTCCAATATTCTTGACCGCTGCCACTGCCGACGCATCGAACGGACCGTCGCCACTGGACTTGGCCACGCTGACCGAAGTCACCGTACCGTCCGGCAACATGCCGATCTGCAGCACAACCGTCATGCCTTTGCGTGCCGAAGGTGGACGTGCCCAGCCTTCCGCTGCCCGCGCACGAATCAGGTCATCGAAACTGCCCGCGACTTCATCGCCCTGCTCATCGGCCAAGGCCTGCTGGCGCTGCGGCGTGTCGGAAAGCAAATCTGCCAGGGCCTGAGCCTTTTTGTCTTCGGCGGATTTACGTGCCGCTTCCTGCGCTTTCTTCTTCGCAGCATCGGCAGCAGCTTTCTTCTTCGCGTCTTCGGCGACTTTCTTCTTCGCCTCTTCAGCTTCAGCTTTCTTCTTGGCGTCTTCGGCGGCTTTCTTCTTCGCGTCTTCGACGATCTTCTTCTTGGCTTCTTCAGCGGCCGCTTTCTTGGCCTCTTCTTCAGCAGCCTTCTTGGCTTCTTCTTCGGCTTTCTTCTTGGCTATATCAGCCAATTGTTTCTCTTCTGCCTTCTTGGCTTCGGCGGCTTTCTTGGCGTCGTCGGCTTTTTTGGCTTCATCAGCCTTCTTCGCCTCGTCCGCTTTTTTCGCCTCATCGGCCTTCTTGGCTTCCTCGGCCTTTTGAGCCGCTTCTTCTTTCTTTTGTTCCGCAGCCTTCACCGCTTCCTGCTCGACCTTTTTCTGCTCCATCTGCTCGACTTCGGTCTGGCGCGCGGCGGATTTCTTCGCCTCACCCGCAATCTTCTGATTGGTCTGGGTGGTTGCCTGACTTTTCGATTTCAGCTGGTACAGGGTTGCCTGGACAATCGGCTTGGCCGGCGGCAGCTCCGGAGTCAGGGCGAAACTGACGAACAGCATGCCGAACACCAGCACGTGCAAGCCAATCGCCCAGACACTGGGCCAGAAGTAGCTTTCCGAGGCGGACGGCTCTCGCTGTTGCTGCATCAGGGCGCCTCGGTGATCAAGCCAACGTTACCGACCCCGGCTTTCTGCAACCCGCCCATGGCGCCCATGACGGAGCCATAATCGACGGACTTGTCGCCACGGATGAACACTTGGGTACGCTTGCCGCCTTCAGTACCGGCGCGAATGATCTTGGTCACCGCGTCGGTCATCTGTGGCAGGGTCATGGCCCGGTCCTGCTGCTTCTCGGTGTCGACTTCGCTGCCAAGGTTCCAGTAGTAGGTCTTGTCCGACTTGATCGAAATGGTCAGCACCTGGGTGTTGTTGTCCTGCGGCAAGGCTTCGCTGGAAACCTTGGGCAGATCCACTTTCACGCCCTGATTGAGCATCGGCGCAGTCACCATGAAGATGACCAGCAGCACCAGCATCACGTCGATGTAAGGCACTACGTTCATCTCGGCGACCGGCTTGCGCTTGTGTCGGGCTCGAGTGATTAAAGCCATCGGGAAATACCTGCTTATTCTTCGCTGGTGTGCACTTTGCGGTGCAGGATCGCCTGGAACTCATCGGCGAAGGTGTAGTAGCGGCTCAGCAAGGTTTCGCTGCGGGCAGAGAAACGGTTGTAAGCAATAACGGCCGGGATCGCGGCGAACAGACCGATCGCGGTGGCGATCAGGGCTTCGGCGATGCCGGGTGCGACGGTGGCCAGAGTGGCCTGCTGGGCGCTGGCCAGACCACGGAAGGAGTTCATGATCCCCCAGACGGTACCGAACAGACCAATGTACGGGCTGACGGAACCGACGGTGGCGAGGAACGGCAGGCTCTGCTCGAGTTTCTCTTCCTCACGGGAGATGGCGACACGCATGGCACGAGCCACACCTTCCATCACCGCTTCAGGGTCGACGCCTGGCTGCTGACGCAGACGGGAGAATTCCTTGAAGCCCGCGCGGAAAATCTGCTCGACGCCGGAATCCGGATCCGGGTTGCTGCCGGCCTGACGGTAGAGTTTGGACAGGTCGATACCCGACCAGAATCGCTCCTCGAAGCTCTCGAGGGCACGTCGACCGGCGCGTATCAGATTGCTGCGCTGAAAGATCATGATCCATGAGGTCACCGATGCGGCCACCAGAGTCAACATTACCAACTGCACCACGATGCTGGCATTGCTGACCAGGCTCCACATGGAGGAATGGTCGACGACGTTAGCTTCCACGCTTTATCTCCTGCTTTGAGTGTGTACCCGTGCCGACCGCGTCGGCAAAGGCCGCACGCAGGTCTTCGGGAAGGGCCCGGGGTTTCAAACTGTTAGTGCGCACACAGGCCACCAGAAACTGCCCTTCGCAGAGCAGCACATTATCCGTTGCCCGCCTGACCTGCTGTCGAAAGCGCAGGCTGGCACGGTTCAATTCGATTACATCAGCGCTTACCAGAAGTTCGTCATCCAGTCGCGCCGGCGCGTGATAACGCGCTTCGCTGGAATGCACGACGAACAACAGGTCCTCCCCTGCCAGCGCCGACTGGGCAAAGCCCAGCTCCCGGAGCCGCTCGGTTCGAGCCCGTTCCATAAACTTGAGGTAATTAACGTAATACACGATGCCGCCCGCATCGGTGTCCTCGTAATAAACGCGACAACGATGTGCGAACGGCTCAAGCCCGTTTTGCGCGCGCATACTCTAGTGCTTACTCCTCGGGTTGCCAATCCGGCCAGGCAACTGTTTTTCATTGTTGGAAGGCTTTACCGCAAAAGTACCGTCCTGTGACAGTACAAACGCTGAATAAATCGACAATAAATGTGTATCAATCGTCCACGGCATCGAGAAACTCGTCTACCACGGGCATCTCGCCCATTCGTGTCGGAATGTTTAAACCAAAATGCAGGTACGCGTGACGGGTAACCACCCTGCCCCGCGGCGTACGCATGATGTAGCCCTGCTGAATCAGGTACGGCTCGAGCACGTCTTCAATGGTGTGGCGCTCTTCGCTGATCGCCGCCGCCAGACTGTCAATGCCTACCGGGCCGCCGTCAAACTTCTCGATCATGGTCAACAGCAGACGCCGGTCCTGATGATCGAAACCATGCTCGTCGACATCCAGCAGGTTCAACGCCAGATCTGCGACGGATTTGGTGATGTGGCCCTTGGCCCGGACTTCGGCGAAATCCCGCACCCGACGCAGCAGTCGGTTGGCGATCCGCGGCGTGCCACGGGCGCGGCGGGCAATCTCGAAAGATCCTTCCGGATCCAGCGGCAAACCGAGGATATTCGCCGAACGGCTGACAATCGTCGCCAGGTCAGCGGTGCTGTAGAACTCGAGACGCTGGACGATGCCGAAACGGTCGCGCAACGGGTTAGTCAGCATGCCCGCCCGCGTGGTCGCACCAACCAGGGTGAACGGCGGCAGATCGAGCTTGATCGAACGCGCCGCCGGCCCTTCACCGATCATGATGTCGAGCTGGAAATCCTCCATGGCCGGGTACAGCACTTCTTCGACGATCGGCGACAGACGATGGATTTCATCGATGAACAGCACGTCGTGCGGTTCAAGGTTGGTCAACAGCGCCGCCAGATCACCTGGACGTTCCAGCACCGGACCGGAAGTGCTCTTGATCGACACGCCCATTTCCTGAGCAATGATGTTCGCCAAGGTGGTTTTACCCAGCCCCGGCGGACCGAAGATCAGCGTGTGGTCGAGGGATTCGCTACGGCCACGGGCGGCCTGGATAAACAATTCCATCTGCTCGCGAACGGTCGGCTGGCCGATGTATTCGGCCAGGCTGACGGGACGTATCGCCCGATCCTGGACTTCTTCGCGCTCACGCGGGCTGTGCGTGGCGGCGATCAGACGATCAGCTTCAATCACTTAAATCATTCCCTTCAGGGCGCGTCGAATCATGTCTTCGCTGCTCAGGCCTTTCTCTTTGATCGCGGAAATCGCCTTGCTCGCTTCCTGAGGCTTGTAGCCCAGGGAAATCAGCGCGCTGACCGCATCGTTCTCGGCCGTATTGACCGGCGCCGGGCCGTCCGGCTGGTTCGGCACCAGCGCGAACATGGCCGGCGAGGTTTCCCAGGCCTTGAAGCGATCCTTGAGCTCGACCAGCAGGCGTTCGGCGGTTTTCTTGCCCACACCCGGCACCTTGGTCAGCGCCGAGGTGTCCTGGGATTGCACGCAGCGGATCAGTTCGTCGACTTCAAGACTCGACATCAAGGCCAGGGCCAGTTTCGGCCCTACACCGTTGAGACGGATCAACTCGCGAAAAAAGTCTCGCTCACGCTTGCCGGCAAAGCCATAGAGTAACTGCGCGTCTTCGCGTACGACCAAATGGGTGTGCAAGGTCAGCGGTTCACCGACCGACGGCAGGCGATAAAGGGTGGTCATGGGCACTTCCAGCTCATACCCGAGGCCGTTTACATCCAGAATCAGGTGCGGCGGCTGTTTCTCAGCCAGAGTGCCGCGCAAGCGTCCAATCACGTTTCAGATCCTTGAGCGTTGGCCAGCCGTGGGCTGGCGACCGACAGAGCATGGATTCACGGCCGACAACCCAGGCACGAAATCCACATTCCGTGAAATTGACTGCTGATGCTATCAGAGACGCAGACGCCCGCCACGACTGCGTGCAGTTCCCAAGCCGTGCGGCAACAGACTGGAGCGGGTGTGAGCGTGACAAATGGCGATGGCCAGGGCATCCGATGCGTCGATTTGCGGTTTGCTGGTCAGCTTGAGCATGTGCATGACCATCATCTGCACCTGCTCTTTATTGGCAGCACCGGTTCCCACCACAGCCTGCTTGACCTGAGTGGCCGTGTACTCGGCGATCTCCAGGCTTTCTTCGGCGCCGGCAACGATAGCGGCCCCACGGGCCTGCCCGAGCTTGAGCGCCGAGTCGGCGTTTTTTGCCATGAACACCTTTTCGATGCCCATGGTGACCGGGCCGTAGGTCTGGATGATTTCCCGCACGCCGCGGTAGACAATCTGCAACCGCTCATGCAGCTCGCCGGCACCGGTGCGGATACAACCCGAGGCGACGTAGATGCAACCGCCGCGTCCGGTATCGCGAACAATGCCGTAACCGGTAATGCGCGAACCGGGGTCGATACCAAGAATTAAAGTCATAAGCCTGCTGGTTCGAAAAAACACAAAAAACAAATGTGGGAGCTGGTTTGCCAGCGATGACGGTGTGTCAGGCACCATCATTGGCTGATGTGCCGACGCCATCGCTGGCAAGCCAGCTCCCACATTGAGCCTAGTCGCTCTTAACCGAGCTGAGCGGCCACGTCTTCCGGAATGTCCGCGTTGGAGTAGACGTTCTGCACGTCGTCCAGGTCTTCCAGCATGTCGATCAGCTTGAGCACCTTCTCGGCGCCCTCCAGATCCAGTTCGGCGCTGGTGGTCGGCTGCATGACGATTTCCGCGTCATCCCCCTTGAAACCGGCGGCTTCCAGGGCATTGCGTACCGCGTAGAAGCTGGTGAACGAGGTGAACACGTCGATCGAGCCATCTTCGTGACTGACCACGTCGTCGGCATCGGCTTCCAGCGCGGCCTCTGTCAGCGCGTCTTCGTCAACGCCCGGGGCAAAGCTGATCTGGCCCTTGCGTTCGAACAGATAGGCTACCGAACCGTCGGTACCGAGGTTGCCGCCACACTTGCTGAACGCGTGGCGCACGGCCGCTGCGGTACGGTTGCGGTTGTCGGTCATGCACTCGACCATCACCGCCACGCCGCCCGGGCCGTAACCTTCGTAGGTCAGTTCTTCAACGTTGTCGGCTTCGGTCGCACCGGCGCCACGGGCCACGGCACGGTCGATGATGTCGCGACTCATGTTGGCGCCCAGCGCCTTGTCCAGCGCCAGACGCAGACGCGGGTTGGAGCCCGGATCACCGCCGCCCTGACGGGCCGCCACGGTCAGTTCGCGGATCCACTTGGTGAAGATCTTGCCTCTCTTGGCATCCTGGCGTTCTTTGCGGTGCTTGATGTTCGCCCACTTGGAATGACCTGCCATAACTCGCTCCGAATTCTCTTGAACAATGCCCGCCATGCAGGTGCATCGGCCAGCAAAAAAAATCTTGTTTTCAATCACTGCAGAAAGAAAAAAGGCGCATCCGAAGATGCGCCTTCAGGCCCGTCTTACTCAGCCTTCGGCGTTTCGCGCAAACGAATGTGCAGTTCGCGCAATGCCTTCGCGTCCACGACACCCGGTGCCTGCGTCATCACGTCGGCAGCACTCTGGGTTTTCGGGAAGGCGATCACTTCACGGATCGACTGGGCACCGGTCATCAGCATCACCAGACGGTCCAGACCGAAGGCCAGACCACCGTGTGGCGGCGCGCCGTATTTCAGGGCGTCGAGCAGGAAGCCGAACTTCTCTTCCTGTTCCGCTTCGTTGATGCCCAGCAGACGGAACACCGCCTGTTGCATCTCTTTGCGGTGGATACGGATCGAACCGCCACCCAGCTCGGTGCCGTTCAGCACCATGTCGTAGGCACGGGACAGAGCGCCAGCGGGGTTGGCTTCGAGCTCTTCCGGAGTGCACTTCGGCGCGGTGAACGGATGGTGCAAGGCGGAGAAACTGCCGTCGTCGTTCTCTTCGAACATCGGGAAGTCGACGACCCACATCGGAGCCCATTCGCAGGTCAGCAACTTCAGGTCATGACCGAGCTTGATACGCAGCGCGCCCAGGGCTTCGCTGACGATCTTGGCCTTGTCGGCGCCGAAGAACACGATGTCGCCGTCGACTGCGCCCACGCGATCGAGGATCACGTTCAGATTGGCTTCCGGGATGTTTTTAACGATCGGCGATTGCAGACCGTCAACACCGGCCGCACGCTCGTTGACCTTGATGTACGCCAGGCCCTTGGCACCGTAGATGCCGACGAACTTGGTGTAGTCGTCGATCTGCTTGCGCGGCATGCTCGCCCCGCCTGGAACGCGCAGCGCGGCGATACGGCATTTCGGGTCGTTGGCAGGGCCGCTGAAGACCTTGAAATCCACTTCTTTCAGTTGGTCGGCCACGTCTACCAGTTCCAGCGGGTTACGCAGGTCTGGTTTGTCGGAACCGTAACGGCGCATGGCTTCTTCGAAGGTCATGTGCGGGAACTCGCCGAATTCCAGATCCAGCACTTCCTTGAACAGGTTGCGGATCATGCCTTCGGTCAGGCCCATGATGTCTTTTTCGTCGAGGAAGCTGGTCTCGATGTCGATCTGAGTGAACTCAGGCTGACGGTCGGCACGCAGGTCTTCGTCGCGGAAGCACTTGGCGATCTGGTAGTAGCGGTCGAAACCGGCAACCATCAGCAGTTGCTTGAACAGCTGTGGCGATTGCGGCAGCGCGAAGAACGAACCGGCGTGGGTACGGCTCGGCACGAGGTAGTCGCGCGCGCCTTCCGGAGTGGCACGGGTCAGGATCGGGGTTTCGACGTCGAGGAAGCCGTTCTCGTCCAGGTAGCGACGGATGCTGGTGGTCATGCGCGAACGCAGACGCAGCTTCTCGGCCATTTCCGGACGACGCAGGTCCAGGAAGCGATAACGCAGACGGGTTTCTTCGCCGACGTCGGAGAATTCGTTCAGCGGGAACGGCGGGGTTTCCGACTCGTTCAACACTTCCAGTTCGTAGCCCAGCACTTCGATCATGCCCGACGCCATGTTGGCGTTGGTGGCACCGGCCGGACGCAGACGCACCTTGCCGGTGATCTTCACGACGTATTCGCTGCGCACGCGATCGGCGGCGGCGAAGCTCTCGGCGCGATCCGGATCGAACACTACCTGGGCCAGACCGTCACGATCACGGATATCGAGGAAAATCACCCCGCCGTGGTCGCGACGACGGTGAACCCATCCGCAAAGGGTAATTTCCTGGCCTTCCAGGCTTTCGTTCAGTTGGCCGCAATAATGGCTGCGCATCATGGTAGTGGTTCGCTTCTCGTAATTCGAAATTCGGTGGAGATCCCGCTGCACTCAAGCACTGTGCAACGTGTGGAAACTCGCGCGTGTCGTTCGACCTGGGTTTGAACCCTAGTCAGATTTGTCGCCACCGGCCAGATTCTTCTTCGCGCCGGTCTTGAAATCGGTTTCGTACCAGCCACTGCCACTGAGGCGAAAGCCCGGCATCGACAGTTGCTTCTTGAGTTCAGGCGCCTGGCAGGCAGGGCAATCGACCAGTGGTGCGTCGCTGATCTTTTGAATGGCTTCCAACTGATGACCACAGGAAGCACATTGGTAATCGTACATCGGCATGGGGTTGTCTCGGCAATCAGATTGCCAGCACACGCGGGGCTGTGCGGCGAAAGAGCGGGATTATATCCATTAAATGCGGCCTGTGCAGCCGTAAGACTGCACAGGCCGTATCGTCAGTGACAACCCGCGTCGTGCATCCCCGGAGAATCCCGCAGGCCATGCACCACGCACACTACCCGTACCAGACCACTGAAGTTTTTCACCCCGCCATGGCGCAGGTGTACTTCACGGTCGAGACGGGACAACAGCGTGCCGACCGAACAGCAATTATCCTCGGCCATCCGGCCCAGGATATTCCAGTAAACCTGTTCGAGCCGCATGCAGGTCGCAAACCCGTTCAAGCGGACCGACCGGGACAGCGGACGGATCAACGCCATGTCGAACCCGCCGAGAAACGGTTCCACAAACCTGTCCTGTTGCGAGCCGACAGCAATGCCGCCTCGCCTGTCTGCACATTCCATATCGTTGACACTCCTTTGTCATTCCTGCACTTGTTATCAAGGCAACATCCTGTGACCTCATTAAAAGCGCAGGCGCAAAGGCAGATCCAGATGACTTTTGGACCCTTCACGTAGGATAAGCCAACGCGACACGGAGGATCATGGAGCGGTGGGTCTCGTTCCTCGTTTCCTACTGTCGTGAATGATTTTTCCAGGGGAGAAAGACAACAGCGCACGAACCCGGGGTGTCCGTGCGCTTCCCGCCATCAGGCCTCAAGCAGTGCGCGCAACATCCACGCGGTTTTCTCATGAACCTGCATGCGTTGAGTCAGCAGGTCGGCGGTCGGCTCATCGCTGACTTTATCCAGCAGAGGGAATATCCCCCGCGCCGTGCGAGTGACGGCCTCCTGACCCTCGACCAATTGCTTGATCATGTCCTCGGCACTCGGCACCCCTTCCTCCTCTTTTATAGAAGACAGACGGGCGTAGGTTGCATATGCGCCTGGCGCCGGAAACCCCAACGCCCGGATGCGTTCGGCGATCAAGTCCACCGCCAGGGCCAGTTCGTTGTATTGCTCCTCGAACATCAGATGCAGGGTCCGGAACATCGGCCCGGTGACGTTCCAGTGGAAGTTGTGGGTCTTCAGATACAGCACGTAGGTGTCCGACAGCAGGCGCGAGAGCCCTTCGACGATGGATTTGCGGTCTGCTTCACTGATACCGATATCGATTGCCATGCTTACCCCCTAACGGCGATTGAGTTCATCCAGCAGGTGTCGTTCCACTGTAGCAAGGCCACCCCCGCCCCGCAGCCCCCGGATGACACCGATAGAGGCGACAAATCGTCCGACGCCTGCCGCCGGCCGGCGTAATTTGAGTACCCGCAGGCTTTGCTGTTAAATAGGCAGTGTGTCGCTACGCCCCGTTTTCCGGGCCTGCGCATAGGCTGATGCCGGGTACGTGTCCAACGCCTCTTTATTGTTCCGAAGCGAACCGTGCGCCTTCAGCTCTTCCTTGTGAGCCGTCATAACGTGAGTCAATAAAAATGTTGAAAATCGTCCACCTGCTAATGGGCGCAGCAGCCTTGCTGCTGTCCTTCATACCTAGCCTGAAGTCCGAAGCGGTACCTTACCTGCAACAACCCGATGCACTTTACCTGGCCTTCTTCGGCCTGCTGAACCTGATCCTTGCGCCAGTCATGCCTAACTGGAACAAAGGTCCGCGCCAGCATCTGCAAAACCTGGTCAGCGCCCTGCTGGTGCTGACCGTTGTCCTGCAAACCCTGACCCTGATCGCGCCGATGCCTGTCATCGCCGGCCAGCCAGCCGTGCTGTTCAGCCTGGTGATCGCTCTGGTCGCCGTGGTTCTGCACCTGGCCGTCAGCTTCTACAAGTCCTCACCGGCCGCCGCGACGCAAAGCTACGACATGAGCAACCGCGATACCGGCACCGTCAAGTGGTTCAACACCTCCAAGGGCTTCGGTTTTATCTCCCGGGATTCCGGCGATGATATTTTCGTGCACTTTCGCGCCATCCGTGGCGAAGGCCACCGCGTCCTGGTCGAAGGCCAGCGCGTGGAGTTCTCGGTGATGAACCGTGACAAGGGCCTGCAGGCCGAAGACGTGATCGCCGCCCTGCCGCGTCGCTGATTCACGCTTCCCGGCAATAAAAAAACCGCGAACAGCCTGGCTGTTCGCGTTTTTTTTATTCACGGGAGCCCGCCCACAGACCTCTCAATAGTGCGGCGGTGGCGCGTCTTCTTCAAAAGACCCGATCTGGCCGACCATCTCTTCCTGACGCTTGAGCACGGCAGCCATCTGCAACTGCAAACGCTCAACCACTCGCTGCTGCTCCACCAGCACATCATTCAATGCCTGAATGGTGTCGTCCTGAAACGCCAGGCGGCTTTCCAGCTCGGTAACACGTTGTTCGAGGCTCATGACTCAGCCCTCCAGAAAGGTGAAATCTTCGTCCAGCACCAGACGCAGGCGCTCGCGGATCGCGGCCACTTGCTCGGCACTGTAAGGTTTGGCGGGGTGCTTGCCCCAGACCGGCGCCGGCCAGGCGGCATCGTCCCGCTTACGCACGATCACATGCATATGCAGTTGGCTGACCACATTACCCAGGGTCGCGACATTCATCTTGTCGGCGTCGAAGGAATCCTTGAGCACCTCGGCCAGCGCCGTGGTTTCCTGCCACAGGCGCTGCTGGTCGGCGACATCCAACTGAAACAACTCGCTGATATCGTCGCGGCGTGGCACCAGGATGAACCACGGGTAGTTGGCATCGTTGGACAACAGCAGTCGGCAGAGCGGGAAGTCGCCGATGGTCAGGGTGTCCTGTTGAAGTCGTGAATCTAAAGCAAACACTGCGCGCACTCCTGGCGAAATGACCTGTTTTCAGCTTAGCGCCCCACCCTGAAAGCAGCGCGCCAAGCGACTGGAGGGCAGCATACCTGCGATTGACGTGCCCTTCACTGCGAATGCGCCACGGCAAGGAATCTTACGCGCCCTGCAAAGTGACATTTGTGGCACGAGCGCACCAGAACAGAACCAGCACTGTATTCGAACGCGGGAAACGACCGGCTCAGAAAGCAACGTTTACGAACCATCGACGGCTCAACTGTATGAATTCAGTACAGCCAATAAAATTTTTTGCACCAAAACCGCACAGTGCGTCTACGCTCAGTGCGTCGGGCATCCGCCGAATACTCACCGACGGGGTGAACCGGTAACGTTTTTGGTTGTCGCGCCGCGACTTTCAGGGAGCAACACCATGCGAAGGATGGCGTCAAGCCTGTTCGAAAGCCCCTCGAAGCCCCCGGTTTTATGAGGTTTTTACAGCACCTGACGAGCATCTTGAAAAAAACCGGAACAATTCAGCGGTTTGTGCACGCTTGTTGCATTCATACCCATATGGACTATAAGCGCACCACAAGAAGTGGATGCCTTGAGCCCCATAAAAACAGTGGCAGGGTTGCCCGATGGAGATTCAAGCGTTTTGCCAAGGGACTCTTTTTTACCGATGCTCAAGCTCTGTAAAACAGCGCTGAAGTTGTCAGTCCCATTGCATTTGGACTGTAAATTTGCGACATCTACCAAGCCGTTTGCGACACGCTCGTAAAGAAGCTGAAAGGTTGGATTCGCAAGTATCGCCAACATGGTCGGCGTGATATAAGTTTGCGCCGACACAAAAAGAAAGAGCCGCCCAGATAATAAAACAGGTGGGACGGCAGTACTCTTCTAAAACCAAAGGAGCAAATCACGATGCGCGTGATGAAGTGGAGCATGATCGCACTGGCAGTTGCTGCAGCAGCCAGTACTCAAGTGGCTACGGCCGCACCGTTTGTAAGTGACCAGGCTGAAGCCAAAGGTTTTGTTGAAGACGCGAAACTCACCGAGACGTTGAAGAACTACTACTTCAACCGCGACAACAAGAACGGCAGCCGCGACCAGAAAGACTGGACCCAGGGCTTCCTCACCAACTTCAACTCCGGTTACACCCAAGGTACTGTCGGCGTAGGTATCGACGCATTCGGTTACCTGGCTGTCAAACTGGATGGCGGTGACGGCACTTCCGGTTCGGGCAACATGAGCCGTAGCGACACCCCGAATGCCAAAGGCGTTCGTGAAGCGGACAATAGCCAAGGCAAAGCCGGCGCGGCCATCAAGTTCCGAATCTCCAAAACCGAACTGAAAATTGGTGATCAACAGCCAAGCACTGCTCCAGTGTTCGCTGTCGGCGGTTCCCGTATCCTTCCTCAAACTGCCAGCGGCTTCCAGCTGCAGAGCAGCGAAGTCAAAGATCTTGACCTCGAAGCCGGTCACTTCTACTCGGCGACAAGCCAGGACAAGAACGCCCGTGACGGCGAGCTATGGGCAACCTACGCCAACGTCAAGGCTGACTCGATCGACTACTTCGGCGGCAAATACGGCATCACCGACAACCTGTCGGCTTCGCTGTACGGCGCCAAGCTGGAAGACATCTGGAACCAGTACTACGCCAACGTGAACCTCACTACCCCATTCGGTGGTGACACTTCGCTGAACACTGACTTCAACATTTACCGCACCACCGACACCGGCAGCGCCAAAGCGGGCGAGATCAGCAACACTGCGTTCTCCCTGGCAACCGCCTTGTCGTTCCTGAAGGCACACACCTTCACCCTGGCCTTCCAGAAGGTCAATGGCGATACTCCGTTTGACTACATCGGTGTCGGCGGCCACGGTCCTTCGAACCGCGGTGGCGACTCGATCTTCCTCGCCAACTCCATCCAGTACTCTGACTTCAACGGCCCAGGCGAGAAATCCCTGCAAGCCCGTTACGACCTGAAAATGGCTGAGTATGGCGTTCCTGGCCTGAGCTTCATGGTTCGTTACGTCAAAGGTTGGGACATCGACGGTACCCACACTCCAGCGGGCAGCCTTTACACCGGTGCTTACGGTGAAGACGGCAAACACCACGAAACCAACTTTGAAGCCAAATATGTGGTTCAAAGCGGTCCGGCAAAAGACCTGTCCTTCCGTATTCGTCAAGCGTGGCACGTTGCTAACGCTGATGAAGGCGAAGGCGACGTTAAAGAGTTCCGTCTGATCACCGAGTACCCACTGAACATCTTGTAATCGTCAGTGGTTAGTTTGGTAGCATAAAAAAAGGCCCATCTTCGGATGGGCCTTTTTGTTATCTGTCACTTGTAATAAATGCCTGACCAACAAGTCAGGCAATTAATTAGCAACCTATCATTACACCGCCGATTCCTGAACCACACGAATCACTCGTTGTGGAAACGGGATATCAATTCCGGCAGTCTTTAAACGATCACGGGACTGTTCGTTAAACATGAACATCACATCCCAATAGTCTGCGGTTTTAACCCAGACGCGCAGGGAAACAGTGATCGAACTGTCACCCAGTGTCGAAATAACGGCCTGAGGCGCCGGATCCTGCAACACGCGATCATCCTTGGCCAGATCCAGCAGCACCTGACGGGCCTTTTGCAGATCGGCTTCGTAATCCACACCCACGTCAAACACAACCTTGCGGGTCGGCTGACGGTTGGTATTGGTGATGATGCCATTCGACAGGTTGCCGTTCGGCACGATGATGGTCTTGTTGTCGCCGGTACGCAGCACAGTGTGGAAGATCTGGATGCTGTCGACGGTACCCGCCACACCCTGGGCTTCGATCCAGTCACCGATACGGAACGGACGGAACAGCAGAATCAGCACGCCACCGGCGAAGTTCGCCAGACTGCCCTGCAACGCCAGACCGATGGCCAGGCCAGCCGCACCGATCGCCGCGACGAACGAGGTGGTCTCGACACCGATCATCGACGCCACGCTGACGATCAGCAGCACCTTGAGAATGATGTTGGCCAGGCTGCTGATGAAACCTTGCAGCGCCAGGTCGGCATTGCGCAGGGCCAGCAGGCCGCCGAGCTTTTGCGTGACCTTGTTGATCAGCCACCAGCCGATGGCCAAGGTGATCACCGCCAGCAGCACACGACTGCCGTATTCCATGATCATCGGAATCCACGCCTGGGACGCCTTGACCAGGTTGTCCACCTCAGCATTCAAATCCATCTTTTATCTCCTGATTGCCGGCTTCCCGGGCTGTAAAAAACCAGCGGCAGAAAGACCGGGCCGTAAGGGGCTCAATCGTTTCTGCCGTTGCTTGGGCCTCGGACGCCTTAAACGCCGAGAGGTTCCCGACCGAAAAGCTTAGTCGCGGAAGTTGTTGAACTGCAGTGGCATGCCGAATTCCTTGGCGCGCAGGGCTGCGATGGCCTCCTGCAAATCGTCACGCTTTTTGCCGGTCACACGCACCTGCTCGCCCTGAATGGCGGCCTGCACCTTGAGCTTGGCTTCCTTGATGTGGCCAACGATTTTCTTCGCCAGTTCCTTGTCGATGCCTTCCTTGAGGACGGCGTCCTGTTTCATCAGCTTGCCCGAAGCGAAGGAGTCTTTGACTTCAAGGCACTGCACATCGATCTTGCGCTTGACCAGGGCCAGCTTGAGGATCTCGATCATCGCTTCCAGCTGGAAATCGGCTTCAGCGGTCAGGTGGACGGTCAGGTCCTTTTCCTTGTATTCGAAGCTGCCCTTGCCTTTCAGGTCATAACGACGATCGAGTTCCTTCACGGCGTTCTCGACCGCGTTGGTGAGTTCGTGTTTGTCCAGTTCGGATACCACGTCGAACGACGGCATGTAAGTTCTCCAATAAAAAGGCGCGCTCGTGCGGGACGCGGCGCGCTTGGCTTGCGGTTAAAATCGGGCTCATTATAACGGGTCTTTTCCCACCGACACGGCGAGCCTTGCATGCCTGTACCTTACCGAGTGAAAAACTGATGTCCACCCCCTGGCATGTCCTCGGCGCCGGAAGTCTCGGCACGCTCTGGGCCACGCGCCTGGCCCGGGCCGGCCTGCCGGTTCGGTTGATCCTGCGCGACATGGACCGCTTGCACGACTATGCAACGGCGGGCGGCCTGACCCTCGTCGAACAAGGCGTGGCCAGCAGTTACGCCATCCCCGGCGAAACCCCGGACAGCCCCGAACCGATCCGCCGCCTGCTCGTGGCCTGTAAGGCCTACGACGCCGAAGCGGCTGTGGCCGGACTTGCCCATCGCCTGGCACCGGACGCCGAACTGATTCTTTTACAGAACGGCCTCGGCAGCCAGGAAGCGGTCGCCGCGCGAGTGCCGCAGGCCCGCTGCATCAGCGCCTCCAGCACCGAAGGCGCCTTTCGCGATGGTGACTGGCGCGTGGTGTTCGCTGGCCATGGCTACACCTGGCTGGGGGATGCCGGTCATCCGGTAGCACCGATCTGGCTGGACGATCTTGAGGCGGCGAAAATCCCCCATGAATGGAGCGCCGATATCCTCACCCGTCTGTGGCGCAAACTGGCACTCAACTGTGCAATCAATCCGCTGACGGTGCTGCACGACTGCCGCAACGGCGGCTTGCAGCAACATCACTGCGAAGTCGCCACCCTGTGCGGCGAACTGACCGAACTGCTCGAACGCTGCGGTCAACCGGCTGCAGCGGACAATTTGCAGCTGGAAGTCGAGCGGGTGATCCAGGCCACGGCGGCGAATTTCTCGTCGATGTATCAGGATGTGGCCAGTAAACGCCGCACCGAGATCAGCTATCTGCTCGGCCATGCCTGCAAGGTTGCCCAGCGTCACCAGTTGAACCTGCCGCATCTCAAGCAATTGCAGGAGCGCCTGACCGCTCATCTGCACAGTCTCGGATTGCCCGTCGACTGAGCAGCGGCTACGCTGGCCACTTGTTCCTTTGCTGCGATTAACCTGATGCCATTGCGCCAGCGTCTTGAAAACCTGCCGGTCGGCCAGAAACTGCTGGCCGCCCTGCTGGTGCTGTTGACCACCGTGTTGCTGGTCGCCAACCTGACCTTTATCAGCGCCGCCTATTACATTTCCCAGGAAAGCATGGCGCCCCAGGCCTTGCAGACCATCGGCCGGCTGGTGTCGAACCCGAGTCTGGTGGCCGAGGCCTTGCAGTCGCCGCAAAGCGCTGAACGCCTGCTCAAAGAGCTCGACAGCTATTCGCCGTTGCGCGCCGCCGCTCTATATGACGGCAAGGGCGAACGTCTGGCGCAATTGCAACGCGGCGACAAACTCAACCTGCCGGAACGCTATCGGCACATCGAAGCCTGGCAACTGACCGAATTTCGCAGCAACCAACTGATCACCCTGCCCCGTCCAGGCACCGCACCGGGCCACCTGTTACTGGTCGCCAGCAGCGAACTGCCGGTGGCGTTCTACACCGGCACGCTCACCGCCAGTCTGGGGATTCTGATTTTCAGTGTGCTGCTGTGGCTGGTCATTGCCCGGCAGATCAAACGCCTGATTACCCGGCCGATCCATCAGCTTGAAGAGCTGTCCCGCCAGGTGACCCGCGAGGAAAATTACGCCCTGCGCGCCTCTCGGGGTAACCGTGACGAAATCGGCAGTCTGGCCGAGGCGTTCAACACTATGCTTTCGCGCATCGAGGCGAGGGAGCAGCAACTCAAGCGAGCCCGCGACGACTCCCAGGCGGCCTACGATCAGGCCCAGGGGCTGGCCGAAGAAACCCGCCACACCAACCGCAAGCTGGAACTGGAAGTCCAGGTGCGCAGCAAGATCGAGAAGAAGCTCACCGGGTTCCAGAACTACCTCAACAGCATCATCGACTCCATGCCTTCGGCGCTGATCGCCCTCGACGAACAGCTCTACGTCACGCAATGGAACCAGGAAGCCAGCGCCCTTTCCGGTACACGACTGGACGAAGCGCTTAACCAGCCGATCTTCCTCGCCTTTGAGCCGCTCAAGCCGTTTCTGCCGCAACTCAAGCAGACCGTCGAGCAACACACGGTGGCGAAAATCGAGCGGGTGACGTGGTTCAAGGACGATGAACCCAAGCACTACGCGCTCACTTTCTATCCGTTGATGGGCGGCGCCGGGCGCGGTGTGGTGATCCGGATCGACGACATCACCCAGCGCCTGTCGCTGGAAGAAATGATGGTGCAGTCGGAGAAAATGCTGTCGGTCGGTGGCCTCGCCGCCGGCATGGCCCACGAGATCAATAACCCGCTGGGGGCGATCCTGCACAACGTGCAGAACATTCGCCGACGCCTGTCGCCGGACCTGCCGAAGAACCTTGAACAGGCCGAGCAACTGGGCATCGAACTCGATACCGTGAACCGTTACCTGCAAGGCCGTGAAGTCCCGCAACTGCTCGACGGCATCCAACAGGCCGGCGCGCGGGCGGCGAAAATCGTTACCCACATGCTCAGTTTCAGCCGCCGCAGCAACCGCCAGATGGCGCCGTGCGACCTGCCGGCGCTGATCGATCAAGCCGTGGAAATCGCCGGCAACGACTTCGACCTGGCCATCGGGTTCGACTTCAAGGGTCAGGCGATCATTCGCCAGTTCGACCCGGCGCTGGGCCCGGTGCCCGGCACTGCCAACGAATTGGAACAGGTCCTGCTGAACCTGCTGAAAAACGCCGCGCAGGCGATCCACCAGCGCGAAGATGACAGCGAGCCAGGGCGAATCACCTTGCGCACCCGGCTCAATCCGCCGTGGGCCGAGATTCAGGTCGAGGATAACGGCATCGGCATGAGCGAGAACGTGCGCAAGCGCACCTTCGAGCCGTTCTTCACCACCAAGGAAATCGGCCAGGGCACGGGCCTCGGGCTGTCGGTGTCGTACTTCATCATCACCAACAACCACAAAGGCCAGATGGAAGTGCAGTCGGCGCCGGGGCAAGGCACCTGCTTCACCCTGCGCCTGCCACTGGCGCAACCGGCGCCCATCGCCGCCGAAACCAATCAACTACCGAGGTAAACCATGGGCTTTCGCCTGTCGAAGATCTACACCCGCACCGGCGACAAGGGCGAAACCGGACTCGGCGACGGCCGCCGGGTGCCCAAGGATCACCCGCGCATCGAAGCCATTGGCGAGGTCGATACGCTGAACAGTCAGGTCGGTGTACTGCTGGCCGGATTGATCGCCGAGCGCGAAACCTGCCCCGGGCTGAATGAGCTGATCGATGTGTTGGGGCCCTGCCAGCACCGATTGTTCGATCTCGGTGGCGAGCTGGCGATGCCGGAGTACCAGGCGCTGAACACAGCGGAAATCGAACGGCTGGAAGCCGCTATCGATGTCTGGAACGAGGACTTGGGGCCGCTGGAGAATTTCATTCTGCCGGGCGGTTCGATGCTGATTGCCCAGGCCCATGTCTGCCGCAGTCTGGCGCGCAGTGCCGAGCGGCGTTGTCAGCATTTGAATGCGATCGAACCGTTGGCCGGGGTTGGCCTGGCGTATATCAACCGCTTGTCGGATCTGTTGTTTGTGGCGGCCAGGCTGATCGCCCGGCGTCAGGGTATTGCCGAGATTCTGTGGCAACCGGCGGCGAAACCTTCAGAGGTGTAGCGCCTGGAAGTCAGTCATCGCTGGCAAGCCAGCTCCCACAAGGTTCTTGATCGTTCACAAGTATTCTATGAAGCCTTAAACCTGTGGGAGCTGGCTTGCGCGATGAGGCCACCGGCCTCACCGCAAACTCAGGCCTGTGGCCAGAACGCCCGAATCCCCGCCACACCCTGCGCTCCGGCATCCCAGGCTTTTTCGCGCTCCGCCGGGCCGACTCCACCCAACAGGAACACCGGTTTGCTGAAGCCTTCGATCAGCGTCGCCGCCTGCTCCCAGCCTAACGGCTGTGCATCCGGATGAGTCAGAGTCGGTTGCACCGGCGACAGGGTGACAAAATCCACACCCATCTGCTCGGCCAGTGCCAGTTCTTCAGCGTTGTGGCAGGACGCTGCCAACCAGCGCTCCGCCGGCAGCGGGCGCCCCGCCGCCGCGTACTTGCGCAGCTGCGCAGAAGTGATGTGCCAGCCGGCCGCCGGGAAATCCCCCAGCCACTCGAACGGGCCCTTGATCATCAACTGCGCCTTGCCGGCGCACAGGCCGACCGCGTCCACCGCCAGATCGCGGTACTTCGGGTCGTAACCATTGGGCGCGCGCAGCTGGATCAGCTTGATGCCACCGGCAATCGCCTTCTGGATACCACGCAGCAACGCCGGAGCTTCCAGATCTTCCGGGGTAATCAGGTATTCGACGGGCAAGCGCGCCGCCGCAACGATAGGCTGGTTGGCTGCCGGGAATTCGTAGTCGCCCAACTCGCGCGCCGTCACCCACGCCAAGGGCTGGCCCTCGGCGCCATGAGGCTCGCCGGTAAAACTCGAAACTTCCCAGACATCCAGCAACACCTGCTTGTCCGGGTAATCATGGCGAACCTTGATCAGCGGCCGCGCGGCGCCGACGACAATGCCCAACTCTTCCTGCAGCTCCCGAGCCAGCGCGGTTTGCACCGACTCATCGGCTTCGACCTTGCCACCGGGAAATTCCCATAGACCGCCCTGGTGCTGGGTGTCAGCACGGCGGGCGATCAGGATTTTGCCGCTGTCGTCACGAATGACGGCAGCAGCGACGTGTACGCGTTTCACGACTGCAACTCCTCCAGTCCTGCCTTTTGCCAGGCCTTGAAGGCAGGCCATTGGTAAACGGTTTCAACATAGGCTTCATCTTCGGCCGGCAACTGCACCTGATAGGTACGCAGACGCACAGCAATCGGCGCAAAAAACGCATCGGCCAGCGACACTCGACCAAACAGATAAGGCCCAGGCTCGGTCGCGACAGCGCGGCATTCGGCCCACAGCGCGAGCATGCGCTCGATGTCGACCTTCACCTCCGGCGGCACCGGGTTGAGCGGCGCATCGTGGCTCAGGTTGAACGGCATGTGATTGCGCATGGCGAAAAAGCCGCTGTGCATCTGCGCGCAGGCGGACCGGGCCTGGGCACGGGCGGCGATATCGGCAGGCCAGAGTTGTTCGGAAGGAAACTGTTCGGCCAGGTATTCGGCAATCGCCAGAGAATCAGCGACGGTGCCACGGGCGGTTTTCAGCAGCGGCACCTTGCCGGTGGGCGAATGCTTGAGCAGTCGCTCGCGGGTGTCAGGCTTGCCGAGCTTGACCAGTTCTTCGGTGTAGGGCGCACCGGTCAGTTCCAGCGCCAGTGCCGCGCGCAGGGACCAGGAGGAAAGCAGTTTGTCGCCGATGATCAGGTGAAGGCTCATGGTCGGGTCCTTTCATGGGACAGAAGAAAAGGAGGTCCGCAGACCTCCTTCTTCGGCAGGGATCAGGTGCGGTATTCGGCGTTGATCTTCACGTACTCGTGGGACAGGTCGGTGGTCCAGATGGTTTCACTGCAATCGCCGCGACCCAGTTCGATACGGATGGTGATTTCTTCCTGCTGCATCACTGCCGAGCCCTGGGCTTCGGTGTAGGTCGCGGCGCGGGCACCACGGCTGGCGATGCACACCTCGCCGAGGAACACGTCGATCTTGCTCACATCCAGGTCCGGCACGCCGGCACGGCCGACGGCGGCGAGGATGCGGCCCCAGTTCGGGTCCGAGGCGAACAGCGCGGTCTTGATCAGCGGCGAGTGGGCCACGGTGTAGCCGACGTCCAGGCATTCCTGGTGATTGCCGCCGCCGTTGACTTCAACGGTCACGAACTTGGTCGCGCCTTCGCCGTCACGCACGATGGCCTGGGCCACGTCCATGCACACTTCAAACACGGCCTGCTTCAGCTTGGCGAACAGCTCGCCTTCGGCGCGGGTGATTTCCGGCAGTGCGGCCTTGCCGGTAGCGATCAGCATGCAGCAGTCGTTGGTCGAGGTGTCGCCGTCGATGGTGATGCGGTTGAACGACTTGTTGGCGCCGTCCAGCATCAGGTTGTGCAGCACATCGCGAGAGACTTTGGCGTCGGTCGCGATGTAGCCGAGCATGGTCGCCATGTTCGGACGAATCATGCCTGCGCCCTTGCTGATGCCGGTGACGGTGATGGTCACGCCGTCATGCTGGAACTGACGGCTGGCGCCTTTTGGCAGCGTGTCGGTGGTCATGATGCCGGTGGCGGCAGCTTCCCAGTTGTTTTCCGACAGATCGTCGAGCGCGGCCTGCAGAGCGCCTTCGATCTTCTCGACCGGCAGCGGCTCGCCGATCACGCCGGTGGAGTACGGCAGGATCTGGCTGGCATCCACGCCCGTCAGCTCGGCCAGTTTGGCGGTGGTGCGCTCGGCAGCGGCAAGCCCCGGTTCGCCGGTACCGGCGTTGGCATTGCCGGTGTTGGTCAGCAGGTAACGCACCGGGTTCTGCACGCGCTTCTTGGCCAGGATCACCGGCGCTGCGCAGAAAGCGTTCAACGTAAACACGCCCGCCACGGTAGAACCTTCGGCGCAACGCATCACGACGACATCCTTGCGCCCCGGGCGCTTGATGCCGGCCGAAGCGATACCGAGTTCAAAACCGGCAACCGGGTGCAACGTTGGCAAAGGACCAAGACCAACAGCCATGAATGCGCTCCTTACTCAATGATGTCAGCACCGCCAAGCGTAGTGACGGTGGTGTAAATGGCAAAACGCCGCGACGGCTGGTGCCGGTCGCGGCGCGGGTATTTCAGCGATTGAAACGGGGTTTACTGGATCTGCCCGTGGCAATGCTTGAATTTCTTGCCCGAACCGCAGTAGCACAGTTCGTTGCGGCCCAGCTTCTGCTCGTTGCGAACCGGCGCGGCAGCGAGGGCCACGTCGACCTCTTCACCGACCAGTTCCGGTTGCGCTTCCAGGCCAGGAGCCTCGGCGTGTTCGAACTGCATGCGCGCGGCCAGCGCTTCGGCTTCCTGACGCAGGCGTTGCTCTTCTTCGGCCGGATCTTCGCGGCGAACCTGAACGTGCGACAGCACACGGATCGAGTCGCGCTTGATCGAATCCAGCAGTTCGGAGAACAGCGTGAAGGACTCGCGCTTGTATTCCTGCTTCGGGTTCTTCTGCGCATAACCACGCAGGTGGATGCCGTGACGCAGATGATCCATGGTCGACAGGTGGTCTTTCCACAGGTCGTCCAGAACGCGCAGCACGATCTGCTTCTCGAACGAGCGCAGGGCTTCGGCGCCAGCCTGGTCTTCTTTTTCGTTGTACGCGGCGATCAGCTCGTTCATCAGCTTCTCGCGCAGGGTTTCTTCGTACAGGTGATCGTCTTCGTCGAGCCATTGCTGGATCGGCAGCTTCACGCCGAAGTCGCTGGCGATCGACGCTTCCAGACCGGCCACGTCCCACTGCTCTGGCAGCGATTGCGGCGGAATGTGCGCGCTGACGGTGGCGTTCAGGACGTCCTGACGGAAATCAGCGATGGTTTCGCCGATGTTGTCCGCGGCCAGCAACGTGTTGCGCATGTGATAGATCACTTTACGCTGTTCGTTGTTGACGTCGTCGAACTCGAGCAGTTGCTTGCGAATGTCGAAGTTGCGGCCTTCAACCTTGCGCTGTGCCTTCTCGATGGCGTTGGTCACCATGCGGTGCTCGATCGCTTCGCCAGGCTGCATGCCCAGGGCTTTCATGAAGTTCTTCACCCGGTCGGAGGCGAAGATGCGCATCAGGCTGTCTTCCAGCGACAGGTAGAAGCGGCTGGAACCGGCGTCACCCTGACGGCCGGCACGGCCACGCAGCTGGTTGTCGATACGACGGGATTCGTGACGCTCGGACGCGATCACCTGCAAGCCGCCGGACTCCAGCACTTGCTGGTGACGCTTCTGCCAGTCGGCCTTGATCTGAGCGATCTGCTCAGGGGTCGGGTTTTCCAGCGACGCGACTTCAACTTCCCAGTTGCCGCCCAACAGGATGTCGGTACCACGACCGGCCATGTTGGTGGCGATGGTCAGGGCGCCGGGACGACCGGCCTGCGCAATGATTTCAGCTTCTTTTTCGTGGAACTTGGCGTTCAGAACCTTGTGTTCGATGCCTTCCTTTTCGAGCAATGCGGACATGTGCTCGGAGGTTTCGATGGTCGCAGTACCCACCAGCACCGGCCGGCCGGCGGCCATGCTTTCCTTGATGTCATTGACGATCGCCGCGTATTTCTCTTCGGCGGTCAGGAACACCAGGTCGTTGTAGTCCTTACGGGCCAACGGCTTGTTGGTCGGGATCACGACGACTTGCAGGTCATAGATCTGATGGAATTCGAACGCTTCGGTGTCCGCGGTACCGGTCATGCCGGACAACTTGTTGTACAGACGGAAGTAGTTCTGGAACGTGGTCGATGCCAGCGTCTGGCTCTCGGCCTGGATGTTCAGGTTTTCCTTGGCCTCGATGGCCTGGTGCAGGCCTTCGGACAGACGACGGCCGGGCATGGTACGACCGGTGTGTTCGTCGACCAGTACGACCTGACCGTCCTGCACGATGTATTCAACGTTGCGATGGAACAGCTTGTGCGCACGCAGACCGGCGTAGACGTGTGTCAGCAGGCTCAGGTTGTGCGCCGAGTACAGGCTCTCGCCTTCGGCCAGCAGGCCGATGCTGGTCAGTTGGTCTTCGATGAACTGGTGACCGGCTTCGTTGAGTTCGACCTGACGGGTCTTCTCGTCAACGGTGAAATGGCCTTCCTGGGTGACTTCGCCTTCGACTTCTTCGACGTGCAGCTTGAGTTTCGGGATCAGCTTGTTGATCTCGATGTACAGCCTGGAGCTGTCCTCGGCCTGACCGGAAATGATCAGCGGGGTACGCGCTTCGTCGATGAGGATGGAGTCGACTTCGTCGATCACGGCAAAATTGAGTTCGCGCTGGAATTTCTCTTCCATGCTGAACGCCATGTTGTCGCGCAGGTAGTCGAAACCGAATTCGTTGTTGGTGCCGTAGGTGATGTCGGCGGCGTAGGCGGCGCGTTTCTCTTCCGGCGGCTGGAAAGGCGTCACGATGCCGACGCTCAGGCCGAGGAATTCATACAGCGGACGCATCCAGTTGGCGTCGCGGCGGGCCAGGTAATCGTTCACGGTCACAACGTGCACGCCCTTGCCGGACAGCGCGTTGAGGTAAACGCCCAGGGTACCCACCAGGGTCTTGCCTTCACCGGTGCGCATTTCGGCAATCTTGCCTTCGTGCAAGGTCATGCCGCCAATCAGCTGGACGTCGAAGTGGCGCATGCCCATGACCCGCTTGCCGGCTTCGCGGGCAACCGCAAAGGCTTCCGGCAACAGCTGATCAAGGGTCTCCCCCTTGGCAATGCGGTCTTTGAACTCTGCGGTCTTGGCGCGCAGTTGATCGTCCGAGAGGGCGACCATCTTCTCTTCGAAGGCATTGACGAGCTGCACCGTCTTGAGCATGCGTTTGACTTCACGCTCGTTCTTGCTTCCAAAAAGTTTCTTTAACAAAGGCGCAAACATATCGGCAGGATCTTCCACACTAAAGGGATGGAGGGCGGCCCCGTGAGTCGCCCGTGCAGCCCTCATGGCCGCATGCGAACGAGCATTCTACCCGGAAACGGTGGTGAGGAAAGTGGGGATATTCCACGATGCTGGCACTGCGCTTTGACGGGGCTCACTTAAAATAGGGGCGTTTTGCTCAACTTCAAGCCGTACAGGAAAGAAGTTAGTCGTTGATTTAATGGGCAAAGCAGGGACAAAAGCAATGGGCGAGTGAAATGGGTGCTATCTGCTACCATGGCGCCTCTGCAACTTCAGGTTCTAGATCATGGCATTTCGCCCTCTTACAGCCAGAGCGCCCGCCGTTCTGCTACGCGAAGCCAGGCCGTTGAAAGCCATCCTCGGTCACGCCCAGCGCCTGGCTCATCTGCAACGTCTGCTCGAAAGCCAACTGCAACCCGCCGCCCGTGCACACTGCCACGTCGCCAAGTGGCGCGAAGGCGAACTATTGCTGATCGTCACCGACGGTCATTGGGCCACGCGTCTGCGCTATCAGCAGAAACGTCTGCAACGGCAACTGCAGATGTTCGACGAGTTCGCCAATCTGACGCGGATCAAGTTCGCCGTGCGGCCACCGACCCTCCAGCGCGAGGCGAACGGGCCGACGATCGACCTGTCGACGGATGCGGCGGCGACCATCCAGGCCACCGCCGACGGGATCAGCGACCCAAACCTGCGGGCGGCACTCGAACGACTGGCCGCCCACGCCAAACCCAAGGCCTGAGCCTTGTTGATCAGCGGCGCTTGCTGCCGCCGAGCAATGACCCCATCAGGCCGCGCACCAGTTGTTTACCCAGCGAATTCGCTGCCTGGCGCATGGCCGACTTGAGCGCCTGTCCCGCCGCCGTGCCGAGGAATTCTCCGGCCCTGTCCGCCAGGCTTGGCTCTTCAGCGACCGGTTTGCCAGGCGCCACTTCAGCCTCCGGCGCCAGCCCCTTGCGGCCCATCAGGATTTCATAGGCCGACTCGCGATCGATCGGTTTGTCATAACGGCCCTTGAACGGCGAACCGGCGATCAGCATTGTGCGCTCAGTCTCGGTCAACGGCCCGATGCGCGATTGCGGCGGCGCTACCAACACTCGCTGCACCATTTCCGGCGTGCCCTTTTCTTGCAAGGTGCCGACCAGGGCCTCGCCAATCCCGAGTTCGGTGAGCACCGACAATGTGTCGAACGCCGGATTCGGCCGGAAGCCATCCGCCACCGCCCGCAGGGATTTCTGCTCCTTGGCGGTAAATGCGCGCAGGCCGTGCTGGACCCGCAGCCCCAGTTGCGCCAGCACATCGTCCGGCAGATCGCCCGGCGACTGGGTGACGAAATACACGCCCACACCTTTCGAGCGAATCAGCCGCACCACTTGCTCAAGCCGCTCCTGCAATGCCTTGGGCGTGTCACCGAACAACAAATGCGCCTCATCGAAAAACAGCGCCAGCAACGGTTTGTCGGCATCGCCACGCTCAGGCAGTTGCTCGAACAGCTCGGCCAGCAGCCACAGCAGGAACGTTGCATAGACTTTCGGCGCCTCATGCACCAGACGACTGGCATCCAGCAGATGAATGCGTCCGCGACCGTCAGCGGTCGGCTGCAGAATGTCTTCCAGTTGCAACGCCGGCTCGCCGAACAACGCCTCGGCGCCCTGCTGCTCCAGCGTGGCCAGACGCCGCAACAGCGCCTGACTGGAGCCGGTGGTGAACAGCGCCGCGTCTTCGCCCAGCAGCTGCGGATTGTCCTTGAGATGATTGAGCAGTGCCTTCAGATCCTTGAGATCCAGCAACAACAGGCCTTCGCGATCCGCCACCTTGAACGCTGCGTACAGCGCCGACTGCTGGCTGTCGCTCAGTTCCAGCAAGGCGCCGATCAGCAGCGGGCCCATTTCACTCAACGTAGTGCGCAGCGGATGACCGGACTGACCGTGGATGTCCCACAAGGTCACGGGATACGCCTGAGGCTTGTGATTGAGCCACGGCATGCCGGCGATGCGCTCGGCGATCTTGCCCTGAGGGTTGCCGGCAGCACCAAGGCCGCACAGGTCGCCCTTGACGTCGGCGGCGAACACCGCGACCCCGGCGTCGCTGAACGCCTCGGCCAGGCGCTGCAAGGTGACGGTCTTGCCGGTACCGGTAGCCCCGGCCACCAGTCCGTGACGGTTGGCCAGGCGCATGGCCTGGGCGATCGGTTGCCCGGCGAGGTCGGCGCCGATTACGAGTTGCGAGGAGTCAGGCATTTGGTCACCCAATGGTTAATCTTTGTCGAGCATGGCCGATAGAGAGAGTGAGAGACCCGATCAAAAGTCAGGTCTGAGATTTCCCTAAGGAGAGACGGAAATATCAGTGCGCTTTCACCCCTGCCCATTTTGCGTGCCTTTATAAAAGCACGCCCTGGACATTAAGACCTTAGCGGAACCCCAAGCCATGAACAAAAATCTGCGTTTCAGCCATAAAATTTTGCTTGCCGCCGCCCTCATCGTCATTGCCGCCTTCGCCTCGTTCACGCTGTACAACGACTGGTTGCAGCGCAATGCGATCCGCGAGGACCTGGACAATTACCTCAACGAGATGGGCGAGGTCACCGCCGACAACATTCAGACCTGGCTCGGCGGGCGCATCCTGCTGATCGAGAACGCGGCCCAGAATATCGCCATCAATCCCGAGCCCGCCGCCGTCGCCAGTCTGCTTGAACAGAAAGCCCTGACCTCGACCTTCATGGCGTCCTACCTCGGCGACGCTACCGGGCACTTCACCATCCGCCCGGATGCGAAGATGCCGGACGGTTTCGATCCGCGTGTTCGCCCTTGGTATAAAGGTGCCGAAAGCAGCAGCACCTCGACCCTGACCGAACCGTACATCGACGCGGCCACCGGCCAGACCATCATTTCCATCGCCACCGCCGCGAAAAAGGCTGGCCAGAGTGTCGGCGTGGTGGGCGGCGACCTGAGCCTGCAAACCCTGATCAACACCCTCAGCGCCCGGGATTTCTCCGGCATGGGCTACGCGTTTCTGGTCAGCGCCGACGGCAAGATTCTGGTGCACCCGGACAAGGCGCTGGTGATGAAATCACTGAAGGAAGCCTATCCGCAGGACACCCCGCGCATCAGTAGCGATTTCAGTGAAGTCACCGTCGATGGCAAGACCCGCATCGTCAACTTCACACCGATCAAGGGTCTGCCGTCGGTGAACTGGTATATCGGCTTGTCGGTGGACAAGGACAAAGCCTTCTCGATGCTCAGCGAATTCCGCACTTCGGCCGTGATCGCGACCGCGATTGCCGTGGCGATCATCATCGCCCTGCTCGGCATGCTGATCCGCATTCTGATCCAGCCGCTGCACGTGATGACCCGCGCCATGGAAGACATTGCGGATGGCGAAGGCGACCTGACCAAACGCCTGACCATCCAGAACCAGGACGAGTTCGGCGTGCTCGGCACGGCGTTCAACCGTTTCGTCGAACGTATCCACGGCTCGATCCGCGAAGTGTCGTCGGCCACCGGCCAGGTCAACGAAGTCGCCCTGCGAGTGGTCGCAGCGTCCAACTCGTCGATGTACAACTCCGACCAGCAAGCCTCGCGCACCAACAGCGTGGCCGCCGCCATCAACCAACTCGGCGCCGCCGCCCAGGAAATCGCCCGCAACGCCGCACAAGCCTCGACCCAGGCCAGCGACGCCCGTGGCCTGGCCGAAGACGGTCAGCAAGTGGTGGAGCGCAGCATCAAGGCCATGAACCAACTGTCGAGCATGCTCAGCGCTTCGAGCAGCAATATCGAATCGCTGAACAGCAAGACCGTGAACATCGGCCAGATCCTGGAAGTGATCACCAGCATTTCCCAGCAAACCAACCTGCTGGCGCTCAACGCCGCCATCGAAGCGGCCCGTGCCGGTGAAGCCGGTCGTGGTTTTGCGGTGGTGGCGGACGAAGTGCGCAACCTCGCCCACCGCACCCAGGAATCGGCGCAACAGGTGCAGACCATGATCGAGGAGCTGCAAGTCGGCGCCCGCGAGTCCGTCAGCACCATGAGCGACAGCCAGCGCCACAGCCAGGACAGCGTAGAGATTGCCAACCTCGCCGGCGAGCGCCTGAACAGCGTGACCCAGCGCATCGGTGAAATCGACGGGATGAACCAGTCGGTGGCCACCGCGACCGAGGAACAGACTGCCGTGGTCGAGTCGATCAACGTGGATATCACCGAGATCAATACGCTGAACCAGGAAGGTGTCGAAAACTTGCAGGCGACATTGCGTGCTTGCTCGGATCTGGAACAGCAGGCTTCGCGCTTGAAGCAACTGGTTGGCAGCTTCCGGATTTAAAGCCGTTCTGCCGGTCGTCTTCGTCGTTCACATCTGTCCGACGAAGACGACCAACATCCCTCCGAAACCGGCCTTGCACCCCACCGCGAAACCCCGACCGAACATCTATTCTTGATAAAGGTCAACCAAGGGAGATCAACGCGGAGGGACGTTCACCGTGCATATCGCTGACATCACCATGTTCTACGCCCCGGCCAGCGGCGGCGTGCGCACCTATCTGGATGCCAAGCACCGGCGCCTGGGTGTGAAGCCCGGGATCCGCCACAGCCTGCTGATACCCGGCGCGCATTTCGGTGAAGATGATGGCGTCTACACGGTCCCCGCCCCCGCCCTGCCTTTCGGCAAAGGCTATCGGTTCCCCTTGCGACTGGCCCCTTGGCGAAACGTACTGCAGGATCTGCAACCCGATCTGATCGAAGTCGGCGACCCTTACCTCACCGCCTGGGCCGCGCTTGATGCACGGCGACAACTGGATGTGCCGGTGATCGGTTTCTATCACTCGGACCTGCCGCTGCTGGTGGGCAACCGCATGGGCCACTGGGTCACGCCGAATGTCGATGCGTATGTGCGCAAGTTGTACGGCAATTTCGACCGGGTGCTGGCGCCCAGCCAGGTCATGGCCGACAAGCTCAGCGGGCTGGGCGTGCGTAATGTCTTCGTGCAACCGTTGGGCGTTGACCTTCAGACCTTCCACCCCGATGCCCGCGACGCCGCGCTGCGTAGCGAACTGGGGATCGCCGAGGACTCGCGCCTGTTGATCTTCGCCGGTCGGGGCTCCAAGGAGAAAAACCTGCCGGTGCTGCTCGACTGCATGAAGCGCCTGGGCTCGCGTTATCACTTGCTGCTGGTCGGTTCATCGATGCCGGCGTCCGTCCCGGACAACGTCAGCGTGATCGACCGGTTCTGCCCGGCCCCACAGGTCGCGCGGCTGATGGCCAGTGCCGACGCGCTCATTCATGCCGGCGATCAGGAAACCTTCGGCCTGGTGATCCTGGAGGCCATGGCCTGCGGCATTCCGGTGGTGGCGGTGGCGGCCGGGGCGTTCGAGGAAATCGTCAGCGAATCCTGTGGCCTGCTCTGCGCGCCGAACAATGCGCAAGCCATGGCCAATGCCGTGCGTGAGCTGTTCAGTCGCGGGGCTGGCGTACTTGGTCAACAGGCACGCCAGCACGTGGAGCGGCATTACGCCTGGGACACGGTGGTCGACAGCCTGCTGGGCCACTACCACGCCGTACTCGGCGATTCGGTTCCTCGGGTGGCCAATGGCTGAATCTCACGAGCGCCCGACGTTAATGCTGGTGCTGCATGACGTGGCACCCTCCACGTGGGCCGATTATCGAGAATTTGTCGAAGCCGTTGACCGGTTGGGCAACGTCCCGATGACGTGGCTGGTGGTCCCGGATTTCCATCGACACGATGCCCTCGAGGCCCACCCGGAGTTCTGTCGAATGCTCGACGAGCGCGTCGCCCGCGGCGATGAACTGGCGCTGCACGGCCATTTCCATGAAGACACCGAGCCTGGTCCGCGCACTGCACGCGACTGGTTCATGCGCCGGGTCTACACCCATGAAGGCGAGTTTTATCAACTGTCCCGTGAAGCCGCCCTCGCCCGCCTGAGCCTCGGCATCGATCTGTTCCGACGCCATCGCTGGCCACTGCATGGTTTCGTTGCCCCGGCCTGGCTGATGAGCGCCGGCACACGCCAGGCATTGCGCGAATTGCCACTGCGCTACACCAGCGATCCGCAACATCTTTATCACCTGCCGGATTTCACTGCGGTCGAGGCCCCGGGACTGGTCTGGAGTGCTCGCAGCGCCTGGCGTCGCGGGATATCGAGGATCGTCAGCGAACAGCGTGAGCAGCGCTGGCGTCAGGCGCCGGTGATTCGTCTAGGCTTGCACCCGGTGGACATGCGCCACCGTTTTTCCCGGGATTACTGGTGGCGCACCCTTGAACGACTGCTGGCGGACGGGCGCATCCCAATGACCAAAATCGACTGGCTGACACGCCAGCGCACGCAAGCCGAGCGTGCCGCTTGAGTCGCGGCATTCTGCTGCTGATCGGCCTGCTGGTGGCCGTGGCGGTTCCTGTCCTGCTTGGCGGCGGCGAGACCTGGGAGCGCCTGCAGGCTTTCCCGCTGAATTGGCTGTTGATCATGTTCGCCATGGTGCTGCTGTGCTGGGGCATCAACACCTTGCGCTTGCGGCTGTTGCTCGGCGATCAGCGTGATCGGGTCACACCGGTCAAAAGCCTTGGGGTGGTGATGGCGGCCGAATTCGCCTGGTGCGCCACGCCCGGCGGCAGCGGAGGGCCGTTGACGATCATGGCGCTGCTGGCCCGCAGCGGCGTGCGCCCGGCCCGGGGCAGTGCAGTGTTTGCGATGGATCAGTTGAGTGATCTGCTGTTCTTCCTCTGCGCCCTCAGCGGGATCCTGATCTACGCGCTGTTCCAGCATCTCAGCGACCGTATGGAATGGCTGCTGATTGTCAGCGCCGTGTCATTGTCCGGGGGCTTGCTCAGCTGCATATTGGTCGCGCGCTATCACCGTCGTTTGATCCGCCTGAGCGGACGCCTGTTGGCCGGGATGAACGTCGAACCCCGCACCCGACGGCGCTGGGCGCGGCAGTTGCTGCACTTTCTGGCCGCGTTCACCGATGCGCTGAAGTTGCCGTGGCAGACATTGATCAAAGTTTTCGTCCTGACCTGCGTGCATTGGTCATTGCGATATAGCGTGCTGTATCTGGCGTTGCGCGGGCTGGGGGCGGATGTGCAGTGGGCCTGGACGTTTCTGATCCAGATGCTTTCGCTGGGGGCGGGGCAATTCAGCCTGCTGCCGGGCGGGGCCGGTGCAGCGGAATTGACCTCGGCGGCGCTGCTGGCGCCGATGGTCGGCAAATCGACCGCGGCGGCGGCAATCCTGATCTGGCGGGTGGTGACGTATTACTTCTATCTGCTGGTCGGTGGCCCGGTGTTTCTACTGATGCTGGGCCGGCCATTGCTGAAAAAGCTGCTGAGCGTCAGACAGGCTTCTTGAGGTCATCCTCTTCGTCCTTGAGTTGTTCCCACAGTTCGGCAGCGCCGGGAAACTCCGTGCCGTCCTCCGGACTCAGGTCATCCGGGTCATAGCGGCTCAGGCAGCCTTCGCCGAGGGTGGCAGGGGCTTTGGAAGTGGCTTTGTCCAGTGGATCGCTCATGAACGCTTCCTTACAGGGCTGCAACAAGTCATAAAAAAAGGGCCTGAGGCGATTGAACGCCCAGGCCCTTTGTTTTTCAACCGAAAGGTCTGATCAGAACACCACGGTCTTGTTGCCGTGCACCAGCACGCGGTCTTCCAGGTGATAGCGCAGGCCACGGGCCAGCACCATCTTCTCGACGTCACGGCCGAAACGCACCATGTCTTCAATGCTGTCGCTGTGGCTGACACGTACCACGTCCTGCTCGATGATCGGGCCGGCATCCAGCTCTTCGGTCACGTAATGGCAAGTCGCACCGATCAGCTTCACGCCACGCATCGAGGCCTGGTGGTACGGTTTGGCACCGACGAACGACGGCAAGAAGCTGTGGTGAATGTTGATGACCTTGTGCGCGTATTCGCGGCACATGTCCGGCGGCAGGATCTGCATGTAGCGCGCCAGCACCACGACTTCGGCGTCGTGCTGTTTGACCAGACGCGATACCTCATCAAAGGCCGGTTGCTTGTCCTGCGGATTGACTGGCACGTGGTAATAAGGAATGCCGTGCCACTCGACCATGCTGCGCAGGTCGTCGTGGTTGGAAATCACGCAGGAGATCTCGCAATCGAGTTCATCGCTGTGCCAGCGATGCAGCAGGTCGGCCAGGCAGTGGGATTCACGGCTGGCCATCAGCACCACGCGTTTTTTCTGCTCGGTGTCGGTGATGCGCCAGTCCATCGAGAACTCTTCGGCGATCGGTGCAAACTTTTCGCGCAATACCTCGATACCGAAAGGCAGGGAATCGGCACGGATTTCGTGACGCATGAAGAACCAGCCAACCTGATTATCCGAGTGGTGGCTCGCTTCGGTGATCCAGCCATTGTGGGCCGCCAGAAAGTTACTGACTTTGGCAACGATGCCAACGCGGTCCGGGCAAGAAATCACCAACCGAAAAGTGCGCATGAGGGGGAAACTCCAGAACTTCGCAAAGGCCGCCATTCTAGCGACTGCGCGGGAAAACTGCAGTAATGATGACCCTCGGAGGCTTACGGCACCCCGTCGCAGCTTTTTTGACGCTCGCGAACGCCAGAATGATGGCGCTGCAATAGCCATGCTTGAACAGCCCTGTGTGAATATCTGTGAAGACTCCATCACAATATTTAACTGAACATTCAATTCAGGGCTTTTCAACGTAACTAATTCAAATAAAAACCCCGGTTAAATGTTTACTTGATGAAACAGCCTGACTATTATTGCAGCACTGTCCCCTGCCATCGCGCACTCCCACATAAGGTAGTAATCATGTCCTTGATCAACGAATATCGTGCCACCGAAGAAGCTATCAAAGAGCTGCAAGCCCGTTTGAAGAACCTGTCGCAAGACGACAAACTGCAAGCCGAGCTGGAATTCGAAGGCAAACTGCGCACACTGATGGGCGAATATTCCAAATCCCTGCGCGACATCATCGCGCTGCTGGATCCAGAGTCCAAAACCAAAGCACCACGTGGCGGCGCAGCCAAAACTACCGGCACCAAGCGTGCTCGCAAAGTTAAACAATACAAAAACCCGCACAACGGCGAAGTCATCGAAACCAAAGGTGGCAACCACAAAACTCTGAAAGAGTGGAAAGCCAAGTGGGGCGGTGACGTGGTTGAAGGCTGGGCTACCCTGCTGGGCTAAGCCACAACCCGTGTCGCAGAGCGCTTCTGTGACATAAAAAAACGCCAGCGAATGCTGGCGTTTTTTATGCCCGGCATTCAAGCGCCGGACATGTTCGATTTCAAAGATCCAAACGTTTGCGCAATGCCTGGACATAGTTCTGCCATTCAACCAGCACCTCGGCCTGCATCGGCGTAGCACTAAGCAGCCATTGCTCCATGGCCTCGGCAAAAGATTTCAAGGTATTAGGCGCGCCCCACTCCGGCTCGGACAAGCGCTGCCGGCAAAAGATTCTCCAGCGCTCTTGCTCTTCGAAATTCAACGTATCGGGAAAGTTACGTGCTCGATATCGAAACAACAATTCAGGCAAACGTTCGTCATCGAACGGCCATTGCTCTCGCGCCAATTGGCCAGGATCGGTCGCCCTCACTTGCTCACATAAACGACGATCACGATCACCGATAAATCCGTCGTACAACTGTTGTTCGGGATCTTCACTCGAGGTGAAATCTTCGCTGGCATAAATCGCCGAGACTTTATCTTTCCAAACTTGTTGTGCGTCACTTAGTCGCAAGGCGCGCGCCTGATACAACGCCATGTCCAGACCCAGGCGCTGCTGATCGTCAGCACGCAACACCGACAATGGCGCCACTACCGGGCACTTGTTGATGTGAATAAGCTTGAGCGGCACCGGTAACTCGTCTTCGGCCAGTTGGTCACGCCGGGTATACAGGCGCTGACGCAATGTTTCGGCATCCAGGTCGAGTAGCCCCTGTGGATCAAGGTGCAGATCACACACGATCAACGCGTTCTTGTTGCGCGGATGCCAGGCCAGCGGCAGCACCACGCCGACATAACTGCGCGCAGCCGAGAAGCGACCGGAAATGTGCACCATCGGCTGCAACAGGCGAATCTGGTCCATCACCTTCTGTTTGCTGCGCAGCTGGAACAGCCAGTCATACAGCTTCGGCTGTTTCTCGCGGATCAATCGGGCCAGGGCAATGGTGGCCCGCACGTCCGACAAGGCTTCGTGCGCGTTGCCGTGATCAATGCCATTGGCAGCGGTCAGGCGTTCGAGCTTGAGCGTCACCCGGCCTTCATCATCGGTCGGCCAGACCAGACCATCGGGGCGCAATGCGTAGGCAGCGCGCACTACATCAATCAGATCCCAGCGACTGTTGCCGCCCTGCCATTCACGGGCATAGGGATCGAAAAAATTGCGGTACAGGCTGTAGCGGGTCATCTCGTCGTCGAAGCGCAGGGTGTTGTATCCCGCGCCGCAGGTGCCGGGGGCGGCGAGCTGAGTATGAACCCGGGTCATGAACTCGGCTTCGCTCAAGCCTTGTTCGGCGAGACGACTCGGCGTGATGCCGGTGATCGCACACGCCGCCGGGTGCGGCACGATGTCTTCGCTGGGCTGGCAGTAGAGATTGACCGGCGCGTCGATTTCGTTGAGTTCGTGGTCGGTGCGGATCCCGGCCACCTGCAACGGGCGGTCGCATCGGGGATTGATGCCGGTGGTTTCGTAGTCGTACCAGAAGATGGAAGTCACGGGCGGTTCCTGAACTGAAGATCGGCAAAGTCTAGGCGTTCAAGCGCCGTCGCGGCCAGCACCGCATCATTCAGTCACCTTTGGTTGAAGGATGTGTATGACATAGTTATGTCGTTTCCCCCCGAGAGACTGCTAGCATCGGACGCACTTGCATCCCGATCCGGCAACATCAGGTAGCCCATGCTCGAGACCACAGCACCGCCAAGGAAAGCATCGCTGGCCCCGCCACTGGACACGCGGCACCAGGTCGAAACGCCGGAGGGCATCGACCTGCCGCTGCGCCCCGCCGGCCTGATGGTGCGCGCCGTGGCATTCACTATCGATCTGGGGTTGCGCGGGCTGCTTCTGGGCCTGCTGCTCATGGTGCTGGCGCTGCTCGGCAAGCTCGGCATCGGCCTGGGCTCACTGTTGCTGTTCGTGGTGAGCTGGTGGTACATGGTGCTGTTCGAAGTACTGCGTCAGGGCCGCTCGCCGGGGAAACAATGGATGGGCCTGCGGGTGGTGCACGACGATGGCACGCCGGTCGGCTGGCCGGCCTCCCTGTTGCGCAACCTGCTGCGCTTTGTCGACCTGATGCCGTTCGGCTATTTCCTCGGTGCGATCAGTTGCCTGCAACACCCGACCTTCAAACGCCTCGGCGACATCGCGGCCGGCACGCTGGTGATCTACAGCGAACGCCCGCTCAAACGTCCGCAATTACCCGATGCCGACCCCCGCCGCTCACCGATCCCGCTGACTCTGACTGAACAACGTGCCCTGCTCGCTTTCGCCGAGCGCCAGAGCGAGCTTTCGACGGCGCGGGTCAATGAACTCGCTGCATTGCTCGCTCAGCCGCTGCACATCAGCGCGCCGAAAGCCGTCGGTGAGCTCAACGGCATCGCTCGCGGCCTGCTGGGGCCGACATGAAGCAAAGCCTTTTCGAATCCCGCCACAAGGCCGAATGGGAGCGTTTCACGCTTGCTCTCGAACGCCTGGAACGCGGCAAGGGCACCTCGCAGGTGGCGGAATTTCCCAAGGCTTATCGGCGCCTCTGCCAGCATCTGGCCCTGGCGCAGGAACGCGGCTACAGCAGTTTTCTGGTCGACTCCCTGCAACAGCAAGTGCTGCGCGGTCATCAACAGCTTTACCGGCATCGCAGCCGGATCGGCGCGAACGTGCCGGGTTTCATCCTGGCCGGGTTTCCACAACTGGTGCGCGCCGAATGGCGCTTCGTGCTGGCCGCCGCCCTGCTGTTCTTCGGCAGCCTGATCGGTTTCGGGGTGCTGGTGTATCTGAGTCCCGAATTGATCTACAGCCTGATCCCGGCCGAGCAGGTCCGCGAGATGCAAAGCATGTACGACCCGGTCGCCGGCCACCTCGGGCGTTCGGCCGAACGCGCGGCGAGCGAAGACTGGGTGATGTTCGGCTACTACATCATGCACAACATCGGCATTGCCTTTCAGACCTTCGCCAGTGGTTTGCTGCTGGGAGTGGGCAGCGCGTTTTTCCTGTTCTACAACGGCCTGATCATCGGCGCGGTGGCCGGGCACCTGAGTGAAATCGGCTTCGGCCAGACCTTCTGGTCATTCGTGATCGGGCACGGGGCATTTGAACTCAGCGCGATTGTTCTGGCCGGCGCGGGGGGGCTGAAACTGGGCTGGGCGTTGATTGCGCCGGGACGCCTTACACGAATCGAGGCGCTGCAGATTGCGGCGCGCCGGAGCATCCTGCTGATCTGTGGCGTGATGCTGTTCCTGTTGATCGCCGCATTTATCGAAGCCTACTGGTCGTCGCGCACCGGGGTTTCGCCGCAGACCAAATACCTGGTCGGCGCCGGGCTCTGGCTCTGCGTGGTGCTCTATCTGCTGTTCGTCGGAAGGTCCCGCCATGCGCCTGAGTGACGCTACCGTGGCAATCCGTCCGCGCACCACCTGGGAAGCCATGGACCTGGGCGTGCTCATGAGCCAGCAACATCGGCGCCTGCTGATGACCAGTTGGGCCATCGTCACCCTGCCGCTGTTCGCGGTGCTCAGCCTGTTGTTGTGGGATTCGCCGTCACTCGCCGTGTTCATCTTCTGGTGGCTGAAACCGGCCTACGAACGCTTGCCGCTGTACATCCTGTCCAAGGCGCTGTTCGGCGAAACACCCACCTTGAAACAGGCCTTGCGCCAATGGCCGCGCCTGCTCAAGCCGCAACTCATCGCCAGCCTGACCTGGCGCCGGTTCAGCCTGAGCCGCAGCTTCCTGCTACCGGTGCTGCAACTCGAAGGCCTCGACGGCACGGCGCGCCAGCAGCGCTTGCAAGTACTGCTGCAACGCAATGCCGGCGCCGCGCAGTGGCTGACGATCATCGGCGTGCATCTGGAAACGGCGCTGTGGATCGGCCTGATGGTGTTGTTCTACCTGCTTCTGCCGCAACAGGTCGAAACCGATTGGGACTGGCAAAGCCTGATCTTCGCGGCCGACCACGAATGGCGCTGGCTGGAGCATCTGACCAATACGTTCTATGCGCTGATCCTGGTGATCTGGGAACCGGTGTATGTCGCCTGCGGGTTCAGCCTGTATCTGAACCGCCGCACCGTCCTCGAAGCCTGGGACATCGAACTGGTGTTCCGCCGCTTGCGCCAGCGTTTGAACAGCAGCGCAATCGGCTTGCTGCTGGTGGTATGTCTGCTGTTGCCGGGGTTGCCCTCAGCCTGGGCTGCCGAACCTGCCACTGCGCCTGATGCACCGCGTCTGTTGAACCAGCCGCTGACCAGCGTGGCGGCCCGCAACAGCATCAAGGCCTTGCTCGAACAACCACCATTTAAGAACAAGGAAACCGTCACCCGTTATCGCTTCGGCGAAGATCCAGCTGCCGCCGAAAAAGCCAGGGAAGGCGAAGCACCGCAATGGTTGAAAACACTGCTCGACTGGCTGAACGGGCGACACCTCGACGGCCTGGCCAAGGCGATCGAAGTCGTGCTGTGGGGCGCGGCGATCGCCGGGGCTGGCTGGCTGATCTGGCGTTATCGGGATTTTCTGCAAACCTTCGGCGGCCGCCGCCCGCATTTGCCCGAGAGGATCAAAAGGCCCTTCCCACAACAAGCCTTCGGTCTGGATCTGCAAATGGAAAGCCTGCCCGATGACATCGCCAGCCACGCGGAACAGCTCTGGCAAACCGAGCCGCGTGCGGCGTTGGGTCTTTTGTACCGGGCACTGCTCTGTCATCTGCTGCACGATTTCAACCTGACCCTGAAACCCGCCGATACCGAAAACGAAGTGCTGGCCCGGATCGAACAGTTGCAGCGTCCGGATCTGCTCGTCTACAGCCGTCACCTCACCGGCCATTGGCAGAACATGGCCTACGGGCACCGCGTACCGGCGGCACATCTGCAACAGGAATTGTGTGATGGCTGGCGCTCCCTGTTCGGCCACGGAGCCGCCCGTTGAACCGGCGCGCGCTCTGGCTTGCGGGCGGTGCGCTGATCGTCGCCCTGCTCGCTGCGCTGGGCATTTATCTGTACCTCAAGGCCACGCCTTACCAGGCCGAGGTCGATCACGGCCCGTCTCCCGCCGCGCAAGCCAACCCTTATCTGGCGGCGGAGATATTTCTGCGCGAGCGCGGGATCGACGTCACCCATGCTGAAAGCCTCGCCGTGTTACCTGAAATCGATCCGCGCCAGCACACGTTGCTGATGTTCAACGACCGCTCGAAAATGACTCCGCGTCAGGTTGACCAGGTATTGAACTGGGCCCGGGCCGGCGGAAGGCTGGTGTTCGTCGCCGAATCGATCTGGGATGAAAAGACCGGCCAGAGCAACGACCTGCTGCTCGACCGCGTGCAACTGCGTCAATCCTTCAGCAAGGATCTCAAGGATCCGCCGCCGGATGCCGCCGAAGACCCGTTCCCGAATCTGACCAAACTCTATCTGGAAGACGAAGACGCACCCGCCTACGCCGGATTCGACACCGCGTTCCACCTCGACGACCCGAAAAACCTCGCCCAGGCCTGGGCCAACAGCGCGAAAGCCACGCACATGATGCAACTGGCTTTCGGCCTCGGCACGATCACCGTGGTCACCGATGCCGATCTGTGGAAAACCCCGGCGATTGCGCAGCACGACAATGCCTGGCTGCTCTGGTACCTCAGCGCCGACACCGCCGTGACCTTGTTGTACAACACCGAACACGACGGTCTGCTGACCCTGCTCTGGTGCTATTTCCCGCAAGCCATTGTCGCCCTGCTGGCGTTGATCGGCTTGTGGCTGTGGCATGTCGGCGTGCGTCACGGCCCGGTGCAGACGCCCGCCCCCAGCGATCGTCGGCAGTTGATGGAACACCTGCGCGCCAGTGCCGCTTTCGTCCTGCGTCACAACGGCCAGCAGACCTTGCTGCAAACTTTGCAGCAGGACCTCCTGCGCCGTGCCCGTCACCGTCATCCCGGTTTCGACCAACTGAATGTCGCCGAACAATGGCTGGTTCTGTCGCGCCTGACCCGCCAACCAACCCGTGCCATCAGCCAGGCCCTGAGCCCGGCACCGAACCGACGAATGTCCAGAGCCGAATTCTGCCGTCAGGTCGCCCACCTGCAAGCCTTGAGGAACACGCTATGACCGAACACATCGAACCCGGCTCACCCAGCCACGTGGCCCAGCAACGCCAGCGCGCCAGCCAGTTGGCCCAAGCGGTGCGCGGCGAATTGCAGAAGGCGCTGATCGGCCAGAACCCGGTGATCGACGATGTGCTGACCGCGCTGATCGCCGGCGGTCACGTGCTGCTCGAAGGCGTTCCCGGCCTCGGCAAAACCCTGCTGGTTCGCGCCCTGGCAAAATGCTTCGGTGGCGAGTTCGCGCGCATTCAGTTCACCCCGGACCTGATGCCCAGCGACGTCACCGGCCACGCGGTCTACGATCTGCAGACCGAGCAATTCAAACTGCGCAAAGGCCCGTTGTTCACCCACCTGTTGCTGGCCGACGAGATCAACCGCGCCCCGGCCAAGACGCAAGCCGCCCTGCTCGAAGCGATGCAGGAACGTCAGGTCACCCTCGAAGGCCGTGCCCTGCCGATCGCCCAACCGTTCATGGTGCTCGCCACGCAAAACCCGATCGAACAGGAAGGCACTTATCCTCTACCGGAAGCCGAACTCGACCGTTTCATGCTCAAGGTGCGCATGGATTACCCCGACGCCGACCAGGAGCTGGACATGGTGCGTCAGGTCAGCCGCTCGACCCGCGCCGACATGCTCGATGTGCAACCGCTGCGCACCGTGTTGCAGGCCAAGGACGTGCAGGCCCTGCAACGCATCGCCAGCGATCTGCCGCTGGACGATCAGGTACTCGATTACGCCGTACGCCTGGCGCGCAGCACCCGCACCTGGCCGGGGCTGACCCTCGGCGCCGGGCCACGGGCCTCAATCGCACTGGTCCGTTGCGCCCGCGCCCGCGCCCTGTTGCGCGGCGGCGAATTCGTGATTCCCGACGACATCAAGGGTTGCGCACTGGCGGTCTTGCGCCATCGTGTACGCCTTGCACCGGAGCTGGACATCGAAGGGCTGCAAGTCGATCAAGTCCTTCAGCAATTGCTCGACCAGATCCCGGCGCCGCGCCTGTGAAACCCTCGCGCCTGCTGTTAATTTGGCTGGCGCTCCTGCTGGCCATCGGCATTGTGCTGGGCGCTTTGCAGGCGCTGGACGTCGAGGTGCCTGCGAGTCTGCTGTCGATCAACTGGGGATTGTTGCTGGCGCTGTTTGCACTGAGCCTGCTGGACGCGCTGCGCCTCAGGCGCCTGCCGTCGCCTCGGGTACACCGACAAATGCCCGGCAGCCTGGCACTCGGTCGTTGGAGCGAAGTGCGGCTGGAGGTCGAACACGACTTCCCGCAACCACTGAAGATTCAAATCTTCGATCACATCCCCGATGGCCTGGACTTTGAAAACCTGCCGCTCGCCACCGAGCTGCAACCCGGCCAGCGCAGCCTGATCGGCTATCGCCTGCGCCCGCTCAAGCGCGGCCACTTCTGCTTCGAAACCTGCGAGCTCAACCTGCCGAGCCCCTTCGGCCTGTGGTCCGGCAAACGCCTGCTGAACATCCCCGACCAGACCCGCGTCTACCCCGACTTCGCCCGCCTCTACGGCGGCCAACTGCTGGCGGTCGACAACTGGCTGAACCGGCTCGGCGTGCGCCAGCGCCAACGCCGAGGCCAGGGAATGGAATTTCACCAACTACGAGAGTTTCGCGAAGGCGACAGCCTGCGCCAGATCGACTGGAAAGCCACCGCCCGCCATCGCACACCGATTGCCCGGGAGTACGAAGACGAGCGGGATCAACAGATTGTTTTCATGCTCGATTGCGGGCGGCAGATGCGCAGTCAGGATGGGGACCTGTCGCATTTCGATCATGCGTTGAATGCGTGTCTGCTGTTGAGTCATGTGGCGTTGCGGCAGGGGGATGCGGTGGGATTCATGACCTTTGCCAGTGATCAGCCGCGATTTATTGCACCGATCAAAGGTGCGGGGCAGCTCAAGGTGTTGCTCAACGGTGTTTACGATCTGGATAGCACCCGGCGTTCGGCGGATTATCCGGCGGCGGTGAATCAGTTGCTGGCGAGGCAGAAGCGGCGGGCGCTGGTGGTGTTGGTGACCAATGTGCGGGATAAGGATGATGAAGAACTGCTGAGTGCTGTCATACGTTTGAACCAGCAACACCGCGTTCTGGTTGCAAGCCTGCACGAGGAAGCACTTGAAGACGTGCGGGACAAATCCGTACAAACCTTGCCAGAAGCACTGGCGTACTGCGGGACGGTGGAATACATCAATTACCGGGCCGGGCTCCATGAGCAGTTGATTACTCATGGTGTGCCGGCGCTGGACATTCGACCATCGAAACTCGGAGCCGAATTGGTATCGCGGTATCTGGCTTGGAAAAAAAGCGGAACGCTCTAGAGCGCCGCTCAGTTATCCAGAACGGTTACAGAGACACCTTGACTGACAGACGTGCCTCCAGGGTTGTCGACCTTGATGAAAAGGGACACCTGCTCCGTGGAGGATAGCGGTTTCCATCCATACTCGAATTCTCCCTTCGAATCGGTTTTCGACTCAATGAATGGCGCCCCGTTTCTGGACACCATTATTTTCCGGTCTGGCATGGGGAGCCGGGATCTGGTTCCTACGATCCGCGCTTTCAGCGTGAGCCAATTGTTCACATAAACCGGATCGGGCACGGCGGTGACAGACTCGATATCCGCATGATCGGGAGAATCAAGTGGATCAAGAACCTCGTAATTCAAGGTTTTCGATCCGCCGAAACCTTCCTGGGCATTGACAACCAACTGATGCAGGCCCTCAACCGTAGGCGTCACCTTCATTTCTGCCAGCCCATTTTCATTGGTCATGGAGGTTTGCGACTGAAGAGTCGGGAAACGCCACTTAACCGTAACACCAGGCGCAACGCCCCCTTGTTGCTCATAGATCACTCGGGCTTGTGCTGTCATGGTCTCCCCCAGCCAAAATCTGGTTTTGTCACTGGCCAGCTCTGCAACGACCATCTCATCCGGCGGGGCTGACAGTATCAGCGACTTCACACTGCTACCGGCCAGACCGCTTCGAACCGATGCGATCAATCGGGTTTCACCTGGCACCATCCAGAACTCGATTGTCGCCTTGCCTTGAGCATCGGTGAATATCGAAGGTAATGTTTGTCCGCCCTGCCGCCAGCCCACCTCGATCCCTGACAGCGCCTTCCCGCTGAGAGCCGAAACCACGAAAACATGCGCCGACACTTTTTGACCGGGATTTCCACTCGACGCATCAACGACCAACTCTTCAATCTGGCACGGTTCGCTCATTGAATAACGAAAGTTGACTGACGCCGAATCAGCGCCGCCCGCAACAGAAGCGATGACGATACCTGGCCCCGTTATTCCGGGAACGAAGCTGATCCGAGCGACACCCCGATAGTTGGTGGAAGTCACCCTCGTTTCCTGCTCCGACAACTCCCACTGGATCGGTAAACCTCTCATGGCCTTGCCAGTCAACGCATCGGTTACGGTGACTTCAGTGATCACGGCAGCTCTCCAATCAACGACCTGAAGCAGTGTGCTAGTCGCAGCAATGTTGGCGACAAGAGCTCGACTTCCCAAAGACAGGTGCTGCACAGGAGATCGATCCAACAAACGAGAGGCAGCCACCTGGAGAGACACACTGGCGTCCTTTACATCACCATCCTTGAACTCAAAATCCAGCCCCTGCCCATCCAATGCGTGGAATTCACCCAACTCCCGATTGAATTTGAGCCCGATTTCACTCCGGCCGGGATTAACCAGCCCCAGCGCTAACTGTTGATTGAGCAACGGGCTGCCATCCCTCGCTAAAAGACGGAAACCGAAATCTTCACCGCGTCTCGGAAACAACGCCGCAACTGCCCACGGATACCCCTGTGAAGCGCTCACGAAAACCTCCAGATCCTTCCAGGGATCCGTTGCGAGGGCACTGAGCTGCGCCCCGGTTTCCGCCGTTGACCCATCGTAAGGATTCGAAGCAACAACAGTAATGGGGCTTATACCGGCCTGACTCGGCAGAACATCGTGCCGCGCCCAGCCATCGGCTTCTGTCTGTATGGAAACAGGTTCGGCACTTCCGACTCGTAACGTGAGCTCTGCATTCTCTACCGGCTGATCCGTGAACGCCGACCCCATCCGAAACTCGACCCGGGCACGCTCACCTTTGCTCATGACAGGATCAATGGCCGGACCGCGCGAGGCCAGAATCTTGAGTTTGTTATGGCCCAGCATCAATCGAGTCTGCACCGTCAGCGGCTCCCCACCGATCTCAATGGTAGCGGTCTGAATCATCTCGACACCGACAGTGCTGTCGGTAAAGTCCAGTTGCCTACGGGCGCCGCCCGCCGCCATGAAGACATCTTCACTCAGTGGTGGACTGACTTTCATTCCCGGTGCCAATGGTGTGATGGCCATTTTCACAGGCAGTCCATGCAACGCACTGACCCCTTTTGGCATAAGCGCGGATGTGTGGGAGGCCCCAAGGCAGGGGTGCACCGCGTCAGTACCCGGCTCAGCCGAAACATGATCAAGCATCACCCGGAGTTCGTTCGCGAGATCGCTGCCCAGCAGCCTGGCGGGAAGCTCGTATACTTCCGGCGAATCGGAACTGCTGAACGCCAAAGTCGAGAGTCCACTGCCGACAGTGCCTGAATCGATCGCCCACTCAAGACCCAATTCACTCATCACTCGAGCGTCACCGGCTTCCGGATCCAGCTGAAGTCCCGGTAGAGGGGGCGTATTCCCATTCCAGTCCAATGCAATCGACTTGCCGATAAAGCGGCTATTCGCGACAGGATCAATACGCAATCTGTGTACTTTGCCATGTCGGCAAATCACCCCTTGAATGACCCGGTCAATCGGTTCCCCGTCCAGAGAGACATTGACCTGCCCTTTCCATGCGCTGGTGGGCAACGCCTTGACGGCGAATGAATGCTCCTCCACAGGCGCGTCTTCGTGGCGCTGCACCCGTGCGACGATCACGTAATCACCCGCATTGGCCGGCGTGTGATCCACGCTCCCCCAGCCATCCACACCCGTGAAAGACTTGACCGTTCCGGTTGGTGTCACAAACTCTACTTCAGCGTTGCTGACAGGTCGTCCATCACTCGTTTGCACCTTCACCATGCACGTCACAACGTCGCCTTCGTCCACCACCGGCAACTTGCTCGGCCCCCAGGTGTCGCCGATCACGACTCTGTTGTAAGCCAGCGACATGGCATTGCTACGGGATAGATGCTGCAGCCTGGAACAACCAAGGGTCCAGCCAAATACGCCGTCGCGCTTGTCCTCGAAGTTCGTTGTCCAGAGAACTGTACCGCCCACAACAGGCGCTGGAGCCCCAAAATCCGGTTGAGCAGTTGCCCCCACGTCCGCTTGAGGATCACCATTTGCCCAGTTCAGGAAAAACCTGGCGGCGCTCAGAGGATGTTCCGCCGGAATATCCAGATTGACAGGGAATGGCTCACCGCGCTCCGGATAGCGAGTTTTCGCCCCCCAAAGGGCCGGGGGCCCGCCATTGAACCGAGCCTGTAAGGTTTTGAACGGATCACTCGCAAACGCTCGAACCTCGAATGTATTCGTCGCTTCGCCATTGTCGGACAAAAGACTGGCCACCGAAGCGACAATCCTGCTTACCCCCTCCTCGGTTGGCGTGTAAATAAACGTCGACCGGCCTTGAGCATCGGTAGGGCCCCGGTGCAAAACCTTCTCCCCTTTGCTGTCTTCCCGCCAGATCACCTCACTCTCCACCGGTGTGTGGGTATAGGAGGATCTGGCCTGAACCTGCAGCTCCACCGATTGGTTGTACTCGATGACCGGATCCGTCTCGGCCTGTTTGAGCGCCAGCAACTCCAGGAGATGGTGCCCCCAGGAAACCAACAGTGAATACGCTGGCGCCGAGTATTTGCTGTAAATCTTTGCTTTCAGTTCATAAGGTTCTTTGCCTGTCGGCTCCGGACAATCCAGCAGCCAGTCCAGATTGATGCTCTGAGATTTCCCCAACTCGGGCTCAGCGGTAATGGCCTCCAGCGGGTTATCGTCCAGCCACAGGCTGGCCTCGAGACTTTTCCAGACACTCTGCGGCTCAACCACAAAAGAAACCCTGTGACGTTGATCACCGGTAGCACCCAGGCAGACCGGCAAAACACTGCCCGAGCCGAATACCCTGCCATCATTGATGACTGCCTCCAACGTCAACGCCGGAAGATTCAGTTTTATTTCTATTCCGGTCAGACGGATTTCCGCAGAGCTGGGGTCACCCGCAGCCCTCGCCGGGCTGCTCATATTGATCTCCAGTTCATCACCTGCTCGTAAACCCAACGCTTCCGGCAAATCCTTCTGAATTTCGGTCAGATCAACCGCCAAAGAGTCGGCATCCCGCAACTCTGCCTTCGCCGGCAATTGGATTTCCAGCTTTTCGTCACTGCCCTTTTTATTGAGCACCAGCAGTGCGGCGGATGACAAATAGGTGTTCTCGTAGAGAACACGCAGGCTATAACGAGCCTCAGCCTGCTGTCCGATCGGCACGATCATCCTCTGCCGAACCGCCGCGCGATGGGTGAGTGTCATGATCGATACGATTTTGTCTCCCCACCTGTCGGTTCGGATAGCGACACCGCCCGGATTGAGCACATCATCCCAGGCGGTGTAGCCCTCGGTCATATTGCCGTTCTTCACTAAGTTGTGATCCGTATCGATGCTTCTCTCGCTCATGATTGCGTCCCCTTGGACTCGACCTTGCGCTCAGCCTCGTTAACCAGCTCCTGCACTTTTTTGGAAAAAGCCAGATCCCCGACCTTGGCGGTGTAAAACACCTTGATCACGATATCGGTCAGCGACAGCAGCATCGGCTCTTGCTTCAGATGCCAGGGAAATACCATCTGCCAGCGCGATACGGCACCGGTGTTTTCGAACGGCAGCGTCATGCCTTCGTCAGCGCTGAGAGAGACAATGCCCATGTCGTCCAGCCCAGAGGACAGGGAAACCTGCTGCCCGCTGCTCAGGTTGATCAGCACATCGACCGGCGCCACACCCTCTCCGGAGTGCAGATACTCCAGCGATTCGCTCGATGGTTTTGTGGCGATATAGCTGCCGACCTGTATCAGGTTCGCCACCACATTTTCGAAAGGCCCGGTGAGCACTGGCAAGGTGACTTCAACGCGAAGAATCTGACGACAGTAATGGTCGTGGTAGTCGCGGTCGAACAGCAGCTGGGTAAGCTCGAAATCCAGTGTGCCCGTCGCCAGCAAGTGATCCAGCGCTTCCGTCCAGTTGTCAAAGCCCTTCTGCCGGGTCGCAGGATCATCGAACAGCTGTTGCAGTGAAACGGTCTTGACGATCTCCTGGCGTCGCTCATTACGTTGCAGATATTCCGACCGCATTCGCAAAAGACTGGCCTGCAATGTCGCGCCAGCCGTCAAGCCGCGCCGCTGGTCGCGCCAGACATCGATGTCCAGTTGATAAGCGTCGAACTCACAGGTTTCCGCTCGCAAGGCTGCCTGAGCGCTCAGGCACAGTGCAACAGCGGCGTCATACGCCTGAAAGTGCAAGGTTTGCACTTGCCCCATCAGCCACTGGTAAAGCTCCTGATTGGTCGCTCGGGTCTGCAGGAACTCGAACAGTTTGAACGCCTGGTCATTCGCGGCAAGGGTGTGTTCCAGATTGATCCTTGCTGCATTGATGGCCCGTTCCTGGCCATTAATCTGGGCACTGAGCGCATCTTTTTCAGTAATCGCCTGATTGCGCAGCAACCGCCATTCCTCTCGGCGACGACGATAGCTTTCGGAGTTGGCTGTCTTATCAGCTTTGGCGCGCTGGACGTCCGCGCCAATCTGGAAGGCAAACCCCAGCGCACTTAACAGGTGACCTGGCTCTTGACCGCCATTGGCCGTACCCCAGATTTTGGGGAACGCATGGACAACCGCCGCCCCCATTTGAAAGCCGGTGGCCAGAGAAGCGAGGCCAGAAGCAGCCTCGAGATATTCCATGACTTGGGACTCATCAGGTGAAATGTGTTTTTCGTACAGATCGGCGTAATGCAGCTCACGCTCTTCGGCCATGGTTCTGCTGTGTTGCAGCGCCGTAAGGCTCTCGACCTCACGTGCTATGGATTCTTCCTGTGCCCGACGAGCGAATTCGCCAAGCTCAGTCAAATGGCGTTGCTGCAACGTCTCCTGCTGGACACGATCCTGATGTTCAAGCAGACGCTGCACTTCGTTCCCCAGCTCCTGCAGGTGCTGCACCATCTGCAACGCTGCATCGAACAGTACGTTCCAGCGACAGACCGCCACTCGTAACTGCCCGCCCATCGGTCGCACCGGTCCCGCGTTACCGGCTGCCAGCCGGCTCAACAACTCCCTTGGATCCATGGCGGTGAATAGAGGGATGGATGCAAGCTTGCCGTCGATTGTCCGACCATGACGAATGTTGTCGATACGCTGACCAGGCAGATCATAGAGTCTCAGCAAACGCGAACTGACCGGGAGCTTGAAAGAAGACGTGCCGATTACATTCGGACACCGAGTGCGTGCAGCCCTGACCGGCAACTCCTCCGCCCGCAACCGCAAAGTCTTTTCAAACTCCGCGAGGGCCGGTCGGGTCAACATTTCCTTCACGAGGTCACCGAGCTCTTTGGGTTCCCAGCGATTGACGCTACGTGTATCCGGACTGGCGCCCATCAGCGACCTGGCCCGGACATACTGCAGCTTGGCGGCCGTCAGGCTGTCTCGCGTCATCTGGCGAAAGAGCCAGTCGCCCCAGGCGATGCAGTTGTTTACGTAGTCGAGGAAAACCACGATCTTGTAATGCCAGGGCGATGAATAGGCAATGGCATCCGGATCCCCCGGTGCGAAGGCTTCATGGGCGATGTCGGTTTTTTTCACGTCCAGGGGCCGGCAACCCCAGTATGGCGGTTTTGCCGGGACATCACCCTCCGCCGGTTTCGCAGGCTCCTGAGGATTGAATAGGCAATGCAGCCAGCGCTGGGCCGCTTCAAAACGGTTCTCGTCACGCAGCCGGGCGGCAATCAGGTGGGGCAAGTGAAAAAACAGCTCCCAGAAAAACAGACCATTGGCGCCATCGAACGGGCCGTTCGGCTCGATTTCGTTTTCAGGCAGAGGCGATTCCTTCGGAAACTGCGTCGCCCAGTCAAGCAATGCCCAGATCGATACACTGGAACGCAGCACCAGTTCGTGCCCGATCAACGTATTGAGCCGGACGTATTTCAATTGCAAAACGGTTGCCGGTTGGTTGAAGGCCAGAAACTGGGCGCCCTTCGTATCGGTGTCATGGATATATGGCAGGGGTCCATGCTCACCGAGCGTGGCGGGGACCGTCAGGACGAGGGTTCGCTCACCGTAGTTTGCGGCACCTGTCAACGTCACGGTGATCGTGATGCTGTTGAACGTCGACCGCTTGATTTCCAGCCATTTCGTTGCCCATCCGCCGGAGGACGGGTACTTTTCAGTCAATGGCTGAGGGTCGCTACCAGTGGAAAACTTGACGGCCAGCGTGAAATCTATCCCTGTGCCATCGCCATGTGAGACGTGAGCACAATACCCCTGAACCCAGAGCGAGTGTTCGGCAGGGCTGTTACGCACGATATAAGCCTTGATCCCCAAAAACTCCACCAGCGTGCCGGAGTTGGTGATCTGGCTGTCAACAGCCGGAAACAACTGCGGCCGCATTTTTTGCTGAAGCGTACGGCGCTCGACAAACAAGTGATTGGCCAGGTAATCCATGACCGCCGTTTCGTCCTTCACTTTGCGAAACAGCGAGTCACGGGTTTCATAGATCGCGACAGACTGCGCTGACGACGTACCAACTTTGGGCTGGACATTGGTCACATGCACCGCCAGCCGGCCCTTGGGATACTCGGTATCGATCTCATCACGCAGAATCACCGCGACCAACCGGCACCCCTTCGACACGTCCTTGTCAGTCTGCAGCAGATGCAAGCGAATGGGTGGCGACCAGCTGTCGTCCAGCGCAATGAACGCCACCATGACCTCCAGCTCGTGGGGGCGTTGCATCTCACCTGTTTTATCGAAAAGACCCTCACGCCATTGGACCCAGACCATGCATGACCGGCCCTCCCAAAAGACCATCCGACAGTCCAGCACGGTGTCATCGGTGGGGATGTCGGCAGACTTCCACTCACCCCATGCCGTCGGATTGACCGATGGCGAATCGACAGCGAGGTCGATGTTCGCTTCACGCCAGAACCAGCCAAAAGGCGCAATGCGTTGTCTGCCCACCAGGTAATAACGCGCCTTCCACGGATCGGCACCGTCCAGATAACCGGTCGAGACATTCATATTGCAGGTTTCTTCAAAGCTGCGCAGGTAACGCTGCACGCCCTTGAGCACCGAATCGTCAGTGATCGAGGTCTGATTCACATAACTCTCAAGAGCCCTGAACAATCCGGTTTTTCGGATGCGCACATAAGGCGTGATGGATTCCTCAGGCATGCACACCAGCAGCGTGCTTGCCGACCACGACCCGTAACTGCGGGCGAGGTCCCACTCTTGCAGAAGGCCAGGATCGAACTCCCGCCCGTCGTACCCCGGTTCGAGTTTCTGGAACACCGCATGAATGTAAGCCTGCAAACAGCTCACGGCCTCCGCCACCCACGAGGTTTCAATCTCGTCGCTGTCCAGCGGGTCGGAGCGCAGCCATTCCCAGAGGTCATCCGCCGATTGGGTATTCATCGGAAAGGGATGATTGGCCTTCTCATGCTTTGCGTGAAGACAGAAATCAATCAACGCATTGCGACGCAGGGCTGACAGCTCACCTGAAGTTTTATTGAGCATCACCGTCTCCTGTCACTGTTTGCGTTGTTTGCGGGGCGCCGGTACTCGTCGGCGCGCGGGAAGGGCTGCGACAAACGTCACATCGCGGAACGTAACGGTCGTCGAGTTTTCAGCCGTCGCTGTAACCTTCACGGTAAGCGGCTTGGCACTGGTGAATGTCACCTCGGTGCCTCCTTGCCGGTCAGTAACAGTCTCGATCTCACCCTGAGGCAGCGGATCGAGTGTCCAGGTCACCGATGCGCCTGCGATGGGGTTGTCGTAGTCGTCCAGGACGATGGCGCGGCAGGTCACCGGCGTTCCGATCAGCACGGTGCTGTCGGGGATGGGGGAAGGGTTTCGGGCTATCAAATGGAGTGTGGCCATATCCGGCCCGATCTCGATCCTCGGTGCGGGCGTTTCCTCACCCAGATCCAGCCAGAAAACGGGGGTAACGCTGCCCATCCGACTGCCCGGGAAAAACTTCACCTTCGCCGTGCCGTCGTCGCCGGTGGTGATCATTGAAGGTTCAAACCGGCCCAGCGTGGTGGCGCAATGAACATTGACGCTCAATCGCACCTGGCCTTCGCGGTTCTCTACCGTTACGGTAAATTCGGCAAATTCGTCCGGTTTGTTGGCGATCAACCTGACGGGATCGGGCTCCGTCGTCCAGCGCACGATCACGTCCAGCTCCACGGCCATGACGTCGTCAGCATAAGTCGGTTCGGTCGTGGTCGTCAGGCTGCCTCTGACAAGGTCCGCGACGCGTTCATAGTCGGCATATTCGCTGTCCGGTGGCAGCTTCCCGAGCTCGAGGAGTGTCCTGGCACTCTGACCGGTCTTTTTGGCCAACAAACGAATACGGGTCAGCACATCAAGCTGTTGCAGGGTCACGACCAGGCCTTTCGACGGGTTCACATGAGCGGCGCAGATGCGCACTTCATCCACGCTCCAGTTGAACAGCTCGGCGAGCCACTTCGCGGCACGCTCCTGAACCAGCTCAAGACCGTGGTTGCTCAGGTTGGCCGGCAACGCGTTAATGCGGCGCAGATAGTCAACCAGTCTCGTTTCCGGCCGATCACTCATGCCCAGGGCACGTTTGTACACTGTCAGGTAATACAGTGTTGAAAGGTCGAATGCGTCGACCGAATTCAGACCGAACCATTCGCGATACCCGGTCGCGATGAAGTGATTCAGAAATTCACTGCTGAGTTCCAGCCTCGCGACCACGGCGCTACGTCTCAAGAACTCGGCCAACACCTGCAGAACAGGATCACTCGACGGGTCTTCCCGTCGCAGCACCGTACCGCTGTCCTTGAAAGTTTCCGGCAACGCGAGCACTTGAGCCAATACGAAATGCACATTGGCGCCGGACCACCCAAGCACCTGCAGAACCATATCCGGCTTCAGGCCGCTATACGCAGCCAACCCTTCCTGCACCATACTGTTCTGACTGGCGCGGCAACGCAGCACGACCGCCAGAATCAGCTCCACCAGAGCTGTATTGAGGCTCCCCGTCTCAAACACCACAGCCCGCTCCGCCATTTCCCGGGCATGGGCTTCGTAGGTCTGATCCGCTGATTCAACAAAATCACGAATCAGTCCCTGTTCGTCAACCAACGCCCTCAACGCCCGCAACCACTGGCGATTGTTCGACAAGGGCTCGATACCGGCCATTTTCAGTACATCTTCCGTCATCTGAGACACCGGGGCCTGCCGACGCCACTGATCGAACAGAGCGAGCTGTCTTTCATCGGGCCGGTTCGGTGGCCAGACTGTCGCCTGTTGCACCACCCAGTGCACCGGTAACTGCACGCTCTGAGCCCATTGCACGCCATCCATCAAGGCACGGATCACACTCAATACGTCCGGTGTATCAGCTGACTGCAGGTTGTTGATCTGTGGCACGCCGGCCAGCGTGTTCACCCAGACCTGACCTCCCGTCAGGTTCAACAACAGGACTGCCTCGATCGGAGTGATCCCCAGCAAACGGGGCAGCCTGACCATGCGATAAAAACTGGACACGATCGGCAAGTTGCATTTGAGCTCAGTCAGGCCATGAGCGGCGGCAATCAGGTTGGCGAGGTAAAAATAGGTTTCCAGATCAGTGCGCAGACCCGCGCACAATTGCTTGACCGTAAGCAGGTCGGCAGCGGTCACGGGAATCACCGGGAAGGATCGGTCATCAAGTACCAAAGGACGAGAGCTGGCGGCATCACTGTTGAAAATTCGATCGAATTGGGCACGCTCCGTACCGCGCCCGAAAATGGAAAGCAGCCCGATAAAAGCGGCGAAGTCTTCTGCGGTGCATCCGAAAACCTCCCGCAATTCCTGGAACAAGCCAACAGCTCGCAGAGTATTGGCTGTGATCCAATAGCGAGAGGGGGTCGGCTGGGGCACTTCAGCGAGCATTGCCGCAACGATCAGTCGATCGGTCTCGTGACTGTCCAACTGCAACCAGTCAGTCAGTCGTACCATACGATTGGCACGGTCAACCCGGTCGGGCTCCATATCCTCGAAACGGTTGAGCAGTTCCACGCCGGTATTGAAGACCCTGATGGGGGGGAACGTTGCCTCATTAATGAACACAGACCCATGATCCCGGCCTGTTACAGGGTATGGGCCTGCGCTTATTGGTGGCGCATTTTCGGACAGGACAGGAGCAAAACCTTGAATCGAAAGCAATGCCTCAAGCGCCGGCGTATCCAGTTTCATGCGTTCATTGAAAACGGCGACGAGCCTCAGATTACCCACCGAAATATCCTTGAGACCGAGGTATTTCCGATAGAACTCGTCCGCTCCGTCTGGAAAATGCGGCGCCTCGGTCAGGATTGTCCGCTGTGATGGACTCAACCGTGTAGCTTGAACGAGGGCGTCATCCGACTTGTCGCTCCACGGTGCCGAGCGAAGAAAGTACGGATACTGCAAATCGCACCGACGCACCACGCTGCCCACCGATTCGTCATGCCCCTTCAGTACATGATCCAGCGTGACCCAGGGCCAGTGAAAGGGCAGCTCACGGGGAAAGGCCTTCTGGCTCAACGCCTCGTCAAGGTTTGGAATGGACCCCAGCGTGGCGGTGATGAAGCGCTCCATGATGCGGCTGATCACGTCCACCGACAACACTGCGCCATGAACCGCCTTGACATCGATCAACAGTTTTTCGAGGTCCGTACGCCGGTCAACCAGCGGAAGAGCCTTGCCATCGGTCACGCCCAGCCGATGCAACGCCCAATGCAACAGGGCTGTCAGATACGCCGCAGGCGAATGAATGGCTTCGATTGCACCCGGCGGGCACAAGTCGTCGAAGTTCGGATTGAACAACAAGGCGTACGTCGGACCGTTATTGAGCCCCTTGCGCGCGACAGGCCTGGAGTCTTTCGCGGTCAACTGGTGCTCGATGAATTCCCGCAATACCGCGGTCGACAGCACATTGAGGCGCTGCTGGAACTCGCCGGCCTGTTGCCGGGTCAGGCCATACTCGTGCATCAACCCGTCGACGCCTTTCTGCGCCAGCACGACGACAGATCCCCCCTCCTTGAAAAAACGTGTCATTGCCGTCGTGGACGAGCGTTTGGGTTTACCGACCGCTTGCGTGAACATCTTCTGAGCGATCTGAGCGGGAGAGCGGTCCATGTTGATGCTCCTGGGTCCGAAACGGTTTCCAGTGAAGGAACGGCGCATTTTGCACAGTGCCTGCAAAGGATTTGGCGCCATCGCACGGGCGGCGTCTACTGTCATAACTGACAGTAAACGCGACCATTGGTCGGATCACTGGGGAGTTGGATGACGCCGTGGCGGCTCGCCAGATGGCGCTATTTCGAATCGTTTGCTGTCAGCGGGCATGGAGCGTTTTCCACCCACGACCTGCACGGCACGGGCCCATTGCGGGCCGGCAGGCAGATTTCGTTCGGATGCGCCGGCCCAACGTCCTTCGTTGGTTACGAGAGCGCTGGCATGTTTCTCCTCTGCGTCGTACCAGGCGACCACATCAACCCGCGAACTCTCCTGAGCAACGCCTGTGAACTCGGGTGTTGGTCCCTCCCACTTGCCTTCCGACGGTTCGTTGAAGGTGGGTGGGGCCGCAAGCCGCTGCACGGGTCTGGGCTCAGACCAACCCGAGTGGAACTCACCATTGCGCTGCTCGGTGAGGAGTGAAAGGTCGCTCGCAGTATCAGGAAGCTCGACCGGACAGAACCACGTTCCGTCCCCCCGAACTTCGGTCCGCCCCAGCTCCGTACCATCACGTAGGGCAACCACGACTCCATCTCCCGGGTATCCGAACCCGCAGGTCATCGAATGCTTTCCGACAGCCTCACCAATAGCTGGCGTTTCAATGAGTGCCTTGTCGGGAACGATCGTGACCAGCACATCCTCACTGGGCGGTGACTCCTGATCCTTGAAGTATTGCCTGGCTTTAAGTACGCATGGCCCCAATGGCCGTGTGAAATATTGTTTGAAATATCCATCCCCAAAATGCGGATAAACACGATGGGGAACGTCGTCGAGGTACACATCGACCTCAGGCCGGTCGAATCCTTTCCCCGCTCTGGCATAACCCTCTACCGCGAATGTCCGAGGAACTGATGTTTCTGTTTCGGGAAAGTCGATCGTTGGCGCAAACAACACCACTGTAAAAGTAACCGAAGTGCTGGGTACCGATTGCAAGTCACCCAGCACCTGTATGGCGAATACGGTGTGGGTCTGGTAGTCGAGTTCCTTGATCGGCACTGACCAAGCATCTCCTGTTGCAAGCGCCTCTCCCAACAGGTCGTGGGTCACGTAATCGAAAACCCTGATCGTGAAGCCGTCGATCCCGCCGGTGCCTTGCAATACCGGCAAATGATCCGTTTCCCCTCCCGGTGGCGGAGTGATCACCAGTACGCTCACCACTATATCGAAGGCCATGGACACCTCGCTGGAGGTTTGCCCACCGAAAGTTTGCGTGACCCTGACCGTGTGCCTGCCGGGGCGAAACGCCGTGGGGCTCTGGAAGTCCCATTGCCCGTCCTTGTCCGTATCTGTAACCCGATGGGGGGTGGAATTGTCGTCGAACTTGATCGTCAACTCCGCTCCCGGCCAGCATTGGCCAACGACCGTTGCAAACAGGCCGTTCGGGGTCACTTTTTCGATAACCGCAGGGGGAGCGGGGATTACTGCCGAAACAGGCGGCTGAACCCATTCTGATTGCAGCGTTTTGAACCACTGAGTAGCCGTTACCGAATACGTCCCAGGAGCCCAGCGTTCGGTTGCCTCGCTGGACCAGGTCGAAGTTGCTTCTACTTCAACGATCGGCACGATTGCGGTGTGGGCGTTGTTCAACCGGACCTCTACTCTGGCGGCCGGTTGCCCGGACCAGATCCTGCCCGTACCGAAGAAAGTGGGAATGCCGTCCGGACTGACGCGGAAACTCAATGTCGGAGGAGGAACAGGCACCACGACCGTGGTGCTCTCCGGCGCCCAATCCGAATAGATCGGCTGCCCTGCACTGTCGGGCACACTTTGTCGGCCACCGATCAGCGAAGTACCCGGCAACCAATCGGGAAAGAGCACTGTCCAGGGAGACGTTGTAACGGTAAAGGAGTGGAAAGGCGTGAAGTCGCCCTGGACGTGGAGATAGAACGTCGCGCCGACATGCCCTACACCTCCGAGGGTCACTTTGCCTTGGGCGTCGACCTGTACCGTCAGTTTGTTCGGTTGTGGGGGTTTTATCTTGAATGTTCGCAAAGCACCACGTCCGGAACTCTTGCCTCCGGCAAATTGTTCGACCGCCAATGAAACCAACCCCGCTCTGCCCGCCACAGGTATGGTCCAGGTACCGTCCGCTCTCACAGTGCTTTCACCGACAGCAGTGCCCGTCAGATCGTAATAAGCAACGATCCTGCTTTGAGCCAATCCATTATCGCCACTGAGGTCAAAGTTTGAGTTCTGAAGCGAATCAGCTGTGGGCAGAGTAATTCGCGGGTAACCCAGTACTTTGAAAGCAACCGACTGGGTGTAATCATAGGAGGCAGACACATCTGGATTGTCATAAAAACGAACTTTCACTTCTGCATTTCCGCTGGGCAAAACTCTGATCGATGCGCCTTGCCATACACCAGATGAATTAACCAGGTGTTGATCAGACCAGCTCTCATAAATATTCTTGGAGTTCAATGCGAACATTTTCGAATCTGGCGCACCGATGGCTTGGTAAACAAGGTCCTTCATCGGCACGATCGCCCCAGCGGTTGGGTAGGTCAGTTTTGCTCGATACATGTACACCAAAGGAGTACGAGGCGAATTCACACCATAAACTTGCTGATACGCCTGCATCCGCTGAGTGTTAACGTTGTCCGCAACAGTAACTGGCACTGACCATGCTCCGCCAGTTGGCTGAACACGCGTTGCCAAGGTTCCAGCTCCGTCATCAAGGACCATAAGTGCCCCGGCTAAACCTCCCGTACCTGTCACTTCAAATGTTGAAGTATTAAAATTTCGGGAGACAAGCGTGGGTTGAGGAGGAGGGGGAAAGTACCAAATAATAATTTCAAATTTCTCTAAAGTTTTTTCAAGCACGATCCCCGAAAGGAAATAAGAATAGACAAAGGTAAAATCTATTCGCGCTTTTTTGGTAGTGGTCGGTATAACTGCCTTCCAATCAAGATTGGACCATTGGCCGTACTGTGAAGCTCTACCAACACTTTCTGAATAACCGGAAGTGGACCCTCGAGGTTCCTGATGCAGAGAAAAGTAAAGCTTGCCATCAAGGCCAGCGTTACTGGACTTGGTGCGATATCGTGTGACCCGGCAATCAAACGAGGTACCGTCCACTTCCCATATAGTACTGACTTCAATTTCAGCCCAGTAGCCATCCTTCTCGGCCCGCAGGATTTTGGTTTCAACTAATGGATTCTGCGGGGATTCCGGATTGATCGCTTCGCCTGCAACAGATGGTTCGATATTCATGAAGCCAAACTCAACATTGCCTGTACTTTGCCCCTCCATTTCACCGTCAGGAAAATCTTTTTCATTATCGTCGTCGGTATCCATGATCTTCTCCAAGACGGTTCAGGAAAGTTGCCGGTGCATGCGAGAAATTGGCTCACTTATTAATGGCAACCTTTTGTACTTCCACACCTGACAGATCTGACAGTCCCGACAAACGGTAACTCTTCCCACAACCCGGTCCGGCAGCGTCCTGCAAGTCGTAACAGCGGGCTACGACGCCTTGTGCCATTGCCTACAAATCCCTCAGAATCCGCCGGCTTGTGCGCTTTGGCGTTGGCCCGTAACTTGATTCCCGTCGCTGCCAATCAGCGGCCGGGTTTAGTCGCCCGGGGTCTTTAGTACGTTGCGCATAAGCGTCATCCAGTCGGGTATTCCCTATCCCCGCACTCGATGGTGGCTGTTCGCAGGGCGCCCTAGGGCGCACCGGTACGTACTCCCGGTCGACTAACCTGCTTACAGCCGCCACCCCTTTCTCGTTTAGTCGCGAGCCAGATGGTGGCCTTGATGACGAGTACGAATACATGAAAAAACCAACGCCAAACCCACCGCTGGACATCGATCCAACGGACCCGACCGATCAACCCGATCCGGTCTCTCCCTACGCCTCCGTCGATTCAAAAAAACTCCACGACGCGGCCCACCGGGCCCTCGATTTCTACCTCAACCCCAAAGCTGAAAAGTCACGCAATTCCGTCGATCGCGGCATGCAGATGTTCAAGGTCGACCCGGACATCAACCCCGAGGCGATCGCCATCCAGACCTATGAGACCTTTTCCTCGGTCAGCATCCTGCTGCTCGACCTGGCCGATAGCCTGGACGACAAGCCGCGGCATCTGGCGATGGCGATCTATCAGTTGAGCGAGATGGGGTTGCTGCTGGCAGAGAGGACGCTGGATAACGAGCGGGCGATTGCTGTTGCCTAGCCTTTGGTTATGAGTTGTCTGAAATGACACCATCGCGGGCAAGCCCGCTCCCACAGGGATCAGCGCTGTCCTTGCGGGAGCGGGCTTGCCCGTGATGCTTTTGAAGGTTTTGAGTCAGGCCGAGGCCGGCAACGGCTGAAAACTGAAGTACTGCTTCAACGCCTCGACCAGTTGCCCGTATTCGGGCGGCGTGCGGTACAGGCTGAAGCCGGCGTCGTAATGTTGGGGGGTCGCGTCTTCGTGGCACCACAGGCAGCACGCCGTCAGGTCGATGACCTGCTGACAGCCATCGCCCACGGGGATTTTAAGGCGCAGGTTGAATTCGGCACCGAGCATCATCGGCAACTGGCTGATGAGCATCAAACCGTCTTCGGACACATTGCCCAGAAAGCCGATGGGTTTGTCGGTGACGCTGTTGAACACTCGCAGAAAATACGGCAGCTGATGCCGTTCGATTCGACGGTCGGTAAACATGAGCGTATCGCCATGCAGGGCCCGGTGCCTGGGGCCGCACTGTGATTCGGAACGAACCTGCCCGACAGGTCCGCTCTCCCCGCTTCCGGTGTGGCGGCGCTCGCCACGTCAATCTCAAGCCAGTCGCAGGTGTTGCGCCGGTTCACAAAGCAGGCTTCGAACCGGTGTCTCTGGACTATAGCTCACCTTGTACAGCCAGCCAGATTTTGTATGACAACCGCCATCAGAAGCGGGTCGGACGCACCACGGCCGCCGCGCTGCGGGTCGGGTAATGGCCCAGGCTCTGCAGGGTTTCCAGACGCGCGCGGGCGCGGTAGGCGTATTCGCTGTTGGGGTACGAGGCGATGATGAACTGATAGGTCTGCGCCGCATCGACGAACATCTTCTGCCGCTCCAGACACTGGCCGCGCATCATCGACACTTCCGGCCACACATACGGGCGGGCACGACTGGCGCGCTCGACCTTGGACAGTTCGAGCATCACCTGCTCGCAATTGCCCCGGTCGTAGGCGCTGTAGGCGTTGTTCAAATGATGGTTCATCGACCAACGGGTGCAGCCCGTGACGGCGAGGACGCTGAGGGCAAGGGCGGCAATGGGCACGAATCGCATGGGGGGTTCTCCTGTCTTGTGCTCTGTATCGACCCCTGGTCGGAAATCTTCAGGCGCGTTTGTCCCAAAGTTGTCGTGTTCAATAAAGAAAGTATTAAGTAGTGCAAACGAACAATGACTACACCCTTCGAGCATAGTAGCCTTCGCTGGCGCTTGAACCTGAGGAGTCTTTGCATGTCCGTCCGTCGTACCAAAATCGTCGCTACCCTTGGCCCGGCCAGTAACTCGCCGGAAGTTCTCGAACAGCTGATTCTGGCTGGCCTGGACGTCGCCCGTCTGAACTTCTCCCACGGCACCCCCGACGAGCACAAGGCTCGCGCGAAGCTGGTGCGTGACCTCGCTGCCAAGCACGGCCGCTTCGTCGCCCTGCTGGGTGACCTGCAAGGCCCGAAAATCCGTATCGCCAAATTCGCCAACAAGCGCATCGAGCTGAAGATCGGTGACAAGTTCACCTTCTCCACCAGCCATCCGCTGACCGAAGGCAATCAGCAGGTGGTCGGCATCGACTACCCGGACCTGGTCAAGGACTGCGGCGTGGGCGACGAGCTGCTGCTCGACGACGGCCGCGTGGTGATGCGCGTTGAAACCGCCACCGCCACCGAACTGAACTGTGTCGTGACCATCGGCGGCCCGCTGTCCGACCATAAAGGCATCAACCGTCGCGGTGGCGGCCTGACCGCGCCGGCCCTGACTGAAAAAGACAAGGCCGACATCAAGCTCGCCGCTGAAATGGAAGTCGACTACCTCGCCGTGTCCTTCCCGCGTGACGCTGCCGACATGAACTACGCCCGTCAACTGCGCGACGAAGCCGGCGGCACCGCCTGGCTGGTGGCGAAGATCGAACGCGCCGAAGCCGTGGCCGACGACGAAACCCTCGACGGTCTGATCAAGGCTTCCGACGCGGTGATGGTTGCCCGTGGCGACCTGGGTGTGGAAATCGGCGACGCCGAACTGGTGGGCATCCAGAAGAAAATCATTCTGCACGCACGTCGCCACAACAAGGCGGTGATCGTGGCGACCCAGATGATGGAGTCGATGATCCAGAACCCGATGCCGACCCGCGCCGAAGTGTCCGACGTGGCCAACGCCGTGCTCGACTACACCGACGCCGTGATGCTGTCTGCCGAATCCGCTGCCGGCGCTTATCCGCTGGAAGCCGTGCAGGCGATGGCGCGCATCTGTGTCGGCGCTGAAAAGCACCCGACCAGCAAGACCTCCAGCCACCGCATCGGCAAGGAATTCGAGCGCTGCGACGAGAGCATCGCACTGGCGACCATGTACACCGCCAACCACTTCCCGGGCGTCAAGGCGATCATCGCGCTGACCGAAAGCGGCTACACCCCGCTGATCATGTCGCGTATCCGTTCGTCGGTGCCGATCTACTGCTTCACCCCGCACCGCGAAGCCCAGGCCCGCGCGGCGATGTTCCGTGGCGTGTACACCGTGCCGTTCGACCCGGCTTCGCTGGCCCCGAACGAAGTCAGCCAGAAAGCCATCGACGAGCTGGTCAAGCGCGGCGTGGTGGAGAAAGGTGACTGGGTCATCCTGACCAAGGGCGACAGCTACCACACCACCGGCGGCACCAACGGCATGAAAATCCTGCACGTGGGCGACCCGCAGGTCTGAGTGACCGGTTGCTGAAAACGAAAAGCCCTGCCATGTGAATGGCGGGGCTTTTTCGTTAATGGCGTTTGATGAACCCGGTCAACGCCGCCAGCGCCTCCGGCGACCTCAGCCGCTGAGTGAACAGCGCGCCCTCCTCCTCGATCACTTTGCGAATCAACTCGCGATCCGGCGCGCGCATCAACTGTTTGCTGATGCGCACCGCCTCGGCCGGCAGCTCGTCAAACCGCAACGCCATCTCCCGTGCCTTGGCCAGTGCCGCTTCGCCACTACCCAGCGCCTCGGTCGCGATCCCCCATTGCGCCGCCTGCTCACCGGTAAACCCCTCCCCCAGCAGCAACAACTCGGACGCTTTGGCCTGCCCGAGCAAGCGCGGCAGGATCAGGCTGGAACCGAACTCAGGGCACAAACCGAGGTTGACGAACGGCATGCGCAACCGCGCATCCCGCGCCACGTACACCAGATCGCAATGCAACAGCAGCGTCGTACCAATCCCCACCGCCGCCCCGGCCACGGCAGCGATCACTGGTTTGCGGCATTCCAGCAGATTGAGCATGAAGTGAAACACCGGGCTGTCGAGGTCGCTCGGCGGTTGCTGGATGAAGTCGGCGATGTCGTTGCCGGCGGTGAAGCACTCGGCGCTGCCGGTGATCAGCACGGCGTTGATTTCAGGGTCGCTATCAGCCTGTTTCAGCGCATCGGCCAACTGGCTGTACATGGCGCGGGTCAGGGCGTTTTTCTTGTCGGGGCGGTTGAGGCGCAGGGTCAGCAAACCGCGTTCGCGTTGCAGCAGGATGGCGTCGGGCATGGCGTGTCTCGCGTCTGAGAAATCAGCGCTCAACCACGGCTCAGGAAAACATCGGCCAGCAGTTGATTGCGCGGCAGTCCGGCCAGGAACAGACGCTTGGCAAACGCGTCGACGCTGGCCGTCGAGCCGCAGACTAAGGCCAGGGTTTGTCGGGAGACAAGGCGCAGTTGCGCCAAAGCGCCCGGCAACTCGGCCGCGGTCCACCGTTCGACGCTGAGGTTTTGCCGCTGCGCGGCCAGCGCTTCAAGGGGTTTGGCCAGGTAATGCCCGTCGGCGTCATGAGCCAGGTGAATGACGCGAATGGCGCCCCGATGATCATGACGCAAGGCCTCGCGCAACACGCCGAACAACGGGCCGAGTCCGGTACCGGCGGCCAGCAGCCACAGCGGCCGGTCGTGCCAGTCCGGGTCGTAATGCAGCGCGCCGCCGCGCAGTTCACCGAGACGGATCGGATCACCGATCTGCAAGCGGCGCGCGGCATCGCTGAATTCGCCGGGCTGGCGGCAATCGAGGTGAAATTCAAGAAAGCGGTCTTCTTCCGGCAGGCTGGCCAGCGAATACGGCCGCGCAATCTGGCCGGCCCACAGCACCAGATGCTGGCCGGCGCTGTAGCGCAGCGGCCGCTGGGGTGTCAGGCGCAGGCGCAACACGCTGTCGCCGAGCCAGTCCAGCGCTTCGACCGTGGCCGGGCGCCCATCGGTGACGGGATCGAAGGTGTGCACCTGCAAGTCTTCTATCACCTGGCACTGGCAGGCCAGCCGCCAACCCTGATCACGCTGTTCGGCGCTCAGGGCATCCGGGCGACTGTCGGCGGGCAAGCCCTGCACGCATTGCACCAGACACGCATGGCAACTGCCGGCGCGGCAGCTGTAAGGCACCGCCACACCGTTCCGGTTGAGGGCATCAAGCAGGTTGCTGCCCGCCGCCACCGACCACTGTCGATCACCGACCCGCAGTTCAGGCATCGACGTTCTCCCATGCCGCCGCGCAACGATTGCGTCCGTCACGCTTGGCCCGATAGAGCGCCTGATCGGCACGCTGCAAGGCGTCGTCCAGATCATCGCCCAGTTCCAGCAGGGTCATGCCGGCGGACAGGCTGAGGTTTTTCACATTCAGGCCTACCAGTGCAACGTCGGTGAAGGCGATGCGCAGGCGTTCGCAACAGGCGGTCAGGCGCTCGGCGTTGCAATCGGGCAGCAGCACCACGAATTCTTCACCACCATAACGCGCCAGGACATCGCCTTCGCGCAGACAGGCCCCGGCCACCCCGGCGAAAGCCTGCAACACCTGATCGCCAGCGGCGTGGCCGTGAATATCGTTGATGCGTTTGAAGTGGTCGAGGTCGATCAGCGCCAGACCATGCATCACGTCGGCCTCCATCGCATTCAGCTCGCGGGTGGCCAGCCGCAGGAAATGCCGGCGATTGAACAGCCCGGTCAGTTCGTCGGTGGCCACCAGGTCTTCGAGCTGGCGCATCATCCCGCGCAGGGTGTCCTGATGCGCCTGCAAGGCGAACCGGCGCTGACGCATGCGTTGGCGCGAGGTCTGGACGAAGCGCGCATAAATCACCAGCCACGCCAGCACGATCAACAGGATGCAAGCCTGCAACGCGGAAAGCGCTGGATCGTGCAGATGCAAGTGGTAACCGTCCCACAGCGTGATGGCGCAAAAACTGAAAAACACCAGCATCGCGCAGCGTACGAACGCCCGCTGTGACAGATGGAACAGACCGAACAGCAGGATCAGCACATAGAAGACCAGGAACTCGCCGCGGGCTTCTTCCAGATGCGCGATCAGCCACGTCTGCCAACCGAGGCCGAGCAGCACTTGTGCTTCGGTCAGGCTCGGGTCGGAAAAGCGCAGATTGCAGCCTGAGAAAAACACCGCGAACAGGATCGCCTGGCTGATGACCACCAGGGCGCTGCCGACGGCGACGCCAGCCAGCGAATCTTCGTAATGTCCGGTGAAATACGCCAGCCACAGCAGCAGCAAAGCCAATCCATAGGTGGCTGCAGCGAGGGCGAAGCGTTTGAGCAAAAGACGTTGAATGGCGTTATGGGTCAATCGTTGACTCACCGTGCGATAAGAGGCTGACCGAGTGTCCTACTCTACAGACCGGCTGCCACTTTAGTGGCGCAGGCGATAAATGACCATTGATTTTCGGGCCGGGTATTTGGCGTCAAAAACCTGCAGTCATGCGACCAACGAATGACTCCCGGCAGATGTGCCCGTCACCGAGGCGCGGTATACTGCCGCGCCTTTTTAGCGTCGCGCCAGCAGCCCGGCGTGCCGACCCTGAAGGGCAGCTTCGAGCTCCGAGCTTCGAGCGGCAAATTCAAAGCAGTACACACTGCTTCAGCTTGCCGCTCGAAGCTCGCGACTTTCAGCTGCCCTTAAAGAATGTTCCCGTCTTTTAGAGGAGCGCGACTCATGACCGTGATCAAGCAAGACGACCTGATTCAGAGCGTTGCCGACGCCCTGCAGTTCATTTCCTACTACCACCCCGTGGACTTCATCCAGGCGATGCACGAAGCCTACCTGCGCGAAGAATCGCCAGCGGCCCGTGACTCGATGGCGCAGATCCTGATCAACTCGCGCATGTGCGCCACCGGCCACCGGCCGATCTGCCAGGACACCGGCATCGTGACCGTGTTCGTGCGTGTGGGCATGGACGTGCGTTGGGATGGCGCGACCATGAGCCTGGACGACATGATCAACGAAGGCGTGCGTCGCGCCTACAACCTGCCGGAAAACGTCCTGCGTGCTTCGATCCTGGCCGACCCGGCCGGTGCGCGCAAGAACACCAAGGACAACACCCCGGCAGTCATCCACTACTCCATCGTTCCGGGTAACACCGTGGAAGTGGACGTGGCGGCCAAGGGCGGCGGTTCCGAGAACAAGTCGAAAATGGCCATGCTCAACCCGTCCGACTCGATCGTCGACTGGGTACTCAAGACCGTTCCGACCATGGGCGCCGGCTGGTGCCCGCCGGGCATGCTGGGCATCGGCATCGGCGGTACCGCCGAGAAAGCCGCTGTCATGGCCAAGGAAGTGTTGATGGAGTCCATCGACATTCACGAGCTCAAGGCCCGTGGCCCGCAGAACCGCATCGAAGAAATGCGTCTGGAGCTGTTCGAGAAGGTCAACCAGCTGGGCATCGGCGCCCAGGGCCTCGGTGGCCTGACCACTGTGCTCGACGTGAAGATCATGGATTACCCGACCCACGCCGCTTCCTTGCCGGTGTGCATGATCCCGAACTGCGCCGCCACCCGCCACGCGCACTTCGTGCTCGATGGTTCCGGCCCGGCCTCGCTGGAAGCGCCACCGCTGGACGCCTACCCGGAAATCGTCTGGGAAGCCGGCCCGTCGGCCCGCCGCGTCAACCTTGACACCCTGACCCCGGAAGACGTGCAGAGCTGGAAGCCGGGCGAAACCGTCCTGCTCAACGGCAAGATGCTCACCGGTCGCGACGCTGCGCACAAACGCATGGTCGAGATGCTGAACAAGGGCGAAACCCTGCCGGTCGACCTCAAGGGCCGCTTCATCTACTACGTCGGCCCGGTTGATCCGGTCGGTGACGAAGTGGTTGGCCCCGCTGGCCCGACCACCGCCACGCGGATGGACAAGTTCACCCGTCAGATCCTCGAGCAGACCGGCCTGTTGGGCATGATCGGCAAGTCCGAGCGCGGCCCGACCGCCATTGACGCAATCAAGGACAACAAGGCCGTGTACCTGATGGCCGTCGGCGGCGCCGCTTACCTGGTGGCGCAAGCGATCAAGAAGTCCAAGGTTCTGGCGTTTGCCGAGCTGGGCATGGAAGCGATCTACGAGTTCGAGGTCAAAGACATGCCGGTCACCGTTGCGGTGGACAGCAAAGGTGAATCGGTGCACATCACCGGCCCTGCGATCTGGCAACAGAAGATCAGCGAAAGCCTGGCGGTGGAAGTGCAGTAAGCGCTTCTGCTGTTTGAAAAAAACCGGGGGGTCAGCGATGACCGCCCGGTTTTTTTTCGCCTGCCGTCAGTCGGCACCTGTCAGATCTGACAGGTGCCGACCCCCGACGCCCTCTGTTAGCGTGGAATCTCGGCGTTCACAGGTTGCGTTGCCATGGCCCTTGATGCAGATGCGCTTGTCACTCCTCCCTCTATTGCCAAGACCGCGTCCATTGCTACGAACGGGCGCAGTTGGGGAGAGATCGGTGCGACCGGGCAGCGGTCTTACACCTTGCCACTGCCGATCCTGAACGCCCGTACGCTCAATCCCGAGTTGCAGCTGGTTTATGACGGCAATGCGGGCAACGGCAAATGCGGACTTGGCTGGGATCTGTCGGTGGCTTCCATTTCGCGCAAGACCAGCAACGGCGTGCCGAAATATGCAGCCGACGATGTCATGCAGGCTGACGGAACCGACCTGCGGCCCGAACGGACAACAAGCGGCAGGATCAAGGCAAAAAAGCGTACGCGCGGTAAAGGCAGGAGCGCCAGAACCTATTCAGTGGTGCTCTACATTCCACGTCTGGAAACGACATTCACCCGCTACGAACTCTGGACTCCCACCGATGGCGGTCATCCGTTCTGGGTGGTCTCTGGAGCCGATGGCACTCGATATTGCTATGGCAACACCCCCGATTCCTGCATCCATGAGCCGGCAGCCCCGACGCATATCGCTGTGTGGTTGCTGAGGGAAGTCAGGAACCCCGTGGGCGAAAACATCTTTTACCAGTACAAGACCGACGACAATGCCACTGACGCCCGTTTTGACTACAGTGCTCAACGCTACCTACGCCAGGTCTGCTACTGCAACAAGACCGCCAGTGCCGATCTGTACTGTCTTGATCACGCTCAACCCGAATTACTCGACTGGCTGTTCCGACTGATCATTGACTACGGCGAACGCGTCTCCGGGCATGACGATGTTCCACCGTACCCCGCCAATGAAGATGCCTGGACGGTGCGTTCCGATCCGTTTCGTATGCATCGCCATGGCTTTGAAGTCGGCACTCGGCGCCTGTGCCGACAGTTCCTCCTGTTCAATGCCATCGGCCCTGCTCCGGTGCTGGTCAATCGCCTGTTGCTGGAGCACGAATCCACATCGCATCGATACAATCATCTGAAAGCAGCGCACTACATGAGTTACGACGCTACAGGTCACGTCAAACACATGCCGCCCCTCGACTATTTTTATGAGGCGCTGATACTCGACACCACCCCCAGACCCTTTCTGCAACTTGATCACATGCCCGGTCTCAACGACGGCCAGCCCTACCATTGTGTCGATCTTTACAGTGAAGGCTTGCCCGGTTTTCTCTGCCAGCTCGACGGGGCCTGGTATTTCCGCGAACCCTTGCGCGGCACACCCGGCACAGACGAAATCGTCTACGGCCCCTGGACCCTGCTGCCGCTGATTCCGAACGCCGACAGCAGCAAACCGGTAGTGCAGATTCTTACCGACCTCACCGGTGACGGCTGCCTGGACTGGGTCGTCGCGCAGCCCGGTGGCAGCGGGTGTTACACGCTCAAGCCGGATGGCACCTGGTCGCCTTTCAAATCGTTCGACCAGTTTCCCGTGGAGTTTTTCCATCAACTGGCACAACTGGGCGACCTGCGCGGCGATGGCCTGGACTCCATGGCCCTGATCGGCCCGAACAGCGTGCGGGTGTATGCCAACCTGCGGGAAAAAGGATTTGCTCCCGGCCAGAATGTGCCCCATACCCCGGACAGATTGCCGCTGTTCGGCAATGCCCGCAGCGAACTGGTGTCATTCAGTGGCATGGGCGCCAGCGGCATGGAGCTGTGCCGGATCCGTCACGATGAAATCCGCTGCTGGGCCAGCCTCGGGCATGGCCGGTTTGGAGAGGGTTTCAAACTGAGCGACTTGCAGTTCGACTATGGCAAATTCGATGCGGACCGGGTACGCATCGCCGATCTGGACGGCTCCGGCGCCCCGGCCTTCATTTACCTGTCCTCGGATTACTTCGAGATCTGGTTCAACCAGGGTGGCAACGGCCTGGCCTCGACACCCGTGCGTGTCCCGTGGCCTGCCGGCATTCGCTACGACAACCTCTGCCAGGTGACCTTCGCCGATCTGCAGGGCATTGGCTGCGCCAGCCTGCTGTTGACCAAACCCCACATGAAACCGCAGCACTGGGTGTATCACTTCGTCAGTAAACGGCCCTACCTGCTTACCGGCTGCAACAACAACATGGGCTACAGCGCCACGCTGCAACATCGCAGCAGTGCGCAATTCTGGCTGGACGAAAAACGCCGGGAACTGATGGCTCGCAGGCATCCGGTCAGCCGGTTGCCGTTTCCTCAGATGGTGCTCCACTGGCTGGAACAACTCGATGAAATCACCGGCAACTGCCTGAAGCAGTCATTCGACTATCTTGACGGCTACTACGACGGGAAAGATCGCGAGTTCCGTGGCTTCGGCCGGGTCTGTCAGATCGACAGTGAACTGGAAACGGGAAAAGCCGAAGACGGCCATACGGCGCCGATGAAGGTGACGCACTGGTTTCATACCGGTCAATGCACTGACCCCGTTTTGAAAGGTATCTGCGAACTCGACCCTGAAATCACACCGATGGGCCCCACGGTCTTTTCAGCGTTCGATGCCAAACGCCGTAAAGAGCGCATTCGCACGCGACGCAAAGCCGAGGATGATCGCGAAACCGCCTACGCCCTTGCCGGTCACCTGCTTCGCACCGAAATCTGCCAGGCAGACGACCCCGCCCCCGTGCGCCTGTTCTCTCTGAGCGAAACGCGCTATCTGGTGCGAGAGGTGAACAAAAATCCCTTGAGTCTGCTGGTACAGGAACTGGAAAACCGCAGCCATCAATACGAACGCTTCATGGACGATCCACGCGTTGAACATAAGGTCAATCTGGCGTGGGACGAATTCGGTCATCTGACACAAGGTTTTACCGTCGCTTGTGCTCGTCGCCGCACGGAGAATGACGAACCGCCCTTCGATCAGGAAGATCAACGACGCGCCTGGCTGGACAGCCACGATGAGCAACAGCAATGCTTTTATCTGACGGAAGCTCTCGCCGAATTCACTCACGTGACCAGTGACGGCCACTGGCTGCTCGGTTTGCCCTGCCGCCAGCGTGGTAATGCGATGAGGCTGCCCAAAGGCTCTCTGCCGGACGGTTTGCGCGCAGCGGACATCAGTTTCGAAAATTTCGATCGGCATAACGACAGCGCCGAATGGAAAGCCGCGCGCGAACTGACCTCGCTTTCGCAGCAGACCTATCTGGAGTCCGCCGGGAAAATGCTTTACCCACCGTTGGCAGGCCCGACGAAACAGGCCGTGTTCGACAAGACAGCATTGGCAGCCTACGACGACGTACCGATTGTCATTCGGGACGAGCTGGCCAAGATCGGCTATGAGCCGATGAATCTGTTTCTCCCCGAAGATTCGGAAGAGGACAAACTGGAGAACCTGTGGTCAGCCCTGAGCGGTTTTTACACCTACGCCGGTGCCAGCCAATTTTTCCACATCACCGATGTGCAGCAGACCGCCAGCCATGGCGTGACGCACATCGCCTGGGACCCGAACCATCTGGTGACCGAGACCCTCACCCTGCCGGACGGCTGCGTCACAACCATGACATACGACTGGCACACCCTTCTGCCGCGCAGTGTCAGGGATCCCAACGAGAACATTCAGGAAGTGCTGTACGAAGCAGGCGGGCAACCTATCGCCCACAGTTCTTATGGCACCGAAGACGGCGTTCCGGCCGGTTTCGCTCCCCTGTCCGCTTACCCGCCACAGCCTGACCTGAGTGTCGAATACGCCCTCGCCAATCCGAAAACCGCCCTGGCATCCGCTGCCAGCGTGGTGCGCACCGACCTGCAAAGCTGGATGCCGGTACTCCCGCTCAAAACGCTGCCCATCAAAAGAAAGGAATGGATCGACAAGGGGCTGATTCTGCCCGACGGCCACATCCGCGCCTCGGCCCTGCGCTGGCTGAACCAGCTGAAAAAACGCAGCACCAGCGAACAGGCCCTGTTCAAGTTCATCCGGACCACCCTCAGGCAGCCGGTACACAGCCTCAACCTGGTTGCCGACCGCTACCACACCGACCCGCTGCAACAGATTCAGATGACGATCCGCTACGTCGACGGCTTCGGCCGCGCGCTGCAAAGCAAACAGCTCGCCCCGCCAGGCGATGCCTTTGTCGCCACCCCTGAGGATGATCTCGTGACCGGCGCCGATGGCAAACCGATCGAAATGCCGGCCACCCGGCGCTGGCGGGTGCAGAGTCGCGTGGAATACAACCACAAGGGCGAGCCCATCCGGATCTACCGCGCCTACTTCCTCAATACCCATCGCTGCATCAACGACAGCGCCATGCGTAAGCACGGTTACCACGACCAGAAGTTCTACGACGCCGTGGGGCGGCCAATCCAGACAATCAATGCGCTGGGCCATCTGGCGTACGACATCCTGCATGCGTGGTTCACGCTCTTCTACGACTTCAACGACACGGAAGAATTGCCACCCGGCAAGCCTGTGAAGAAGCCGACGCCTGCAAAACCGGTAAAGCCCGTAAAAAAGGTCAAGCCATGAACGCCAGCGTGCATCGGAACACACCTTCGTTGTCGGTTTACGACAGCCGAGGTCTGGTGATTCGTGAGGTGGCCTATCTGCGCTCGGTTGCCGGTGCAACCGCCGAGCCCCTGATCACACGCCAGCAACGCGACGCGCTCGGGCGCGTGGTGGAACAGTGGGACCCGCGCCTTGCCAGACCCGCCATGATCAGCGTTTTCAATCTGATCGCAGAGCTGCTTGAAACCGACAGTGTGGACGCCGGGAGAAGTTGGCGTCTGCCAGGATTGTCAGGCGAGACCTCGCAACGCTGGGATGCGCGGGGCAGCCATTGGCAGCACACGTTCGATGAGCAACTGCGCCTGCTGGGCATCGCGCAGGACGCCGGACCGGATATCGAAACCTGTGTCTATGCCGATGCCTCGGCCGACGCCGGGTACAACCGGCGCGGGCAAATGGTCGGGATGAGCGACCCTTCGGGCAGCGTCGAATTTCACAGCTTTTCTCTCATGGGCTCCACGTTGCACGAAACCCGTACCTTTCACGATGGATTGTTCTTTTCCAGCCAACAGAATCTCAGCCCCCTTGGTGCTCCACTGACGCAAACCGATGCCGGCGGCCACCAGCGGCATTTGGCTTACGATATGGCTGGCCAACTCATACAGGTGCACCTCAAGGCTTACGGACAGCCTGACTGGCAGCCGGTTTTGCTGGATGCACAATACAACGCCGCCGGGCAGATCATCCTGCAACGAACCGGCAATGAGGTGAGCAGTCACTGGCACTATCGGGCCGCCGACGGTCGCCTGCTTCGACAATACGCACAAAAGGCGACAGGGGAATCGGTTCAGGATTTAGCGTATGAGTTTGACCGGATGGGCAACATCACCCGTATCCTGGATCACAACTACACGCCGACGTATTTTCGCAACCAGCGCGTCGATGGCCACCGCACCTACGGCTATGACTCGCTGTACCGGTTGATCCACGCCAGCGGATACGACGAGGTCCCCCCCACGGATTACGCGGGCCGGCCAAAACCGACCAGCTCCGATGACCGGCGCAATTACACGGAATTCTACAAGTACGACCATGGCGGCAATCTCGTCAAAACCACCCGAGTCCGCGACGGTGCCAACCATACCTTTGAGGTATATATCGATCCGGACAGCAACCGGGGGGTGCGCTGGAAAACGGGGGCTCCAATACCGGTTTTCCCCAGCGAGTTCGACGCTGCCGGCAACCAGCTGAACACGCCGCGCGGCCCATTAAAGTGGAACAGCCGCAATCAGCTGGATTCCGTGATCCTCGCCAGACATCCCACAGGACCAAACGATACGGAGCAGTATCACTACAGCCGGGATGTGCGCGTACATAAAAGACTTGAGACCCACAGCCCGACTGCCAGCCATTTCCACGATGTCCGCTACTTGCGCGATCTGGAAATCCGCACCAAAGACAACGGCGAAGAACTGCACCTCATCAAACTGGACATTGGCGCAAGCGACGTAACATACCTCCACTGGGTGAAGAAAAAACCCAGGGGCATCGATCAGAATCAGATTCGCTATATCCACAAGGATCACTTGGGATCGTCCCTGAAAGAACTGGATCAACTGGCGCGATTGATCAGTGCCGAGACCTACTTCCCGTTTGGCAGCACCTCGACGCTGGCAGCCCGATCGCTGATCGAAGTGGACTACAAGTTCATCCGCTACAGTGGCAAGGAAACTGATGAAAGTGGCTTGATCCACTACAAACAACGCTATTACGCCCCTTGGCTGGGACGCTGGACCCAGGCGGATAAAGGGGGAACCAGGGATGGATTGAACCTGTACCAGATGACGGCCAACAACGTGATCAATTTCATTGACGAACAAGGGATGACAAAGACGCCGGCAATGGCAACGGCTGCACAGACTTCCATCGAGATAGATGAATCGCCCTCGTCGTCACGCCACAGCTCGATCGCCGGCAGCGAGGTGCAATCCAGCGATCTACCCGCGAAGGTCAATGACCCGGCCAACCATCCTCCCGGTACGTTGCCCCCCAAGCCCGAACAATCCTGGGGCGAATGGGGCAAGCAAGCCGCGCTGACGGTGGTCAATTCGAGAGTCGGATTGGCATTGCTGCCCGTCGGGACCTCGTCTCCGGCCAACGCAGCTGTCGTTTCCACATTACTCACCACCACCGCCCAGTTCATTTTGCACGCCACGCTGTTCAACCCGGGCTGGTCCCCGCCCAACAGCTGGGACCCTGGTGGGGACGGTGCCATACCACCCGTCGATGTCACGCAAGATGCCAACCGGTTTTTCACCATGAGCACACTGGGTGTCACAGCGGCTGCAACTGTGGTTGGCATGGTATTGGGTCCGATCGTAGGGGGCTACGTCGACGAGCTGAGAGGCACCAAGGACAAGGCGGACAAGAAGGCTCAGGCAGGAAAATGGCTGGACACGGTCGACAGGCTCATCGCCGAACTGAGCCTGCAGGACGAGGTGTCAGAGAAAGCCCAGAAATCGCTGCGTCAGCAAGTACTGGGTGCCGAAGAGTTGGACGGAATTTCCTGGCAAAGCATGACAATGCTCGAAAAAATCACCCGCCTGCGGCCGCCAGCCCCGAGTGAAAGCAACACATCGTCACATCGCGGTTCAGTGAGCTCTCAACGTTCTGGTACGAGTGTGTTTCGTAGAACCAGAGCATCTCGCATCCCTGTACGCCAATCCAACACGCGCCTCTGACAGCGCGAGTCTGGCAGAACTTCTGCCCCTCTTGTCAGTTCGGGCCGACACCATGCTATGGTGCCGGCCCGACTTCCTACCTCTATGCGCCCAGCATGCTGCCGACTTCCCGTACCCTGCGTCTGTCGTTGTACACCCTGCTGATCATCGCCGGTGCCGCCCTCGCCGCGACGCTTGCGATCCGCCACGCCGAGCGCCAGGCGCTGGTGGAAGACGCCGCGCGGGCCAATCAGCAACTGGCGCTGTATGCCAACTCGCTGCACACCCTGATCGACCGCTATCGCGCCCTGCCTGCCGTGCTGGCGCTGGACCCTCAACTGCGTGCGGCGCTGGCCGGTCCCGTGAGCGCCGAACAGCAAACGGCGCTCAATCTGAAACTGGAAAAGATCAACGGCGCTGCACAATCCTCGACCCTTGAATTGCTCGACCACACCGGCCTCGCGGTGGCGGCCAGCAACTGGCGCCTGCCCAGCAGTTACGTCGGTCACAACTACGGCTTTCGCCCCTATTTCCATCAGACCCGCACCCAGGGCACCGGGCGTTTCTACGCGGTCGGCGTGACCAGCGGGATTCCCGGTTACTTCCTGTCCAGCGCGGTGCTCGGCGAGAACGGCGAGTTCCTCGGGGCGATGGTGGTCAAACTGGAGTTTCCGGAGCTTGAGCGCGAATGGAGTCACGGCAGCGACACCCTGCTGGTCAGCGATGCACGCGGGATCATTTTCATCGCCAACCAGCCCGGCTGGCGCTATCGCTTGCTGCACCCGCTGAGCCCGGCCGATTACCGCGAGATCAAGGCCACCCGCCAATACGACAAACAGTCGCTGGTGCCGCTGACGCATCTGGCGCTGCGCAGCTTCGATGACAACAGTGATCTGCGCCGCGTCGAAGGCCCGCAAGGTACGGCCGATTATCTGTGGGAATCGCTGCCGCTGAATGCCGAAGGCTGGACGCTGCACCTGCTACGGCGTCCGCAAGTGTCCTTCGAGGATCAGCGTAATGCCGGGCTCGCCGCCGCCGGCGTGTGGCTGGCGCTGGTGTTCCTGCTGCTGTTCCTCAACCAGCGCTGGCGTCTGGCGAAGATGCGCCAGCGCAGCCGCGAAGAGCTTGAGCAACTGGTAGAAGAACGCACCCGGGATTTGCGCACCGCCCAGGACGGTCTGGTGCAGTCGGCCAAACTCGCCGCACTGGGGCAGATGTCCGCCGCGCTGGCCCACGAAATCAATCAGCCGCTGACCGCCCAGCGCATGCAGCTTGCAACTCTGAGGCTGCTGCTCGATCACGGTCGGGTCGATGAAGCCTGCAAGGCACTCAAACCGGTGGATGACATGCTCACGCGCATGGCTGCCCTCACCGGCCACCTGAAAACTTTTGCCCGCAAGAGCCCCAGCGGCCTGCGCGAACGGCTGGATCTGGCGACGGTGGTCGATCAGGCCCTGCAATTGCTCGATGCGCGTCTGCGCGATGAACAGGTCAGTCTGGTGCTGCACCTGACCCGTCCGGCGTGGGTGCGTGGCGATGCGATCCGTCTGGAGCAGGTGCTGATCAACCTGCTGCGCAATGCCCTCGATGCCATGCAGGGCAAGCCCTGCAAGCGTCTGGAAATCCGCCTGGAAGCCGACGAGCAACTGTGGCGCCTGAGCGTCATCGACAATGGCGGCGGCATCGCCGAAGAACATCTGGGCCAGGTGTTCGATCCGTTCTTCACCACCAAGCCTGTGGGTGACGGACTGGGCCTGGGACTGGCGGTATCCTTCGCCATCGTCCATGAATCCGGCGGGCGTCTGTGCGTCGAAAATGGTGACAATGGCGCAGTGTTCAGCCTGACCTTGCCGATCGATCTGGAGGCACACATCTGATGCTCAATTCGGTGATGGTGGTCGATGACGAAAGCAGTATTCGCAATGCCGTCGAACAATGGCTGAGCCTGTCCGGGTTCGAGGTACAGCTGTTCAGCCGCGCCGAGGAATGCCTGGCGGTGCTGCCGAAACACTTTGCCGGGGTGATTCTCAGCGATGTGCGCATGCCGGGGCTCAGCGGTCTTGAGCTGCTGGCCGAAGTGCAGCGCCGGGATGCCGACCTGCCGGTGATTCTGCTCACCGGCCACGGCGACGTGCCGATGGCGGTCGAAGCGATGCGCGACGGCGCCTACGATTTTCTGGAAAAACCGTTCAGCCCCGAGACCCTGCTCGGCAGCCTGCGCCGGGCGCTGGACAAGCGTCGGCTGGTGCTGGAAAACCGTGCCCTGCACGAACAGGCCGACAACCGTGCCAGACTCGATGCGACGCTGCTCGGCGTGTCCCGTGGCTTGCAGACCTTGCGCCGGCAAGTGCTTGACCTGGCGACGCTGCCGGTCAATGTGCTGATCCGTGGAGAAACCGGCAGCGGCAAGGAGCTGGTCGCCCGCTGCCTGCACGACTTCGGCCCGCGCGCCGACAAGCCGTTCGTGGCGCTGAACTGCGCGGCGATCCCCGAGCAGTTGTTCGAAGCCGAGTTATTCGGGCATGAGAGCGGCGCGTTCACCGGCGCCTCGGGCAAGCGCATCGGCAAGCTGGAATACGCCGATGGCGGCACGCTGTTTCTCGATGAAATCGAAAGCATGCCGCTGGCCCAGCAGGTGAAACTGCTGCGGGTTTTGCAGGAGCAGAAGCTTGAGCGGCTGGGGTCGAACCAGAGCATTCGGGTGGACTTGCGGATTGTCGCGGCGACCAAACCCGATTTGCTGGACGAAGCGCGGGCCGGACGTTTTCGTGAAGACCTGGCGTATCGGCTGAACGTCGCAGAGCTGCGATTGCCGCCGCTGCGTGATCGTCGCGAAGACATTCCGTTGTTGTTCGAATCCTTCGCCCAGAGCGCCGCCCAACGCTTGGGCCGGACCTTTCCACCGCTCAGTGGCGCGCAGTTGAGCCACCTGCTCAGTCACGACTGGCCGGGCAATGTGCGCGAGTTGGCGAACGTGGCCGAGCGGCAGGTGCTGGGGCTGGATGAACCGGTGCAGGGTATCGATCCGGGGCAGTCGCTGGCGGCGCAGCAAGAGGCGTTTGAGGCGCAATGTTTGCGGGCTGCTTTGACCCGGCACAAGGGCGATGTGAAAGCGGTGCTTGAGGAGCTGCAACTGCCGCGTCGCACGTTTAATGAAAAGATGCAGCGCCATGGTTTGACCCGGGAAATGTTTGTCCCTGAATGAGCGGAAATCCGCTCATTCATTGCTGCTCATCGGCAAAATACCGCTCAACCCATCTCCCCACCCCCTCTAAACCGGCCCTCTCCCCGTTGGCACAGGTCCTGCTATAGCCCTCGCAGGCTGCGTTTCAACGCGCTCCACAAAAACAATTAAACGAAGGATCCTTCAATGGATAACTCCAACGCCCTGCCTATTGGGTCGGCTGCCGTGCCGGCCAAAGCACGAACCACCGCCAGTCGCATCAAGTCGATCTTCAGCGGTTCCGTCGGCAACATGGTCGAGTGGTACGACTGGTACGTCTATGCCGCCTTCTCGCTGTACTTCGCCAAGACCTTCTTCCCTGCCGGTTCTACCACCGCCCAGTTGATGAACACCGCCGCGATTTTCGCCGTGGGCTTTCTGATGCGTCCGATCGGTGGCTGGCTGATGGGCCTGTACGCCGACAAGGTCGGCCGTAAAAAGGCGCTGATGGCCTCGGTGTACCTGATGTGCTTCGGCTCGCTGCTGATTGCCCTGAGTCCGAACTACGAGACCATCGGCATCGGCGCGCCGATCCTGCTGGTCTTCGCCCGCTTGCTGCAAGGCCTGTCGGTCGGTGGCGAGTACGGTACCTCCGCCACTTACCTGTCGGAGATGGCGACCAGGGAACGTCGCGGCTTCTTCTCCAGCTTCCAGTACGTGACCCTGATCTCCGGCCAGCTCATCGCGTTGGGCGTGTTGATCGTGCTGCAGAACATGCTGACCACCGAACAGCTTTACGCGTGGGGCTGGCGTATTCCGTTCGCCATCGGCGCGCTGTGCGCAATCGTCGCGCTGTACCTGCGTCGTGGCATGGAAGAAACCGAATCGTTCACCAAGAAAGAGAAGTCCAAGGAAAGCGCCATGCGCACCTTGCTTCGTCATCCGAAGGAACTGCTGACCGTGGTCGGCCTGACCATGGGCGGTACGCTGGCGTTCTACACCTACACCACCTACATGCAGAAATACCTGGTGAACACCGTCGGCATGAGCATCTCCGACTCCACCACCATCTCTGCCGCCACGCTGTTCCTGTTCATGTGCCTGCAACCGATCATCGGCGGCCTGTCCGATAAAATCGGTCGTCGTCCGATCCTGATCGCCTTCGGCGTGCTGGGTACGATCTTCACCGTGCCGATCCTGATGACCCTGCACACCATCCAGACCTGGTGGGGCGCGTTCTTCCTGATCATGGCGGCGCTGATCATCGTCAGCGGCTACACCTCGATCAACGCCGTGGTGAAAGCCGAGCTGTTCCCGACCGAAATCCGCGCTCTGGGCGTCGGCCTGCCGTACGCACTGACCGTGTCGATCTTCGGCGGCACCGCCGAATACATCGCGCTGTGGTTCAAGAGCATCGGCATGGAAACCGGTTACTACTGGTACGTGACCGCGTGCATCGCAGTGTCCCTGCTGGTGTACATCACCATGAAAGACACGCAGAAACACTCGCGCATCGTCACTGACTGACCGCAAAAAAAACGCGCGAAGGTGCAAGACCTTCGCGCGTTTTCTTTCCTGTCCGATTTCCCGATCAGGACAACTCGGCAACGCCCTGTTTGCTGCCATAGCGCTTCTGCGCATAAGACGCGCCCACGATCATCACCAGCAGAATCCCCGCCAGCACCGCCGACGAACCGATGGTGCCGAAATCCAGACCGCCCTTCTCATGGGACTTGGTCATCAAGTCACCCAAGGTTGCGCCAAACGGCCGGGTCAGCACGAACGCCACCCAGAACAGCGCCACCGACGAAATCTTCGTGAAGTACTTGAGCAGCACGACCACGCCAATCGCCGAGCCGATCAACAGCGCGCCACCGGCAAAGCCCAGGCCGGAGTCGTCCGCCAGGTAATCGCCGAGCGCGGTGCCCAGGGTGTTGGAGAACAGAATCGCCATCCAGTAGAACATCTCGCCGCGAAAGCTCTGCACCTTGGTGACGTTGAGCGAATCGCCGCTCAGGCGCCATGCCGCGAAGATCGCCAGCAGGATCGCGATCAGGATCATGGAACCGGTGGCGTAACCCAGCTCCAGCGTGCGGTCCATGAAGTCGGACATGGTGGTGCCGGCGGTGCTGGTCGACAGGATCACGATCCAGTACAGCAGCGGCTTGTAGGTCTTGGACATCAATTGCGTGATCAGGGTCAGGACAAACACGCTGATCAGGATCAGCGAGCTGATGGCATAGCCGACGTTAAGGGTCATCGACAGCAAATCCCCCGCGGTTTCCCCCAGGGTCGTCGCGCAGATTTTCATGACCCAGAAAGCCAGGGTGATTTGAGGCAGTTTATTCATCGCAGGCAACGCTCCAGTGTGTGACGGCCGTTTTTTGGCTTTATGGCCGTGGGCAGACTGGCGTTGCGCGGGTGAAAAACCGGTCGGGAATGTATGAAAAATCTGTCACACAAGCCAAAAACGGCGATTAATCACCGGTTAATGCCCCCGCCGCATCCTTCCCCTACCTGATCGATGACCCGCGCGACGCTCGCTCCGACGACGAAAGCGAATTGAATGCGCCGCCCTTAATATCAATTTAATCGATTGTTTTTAGCATTAATTTGCGCTTTTTAATCAATTTAGCTGGCGTAGCATGAACCCCATGCGAAACACATCGCCAACGAATTTCGAATCTGGAGAACGACCATGAAAACCAAACTGATCCTCGCCCTGACCCTGTCCGTCCTGGCCGCCAACACCTTCGCCGCCGACGGTTCGGACAAAACCAAATCCGCCGACTTCATTTCCGGCGCCAGCGCTGCCCTCGAAACCAGCCACACCGGCACCTACGCTGCCGACGGCTTCGACAAGACCAACGTCGGCAAAGCCGTTGCTGCTGATGGTTTCGATAAAACCGGTACCGCCAACGCTATCGCTGCCGATGGTTTCGACAAAACCGGCACTGCCAACGCTATCGCCGCCGACGGCTTTGATAAAACCGGCACCGCCGCTGCCATCAGCTGAATATCCGCACCGCCTTCACAGCCCGGCCTCGGCCGGGCTTAGTCATTTCTGGGGGATGACAATTACTTGAATTCACACCAAACCCTGTAGGAGCTGGCTTGCCAGCGATGACATTTTTCCATTCAAAGTCATTGTCGACTGACAGGCCGCCATCGCTGGCAAGCCAGCTCCCACAAGGTTCTCACTGGGTGGAATATCGGTGTCTGGCTGGAAATATGCGTCGTGTGCTTGCACTATTGGCCACTTGATCCCGCCCTCTTCAGGACCACCCGCCATGCCCGATGACATTCATTTCTACGAACCGGCCAACGGCCACGGCCTGCCTCACGATCCGTTCAACGCCATCGTCGGCCCGCGTCCCATCGGCTGGATTTCGTCGCAGGATGCCGAGGGACGGCTGAACCTGGCGCCCTACAGTTTTTTCAACGCGTTCAACTACATTCCGCCGATCATTGGCTTTTCCAGCGTCGGTCGCAAAGACAGCCTGAACAACATCGAGCAGACCGGTGAATTCGTCTGGAACCTCGCCACCCGCCCGCTGGCCGAGCAGATGAACCAGAGCTGCGCGATGGTCGGACCGGAAGTCAACGAGTTCGAACTCGCAGGGCTGACGCCGGTGGCGTCGAAGGTGATCGCCGTACCGCGCGTGGCCGAAAGCCCGGTGTCCTTCGAGTGCAAGGTCACCCAGATCATTCAGTTGCAGCGCGCCGACGGCGAGACCGTGCCGAGCTGGCTGGTGCTCGGCGAAGTAGTCGCCGTGCACATTGCCAAATGGCTATTGAAGGACGGGATCTACGACACCGCCGCCGCCGAACCGATACTGCGGGGCGGCGGGCCGGCGGACTATTTCCAGCTGGGGCCGGAGGCGTTGTTCAAGATGTGGCGCCCGGGGGCGACGAAGTAAGCGCTTACCAGATCAGCTCGGCGTCGTCGGTGACGCCCTTGAGCTTGTCCAGTTCATTGATCGCGGCTTCATCGGCGGCGATGGCGCCGGGGAAAACCTGATCGTTCAGCAGTTTGTGAAAGCGCGGTGCACCGCCGTCGACCAGGGCCTTGACGGCAATCGCCGCGTGATAACCCTTGTTGCCGCCCAACTCGACGGGGACTACAGCGGAAACCGCTTCGAAGTGTTCGAACTCTTTACGTGCCATATCGCAGGTCCTGGCTCAGTCAGATAAGCCGGACATTAAACATTCAACCGGCGAGTTTGTGTATCGGCGCAGTGCATTGCCCTACGGTCTGTGCAGCCGAGACTTCCTTGAACGTGTGGAAATCCAGGCTGTTGACCACCAGGTCCTGCACCAGCTCGGCAAAAACTTCCATCGACGGGCTGCTGAAATACGCGGTCATCGATTGCTGGTTGCTCCAGAAACCGGAAACCAGCCACAAATCCGGATCACACTGCGAATGCTGCAAGGCGAAGCTCAGGCAACCGGGGGCGGCGCGGGACGGCTCGATCAGGGCGCTCAAGCGCATGCCGAGTTCCGCCGAGCGTCCGGCACGCGCTCGAACGAAGGCCATATGACTGACGGGAATCTGCTTGGACATGTTCAACCCTCCCAGGGAGTCGCGTGGCAGCCGGGAACGGGCTGCGACAGGATCCAAGGTTAAGGGCCGGGCACGGCTCACCGTTAGTCGATTCCTGCCGTCGCGTTGCACAATCCTGCGAGACTGTCTTGCAGACCTGTAACAAGTCGTGAATTCCTGTCACCGTCCTGTCACACCGGTTTCGGGCAATTCTGCCGACCTGCGTCCTGCTATGGCTGGACGATTCAACAAACCCATGCAGGATCAGGCAAGCATTTGACAGGATGTGTCTACCGCTCGCGCTTGCACAAACTTATGCTCTGCTCCCATTCCATCCCTTGCCGAGGAGGCTGTGCATGACGTCATTCGATCGTTTTCAGGCGCCGCCCGATGCCGACATGGAAAAGCAGCGCGCGGAACTGGCGGCCATCATCCGCCGCAACACGTCCGAAGATGGCAGTTATGCCACTGCCGTCGGCTCGCTGGTCATGTCGCGCCACACCCAGTCCCATGACTTCGCCCCGGTGCTCGCGCAACCGGCGCTGTGCATCATGGCTCAGGGTCGCAAAGAGGTACGGCTGGCGGACGAGTTCTTCAATTACGATCCGCTGAATTACCTGGTGGTCTCGGTTTCGATGCCGTTGAGCGGTCGAGTCGTGAACGTCTCGCCCGAAGAGCCGATCCTCGCCATACGCCTTGATATTGATCCTGCCGAAATCACCGCGCTGATCGCCGACGCCGGTCCGATGGGCGTACCGACCCGGCCGACCGGGCGTGGTCTGTACGTGGAGAAAATCGACAGCGCCATGCTCGATGCGGTGCTGCGTCTGGCGCGTCTGCTCGACGCGCCGAAAGACATCGCCATGCTCGCGCCGCTGATCCGCCGGGAAATTCTCTATCGTCTGCTGCGCAGTCCTCAGGGCCATCGGCTGTACGAAATCGCCATCGCCAACAGCCAGAGCCACCGCATCAGCCAGGCGATCAAATGGCTCAACGGCAACTTCGAACAGCCGCTGCGCATTGATGATCTGGCGAAGGAAGTGAACCTCAGCGTCTCGACCCTGCATCACCGCTTCAAGGCGATGACGGCGATGAGCCCGTTGCAGTATCAGAAGCAGCTGCGCCTGCAAGAGGCGCGGCGGTTGATGTTGGCTGAGGGGCTGGAGGCTTCGGCGGCGGGGTATCGGGTGGGGTATGAAAGTCCGTCGCAGTTCAGCCGCGAGTACAGCCGGTTGTTTGGCGCGCCGCCGTTGCGGGATCTGGCGCGCCTGCGATTGAGTGTCTGATCACGCGCCGAGTACCCGACACGCCTCACTCGGCAATGTCACCGACACCGGATGCCCGATCCCCAACCCAATCCCCTGACACGGCGTGCTCAGCGCCGTGAAGGTCACGCCGGAACACTCCACCGTAGTCTCGATCGTCGCGCCGATATCCCGCACGAACGTCACCTTGCCCAGCAGACGATTGCCCGCCGTTGCCTGGGGCGGTGACAGTTGCAGGTCTTCGGGGCGGATCAGCATCTTCACTTTCTGCCCGACCACGATGCTGCTGCAGATCGGCACTTGCAGGGCATCGCCGCCCGGCAGCACAACCTTGCCATCGCCCAGCGCGGTGGCCGGAAAAATATTCCCCGAGCCGATAAAATCCGCGACGAATTCGTTGGCCGGATGCCGATAGATTTCAATCGGCGTCCCCACCTGCTGCACCCGATGCTCGCCCAGCACCACCACGATATCGGCCATGGTCATGGCCTCGCGCTGATCGTGGGTCACCATGATGGTGGTGATGTTCAGGCGTTGTTGCAGCTGGCGGATTTCCACCTGCATCGACTCGCGCAACTTGGCGTCCAGCGCCGACAGCGGTTCGTCGAGCAAAAGGATTTTCGGATGCGAGGCAATCGCCCGGGCAATCGCCACCCGCTGACGCTGACCGCCGGAGAGTTTCGCCACCGGGCGATCGATCATCGGTTGCAGCTGGATCAACTCAAGCAACTCAACGACTCGCGCCTGCTGATCGGCCTTGCTCACACCGCGCAGTTTCAACGGATAGGCGATGTTCTCGCCCACGGTCATGTGCGGGAACAATGCCAGCGACTGGAACACCATGCCGAAGTTGCGCAGGTGCGCCGGGGTGCGGCCGATGTCCTCGCCGTCCAGGCGGATCTCGCCGCCAGTGAGCGTTTCCAGCCCGGCGATCATTCGCAGCAACGTGGTTTTGCCGCAACCCGAGGGGCCGAGGAAACACACCAGTTTGCCCTCGGGCAAATGCAGGTTGACGTCTTTTACCGCACAGGCCGAGCCGTAGTGTTTCTCGACGTTTTCCAGAATCAGTCCAGTCATATTGCACCTCACAATCAAAAGGAAACGCCACCCTCACCGACCAGCTTCTCCAGCGCCCAGATCAGGACGAAGTCGATCAGCACGATCAGCACGGCAAACGAGAACACGGTAGGGTCGAGCGATGACACGGTGCGGCTGTACATCCAGATCGGCACGGTCATGACGTCGATGGTGTAGAGGAAATAGGTCACGGTGAATTCGTTGAACGAGACGATGAACGCCAGCAGCATCCCCGCCAGAATCCCCGATTTCATCAACGGCACCACCACGTCGACAATGGCCCGCAGCGGCGAAGCGCCGAGCATCTGCGCGGCCTCTTCGACTTCGCTGCCGATGGAAAGCATGGCCGCCGTGCAGTTCTTCACCACGAACGGCAGCGCCAGAATCACGTGAGCAATCACCAGCCTCGAGGTGGTCATGTGGAACGGCAGGCTGTCGAATACCAGCAGCAAGGCCAGCCCCAGCACCACCATCGGGAACACCAGCGGCAGCGACATCAATTGCAGCGCCAAACCCTTGCCACGGAACTCGCAGCGGGTCAGCGCGTAAGCCGCCGGCACCGCGATCAGCGTGGCGAAAATCATCGTCAGGCACGACACCAGCAAACTGGTGCCCATGGCCTGGCCGAGGCTCAGCACATCGCTGGCATCGGGCGAGACGAAGGTGTGCCACGCCGCCTTGTACCACTGCAGGCTGTAGCTGCTTGGCGGGAAGTCGAGGTTGGACGCGCCGCTGAACGACATCACGATCATGGTCAGGATCGGCAACACGGCCAGGAACAAAATGATCCCGGACAGGATGCCGGCGAACTTGCCGGTGTCGCCCGGCAACAGCGACTGACGCTTCTTGATCAGGGCACTCATTGCGAAGCCTCCAGCAGACGGCGACGGCGGCCGGTGATGTATTCGGACAAGGTCATGATGGCGAGCGTGGTGACGATCAGCACCACCCCGGCGGCGGACGCGGCGGGCCAGTTCATCAGCGGGGCGATCTGGTCATGCACCATCACCGCGAGCATCGGCACGCGCCGACCGCCAAGCAACAGCGGCACCACGAAGCTGCTGGCGTTATAGGCGAACACCAGGGTCGCGCCGGTGATGATCCCCGGCAGACTCATCGGTAGCACCACCTGACGGAATACCTGAAAACGACTGGCGCCGAGGGTCGCGGCAGCTTCTTCGTAGCTGCGTGCGACACCGCGCATGGCGCTGGCAATCGGCAGCACGGCGAGCGGAAACGCGGTCTGCACCAGGCCCATCAACACGCCGTTCTGGTTGTACAGCAGCATGATCGGACGCTTGATCAGACCGAGGCCCATCAGGGTCTGGTTGAGCATGCCGCCGGGACCGAGGATCACCAGCCAGCCGTAGCTCTGCAGCAGCAGGTTGACCAGCAGCGGCAACAGCACCGCCGCCAGAAAAATCCGCCGCACGAACGGCGACGTCAGGCGTGACATGGTGTACGCCACCGGAATCGCCAGCACCACCGCGATCACCGCGCTGATCAGCGCCAGACGCAAGGTCAGCAGCAACGATTTGAGGTAGTAGGGTTCGAGCAACTGGGCGTAGCTGGCCAGGCTGAAACCGCTCCACTCCGCGCCCTTGGTGCCGACGCTCATGCGCAGCACCAGCAGGCTGGCAGCAATCAGCACGCCGAGAAACAGCATCGACGGCGTGAGGAAAAACCACGCCCGCGCGGTCGGCGAAACACCGCGCGCCGAGCGCACGTCACCCGCGCCGACCGGTTGGGTCAGGGATTGATGTTCCATAGCAATGATCTCGTCAATGGAAAAACAACTGACAGACACTACCTTCAAACTCACCGAGAAACCTGTGGGAGCTGGCTTGCCAGCGATGACGGCCTACCTGTCGACAATGATGTCACTGACAGATTGCTATCGCTGGCAAGCCAGCTCCCACAGGGATTTGCGGTGTTCTGAAGGTTTGTGTTTGCGTCAGGAAGAAAAGATTTCCGTGTAGCGACGAATCCACTGGTCATGCACGGTCGCCAGGAAGGCGTTGTCGTGCATGATCGCCTTCTCCGCGATCTGCTCCGGCGTGAGGATGAACGGGCTCTTACGCGCTTCGGCGGAGATGATCGCCTTGGCGTTGACCGGGCCGTTGAAGATGTCTTCGGCCATCTTGCCCTGCACCAGCGGGTCGAGGGAGTGATCGATGAAAGCGTAGGCCAGGTCGGTGTCGCCCGGACGGTTCTTCGGCATCACCGAGAGCATCAGATCGGTGTAGAAACCTTCCTTCATGCCGAACGTGGCGCCCAGGCCATAGTTCGGGTCGCGGATCTGCTTGGGAAAAAACGCCGGGGCGTAGAGGCCGCCCATGTCCAGGGAGCCGGTGCGGAACAGCTCGGCGATCTGGTTGGGGTTTTCGCCCAGGGTCACCACGCGGTCTTTCAGCTCCGCGAGTTTCTTGAAGCCCGGTTCGATGTTGTGCTCGTCACCACCGGCCAGTTTGGCGGCGATGATGATCAGGTCCATCGCTTCGGTCCAGTTCGGCGGCGGAAGGAAAATGTTCGGTGCCAGATCGGCGTCCCACAGTGCCGCGTAACTGTCCGGCGCGGTGCTCTGGGTGCGAGTGCTGTAGACCAGACTGTTGCACCACAGCAGGTAGCCGATGCCGTGACCGTTGGCCCCGGTGCGGTATTTTTCCGGTACGTCCACCAGGTTGGGAATGCGGTTGAGGTCGGGTTTTTCCAGCAGCCCGGCAGCGGCCAGACCTTCGGCGCCGACGCCAGCCAGGGTGATGATGTCGTACTGCGGACGATCACCGCCGGCCTTGAGTTTGGCGACCATTTCCGAGGTGCTGCCGGTGCGGTCGGCAATCACTTTGGCGCCGGTCTTGGCTTCGAACGTTGCGGCGATATTGCGCAGCGCGGCCAGGCCTGTGTCATCGGACCAGGTCAGCAGGCGCAGGGTCTTGCCGGCAAAGCGGGTGTCGCTGGCACTGGCCCGGATGAAGGGCATGCTCATGGCCGCCGCAGCCACCGAGGCCACGCCGACGGTTTTGATGAATTGACGCCTGTTCAGATCGTGCTCGCCCATTTAGGACTCCCATTTTTTTTGTAAGTATGAGACTGATCGCAACCCTTGCATCTGCCTGACCGACATGGCTCAAGCGCCCGGTTTCAAAGGGCTTGAGCGTGGTCTGCGGGTTCATCCTGAGGTCGTGCAAAACACCTGACTATCGATAAAAACTCATTGAAGCCATGACGTCGGCGCATGCCTCGTTGCGAGGCATGCGCTGACCTTTTTCGGGCATTCAGAGCGCGCGGATCACGTGCTTGATTTCCTGAAATGCCGCCAGACCCCACGGCCCCAATTCGCGGCCGATGCTGCTCTGTTTGTAGCCGCCCCACGCCGTCTGCGGAAAGATCACCTGCGGCGCGTTGAGCCACACCAGCCCCGCCTGCAAGGCGTTGGCGACCCGATCCGCGGTCTCGGCATTGCGCGTGACCACGCTGGCGACCAGGCCGAACTGACTGTCGTTGGCGAGCGCAATTGCCTCGGCTTCCGTAGCGAAACTGCGCACGCAGATCACCGGGCCGAAGATCTCTTCACACCACAGCGCACTGTCGAGGGGCACTTCGGTGAAGATCGTCGGCTGCAAGAAATAGCCGCGCGGCAGATCGGCGGGACGATTGCCGCCACAGATCAACTTGGCACCGGCGCTCAGACCACGGTCGATATGACCGAGCACACGCTGGTACTGCGCCTGATTGACCAGCGCGCCCATCTCGACCTCAGGATCGAACGGATCGGCGACACGGATTTTTTCCGCGCGGGCCTTCAGACGAATCAGGAATTCATCGGCGATTTCATCGGCCACCAGCACCCGGCTGGTGGCCGAACACATCTGCCCGGCGTTGAAGAAACCGCCACCGCAGGCCAGTTCCACCGCCAGATCAAGGTCGGCATCTTCCAGAATCAGCAGCGAGGATTTGCCGCCCAGTTCCAGGCTCACGCCCTTCACGGTTTCAGCGGCGCGCTGCATCACTTGCACACCGACGGCGTTGCTGCCGGTGAAGGAAATCTTGGCGATACGCGGGTCCGCCGACAGCGGTGCACCGACCGCCAGACCGGTGCCGCACACCAGGTTGAACACGCCTTTGGGCAGACCGGATTCGGCAATGATGGTCGCCAGTTCCAGCTCCGGCAGCGGTGTGACTTCCGACGGTTTGAGCACTACGCAGCAACCCGCGGCCAGGGCCGGGGCGAGTTTCCATGCGGTGGTGACCATCGGGAAATTCCACGGCACGATCAGCCCGACAACACCGCACGGTTCGCGGCGCAGACGTGCGCTGAAGTCGTCGCTGGGCAGCGGCACGTTGCTGTCCTGTTTCGCATCGAGGCCTTCGGCGAGTTCGGCGTAGTACTCGAACGTGGCGATCACGTCGTCGACATCAATGCCCGCTTCGAACTGCGGTTTGCCATTGTTGCTCGACTGCAAGTTCATCAAATGTTCGCGGCCGTTGCGCACGCCATTGGCGATGTTGCGCAGGATCGCGGCGCGCTCGGCGCCGGTGGTTTTCGACCAGCCTTTGAAGGCTTCAGTCGCTGCCGCTACCGCTTGGTGGACGGCGCTTTCGTCACCGCCATTGACCGTGGTCAGCAGCGCTTCAGTGGCCGGGTTGATCACCCGCAGGTGTTCGCGGCCGGCGGACCATTGGCCGTTGATGTACAGGCCGTCGAGTGTGGTCGGAAAATTCATCATTTGGCCACCGCCTTCATCCATTGGGTCTGGTCGATTTCGATCAGGGTCGGGCCCTGACGATCGGTGGCGGCGCGCAGTGCAGCGCGCAGGTGTTCGGCGGAGCTGATCGCTTGCGCCGCGCACCCCAGGGCCTTGGCCACACCAATGAAGTCCGGGGTGTAGATGTCGACACCCACCGGCTCGATGGCGCGGTTGACCATGTATTTCTTGATCTCTTCGTAACCCTGGTTATTCCACAGCAGGATGATCACCGGCGTGCGCGCCTCCACGGCGCTGGCCAGTTCCGGCAGGGTGAATTGCAGACCGCCGTCACCGATCAGGCACACCACCGGCGGACGCGCGCCGTGTTCGAGGTTGCCGCCAAGCCACGCGCCAATCGCCGCCGGCAAGGCGTAACCGAGGGTGCCGTAACCGGTGGACGAGTTGAACCAGCGGCGCGGACGCTCCGGGTTGAAGGTCAGGTTGCCGGTGTACACCGGTTGCGTGGAGTCACCGACGAACACTGCGTTCGGCAACTCGTGCAGCACGGTTTCGAGGAAACGAGTCTGGGCCAGGGTCGGTGCATCCCAGGTTGCGGCCAGGTCTTCACGCAGGCGCGCGGCGCGTACCTGACCCCAATCGTTGCGGCGCTCGGCCAGCGGTTTGTGCGACAGCGCGCTCAGCAATGCTTGCGCAGCGTTGCGCGAGTCGGCCACTAGCGCCACGTGAGGCGGGTAGTTGCGCACGGTCTGGTCGGGATCGATATCCACACGCAGCAGCTTGCCGGGGATTTCGAAACCGCCGGCGAAGGTGACGTCGTAGTCGGTTTCCGCCAGTTCTGTGCCGATCGCCAGGATCACGTCGGCGTCGGCCACCAGGGCGCGGGTCGCTACCAGGCTCTGTGTCGAACCGATCAACAGCGGGTGGCTGGACGGCAGCATGCCTTTGGCGTTGATGGTCAGAGCCATTGGTGCATCAAGCAGCTCAGCCAGTTCAGTGAGTTCGGCAGCGGCGTCGATGGCGCCGCCACCGGCGAGGATCAGCGGACGCCGGGCGCCGGCCAGCAGTTCAGTCATGCGGCTCACGGCGGCCGGCGCTGCACCGGCGCGGTCGATGTTGACCGGCACGCTGGCCAGCAGTTCGTCGGCTTCTTCGACCAGCACGTCCAGCGGAATTTCGATGTGCACCGGACGCGGACGCCCGGCCTGGAACAGCGCAAACGCACGGGCCAATACGCCCGGCAATTCGGACGCTGACATCAGGGTGTGGGAGAACGCCGCCACGCCGCCGACCAGTGCGCTCTGGTTCGGCAGTTCATGCAGCTTGCCGCGACCGCCGCCCAATTGGCTGCGCGACTGCACGCTGGAGATCACCAGCATCGGGATCGAATCGGCGTACGCCTGGCCCATGGCGGTGGTGATGTTGGTCATGCCTGGACCTGTGATGATGAAGCACACACCCGGTTTCCCGCTGGTGCGGGCGTAGCCGTCGGCCATGAAGCCTGCGCCCTGTTCATGGCGCGGCGTGACGTGGTTGATGCTCGAACGGGCCAGCCCGCGATACAGCTCCACGGTATGCACCCCGGGGATGCCGAACACCTGCTCGACCCCATAATCTTCGAGTAACTTGACCAGTACTTCGCCACACGTCGCCATGTCTTTGCCCTTCTTGTTCGTTGAGGCACCGGGCTTTAAAGGAACCGGTGATTGGCCTCATTGAAACGGGCGACCCGTAGCCGCAACAATCGATAAAAGCTCATACTAGCCATGTCCTCACGTCATACCTTGGATCCACATGAAACGACTGCCTCCCCTGCCCGCCCTGCACACGTTTCTGATCACCGCGCAGTGCTGCAACTTCACCCGGGCCGCCGAGCAGTTGCACATCACTCAGGGTGCGGTGAGCCGGCAGATCGCCGGGCTTGAGGAACATCTGGGTTATGAGTTGTTCATTCGCCTGGCTAGAGGCCTGGAACTGACGGCCGAAGGTCGCGAATGGCTGCCACGGGTGCAGCAGGTGTTCAGCCTGATCGGCGACTCGGTGGAACAGATCGGCGCCAAGCGCGAAACCCTGCAACTCAAGGCGCCGAGCTGCGTGATGCGCTGGTTGTTGCCGCGCCTGCTGCAATGGCAGCGCGAGCGCCCGGACGTGCCGGTGAAACTCACGGCGTCGTTGCAACACGGTGTGGATTTTCATCGCGAGCAGTTCGATGCGGCGGTGATCTACGGCACAGCGCCCCACGACTCCCCTGCAACCCTGCATCTGTTCGATGAACAACTGACGCCGGTCTGCTCGCCGACCCTGCTCAACGGTGGGCCGGCCCTGCACACACCGGCAGATCTGCAACAGCATCTGCTGCTGCATCCGACTCATACGGATGACGACTGGACGCTCTGGCTCAAAGCCGCCGAACTGCACTTGAACAATATTGCCAGCGGTCAGCATTTCGAGACCCTGGATCAGGCGATGTCGATGGCGTCCCACGGGACGGGGGTGGCGATCGGCGACTGGTCACTGATCGGCGACGACTTGAACGCCGGGCGACTGGTGATGCCGTTCGATCTGAAGGTGAAGACGGGATTGGGCTACTACATCGTCGCGCCGGCGTCGGAGCCGTCGGCGAAATTGCAGGAATTGATGGGGTGGCTGGTGGAGCAGGCTCATACCCGTTGAGCCCGCCCTCACCCTGAACGGTCAGTAACCGACCGTAAACCGCTGACGCGAATGCTTAGGCGTTTCCACTTCGTCGATCAGCGCAATCGCATAGTCGGCAAAGGTGATCGAGCTCTGCCCTTCAGCACTCACCAGCAAGTCATCCTTGCCGACGCGAAACTTGCCGGTACGCTCGCCTTCGACAAACAGCGCCGACGGCGACAGGAACGTCCAGTCCAGCTCCTTCTCCTGACGCAGCGCATCGAGGAACGCCGCACCGGCGCTGGCCTCAGCCTTGTACTCGGCCGGGAAACCGGCGCCGTCGATCACGCGGGTGCCGTCCGGCAGCAACAGCGAACCGGCACCGCCGACCACCAGCAGACGTTTCACCCCGGCCTGTTTCACCGGACCGATCAGCGCGCTGGCCGGCACCGTGGCGAAATGCGCAGCGCTGATGACCACATCGTGGCCGGCTACCGCGTCCTGCAACGCGGCGGCATCCAGCACGTCGACATTCTTGCTGACCACACCGGCACGGGCGCCGATCTTCGAGGTATCCCGGGCGATGGCGGTGACGCTATGGCCGCGACGCAGGGCTTCTTCCAGCAGTTGGCTGCCGGCACGGCCGGTGGCACCAATGATTGCGATATTGCTCATGACATTCTCCAGTTGGCTTGAGAGTGCTGCGTTTTTCAGATTCGGGTTACCACTTCATCTCGCCCTTGGCGACTTTGGCGCTCAGCTCCAGCGAGCTTTCTTCGCCCAGTGTCGGGTAGCGTTTTTTCATCGCGGCGATCAGCGCGGCAGAGTCCTTGGCCTTGGCCGTTTCGGCATCGAACGCCTTGATGTACTCGGCGGTGAACTTCACCGCTGCCAGCGAACGGGCGCTGTCACCCAGATAGTGACCCGGCACCACGGTTTTCGGTTTCAGGGTTTCGATCGAGTGTAGAGTTTGCAGCCAGTCAGCGTGGGATTGCGCGGTCTGGGTGTCGGCCATCCACACATGGATGTTCTCGGCGACAACCACACCACCGACCACGGCTTTCAGCGAAGGAATCCACACGAAGCTGCGATCCGGTTGCTTGCCGTCCAGGCCGATCACCTGCAGTTTCTGCCCTTCAAGCATGAGGGTGTCGCCTTTGAGCACGCCCGGCACGATGGTTTTGGCCGGCACGTCGGCGCCCATTTTCGGGCCCCAGAACGCGAGTTTGCCGTCGACGGTTTGCTTGATGTGATCAACGGTCGGCTGCGAGGCCAGCACCTTGGCATTCGGGAAGGCTTTGGTCAGGGTGTCGAGCCCGAAGTAGTAATCCGGGTCACCGTGGCTGATGTAGATGGTGGTCAGTTGCTTGCCGCTGGCGCGGATCTTTTCCACCACTTGCTCGGCCTGGGATTTGCCGAACTGAGCGTCCACCAGGATCGCGTCCTTCTCGCCGCTGACCAGTACCGAAGTCACCGGGAAGATCGCATCGGTGCCCGGATTGTAGACATCGAGGGTCAGGTTCGCGGCCGCTGCGTGGGCAGCAAAGCCGAGGGTGGCGGTGGCGAGTAAAACGCGCTTGAGGGTGGTGAAGCCGATCATGGGGTGCTCCGCTGTTCGAATGCCGTGCTTGGCGATGGGGACAGAGCTTAGTTGCCAGACTCGTTACAAAAAATGCGATGCTTGAATATAGTTTGTTTCTGAAAGCGGGCAAATCATGGATCGTCTCCAAGCAATGCGGGTGTTTGTCACGGTGGTGGATCTGGGCAGCCAGTCGGCGGCGGCCGATCACCTGGACCTGTCGCGACCAGTGGTGTCGCGGTATCTGGCGGAACTGGAAGACTGGGTCGGCGCGCGCCTGATGCATCGCACCACGCGCAAGTTGAGCCTGACCGCCGCCGGCAACGAAATCCTGCCGCGCTGCCGGCAGATGCTGGAGTTGTCCGGCGACATGCAGGCCTCCGTCAGCGAACCCGCCGATGCACCACGGGGGTTGCTGCGGATCAGCGTCAGCACCTCGTTCGGCCAGGCGCAACTGGCCGATGCCATGGCGGCGTTCGTCAAAGCCTATCCGGGGGTGAACATCGACCTGCAAATGCTCGATCGCACGGTGAACCTGGTGGACGAGCGCATCGACCTGGCGATCCGCACCAGCAACGACCTCGACCCCAATCTGATCGCCCGGCGCCTGACGGTGTGCCGCTCGGTGGTCTGCGCCGCACCCGCCTATCTGCAGGAGCATCCGCAACCGCAGCACGTAGAAGATCTGAGCCGGCACAACTGCCTGACCCATTCCTACTTCGGCAAGAGCCTGTGGCATTTCGAAGAGGACGGCGAACCGGTCTCGGTGCCGGTGCAGGGCAACATCAGCGCCAACGAGGCCAGCACCCTGCTGCGCGCGACCCTGGCCGGTGCAGGCGTGGCGATGCTGCCGACCTATCTGGCCGGGGCACATATTCACAGCGGCGAACTGGTGCGCCTGCTGCCCCACGCCGAGCCCCGGCAGATGAACATCTACGCCGTGTACGCCTCGCGCAAGCACATGCCGGCGGCGCTGCGCTGCATGCTGGATTTTCTGGTGCAGCGTTTTCCCGAAAACCCGCAATGGGATCAGCTATAAAGCTGCAAGCTGCAAGCTGCAAGCGGAGAGTCTGCTTCATTCTTGAAGCTCAAAGCTCAAAGCTCAAAGCTTGCAGCTGCTCTGCCGTGGCCTATGCTGAAAGTAGTACCCAAGGGTATTCGTTCAGAGGTCTACGCCATGAACACCAGAACAAGAAGATACCTCGCGATTTTCATCACCTGCGCGGCCACGCTGGCGCTGTACGGCACCGCGGCATGGCGCGTGGAGCAGTTGCGACAACTGCCCCGTGAGTACGCGAGCTGCAACTTCGAGCGCTGCATTCCTCACAACGCCACCCTCAACGCCCTGCGCTGATACAGGACGTCAGGCGTCGTCGTTCTGCTCGGCCTTCAAGCGGTCGCGGAACGCCTTTGGCGAAATCCCCACCCGGCGCCGGAACAGGCGCGTGAAGTTGGTCGGATCGGAAAACCCCAACACTTCGGACATCTCGTAAATGGTCATGCTGGTGTAAGTCAGCAAGCGCTTGGCTTCGAGCAACTGACGCTCGTGCATGATCTGCAACGCCGGCTGCCCCGCCAGTTCACGGCAAGTGCCGTTGAGGTGCGAGACGGAAATCCCCAGCCGATGGGCCAGGTCTTCGACCTTGACGTGCTGGCGGTAGGTTTCTTCCACCAGCTGAATGAATCCGTTGAGGTATTCGCGTTGACGCTGCGGGCGTTGCGTGGCGTTGTGACGACGGATCGCCTGACGGCTGACCCAGACCATGATCACGCTAACCAGCGAATGCATGAGCATTTCCCGCGCCGGTTGATGGCCGTTGTACTCGGCCTGCAACGCGGCAAACAGGCTGTTGAGGTACTCCGCGTCCTTACCCGCCGGATAACTCTCGGCCTGGGCCAGGGCCTGCACCGCGCTGCCCAGTTGCGCCTGCAAATGGTTGATCAACGGTGTGGCGAGGGTGACGACAAATCCTTCGACGTCCTCGGAAAAACGGAATCCATGCACCGATAACGGCGGCAGGATCTGGATCCCGGTTTCGTTCAGTTGCGTGCGCTGGCCTTCGATTTCAAGCTCTGCCTGACCTTTGAATACGAAGAGCAACTGGCACAAATCGGCGTGGCGGTGGGGTTTGATTTCCCATTGGTGTTCGCGGCTGCGTTTGGAAATGGTTTCACAGTGCAGCAAGTCAGGGGTCGGCCAGTCCAGGCTTTCACCGTAGAGCTTGAACACCGGAATCGAAGGCAGGTCAGGCTTGTTCATCACTTCAATCCAGGCCTCGAGGTTTGCGGGCGATAATCGCACCGATTGGCAGAATGTACAGGTATCGGCTCAGTTTTCACCTTCAATTGACAGACCCGCAAGGGAAAAATGCAAGCACTCGAATCCTGAAAATCATTCACCGGCGTTTGTCGCGTGAAGCTTGCGAGTCATAAAAACAATGAAAACGCTGAAAACCCAAGTCGCCATCATCGGCGCCGGTCCGTCCGGATTATTGCTCGGCCAACTGCTGCACAACGCCGGCATCGACACCCTGATTCTGGAGCGCCAGACACCTGACTATGTACTCGGCCGAATCCGCGCCGGCGTGCTTGAACAAGGCATGGTAGAGCTGTTGCGCGAGGCTGGCGTGGGTCGGCGGATGGACGCCGAAGGCTTGGTGCACGGTGGATTCGAACTGGCCCTCGACGGGCGCCGGATCCACATTGATCTGGAAGCTCTGACCGGTGGAAAAACCGTGATGGTCTACGGTCAGACCGAAGTCACCCGCGACCTGATGGCCGCTCGTCGGGAGACCGGCGGCCAGACCATCTACGAAGCCCGCCATGTCGTTCCCTGTGACGTGAAAAGCGACGAAGCCTATGTCACGTTTGAAAAGGACGGCGAAACCTGGCGCGTCGATTGTGACTACATCGCCGGTTGCGACGGTTTCCACGGCGTAGCCCGGCAGTCGATTCCCGAAGATAGCCTGAAAGTCTTCGAACGGGTTTATCCATTTGGCTGGCTGGGGATTCTCGCCGACACGCCACCGATCCACGATGAACTGGTCTACGCCCGCCACGAGCGTGGCTTCGCCCTGTGCAGCATGCGCTCGGCGACTCGCACCCGTTATTACCTGCAAGTGCCGGCCGAGGAGAACGTCGACGACTGGTCGGATCAGCGCTTCTGGGATGAGCTGCGCAAGCGTCTGCCGGAGGATCTGGCGCAGAAACTGGTGACCGGTCCGTCGATTGAAAAGAGCATCGCGCCGCTGCGCAGTTTTGTGGTCGAGCCGATGCAGTACGGGCGGATGTTTCTCGTTGGGGACGCGGCGCACATCGTTCCGCCGACCGGTGCCAAGGGGCTGAATCTGGCGGCCAGCGATGTCAGCACGCTGTTCAGGATTCTGCTGAAAGTGTACCGCGAAGGTCGCACTGACTTGCTGGAGAAATACTCGGAAATCTGCCTGCGCCGGGTGTGGAAAGCCGAGCGGTTTTCATGGTGGATGACCTCGATGCTGCACCGCTTCGATGAGCATGATGATTTCAGTCAGCGGATCTGCGCTTCGGAACTGGACTACTTTGTCAGCTCGGAAGCCGGTCAAAAAACCATTGCAGAAAATTACGTCGGGCTTCCTTATGAGGCTATCGAATAGCTTCCTACCGACTTACACTGGCGAGCATCCCCGCTCGCCTGGCGATCTGCGGGACCCTCACTGCCCGCAGGTTTTGCCCGTGACCAATCTCAACCATCCCGAAACGCCCAAACCGGCCATTCGCAGCGTGCTGGTCGCCCTGATGATGGCGATTTTTCTCGGCGCGCTGGACCAGACCATCGTCGCCGTTTCGATGCCGGCCATCTCCGCCCAGTTCAAGGACGTCAGCCTGCTGGCGTGGGTGATTTCCGGTTACATGGTGGCGATGACCGTGGCGGTGCCGATCTACGGCAAGCTCGGCGATCTGTACGGGCGGCGCAAGCTGATGCTGTTCGGCATGGGCCTGTTCACCCTCGCCTCGCTGTTCTGTGGCATGGCCCAGAGCATGGAGCAACTGGTGCTGGCGCGGATCTTCCAGGGCATCGGTGCCGGCGGGATGATTTCGGTGAGCCAGGCGATCATCGGCGATATCGTGCCGCCTCGCGAACGCGGGCGTTATCAGGGTTATTTCAGCAGCATGTACGCGGTGGCCAGCGTTGCCGGCCCGGTGCTCGGCGGTTACATGACCGAATACCTGTCGTGGCGCTGGGTGTTCCTGATCAACCTGCCGCTGGGTCTTGGCGCCTTCTGGGTTGCGCGACGTAACCTGATCGGCCTGCCGATTCCGCAACGCAAACCAATCATCGATTATCTCGGCACGCTGCTGATGATCATCGGCCTGACGGCGCTGTTGCTGGCGATCACTCAGGTCGGCCAGGGCCATGCGTGGCGCAGCAGCGAAGTGCTCGGCCTGTTCGCTTGCGCGGTGGCGGTACTGGCAGTGTTCGTCTGGCACGAGCGACGCGCCCGGGAGCCGTTGCTGCCGATGCACCTGTTCACCAATCGCAGTGCGCTGCTGTGCTGGTGCACGATTTTCTTTTGCAGCTTCCAGGCGATTTCCCTGATCGTGCTGATGCCGCTGCGCTTTCAGAGCGTAACCGGGGCCGGTGCCGACAGCGCTGCGTTGCACCTGCTGCCGCTGGCGATGGGTTTGCCGATCGGCGCGTATTTCGCCGGACGTCGCACCTCGATCACCGGGCGCTACAAACCGCAGATTCTGACCGGCGCGCTGCTGATGCCGGTCTCGATCCTCGGCATGGCCTTCAGCCCGCCCGATGCCACATTGCTCAGCAGCCTGTTCATGTTGCTCAGCGGGATCGCCGGCGGCATGCAGTTCCCGACCTCGTTGGTCGGTACGCAAAATTCGGTGGAGCAAAAGGACATCGGCGTCGCCACCAGCACCACCAACCTGTTCCGCTCCCTGGGCGGCGCGGTGGGTGTGGCGTTGATGTCGGCGCTGTTGCTGGCGTTGTTGCAGGACTCCAGTTTCGCCCACCTGGCCGGCAGCTCGCTGATGAGCGAAGGGCATTCCGGCAACGTGCTGCTCGATGGCCTGAACGCGGCACCCGGCGATGCGCAGGATGCCTTGCGTGCCGAATTGCTGGTGACATTCCGGCATTTGCTGATGGTCAGCGCGGCGGTTTCGCTGCTCGGGCTGGCGGCGGCGATTGCCATGCCCAACCGGTTGCTGCGCGGGCGTGAGCACGGCGCCCGCTGATTGATGCCGAAGGCTCCCACGCGCTGCGTGGGAGCGTTAGGAATCAAGCACTGTAATAACCGACCGCCACCAGGAAATTCCCGACCTTCTTCAGGTAGGCATGCTTGTCCTCGACCTTGCCGGTCACCGGGTTTTTCCAGCGGTACTCGTACTCGCCCTCATCCTGTTTGCCGATCAGCGCCAGAATCGGTTCGCCCACCGGTTTGCCTTCCGGGTCCTTGACCTTCGCGAAGTCAGTATTGATCAATCGCAGATTGGTGCCATGGGCGACGTAACGTTGCGTTTTCAGGTCCACCACGAACACGTAAAGGTCGTCCTGCAAGTAACCGCCCTTGAGCGAGTTGACTGCCGTCAGCGTGCCCTTTTCGTCCCTGGTCAAATCGGTGGAGGCCTTGTCGAGCAACGCTTTCGCCTGCTCCGCCGACGCACGCGGCAAGTAATAACCCACCGCCAGAATCCGCTGACCGATGCGTTGATAGTAAACGTGCTTGCGCTCGACCTTGCCGTCGGACCAGTTCTGCCAGCGGTACTCGGCCTGCTGGATGCCGTTGCCTTCCGGCACTTTCAAGGCGTCCTTGAAGGACTTCTGCAAGTCCGGCCCGAGCACTTCGCTGACGTCGCGACCGATCAACGCCGATGACGGCCCGCCGCTGGCGAGCATCACGCCCTTGGTGTCGACCACGAACACGTAACGGTCCTTGTCGACGAATTCGCCCTGGCGGCTGAACGCCGCGAACGCCTTGTCGCCGTTGTCGTGGTAATAGGCCAGAGCCTTTTCCAGCAAGGCGATGGCGGCCTTGCTGTCGTCTTTTTCCGTGGTGGCCGCGTTGGCCTGACCGAAACTCAACAGCAGCACCGCGCCGAGCCAGGCCAGCTTGTGCACAAACCCCATGACGCATCCCTCGTTCTTGTTGGTGTTTCAAGAGCGTAGACGGCCTGAAGGCATGTATGGATATTCAGATGGCTTCTGAATGTTGCTGTGGCGAGGGCATTCGCTCCCTCGCCACACGAGAGACTTACGGACGGGCGTTGAGTTGCTGTTGCAGGTTCTGGATCTGCGCTTGCAGGGTGTTGATGTTGCGGGTCATCTGCCCACGAAACGCGTCGAACTCGGCGGTGTTGGTGCCACCCTGGGCAGCGGCCGGACGGTTGTCCTGCTCGCTCTTGAGGATGACGATTTCCTGCTCCAGACGATCGATCGCAGGGTTCGACCCACCTTGTTTCTTCAGGGCCGTGATGTCGGCACCGAGGCTCTTGAACTGGGCATCGAAGCCTTTGACCTGTGCATCCAAGCTCTTGAGCTGGGCGTCGAGCTTGCTGGTGTCGGCCGGCGTGCTCTTCAGGGTCGCCAGTTCAGCGCTCAGGGTTTTGACCTGGGCCTGCAACTGGGCATTGGCAGTCTGGAGTTCAGTGGTCTGGGCGGTCATCTGCGCCAGGCGCTTGTCCAGATCCGTCGCCTGCCCGGCCACGCCCTGCTGCTGTTTACTCTGATCCTGAAGCGCGCTTTGCAGCTGTTTGATCTGCAACTTCAACGCTTCGCTGTCGGTGGTGACATTGGTCTGGCTGGCCACGACCTTGCCGGAAATGTCCTGCAGGCGCCCCGCCGCTTCCTCACTAATGCGCGCGAAACTTTCCTGGGTCGCCACCAGTTGCTGCTCCATCAGTGAAATCTGCTGGAAGCTCCACCAGGCCAGACCGATGAAGGCGAAGAACAATGCGCCGACCAGTGCCCACAACGGGCCGGTGCTGGCGGCCTTGACCTTGACCACCGGCGGCGTGCGTGAATGTACGGAGGTGCGGGCGGTGACCGGAAAATCGTCGTCATCGAGGGTATCGGCGCGCAGGCTCGGTACATCGTCGAAATCGTCGTGGGCATCGTTACGCATGGACATTGAGGCAACCTTTGTAAAACGCGGTGATGGCAGATTGGCGCGAAGTATAAACCCCGCGGCCGCTGGGGTTGACCCTCAACCCGTGGCGCGGTTCAGTGCCGGCCGGCAGATTCGTATCAACGAATGTCCTGAGCCTTCCACCAGCCACAGAACTCATCGAGGGCCGTCCACAGACTGACTTTCGGATCGTAGTCCAGATAATGCCGGGCGCGACTGATGTCGAGGGTGAAATTTTTGTTCATCACCTGCATGCCCAGGCGCGACAGGGTCGGCTCGGGACGCCCGGGCCAGAGCTTGCACACACCTTCGTTGAGTGCCGCCATGCTGTAGGCCAGACCGTAGGAACGGTACTTGGTGACCTGTGGGACTTCCATCTTGCGCATCACGTAATTGACCACATCCCACAGCGGCACCGGGGCGCCGTTGCTGATGTTGTAGGCCTTGCCCAGCGCCGAAGCGTCGGCCAGCAGACTGCTCAGCAACGCTTCGTTGAGGTTGTGCACGCTGGTGAAATCGACCTTGTTCAGACCGTTGCCGATGATCGCCAGACGGCCTTTGCGCTGCATCTTCAGCAGGCGTGGAAAGATGCTCATGTCGCCGGCGCCGGTGACGAAACGCGGGCGCAGGGCGAGGGTTTCGAGGCCGAACTCCTGGGCGCCGAAGACCTTTTGTTCGGCCAGGTATTTGGTCGCGGCGTAGTGATGTTTGAAGCGCTTGGGCACTTGCTCTTCGGTCAGGCCGAGATGGTCGCGACCGTCAAAGTAGATCGAGGGCGACGACAGATGCACCAGTCGCCGAACCCTTTGCTTCAGGCAGGCCTCGACCACGTTTTCGGTGACTTGCACATTGCCCTGATGGAAGTCCTGATAACGGCCCCACAAGCCGACCGCGCCGGCGCAATGCACCACGGCTTCGACATCGCTGCACAACGCACGCACCAGATCCGGGTCGCTCAAATCGCCCTGAACGAACTCGGCACCACGACGCACCAGATGCTCGACACCCTCGGCCCGGCGACCGTTAACCCTCACGTCCAGGCCCTGCTCCAGGGCGAAACGCGCAAAGCGTCCGCCAATGAAGCCGCTTGCGCCGGTGACCAGAATTTTCATGTAGAGCTCCAACAAAACCAGCTGCAAGCTTCAAGCTTCGAGCTGCAAGGTAAAAACAGTACGCAAGCGCTTTACTTGGCGCTTGCAGCTTGACGCTCACAGCTGCTTTCAGGCCACCAGCCATTGCCCCGACGAGCGCACCAATTGCTCGGTCAACAGCCCGAGCAACTGACCGCCATTGCGCCAATGATGCCAGTACAAGGGCACGTCGATCGGTTTATCTGGCAACAGTTCGCGCAGTACACCGCGCTCCAGTTGCTCGCGCACCTGTAATTCCGGCACCAGTCCCCAGCCGAGTCCCGCTTCGGTGAGGCGCAGGAACCCCTCGGACGACGGACACAGGTGATGTTCAAAACCGCCATCGACGCCGAGGGAGGCAAGGTATCGATGCTGGAGAAAATCGTCCGGGCCGAAGACCAATGCGGGGGTGCGCGGCAATTGTTCGGCCCGCACGCCGTCGGGAAAGTGCCGCTCGATGAACGCCGGACTGGCCAGCGCCCGATAGCGCATCGCTCCGAGCAGCACACTGCGCGCGCCTGCAACCGGGCGCTCACTGGCGCACAGGCAACCGGCCACTTCACCGGCGCGCATGCGTTTGAGGCCGACGGTCTGGTCTTCGACGATCAGATCGAGCAACAGATGTTGTTCGGCGCAGAAGTCGCCCACCGCCTCGGCCCACCAGGTGGCAAGACTGTCGGCATTCAGGGCGATTCGCAGCCGTTCCGGCAGGCCTTCTTCGTCCAGCGCCGGCACCAGCGTCTGCAAATCTCGCTCAAGCAGACGCACCTGCTGCACATGGTTGAGCAGGCGCCGGCCGATCTCGGTCGGCGACGGCGGTGTGCCGCGCACCAAAACCGGCTGGCCGACCCGCGCTTCCAGCAGTTTGATCCGCTGGGAAATCGCCGATTGCGAAAGGCCCAGCACCTGCGCCGCCCGTTCGAATCCGGCCTGCTCGACCACGGCGGCCAGAGCGGAAAGCAATTTGTAGTCGAACATCAGTTTTCCTAATGAGCGATCAGCACTATTGGTTTTTCTTATACAGCGTCAACCGGGAGAATAGCCAGCAAGCACTCTTTATCAAGGACTCCCACGATGGCTGGCGAAACCTCGTTGACCACCCTGCTGCGCAGCATGAGCCCGCAGCTCAATGCCGGCGAATACGTGTTCTGCACCTTGTCCGACGGCGAGTTGCCGAGCGGCCTGGAAATCGTCGGCAGTTTCCGTGAACAGGAAGGCCTGACGGTGATCCTGGAACGTTCCCACGCCGAGCGCGCCGGCTTCAGCTTCGACTATGTCGCAGCCTGGATCACGTTGAACGTGCATTCAGCGCTCGAAGCGGTCGGCCTGACCGCCGCATTCGCCACAGCACTGGGCAAGGCCGGCATCAGCTGCAACGTGATCGCCGGCTATTACCACGACCATTTGTTCGTCGGTCAGGCGGACGCCGAACGCGCCATGCAAGTGCTGCGCGACCTCGCAGCCAACGCGGAGTAACCGTCATGTGGCAAAGCTATACCAACGGTTTGCTGGTGGCGTTCGGGCTGATCATGGCGATCGGTACGCAGAATGCCTTTGTCCTGGCCCAGAGCCTGCGGCGTGAACATCACCTGCCGGTCGCTGCACTGTGCGTCGCCTGCGATGCGCTGCTGGTGGCGGCCGGTGTGTTCGGTCTGGCCACGGTGCTGGCGCAGAACCCGACCTTGCTGGCGGTTGCCCGCTGGGGCGGCGCGGTGTTCCTGATCTGGTACGGCAGCCAGGCGCTGCGCCGGGCCTGTTCGAAACAGAGCCTGCAACAGGGTGAAAACCAGACCGTACGTTCGCTGCGGGCGGTGATGCTCAGCGCTCTGGCGGTGACCCTGCTCAACCCGCACGTCTATCTCGACACCGTTTTGCTGATCGGCTCCCTCGGTGCGCAACAGTCGGTACCCGGCGCTTACGTCGTCGGCGCGGCGAGCGCTTCGCTGCTGTGGTTCTTCACCCTGGCGTTCGGCGCGGCATGGCTCGCCCCTTGGCTGGCACGGCCGAGTACCTGGCGGATTCTGGATCTGTTGGTGGCGGTGATGATGTTCACGGTGGCAGGGCAATTGATATTGGCTTCATGATTTATTCCAAACAGCTCTGGAACCTCTATCCCACACAGTTGTTGCGTGGTTAAGCCGCACCCCCGGTGCTATGATCCGAACCCTGCGCCGCAAAGAGTAAAAACTCGCCGGTGCATTTCTGGCCGCCCGTGATCGGCCTTGCGCTCACCGCAACAGACCTGATTAGGAGAATCATCATGGCTTTCGAATTGCCGCCGCTGCCTTACGCACACGATGCCCTGCAGCCGCACATTTCCAAGGAAACCCTGGAATTCCACCACGACAAGCACCACAACACCTATGTCGTGAACCTGAACAACCTGGTGCCAGGCACCGAGTTCGAAGGCAAGACCCTGGAAGAAATCGTCAAGACTTCCTCGGGCGGCATCTTCAACAACGCCGCTCAGGTCTGGAACCACACCTTCTACTGGAACTGCCTGGCGCCAAACGCCGGCGGTCAACCAACCGGCGCACTGGCTGAAGCCATCAACGCGGCTTTCGGTTCGTTCGACAAGTTCAAGGAAGAGTTCAGCAAAACCTCGATCGGCACCTTCGGTTCCGGCTGGGGCTGGCTGGTGAAAAAGGCTGACGGTTCCCTGGCTCTGGCCAGCACCATCGGCGCCGGCAACCCGCTGACCAGCGGCGACACCCCGCTGCTGACCTGCGACGTCTGGGAACACGCTTACTACATCGACTACCGTAACCTGCGTCCGAAGTACGTCGAGGCGTTCTGGAACCTGGTCAACTGGAAGTTCGTGGCCGAGCAGTTCGAAGGCAAGACCTTCACCGCTTAAGCTGCACGCCAGACAAAAACCCGGCTTTGCCGGGTTTTTTTATACCTGCAAAAATCATCGTGGGTGCGTTGCATCGCAAACATGGCCTTTTCCCACATCTGATACGGCCCTTCTCCCCTTGCTCCCAAGCCACGGCGGACTAACATCAAAAAAAGGAAAAAATGTCCGACACCCCTCAAGTTGGAGACCGAAACTACCGACACAGTACAACCAGGGCAAAGACTCCAGACAGCAGCATTTCGGCCAAGGCCACGGACAAATATTCTGCGGCTCGATTGTCCCTTTGACTGCCAACACGGGATTGCCAATACTCAGGGCAACTTGACGCTACCCGCACGGAACAAGGAATAACCCTTTGAAGCTGGAACTCAAGAACAGCTTGTCGGTGAAGTTGCTCCGGGTCGTGCTCCTGTCGGCATTGATCGTCGGCGTGGTCTTGAGCTGCGCGCAGATCGTGTTCGATGCCTATAAAACACGCCAGGCCGTCGCCGGCGATGCCGAACGCATCCTCGACATGTTCCGCGATCCCTCCACCCAGGCCGTCTACAGCCTGGACCGGGAGATGGGCATGCAGGTGATCGAAGGCCTGTTCCAGGATGACGCCGTGCGCCAGGCCTCCATCGGTCATCCCAACGAAGCCATGCTCGCGCAAAAATCCCGTGAGCTGCAGCAATCCAACAGCCGCTGGCTGACCGACCTGATCCTCGGCCAGGAGCGCACGTTCACCACCCAACTGGTGGGACGCGGGCCCTACAGCGAATATTACGGCGACCTCAGCATCACCCTCGACACGGCCACCTACGGTCAGGGCTTCATCGTCAGTTCGGTGATCATCTTCATTTCAGGCGTGTTGCGCGCCCTGGCCATGGGCCTGGTGCTGTATCTGGTCTATCACTGGCTGCTGACCAAACCGCTGTCGCGGATCATCGAACACCTCACCGAGATCAACCCCGACCGCCCCAGCGAACACAAGATTCCGCAACTCAAGGGCCACGAGAAAAACGAACTGGGGATCTGGATCAACACCGCCAACCAGTTGCTCGAATCCATCGAACGCAATACCCACCTGCGCCACGAAGCGGAAAACAGCCTGCTGCGCATGGCCCAGTACGATTTCCTCACCGGCCTGCCGAACCGTCAGCAATTGCAGCAGCAACTGGACAAGATTCTGGTGGATGCCGGCAAGCTGCAACGCAGGGTCGCCGTGCTTTGCGTAGGTCTGGACGATTTCAAAGGCATCAACGAACAATTCAGCTACCAGACCGGCGACCAGTTATTGCTCGCCCTGGCAGACCGGCTACGCGCCCACAGCGGTCGCCTCGGCGCCCTCGCCCGTCTTGGCGGCGACCAGTTCGCCCTGGTGCAGGCCGATATCGAGCAACCCTACGAAGCGGCGGAACTGGCGCAAAGTATCCTTGATGACCTGGAAGCGCCGTTCGCCCTTGATCATCAAGAGATTCGCCTGCGCGCGACCATCGGCATCACCCTGTTCCCGGAAGATGGCGACAGCACCGAGAAGCTGTTGCAGAAAGCCGAGCAGACCATGACCCTGGCCAAGACCCGCTCGCGCAACCGCTATCAGTTCTACATCGCCAGCGTCGACAGCGAGATGCGCCGCCGTCGCGAACTGGAAAAAGACCTGCGCGATGCGCTGTTGCGCGATCAGTTCTACCTCGTCTATCAGCCGCAGATCAGCTACCGCGATCATCGTGTGGTCGGGGTCGAAGCCCTGATCCGATGGCAGCATCCTGAACACGGTCTGGTGCCGCCAGACCTGTTCATCCCCCTGGCCGAGCAGAACGGCACCATCATCGCCATCGGCGAATGGGTGCTGGATCAGGCCTGCAAGCAACTGCGCGACTGGCACGATCAGGGTTTTGTCGACCTGCGCATGGCGGTCAACCTGTCCACCGTGCAACTGCACCACGCCGAGCTGCCCCGCGTGGTCAACAACCTGTTGCAGATGTACCGCCTGCCACCGCGCAGCCTGGAGCTGGAAGTCACCGAAACCGGCCTGATGGAAGACATCAGCACCGCCGCCCAGCACCTGCTGAGCCTGCGCCGCTCCGGCGCCTTGATCGCTATCGACGACTTCGGCACCGGCTATTCGTCGCTGAGCTATCTCAAGAGCCTGCCGCTGGACAAGATCAAGATCGACAAGAGCTTCGTCCAGGACCTGCTGGATGACGACGATGACGCGACCATCGTTCGCGCCATCATTCAACTGGGCAAAAGCCTGGGCATGCAGGTGATCGCCGAAGGCGTGGAGACCGCCGAACAGGAAACCTACATCATTTCCGAAGGCTGCCACGAAGGTCAGGGCTACCACTACAGCAAACCGCTGCCGGCACGCGAGTTGAGCATCTATCTCAAGCAGGCCCAGCGCAGCAACGCGGCCATCCTCTGAAATCTCCCTGCGAAGCCCGGCAAACCCCTTGATCCGCCAGGCTTGCTCTACGCTGTTGATCCAGCGCAAACCCCGCGCAAATAAGAAATATTTCCAGCTACAACCCTTTACACATAATGCGAAAGATTTGCATTATGTCGCAGCTTTTGCGCACCCCCGCGCCTGTCCACTCAATTACCGAAGCAGGATGTTCGCCATGATTCGTATGCCTCTGGCTACCGCCAGTCTGCTGGCCATCGCTATTTCCCTCGCCGGTTGCGGCGAAGGTAAAGACAAAGAAAAGGCCGCCGCTCCTGCGCCGACCCCGGCTGCCAGCACCGCTGCACCGGCTGCGCCTGCTGCCGCCGGTAAAGTCGACGAGGCCGCCGGCAAAGCCGTTGTTTCGCACTATGCCGACATGGTCTTCGCCGTTTACAGCGATGCCGAATCCACCGCGAAAACCCTGCAAACCGCCATCGACGCATTCCTAGCCAAGCCGAACGCCGACACCCTGAAAGCCGCCAAGGCTGCCTGGGTCGCCGCCCGCGTTCCTTACCTGCAGAGCGAAGTGTTCCGCTTCGGCAACACCATCATCGACGACTGGGAAGGTCAGGTGAACGCCTGGCCTCTGGACGAAGGCCTGATCGACTACGTCGACAAGTCCTACGAACACGCACTGGGCAATCCAGGCGCCACCGCCAACATCATCGCCAACACCGAAGTACAGGTCGGCGAAGACAAGGTCGACGTCAAGGACATCACCCCGGAAAAACTCGCCAGCCTGAACGAGTTGGGCGGTTCCGAAGCCAACGTTGCCACCGGCTACCATGCCATCGAATTCCTGCTCTGGGGCCAGGATCTGAACGGCACCGGCCCGGGCGCCGGCAACCGTCCGGCTTCGGACTATCTGGAAGGCAAAGGCGCCACCGGCGGTCACAACGATCGTCGTCGTGCCTACCTGAAAGCCGTGACCCAGCTGCTGGTCAGCGATCTGGAAGAAATGGTCGCCAACTGGAAGCCGAACGTGGCCGACAACTACCGCGCCACCCTGGAAGCCGAACCGGCTGAAAGCGGCCTGCGCAAAATGCTGTTCGGCATGGGCAGCCTGTCCCTGGGCGAACTGGCCGGCGAGCGCATGAAGGTGTCCCTGGAAGCGAATTCCCCGGAAGACGAACAGGATTGCTTCAGCGACAACACCCACAACTCTCACTTCTACGATGCCAAGGGCATTCGTAATGTTTACCTGGGCGAGTACACCCGTGTCGACGGCACCAAACTGACCGGCGCCAGCCTGTCGTCGCTGGTAGCCAAGGTCGACCCGGCTGCCGACACCGCGCTGAAAGCCGATCTGGCCGCCACCGAAGCCAAGATCCAGGTCATGGTCGATCACGCCAACAAGGGTGAGCACTACGACCAGTTGATCGCAGCCGGCAACACCGCTGGCAACCAGATCGTGCGCGATGCCATCGCTTCGCTGGTCAAGCAGACCGGTTCGATCGAAGCCGCTGCCGGCAAACTGGGCATCAGCGACCTGAACCCGGACAATGCCGATCACGAGTTCTGATCACAACGTCCGTGTTAAGAAAGGCGACCTTCGGGTCGCCTTTTTCATCACTGCTTTTTGTGATGCTGCTGATGGCCCCATCGCTGGCAAGCCAGCTCCCACAGGTTTCCGGGTGTTTGCAAAATCCATGTACGCCATCAATCACTGTGGGAGCTGGCTTGCCAGCGATAGGCACACCTCGGTCTCAAGTGAAACCCTGCCGCAAATCAAGCAAACGATAATTCCTCTTATTCAAACCCCCTAGCCCTGTTAGACTTTGCGCCTTTGATTTTGCCCCTCTTGCAGGATGTCTGATGCCCTCGCTGCCTCTTCGCTTGTCCGCACTGTTTCTGGCCCTGGGCCTGAGTGCCTGCGACGACGCCCCGCGTTTCACCAAGGCCGAGCCGGGTGAGGCCCGTTCCGGCGGCGCGGCGACCGTGCGCAAGAGCGATCAGAACGCGTTTTCCCTGCCGTCGGCCAATCTGCCGCCCTCGCGGCGGGTTGACTTCAGTGTCGGCAACAGTTTCTTTCGCAGCCCGTGGGTGATCGCGCCGTCGACCACCACGGCCCGCGATGGCCTGGGCCCGCTGTTCAACACCAACGCCTGCCAGAACTGTCACATCAAGGATGGCCGCGGCCATCCGCCGACGCCGGATGCAGCAAACGCGGTGTCGATGCTGGTGCGTCTGTCGATCCCCGATGCGCCGCAGTACGCCAAATTGATCGAGCAGGTCGGTGTGGTGCCCGAGCCGGTGTACGGCGGCCAGTTCCAGGACATGGCCGTCCCCGGCGTCGCACCGGAAGGCAAGGTGCGGGTCGATTACACGCCGGTGCCTGTCCGCTTCAAGGACGGCACCGAGGTCGAACTGCGCAAACCGGCCCTGCAGATCACCCAGCTCGGCTACGGCCCGATGCACCCGGACACTCGTTTCTCGGCCCGTGTTGCCCCGCCGATGATCGGCCTGGGCCTGCTCGAAGCGATTCCCGAAGAAGCGATTCTCGCCAACGCCGCCGCACAGGCCAAAGAGAACAATGGCATCAACGGCCGGCCAAACCGGGTCTGGGATGACGCGCAGCAAAAGACCGTGATGGGGCGATTTGGCTGGAAAGCCGGTCAACCGAACCTCAATCAACAAAATGTTCACGCGTTTTCGGGTGATATGGGCCTCACCACCAGCCTGAGACCGTTTGATGACTGCACCGACGCGCAAACCGCCTGTAAACAGGCGCCGAACGGCAACGGCCCGGACGGCGAACCTGAAGTCAGCGACAACATCCTGCGCCTGGTGCTGTTCTACAGCCGCAACCTCGCCGTTCCCGCCCGCCGTGGGGTCAACGATGCGCAAGTGCTGGCCGGCAAGAATCTGTTTTTCCAGGCGGGCTGCCAGTCCTGTCACACCCCGAAATACACCACCGCCGCCAACGCCGCCGAACCTGAACTGGCCAATCAAGTGATTCGCCCGTACAGCGATCTGCTGCTGCACGACATGGGCGAAGGTCTGGCGGACAACCGTACTGAATTCCAGGCCTCCGGCCGCGACTGGCGCACCCCGCCACTGTGGGGCATCGGCCTGACGCAGACGGTCAGCGGCCACACCCAGCTTCTGCATGACGGCCGCGCCCGCAACCTGCTCGAAGCCGTGCTCTGGCATGGCGGCGAGGCGAAAGCGGCGCAGCAACAGGTTTTGTCTTTCAACGCCGAGCAGCGTGCCGCGCTGCTGGCGTTCTTGAACTCACTTTAAACATTTGAACGAATCGGGAGCCCGACATGTTCCGTCCCAAGCTGTTGTTCACCAGCCTTGCCGCACTGGCCCTCGGCGCGTGCTCGCCGCAGGATCCGCAAGCCGTCACCTCGGCGGCCATCGCCAAATCGGTGATCCTGCCGACCTACACCCGCTGGGTCGAAGCCGACAGGCAACTGGCCGTCAGTGCCCTCGCCTACTGCCAGGGCAAAGAGACCCTGGACACCGCCCGCGCCGACTTCCTGCATGCGCAGAAAGCCTGGGCCGAGCTGCAACCGCTGTTGATCGGCCCGCTGGCCGAGGGCAACCGTTCGTGGCAGGTACAGTTCTGGCCGGACAAGAAAAACCTGGTCGGCCGTCAGGTCGAGCAACTGGTCACCACTCAGCCGCAGATCGACGCCGCCGCCCTGGCCAAATCCAGCGTCGTGGTTCAGGGCCTGTCCGCCTACGAGTACATCCTGTTCGACGCCAAGCCTGACGTCGCCAACGACGCGCAGAAAGCCAAATACTGCCCACTGCTGGTGGCCATCGGGGAGCGTCAGAAACAACTGGCCGAAGAGATTCTCAGCAGCTGGAACAACACCGACGGCATGCTCGCGCAGATGAGCAAATTCCCGAACCAGCGCTACGCCGACTCCCACGAAGCGATCGCCGATCTGCTGCGGGTACAGGTCACCGCTCTCGACACCCTGAAGAAAAAACTCGGCACGCCGATGGGCCGTCAGAGCAAGGGCGTACCTCAACCGTTCCAGGCCGACGCATGGCGCAGCCAGTCGTCCATGGAGGCGCTGGAAGCCAGCCTCGCGGCGGCGAAAACTGTCTGGGAAGGCGTCGACAACAAAGGCCTGCGTGGCCTGCTGCCGGCTGAACAGAAGCCGTTGGCGGACAAGATCGATGCCGCCTACGCAGCGTCGCTCAAACTGTTCGACAGCACCCAGCGCTCGCTGACCGAAATGCTCAACGATGACGCTGGTCGCCAGCAACTCAACGACATCTACGACAGCCTCAACGTCGTCCATCGCCTGCATGAAGGCGAACTGGCCAAGGCGCTGGGCATCCAACTGGGCTTCAACGCCAACGACGGTGACTGATGAGGGCACGTGCCATGCTGCGACGCCAGGCTCTGACTTTAGGTAGTTTGCTGCTGGGAGCAGTGACACTGGGCGGCTGGACGCTGTTCAAACGCAAGGACCAAAGCCCGCTGCTGCTGTCGGCGCGGGACGACACCGACGGCAAGCACTACGCCGTCGGCTATCGGCTGGACGGCACCCAGGTGTTCGCCACCGAAGTCGGCCAGCGCTGCCACGACATCATCAATCACCCGACGCTGCCGATCGCGCTATTCGTCGCCCGCCGGCCGGGCACCGAGAGCTACCTGATCGACCTGCGCAGCGGTGTATTGCTGCAAACCGTGACCTCGCAGCCGAACCGGCATTTCTACGGACATGCGGTGATCCACCACAGCGGCGACTACCTGTACGCCACCGAAAACGACACCACCGATCCGGGCCGTGGCCTGCTCGGGGTGTACAAGTTCGAAGGCGAACGGCTGGTGCACAGCGGCGAGCTTTCCACCCACGGTCTCGGGCCGCATCAGGTGTCGTGGATGCCCGACGGTGAAACCCTGGTGGTGGCCAATGGCGGGATCCGTACCGAGGCCGAAAGCCGGGTCGACATGAACCTCGACGCCATGGAACCAAGCCTGGTGCTGATGCAGCGCGACGGCACCCTGCTGAGCAAGGAAACCCTCGCCCAGCAGATGAACAGCGTGCGCCATCTGGGGATCGCCAGCGACGGCACCATCGTCGCCGGCCAGCAATTCATGGGGCCCTCCCACGAGCGCTCGGAGCTGCTGGCGATCAAACGTCCCGGCCAGCCATTTGTGGCGTTCCCGGTGCCGGAGCATCAGTTGCAGTCGATGGGGCATTACACCGCCAGCGTCGCCGTGCACAGCGACCTGCGTCTTGTGGCGCTGACCGCACCGCGCGGCAACCGCTTCTTCATCTGGGATCTGGACAGCGGTGAAGTGCGCCTCGACGCGCCATTGCCCGACTGCGCCGGGGTCGGTGCTGTGAAGGACGGCTTTGTCGTGACCTCCGGTCAGGGACGCTGCCGTTACTACGATTGCCGCCAGGATGAACTGCTGGCCAAACCGCTGGATTTGCCCGCAGGGCTCTGGGACAACCATCTTCATCTGATGGCCTGAAATTCGCCGTCGACCGCTCGGTCGGCGGCCCCGCTTTTTTGTATCGTCTCCTTTCATACCCTGTAAAAACTGGCAGTTGGAATCCCTGCCGGACTCGCGGTAATGTGCCCGCCTGTCTCGCCTGATTTTCTCCAAGGAACTGGAAATATGCTGCGTCGCCGCATGCTGATCATGTTGGGTGTTGTACTGCTGATCGTACTGCTTCTCGCCGGTTACAAGGCCTTCTCGATCTATACGATGATCCAGGGCTTTTCCAAACCGAAGCCGCCGATCAGCGTCGCCGTGGCCACCGCCGTCGAGCGCCCGTGGCAGATGCGTCTGCCCACCGTCGGCACGCTGAAGGCGCTGCAAGGCGTCGACCTGAGTCTGGAAAACGCCGGCACCGTCACCGAGCTGAAATTCGAATCGGGGCAAAAGGTCAAGGCCGGCCAACCCTTGCTGCAACTGGACAGTGCCGTCGAAGCCGCCTTCCTCGAAACCGCCAAGGCCGATCTCGGCCTCGCGCAGCTGGATTACGGTCGCGGCAGCCAACTGGTCGGCAGCAGCGCCATCTCCAAAGGCGAATTCGACCGGCTCTCGGCGCAGCTGCAAAAGAACAAGGCCACGGTCAATCAACTCAATGCGGCGCTGGCCAAAAAACGCATCGTCGCGCCCTTCAGCGGCACCATCGGCATCCGCCTCGTCGACATCGGCGACTACCTCGCCAGCGGCACCAAGATCGCCACCCTGCAGGATCTGAGCAGCCTCTACGCCGACTTCTACGTGCCCGAACAGTCGGTGCCGAAACTGGCCATCGGGCAACCGGTACAGATTACGGTCGCGGCGTATCCCGGCCAGAACTTCACCGGCGCCATCAGCGCGATCAACCCGATCGTTGAAAGCACCACCCGCAACATACTGGTGCGTGCCACCCTGGCCAACCCCGACGGCAAGCTGCTGCCGGGCATGTTCACCAGTGTCGAGGTGCTGCTGCCGGATCCGCAGAAACACATCGTGGTCCCGGAAAGCGCGATCACCTACACCCTCTACGGCAACTCGATGTACGTGGTCACCCAGAAGAAAGCCGAAGACGGCACCGTCGAAAAAGACGACAAGGGCCAACCGGTGCTGATCGCCGAGCGTCGGTTCGTCGAGACCGGCGAACGCCGCGATGGCCAGGTGATGATCAACAAGGGCGTGCAGAGCGGCGAACAGGTGGTGACGGCCGGCCAGATCAAATTGGACAACGGCGCCCACATTGCCATCAGCGACGACAAGACCCTCGGCGAGCAGAACAGTCCGCCCCGCGCCGACTGATCAAGGAAACCCCATGGCTTTTACCGATCCGTTCATCCGCCGCCCGGTGCTCGCCACCGTGGTCAGCCTGCTGATTGTGCTGCTGGGCTTCCAGGCCTGGAGCAAGCTGCCGCTGCGCCAGTATCCGCAAATGGAAAACGCCCTGATCACGGTGACCACCGCGTACCCCGGGGCCAACGCCGAAACCATTCAGGGCTACATCACCCAGCCGATGCAACAGAGCCTGGCCAGCGCCGAGGGCATCGACTACATGACCTCAGTCAGTCGCCAGAACTTCTCGGTGATTTCGATCTACGCGCGCATCGGCTCCAACAGCGACCGCTTGTTCACCGAACTGCTGGCCAAGGCCAACGAGGTGAAGAACAAGCTGCCTCAGGATGCCGAGGATCCGGTGCTGAGCAAAGAAGCCGCCGATGCCTCGGCGCTGATGTACATCAGCTTCTTCAGCAAGGAGTTGAACAACCCGCAGATCACCGACTACCTGTCACGAGTGATCCAGCCGAAACTGGCGACCCTGCCGGGCATGGCCGAGGCGGAAATTCTCGGCAACCAGGTGTTCGCCATGCGCCTGTGGATCGACCCGGTGAAACTCGCCGGCTTCGGCCTCAGTGCCGGCGACGTGACCAACGCCGTGCGTCAGTACAACTTCCTCTCCGCCGCCGGCGAAGTGAAAGGCGAGTACGTAGTCACCAGCATCAACGCCAACACCGAACTGAAGTCCGCCGAAGCCTTCGGCAAGATCCCGCTCAAGGTCAGCGGTGACAGCCGGGTGCTGCTCAGCGATGTGGCGCGGGTCGAGATGGGCGCGGAAAACTACAACTCGATCAGTTCGTTCGGCGGAACGCCTTCGGTGTACATCGGAATCAAGGCCACGCCCGGCGCCAACCCGCTGGACGTGATCAAGGAAGTGCGCAAGATCATGCCAGAGCTGGAAGCCCAGCTGCCGCCCAACCTCAAGAGCGAAATCGCCTACGACGCCACGCTGTTCATTCAGGCCTCCATCGACGAGGTAGTGAAAACCCTGTTCGAGGCGGTGCTGATCGTGATCGTGGTGGTGTTCCTGTTTCTCGGTGCCCTGCGTTCGGTAGTGATTCCGGTGGTGACCATTCCGCTGTCGATGATCGGCGTAATGTTCTTCATGCAGATGATGGGCTACTCGATCAACCTGCTGACGCTGTTGGCGATGGTGCTGGCCATCGGGCTGGTGGTGGACGACGCGATTGTGGTGGTGGAAAACATCCACCGGCACATCGAGGAAGGCAAGACACCGCTGGAGGCCGCGCTCGAAGGCGCCCAGGAAATCGCCATGCCGGTGGTGTCGATGACCATCACCCTGGCAGCGGTGTACGCACCGATTGGCTTCCTGACCGGGCTGACCGGGGCGCTGTTCAAGGAGTTTGCGTTGACCCTGGCCGGGGCGGTGGTGATCTCCGGCGTCGTCGCCCTGACCCTGTCGCCGATGATGTGCGCCATGCTGCTGCGCCATGACGAAAACCCCACGGGCCTGGCCCACCGCCTCGACCGGATTTTCGACAGCCTCAAGCGGCGTTATCAAAGCATGCTGCACGGCACGCTCAATACCCGGCCGGTGGTGCTGGTGTTCGCAGTGATCGTGCTGTGCCTGATTCCGGTGCTGCTCAAGTTCACCAAGTCGGAACTGGCACCGGACGAGGATCAGGGCATCATCTTCATGATGGCCAACGCGCCGCAGCCGACCAACCTCGATTACCTGAACACCTACACCGACGAGTTCATCAAGATCTTCAAGGAGTTCCCGGAGTACTACTCATCGTTCCAGATCAACGGCTATAACGGCGTGCAGAGTGGCATCGGCGGCTTCCTGCTCAAGCCGTGGAACGAGCGCAGCCGCACGCAAATGGAAATCCTGCCCGAGGTGCAGGGCAAACTCGAGGGCATTCCGGGCCTGCAGATCTTCGGTTTCAACCTGCCATCCCTGCCCGGCACCGGTGAAGGCCTGCCGTTCGAGTTCGTGATCAACACCGCCAATGACTACGAGCTGTTGCTGCAAGTGGCCGACCGGATCAAGAAGCGCGCCATGGAGTCGGGCAAGTTCGCCTTCGTCGACCTTGACCTGGCCTTCGACAAACCCGAAGTGGTGGTCGACATCGACCGCGCCAAGGCCGCGCAGATGGGCGTATCGATGCAGGATCTGGGCGGTACGCTGGCGACTTTGCTGGGTGAGGCGGAAATCAACCGGTTCACCATCGAAGGCCGCAGCTACAAGGTCATCGCCCAGGTGGAACGGGCCTACCGCGATAATCCGGACTGGCTGAACAATTACTACGTGAAAAACACCCAGGGCGAACTGCTGCCGCTGTCGACCCTGATCACCGTGACCGACCGCGCACGACCGCGACAGCTCAACCAGTTCCAGCAACTCAACGCGGCCAAGCTGTCCGGGTTCCCGCTGGTGAGCATGGGAGAAGCCATCGACAGCGTGTTGCAGATCGCCCGGGAAGAAGCCCCGGCCGGTTTTGCTTTCGATTACGGCGGCGCATCGCGGCAGTTCGTTCAGGAAGGCAGCGCGCTGTGGGTGACTTTCGCGTTAGCACTGGCGATCATTTTCCTGGTGCTGGCGGCGCAGTTCGAAAGCTTCCGCGATCCATTGGTGATTCTGGTGACCGTGCCGCTGTCGATCTGCGGGGCGCTGATTCCGCTGTTCCTCGGCTGGTCGAGCATGAACATCTACACCCAGGTCGGGCTGGTGACACTGATCGGGCTGATCAGCAAACACGGGATCCTGATCGTCGAGTTCGCCAACCAGTTGCGCAAGGAGAAGGGCCTCACGCCTCGGGAGGCGGTGGAGGAAGCGGCGGCGATTCGTCTGCGCCCGGTGTTGATGACCACGGCGGCGATGGTGTTCGGCATGGTGCCGTTGATCGTGGCTACCGGCGCCGGTGCGGTCAGCCGCTTCGACATCGGGACGGTGATTGCCACGGGGATGTCGATCGGGACACTGTTTACGCTGTTTGTCCTGCCGTGCGTTTATACCGTGCTGGCGAAACCCGATCCCAAGGCATGACGCAGTAACACGAGCCATGACGCAATAAAAAAGGCCTCGCATTGGCGAGGCCTTTGGCTCTTGTCGAACGATTCAACTTTGCGGCCTCATCCCTTGAGAAAGTCCGAACATGAACAGCAACAGATCATGGTCCGGCTGAGTCGCCACGGCGGCTTTCGCCACCCGTGGCATCGGGCAATGCGGGTCGCTGGCTGATGTGCCAATGACCTGCATGCGTGGCTGTTCCCAGGCCGCCACCGCCAATGATGCAACTGCCAAGGCTCCTACCAGAAACAAACCTCGTGCAATTTCTAGTTTCATCGCTATAAACCTTTGATAGCGCTGCCAAACGCCGTCTCATAAAAGTAGACGAGTTTTTTCCAGTCGGTAGCGCTGAACGACGAGTGGCGGCGCAATTGCTTCATGTCATGGGCGGCCGCGCGATAAGCGGTCAGGCGCTGACGGCATTTTTCCAGATCGATCAGAGCGACTTCGACCTTGGCCGACTCACCTTCGCCGGTCACGCTGACGAAGACGTGCTTGATGTAGATGCAGCTGTGCTGCCAGCGACCTTTGTGCATGCGGGCCAGGTTTTCGGCGAGGTCCTTGAGCACGCGTTCATAGACGGCTTCGCCATATTGCTCACGACCGCCGGCGGCCTCCCATTGCTCAAGCTCCTGAAAGCCATCGAGGGATTTGGTCACCAACAGCGCCCGCCACTTGTGCTGAGGATCGGGTTGAGCACCGCAAAAGACGATTTCAGGAACCCGAACCCCGAGACGGGAAACCCCGGTCAGCGCATCCAGTTCACGCAACACGGTCGGTCGCCCGAACGGATGCAGCCAGCTGCGATAAATATGTCCTGTCTGGCGTTTGGCATACAGCAGTTGACCATCGCGTCCCACCACCCGTTGCACACCACTTTCGCCACCACGACGCACGTTGGGTTCTTCCACCCACTCACCGCGCTGGTTCCAGTAGTAGTCGAAGCGGTCCTGGGGAGCGGCTTCCGTTTCTGCTGCAAATTGCACTGCCATCCTTTTACCTCTTGCGTAATACGTAAACTCGCCACATGGCATAGAGCGGAATGAAGTCCAGTTGTTCCTGGATGCGGAATCCCGCGTCTTCGAATTCCTTTTCAACTGTTGCGGCCGGTAACACAAACCGGTTCTGGTAACCCTCCTGCCCACGCTTTTGCTCGGCGCGCTTGCGTTTCCAGGCCTTGAAATTGCCGTCCACCCACAGCGAAATGATCACGCTGTCGCGGGTGACGCGCTCGAACTCACGCAGAATCGCCCGGCGGTGCTCGGCTTCACCGATGTGATGCAGCAGTCGCATGCAGAAAATGCTGTCGACGGCGTTATCAGGCAAGGCAATGTCGAACGCAGACGTGTGCAAGGGTTGTACCCGTTTCACCACATCCGCCGGTTGCGCCTGCATGGCGGTCTTGATCATCGACTTGGAGTTGTCCGCCCCGATGATCACCCGATTGGGTTTTTCCGCCAGCAATGGCCAGAAACGTCCTGCACCGCACGGCAGGTCCAGCACCAGCCCCGGCTCGCCGACAAGGGTCAACGCCTTGCGGGCCAACTGCTGATCCCGCCAGTTGGACAAACGACGCCCCAGACCGTCCTGATGCTTGCGCAAATATTTCTGCGCATGGTTGTCGTCGTACTTTTCGGAAAAATCGAGCTTGATCGGGCCGGCCATCACCAGAACTCCTGAATTACTGATGACGCCACCTTAAGCAGCGGCGTGTCAGTGTCAGGTCATCCCTTTGTGAAAAAAACGTCATGTAAATCGGCAAACTATTTCAAGCTTATACAGGATTTAGACAGGTTGAAGACACTCTCGTGTCAGATGCAACCCACTCAACGCTTGCCCAGATCCACCTCGAAACGGCAGCCATTGGGCTCCATCGTACTCAAAGTGACGCTCCAGCCCTGGTTTTCACAGATGCGCTGCACCAGTGACAACCCCAGTCCAAGGCCTTCTCCGCGTTTTTCACTGCCGCGCACGAACGGTTTGAACATTTCCTCGCGCTTTTCCTCGGGAATGCCGACGCCCGAATCCTCGACAACGAAACCGTTGGCATTGAGGGTCAAGCGAATGAACCCCTGCTCGGTGTAATGCAAGGCGTTGCGCAGCAAGTTGCCCATCACGGCATTGAGCAGCGTTGCGTTGTAACGGGTGTCGGGCGGATTGCCCGGTTCGAAAATCAGCTGCAAACCCTTGGATTCGATGGGCTCTCGCCACAGGCACAGCAAACTCTCAGCCACTTGCGAGAGGCTTTGCTGGGGCGCTGCGCCGGCGTCTTCACGTTGGGCGCGAGCGAGCATCAGGAAGGTCTGTACCAGCTCACGCATCTCTTCACTGGCCCGCGCAATGCGCTGAACCTGAGCCTTGCCGCGCTGATCGATGCCTGGATTTTCCAGCAGCAGCTCACAAGAGCTGGCCAGCACCATCAACGGCGTACGCAATTCGTGACTGACGTCGCTGGTAAACAAGCGCTCCCGCGTCAGTGCCTGACGCAGGCGCCCGAGCGTAGCGTCGAACGCCACTGCCAGCTCGCCCACCTCGTCTGCCGCATAATCCGGCGCCAGCGGAGGCGCCAGCCCGAGCAGTTGATCGCGATGACGCACCTGGCGTGCCAGCCGCACCACCGGGGCCATCACCTTGCGCGCCAGCACCCAGCCAAGGAACACCGCCAGCGCCAGACTGAGCACAAAGCCCACCAGCACCACGGCGAACAGCACACGCTCGCGCTCTTCGAAATCGCTTTGATCCTGCAGCAGCACATAGCGGCGACCGTCGACCACCTCGACCATCGCGTGGTACGACAGCTGCTCGCGAAAGACTTCATGGAAACCCGAATCCAGGTGTCGCAGGTCCTTGGGCAGCTCGAAGTCGCCCGGCCCGCCGCTGAAGTAGAAGAGTTGATCCGGTTCCGGCCGGTGGCTCCAGTCCGAGACGTTGTCCATCAGCAGCAGGCGTTGCAGGTCCCCGCCCAGCCCGGCGGAAATCAGTTTTTCCTCGACCAGGTGCACGGTCGCGACGATGCCCATGGCAAACGCCCCGGCCACCAGCGCACTCATCAACGCAAAAGCGATGATGATCCGCTGGGCAAGACTTTGCTTAAACTCCATCGCGGCCCTCGGCCAAGCGATAGCCCACGCCATGCACGGTGTGCAGCAACGGTTTGGCGAACGGTTTGTCGATCACCTGACGCAACTGGTGGACATGACTGCGCAGGCTGTCGCTGTCCGGGCAGTCATCGCCCCACAGCGCTTCTTCGAGAATTTCCCGACGCAGGACATGCGGGCTCTTTTGCATCAGCACCGCCAGCAGTTTCAGGCCGACCGGGTTGAGCTTGAGCAATTTGCCTTCGCGGGTCACTTCAAGGGTATCAAGGTCGTAGCTCAGATCGCCGACCTGCAGGGCACGACGACCGCCGCCCTGAGAGCGGCGCATCACCGCTTCGACCCGGGCCGCCAGTTCCGACAGCGCGAACGGCTTGACCAGATAATCGTCGGCCCCGGACTTGAAGCCCTGCAAGCGGTCATCGAGCTGGTCGCGCGCGGTGAGCATGATCACCGGCGTATCGCGACGGGCGTCTTCGCGCAGGCGTTTGCACAGGGTGTAGCCGTCGATGCCCGGCAGCATGATGTCGAGCACGATCAGGTCGTAATGCTCGGTGGCGGCCAGATGCAGGCCCGACAGACCGTCCTGGGCGCAATCGACGGTATAGCCTTTGAGCCCCAGGTAATCGGCCAGATTGGCCAGGATATCGCGGTTGTCTTCGACCAGTAGAATTCGCATGGGCACCTCCTCCGTACACGGTAGCGGCCGTCTTGGCCCGCGCAGCTTACGGCCATCGCCGACTCACGGCTAGGGCGGCAAGCAGCACAAATCCAGTCTTTCAACCAAATTCATTCGTTAACAAGTTTTTCACTATCGGTTCACAACCTGACTACAGTGACCTAGCGAAACTCTCGCGCCATTAGTTATAAGGAATGTAGACAATGGACTTCTTCAAGACGGCGCCCATGCGCTTTCTGCTGCTGGTCACCGGCGCCTGGCTGGTGGTGTTTCTCCTGACCCGAACCGTGTTGTTGCTGACTCACCTGGATGAGGCCGGCGGCGTAGCACTTTCCATGTTCGGCATTGGTTTGTTGTATGACTTGGGCTTCCTCGCCTATGCCGCGCTGCCGATGGGGCTGTACCTGTTGCTGTGTCCGCCGGCCCTGTGGCGTCGGCGCGGTCATCGCTGGTTCCTTCAGGGACTGCTGACCGTCAGTCTGTTCGCCATGCTGTTCACCTCAGTGGCCGAATGGCTGTTCTGGGACGAGTTCGGCGTGCGCTTCAATTTCATCGCCGTCGACTATCTGGTGTATTCCGATGAAGTCCTGAACAACGTGCTGGAGTCGTATCCCATCGGCATGTTGCTGAGCATCCTTGCGCTGCTCGCCATGGCGCTGAGTTTCGCGTTGCGCAAACCTTTCAACGCGGCGCTGGACGCCCCGCTGCCGCCACTGCGCGCTCGCCTGTTCAATGCCCTCGGCCTGTTGGTCGTCGCGGGACTGAGCCTGCAACTGCTCAGTCAGGACGCGCCGCGCGCTCAGGGCGGCAATGCCTATCAGAATGAACTGGCGAGCAATGGCCCGTATCAGTTCTTCGCCGCGTTCCGTAACAACGAACTGGACTATGGCCAGTTCTACAGCAGTCTGTCGCCGGAAAAAGTCGCCGGCCAGATACGTGCTGAATTGAGCGAACCCAACGCGCGCTTCATCGGCCAGGATCCACAGGACATCCGCCGGGTGATCGACAATCCTGGCACCGTGCGTAAACCGAACATCGTACTGGTCACCATCGAAAGCCTCAGTGCCAAGTATCTGGGCAGCAATGGCGATGAGCGCAACCTGACACCGAATCTGGATGCCTTGCGCAAGCAGAGTCTGTACTTCAACAATTTCTACGCCACCGGCACCCGCACCGATCGCGGCCTGGAAGCCATCACCCTGGCCATTCCGCCGACGCCGGGCCGGTCGATCGTCAAGCGCATCGGCCGCGAAAGCGGCTTCGCCAGCCTCGGCCAGCAACTCAGCGCCGTCGGCTACGACAGCGTGTTCGTCTACGGCGGACGCGGTTATTTCGACAACATGAATGCGTTCTTCAGCGGCAACGGCTACCGCGTGGTCGATCAGAGCAGCGTCGATGAATCGGAAATTCACTTCAAGAATGCCTGGGGCATGGCCGACGAGGATCTGTACAAACAGACCCTGAAACTGGCCGATGCCGATTACGCCAGGCAGCAACCCTTCCTGTTGCAGTTGATGACCACGTCCAACCACCGTCCTTATACCTATCCGGACAACCGGATCGACATCAAGTCCGGCAACGGTCGCGATGGCGCGGTGAAATACACCGACTACGCCATCGGCCAGTTCCTGGAGCAGGCGCGGCAGAAACCGTGGTTCGACAATACGATCTTCATCTTTGTCGCCGATCACACCGCCGGCAGCGCGGGCAAGGAAGACTTGCCGATCAGCAACTACCAGATCCCGCTGTTCATCTATGCACCGAAGCTGATCGAACCACGGGAAAACGCGCAACTGGCCAGCCAGATCGACCTCGCACCGACCCTGCTGGGCTTGCTGAACCTGGATTACCAATCGACGTTCTTCGGTCGCAACCTGCTGCAGGACAACCCACTGCCACCGCGAGTCGTGGTCGGCAACTATCAACATCTGGGACTGTTTGATGGGAAGGATCTGGCGATCCTCAGCCCGCGCCAGGGCCTGCGCCGGCATGACGATGCGCTGACCGAAAGTCGCGAGTCCAGGGCCGGCAGCGACGACCCGCTGATCAGCCGCGCCATCACCTATTACCAAACCGCCAGTTATGGCTTCAAGCAACAGCTGCTTGGCTGGAAAGCGCCCAGGGAGGGTGCCGAGCAAGTCAGCGAACGTTAATCGAAGCGCCCCGGGCTGATGCCCCGGGGCGTTTCCCGCTCTGGATATGTCATGTCATCAAGCGTTGTACGCCCTGCCCCTCGCCCACTGAATTTCTGGTTGTGCCTGGGGATTCCCGCCGTGGCGGCCGTCATTCTGGTGTTGCTGGAGCTGACCGATCTGGACATGGATCTGGCCCGGCTTTTCTATGACCCGGCTGCCGGTGACTTCATTGGCCGTCACAGCTACTTCCTGGAAAACATCCTCCACGACCGCGCCAAACAAGTGGTGATCGCCTTTTCGGTGTTCTCCATCATCGGGTTCATCGGCGCGTTTTTCATCGATCGGCTCAAACCGTTCAAACGCGAGCTGGGTTGCCTGGTGTTGTCGCTGGGTCTGGCCACGTCGTTTGTCACGCCGGTGAAAGCCGTGACAGCGGTGCAATGCCCATGGAGCCTCGAACAGTTCGGCGGTCACGAAACCTACAGCAAACTGCTGGAGCATCGCCCGCCGACCGACAAGCCCGGCCGTTGCTGGCCCGGCGGTCATGCGGCCACCGGTTTTACCTTGTTTGCGTTGTTCTTCGTGCTGCGTGACCGTCGCCCGCGGCTGGCCCGTCAGGCGTTCATCTTTGCCTTTGCGTTGGGGTCGGTGTTCTCGATCAGCCGGATGATGCAGGGCGCGCACTTCTTTTCCCACAACGTGTGGACGGCGATCTTCTGCTGGCTGATCTGTCTGGGGTCGTATTACTGGATTCTGTATCGACCGGCAGTAAAGGCTGAAACAGCAACACAGGCCCGGCCGGTCAACGCCTGAATCCTGGAACGCGGGCAATAAAAAACCCCGTCTGCTCACGCAGACGGGGTTTTTCGTTACTGGGTAAGGCTGGCTTACATCATGCCGCCCATGCCACCCATGCCGCCCATGTCTGGCATACCGCCACCAGCTGCACCTTCTTTCTTCGGTGCGTCAGCAACGGCAGCTTCGGTGGTCAGGATCAGACCGCCGATGGAGGCTGCAGCTTGCAGAGCCGAACGGGTGACCTTGGTTGGGTCCAGGATGCCCATTTCGATCATGTCGCCGTATTCGCCAGTCGCAGCGTTGTAACCGAAGTTACCTTTGCCGTTCTTGACTTCGTTGACGACTACGCTTGGTTCGTCACCGGAGTTGGCAGCGATCTGACGCAGCGGCGCTTCAACAGCGCGACGCAGCACAGCGATACCGACGTTCTGGTCAGCGTTGTCGCCGGTCAGTTCGGTCAGGGCTTCCAGAGCACGGATCAGAGCAACGCCACCGCCAGGCACCACGCCTTCTTCAACGGCTGCACGGGTTGCGTGCAGGGCGTCTTCAACGCGGGCTTTCTTCTCTTTCATTTCGACTTCGGAACCGGCGCCAACCTTGATCACTGCAACGCCGCCGGACAGCTTGGCCAGACGCTCTTGCAGTTTTTCACGGTCGTAGTCCGAGGAAGTCTCGGCCACCTGGGCACGGATCTGAGCGATACGGGCTTCGATGTCGCCTTGAACGCCAGCACCGTCAACGATGATGGTGTTTTCCTTGGACAGGGTCACACGCTTGGCGCTGCCCAGGTGTTCCAGGGTGGTGCTTTCCAGGCTCAGGCCGATCTCTTCGGAGATCACGGTACCGCCGGTCAGAACGGCGATGTCCTGCAGCATGGCCTTGCGACGGTCGCCGAAGCCTGGAGCCTTGACGGCTGCGACTTTAACGATGCCACGCATGTTGTTCACAACCAGAGTCGCCAGGGCTTCGCCTTCAACGTCTTCGGCCACGATCAGCAGTGGACGGCCGGCTTTGGCTACGGCTTCCAGCACTGGCAGCATTTCGCGGATGTTCGAGATCTTCTTGTCGACCAGCAGGATCAGCGGGCCGTCGAGCTCGGCGACCATGGTGTCCGGCTTGTTGACGAAGTATGGAGACAGGTAGCCACGATCGAACTGCATGCCTTCTACAACCGACAGTTCGTTCTCCAGGCCCGAGCCTTCTTCAACGGTGATCACGCCTTCTTTACCGACTTTTTCCATGGCTTCGGCAATGATGTCGCCGATGGAGTTGTCGGAGTTGGCGGAGATGGTGCCGACCTGAGCGATGGCCTTGGTGTCAGCGCATGGCTTGGACAGGGCTTTCAGTTCTTTGACGATCGCGATGGTCGCTTTGTCGATACCGCGCTTCAGGTCCATCGGGTTCATGCCGGCAGCGACGGCTTTCAGGCCTTCGTTGACGATCGACTGAGCCAGAACGGTAGCGGTGGTAGTACCGTCACCAGCGTCATCGTTGGCACGGGAGGCAACGTCTTTGACCAGCTGCGCGCCCATGTTTTCGAAGCGATCTTCGAGTTCGATTTCCTTGGCGACGGAAACGCCGTCCTTGGTGATGGTCGGAGCGCCGAAGCTCTTCTCGAGGATCACGTTACGGCCTTTCGGGCCCAGGGTCGCTTTTACCGCGTCAGCCAGAACGTTGACGCCTTTGAGCATCTTGGAGCGAGCGGCATCGCCGAACTTAACTTCTTTAGCAGCCATGATCGATATTCCTTAAATACTTTGTAGTAGCGGGAAAATGAGCGGGGTATCAGCCTTCCAGTACAGCGAGAATCTCGTTCTCAGCCATTACCAGCAGGTCTTCGCCGTCGACTTTCACAGTGTTGCTGCCGGAGTAAGGACCGAACACAACCTTGTCGCCGACTTTAACGGCCAGCGGACGCACTTCACCGTTTTCCAGAGTCTTGCCCGGACCTGCAGCGACGATCACACCGTGGTTGGCCTTTTCAGCAGCCGAACCTGGCAGGACGATACCGCCAGCGGTTTTCTTTTCTTCTTCGCTGCGACGGATAACGACGCGGTCATGCAGAGGACGAAGCTTCATTGTCGATCTCTCCTAATTGTGGTTTTCATCGGCCGGTGTAGTCCCGGCGGGTTTAACGAATCCGGCCTGCGCCGGTTGCGGCTCGTCGAGCGAACCGCGGAAGTCTGTCCGACTCATATGCCGGAACCTTGCGGTGACCGATACATAAGGGCGCATAAGCTGATTACAAGGGCTGAGGACAAAAAATTTTCATGCAGGCTGGCTGAATTCGTCCCATAAAAGAACACGGCACCCGAAGGTGCCGTGTCGATGCAGAAGTCACTTGCTGTCGCGGTGTTCGAATTCGCCTTCGATCACATCACCTTCGCGGCCAAGAGGCTGGCGCGGTGCAGGACCACCGCGAGGTTGAAGATCATCGGCGAACGCTCGCTGGCGCATGGCCTGTTCTTCGGCGCGCTGACGCATTTTGTTGGCGACCAGTCGACGACTGAACGGCAACAGCAGCACCAGACCGACCACGTCGCTGATGAAGCCCGGCAGGATCAACAGACCACCGGCCAGGGCCAGCATCAGGCCTTCAAGCATGGTTTGCGCAGGCAGTTCGCCGCGGTTCAGGCTTTCACGGGCACGCAGTGCGGTGGCCAGCCCGGCGACGCGCAGCACGAACACGCCGAACATCGAGCCGAGAATGATCAGCAGCAGGGCCGGGAAAAATCCGATCGATCCTGCCACTTTGACGAATACGAACAGCTCCAACACCGGGAACAGCAGAAAGAGCAACAAAAAAGGGCGCATCAAAGTTTCCTCAACGCAAGAAATGCCTTGCAGTAAGCCTTAGATGACGTCGCCCTTTCGTGAATTCAAGCGTCGGCCACCGCATTTTTTGGCCAGACCTCGGCGTGAGCCAGAGAAACCAAGGCCTCGCGCACTTGTATCGGCGTATGACAAGGCGCTTGAAACGGCAGCCAGTAGAGCGCCTGACCGATGCGCAAGTGCATGCCTTCGGTGTCGATCCCGGCCAGTTGCGCCGGGACGGTTTTCGGCAGGCCGGCGAGGTCGACGTAATGCGCAATGGCCTTGGCGTGGTCGCTGTTCATGTGCTCGACCATGCTGACTTCAGCCTTGCCGGCGAACGGGTTGGCCAGGGTCAGGTGATCGACCCAGTGGATCGCGCCAAAACCGCCGATGTAGCGATGACGCACCGGTTTGAGCACCCAGAAATCGAAATCGTGGGCCTTGTGGTAATTCTGCGAATCGGGAAAGTAGCGGTAGTAACGCTCGGCGGCAGCTTCGATGGCTGCGGCGTCCTCGAGCTTTTCCGCTTCAGCCAGATAGGTCAGGCGACCAACGGCTTGCACATCGTCAGCCTCGCGCTCACCCACCAGCAGCGAACATTTCGGATCTTTCTGCAGGTTGTGGGTGTGCTGGGCGATACGGCTGATCAGGATCAGCGGCCGGCCCTGCTCGTCCAGGCAGTAGGGAACCACGGAGCCAAACGGAAAACCGGGCATTGATTTGGAGTGGGTCGACAGCACGCCACGGTATTCCTTGAGAAGCAATTCTCGGGCATTCTTAGCCGCTTCAACGCTCAATTTATGACTCCTTAAATAGAATCCGTCGAAAAAACGGACAGGCGCATGGGTTTTGTCCCACTCGCCATCGGGCAGTTCTCATGTGCAACAGGCCACCGGCCGATGCAGATCGAGAGGCTACCTGTAAGGACCACTCTGATCTGCTCTCGGGGGCATGCGAATGCAACTCAACGACAAAGTAATCATTATCACTGGCGGTTGCCAAGGCTTGGGCCGCTCGATGGCCGAGTATTTCGCAGGCAAGGGCGCGAAGCTGGCACTGGTCGACCTGAACCAGGAAAAACTCGATGACGCCGTCGCGGCCTGCAAGGCCAAGGGTGTCGAGGCGCGCAGCTATCTGTGCAACGTCGCCAACGAAGAGCAGGTGACGCACATGGTCGCTCAGGTCGCCGAAGACTTCGGTGCGATCCACGGCCTGATCAACAACGCCGGGATCCTGCGCGACGGCCTGCTGCTCAAGGTCAAGGACGGCGAGATGACCAAGATGAGCCTGGCCCAGTGGCAGGCGGTGATCGACGTCAACCTGACCGGCGTGTTCCTCTGCACCCGTGAAGTGGCGGCGAAAATGGTCGAGCTGAAGAACAGCGGCGCGATCATCAACATCTCGTCGATCTCCCGCGCGGGCAACGTCGGCCAGACCAACTACTCCGCCGCCAAGGCCGGCGTCGCTGCGGCGACCGTGACCTGGGCCAAGGAACTGGCGCGCTACGGCATTCGCGTAGCCGGTATCGCACCGGGCTTCATCGAAACCGAGATGACCCTGGGCATGAAGCCGGAAGCGCTGGAAAAAATGACCTCGGGTATTCCGCTCAAGCGCATGGGCAAGCCGGAAGAGATCGCCCATTCGGCGGCGTACATCTTCGAGAACGACTACTACACCGGCCGGATTCTGGAGATGGACGGCGGGTTGCGCATCTGACCTCTGTCGCGCAATGCAAAACGCCCCGGTGCACAGGCACCGGGGCGTTTTTGTTTAAAACACAGCCATCAATCGTCGCTGATGGTGATGTTCGGCATCGCCGGCGAGGCTGCTTCCTGCAATACGATCCGCGCCCCCACATGTCGGGCCAATTCCTGGTAAACCATGGCGATCTGGCTGTCCGGCTCGGAAATCACCGTTGGCTTGCCGCCATCGGCCTGTTCGCGGATCAGCATCGACAGCGGCAACGACGCCAGCAGCTCGACGCCGAACTGGGTCGCCAGCTTCTCGCCACCGCCCTCACCGAACAGATGCTCGGCATGACCGCAGTTCGAGCAGATGTGCACGGCCATGTTTTCCACCACGCCCAGCACCGGAATATTGACCTTGCGGAACATCTCTACGCCTTTACGCGCGTCGAGCAGCGCCAGATCCTGCGGCGTGGTGACGATCACCGCGCCGGCCACCGGGACTTTCTGCGCCAGGGTCAACTGGATGTCGCCGGTGCCTGGCGGCATGTCGATCACCAGATAATCCAGGTCGCCCCAGGCGGTTTGCGTCACCAGTTGCAGCAGTGCGCCGGAGACCATCGGCCCGCGCCAGACCATCGGCGTGTTGTCGTCGGTCAGGAAGGCCATCGACATCACTTCCACGCCGTGAGCCTGAAGCGGTACGAACCACTTCTGATCCTTGACCTGCGGACGGGTACCTTCGGGAATACCGAACATGATGCCCTGGCTCGGTCCATAGATATCGGCATCGAGAATCCCGACCTTCGCACCTTCGCGGGCCAGTGCCAGCGCCAGGTTGGCAGCGGTGGTGGATTTGCCCACACCGCCCTTGCCGGAGGCCACGGCGACCACGTTCTTGACGTTGGCCAGCCCCGGGATCTGCGCCTGGGCCTTGTGCGCGGCGATCACGCTGTTGACCTCGACCCTGGCAGTCACCACGCCGTCGAGGTTTTCGATGGCCAGTTGCAGCAATTGCGCCCAGCCGCTCTTGAACAGACCGGCGGCATAACCGATTTCCAGCTGCACGCTGACGCGATCACCGGTGATTTCGATGTTGCGCACGCAACCGGCGCTGACCGGATCCTGGTTCAGGTAAGGGTCGGTGTATTGGCTGAGGACGGCTTCCACCGCTGCGCGAGTGACGGCGCTCATGGGCAACTCCGATAACAAGACTGGGAAAAGATGGCGGGTATCCTACCCCTTCTGTCCTCCGGACGGCATGTCCGGCAACGATTTGCAGAGGTGAAATATCTTTCCCGGCGCTTTATAGTGGCCGACCTCCGTTTCATCAAGTAGCGAAGCCCCACATGTCCGAACCACGCAAGATTCTCGTCACCAGCGCCCTGCCCTACGCCAACGGTTCGATCCACCTTGGCCACATGCTGGAATACATCCAGACCGATATGTGGGTGCGCTTCCAGAAGCATCGCGGCAATCAGTGCATTTATGTCTGCGCCGACGACGCCCACGGTTCGGCGATCATGCTGCGCGCGGAAAAGGAAGGCATCACCCCGGAACAACTGATCGCCAACGTCCAGGCCGAACACAGCGCCGACTTTGCCGAGTTCCTGGTGGACTTCGACAACTTCCACTCCACTCACGCCGAAGAAAACCGTGAGCTGTCGAGCCAGATCTACCTGAAGCTGCGTGACGCCGGGCACATCGCCCAACGTTCGATCACCCAGTATTTCGACCCGGAAAAGAAAATGTTCCTGGCCGACCGCTTCATCAAGGGCACCTGCCCGAAGTGCGGCACTGAAGACCAGTACGGCGACAACTGCGAAAAATGCGGTGCAACCTACGCACCGACCGACCTGAAGGATCCGAAGTCGGCCATCTCCGGCGCCACGCCGGTGCTCAAGGACTCCCAGCACTTCTTCTTCAAACTGCCGGACTTCCAGGAAATGCTCCAGGCCTGGACCCGCAGCGGCACCCTGCAGGACGCCGTGGCCAACAAGATCGCCGAATGGCTGGACGCCGGCCTGCAACAGTGGGACATCTCCCGCGATGCGCCGTACTTCGGCTTCGAGATCCCGGGCGAGCCGGGCAAGTATTTCTACGTGTGGCTGGACGCGCCGATCGGCTACATGGCCAGCTTCAAGAACCTGTGCAACCGCACGCCGGAGCTGGACTTCGACGCGTTCTGGGGCAAGGACTCCACCGCCGAGCTGTACCACTTCATCGGCAAGGACATCGTCAACTTCCACGCCCTGTTCTGGCCGGCGATGCTTGAAGGCGCGGGTTTCCGCAAGCCGACCGGGATCAACGTGCACGGCTACCTGACCGTCAACGGCCAGAAGATGTCCAAGTCCCGCGGTACGTTCATCAAGGCCCGTACCTACCTGGATCACCTGTCGCCGGAATACCTGCGCTACTACTACGCCGCCAAGCTGGGCCGTGGCGTGGACGACCTCGACCTGAACCTCGAGGACTTCGTGCAGAAGGTCAACTCCGACCTGGTCGGCAAAGTCGTCAACATCGCCAGCCGTTGCGCCGGTTTCATCCAGAAGGGCAACGCCGGCCTGCTGGTGGACAAAAACGCCGCACCGGAACTGACCGAAGCGTTCCTGGCTGCTGCGCCAAGCATCGCCGACGCCTATGAAGCCCGCGACTTCGCCCGTGCCATGCGCGAAACCATGGCTTTGGCCGACCGCGCCAACGCCTGGATCGCCGACAAGGCGCCATGGTCGCTGAACAAGCAGGAAGGCAAGCAGGATGAAGTCCAGGCGATCTGCGCCACGGCGATCAACCTGTTCCGTCAGTTGGTGATCTTCCTCAAACCGGTGCTGCCAGTGCTGGCCGCCGATGCCGAGGCGTTCCTCAACGTCGCCCCGCTGACCTGGAACGACCACACCACCCTGCTGGCCAACCACCAGTTGAACGAATTCAAACCGTTGATGACCCGCATCGACCCGGTAAAAGTGCAAGCCATGACCGACGCCTCCAAAGAAGACCTGACCGCCAGCCAGACCGACACCGGTGCCGCCGCACCTGCCGGCAATGGCGAACTGGCCAAGGATCCGCTGTCGCCGGAAATCGACTTCGACACCTTCGCTGCCGTCGACCTGCGCGTGGCGTTGATCGTCAAGGCCGAACACGTTGAAGGTGCGGACAAGCTGCTGCGTCTGACCCTCGACATTGGTGGCGAACAACGCAATGTGTTCTCCGGGATCAAGAGCGCTTACCCGGATCCGTCGAAACTCGACGGTCGCCTGACCATGATGATCGCCAACCTCAAGCCACGAAAAATGAAGTTCGGCATCTCCGAAGGCATGGTGATGGCGGCCGGCCCTGGTGGTGAAGAAATCTACCTGCTGAGCCCGGACAGCGGCGCCAAGCCGGGTCAGCGCATCAAGTAAGGTTCTGCCCTGACAGATCCCACAGGCGTGCTCCGTGCGCCTGTGGGATTTTTCATATCTGGCCCGCCCTCCCCGGCTGCCGGATAATGCCTAACCTTAAGTGACACCCGTCCGTTCCTGCCGGCAGAACCATGACCGAACTCGTGCTTACGCTCTTCAGTGCTGCACTGATCAACAACTTCGTGTTGCACTGGCCGCTGGGCGTCGATCCGCTGTTGGCGGGCGAACGCCGTCAGGTGCATGCGCTGGGGCTGGCAACGTTGTGTCTGATGCTGATTGTCGGCATGGCGGGTTATGCGATCTGGCATTGGCTGCTGGTGCCGATGCAACTGGAATTCCTGCGGCAGTTTGTGTTTCTGCCGTTGAGCGTCCTGCTGATCGCGCCGTTGCTGAAGCTGTTGGCACATTGGCGACCCACGCTGCCATTCGAAGGTTTGTGGCCGCTGCTGCTGGGCAATGCCGGTGTGCTGGGGCTGACGCTGATCAACGCGCAAACGGATAAAGGCCTGTTGCATGCGACAGCGCTGAGCCTTGGCGCCGGTCTGGGTTTCTGGCTGGTGTTGAGCCTGTTCAGCGATTTGCGCGAACGCACGGCCGACAACGATATTCCCCTGCCCTTTCGTGGCTTGCCGATCCTATTGATCGGCGCCGGACTGATGGCCGTGGCTTTTCTCGGATTCAGTGGACTGATCAAAACATGAGTCTGATTCAACGCATCGATGCCTTGCTGCCGCAGACCCAATGCGGCAAGTGCGGCCATCCCGGATGCAAACCCTACGCTGAAGGCATCGCCGACGGCGAGCCAATCAACAAGTGCCCGCCGGGTGGCGACGAAACCATCGCGGCGCTGGCCGAACTGTTGAAAATCCCGGTGCTGGAGCTGGACATCAGCCGTGGTTCGGCGCCGCCGCAAGTGGCCTACATTCGCGAGGCCGAATGCATCGGTTGTACCAAATGCATCCAGGCCTGCCCGATCGACGCGATCGTCGGCGCGGCAAAACTGATGCACACCGTCATCATCGACGAATGCACCGGTTGCGATCTGTGCGTAGCGCCCTGCCCGGTCGACTGCATCGAGATGCACCCGCTGCCGCTGGGCACGCTGCCGGTGGTCGGTGGGCTGGCCGCCAGCCTTGAAGAACAGCAGGCTCGTGCGGCCAAACGCGATCACGCCCGCCAGCGTTTCGAACGGCGCAACGCTCGCTTGCAACGCGAAGAACAGCAGAAGCAGGCCGAACGCGAAGCCCGGGCGCAGCGCGCGGCCCAGGCCGAAGCCACCGCCACCACACTCGATCCGGTGCAGGCGGCGCTGGAACGGGTGCGCGCACAAAAGGCCGCGACCGCCGATGCTGCGCTGAAAAAAGCCAAGATCGACGTGGCCATGAGTCGGGCGCAATTGAACAAGTCGCTCAAGGCATTCGGTCATCCGCCAACTTTCGATCAGCAATCGCAACTGATCGTCCTGCAACAACAGTTCGAAGCGGCCGAACAGGCACTGGCGAAGCTGGAAAGCAGCGCGGCACCCGCGCCGGTCGTGGCCACTCCGGCGAAGGACGCCGATCTGAAACGGGCAAAAATCCAGCTGGCAATGCGCCGCGCCGAGCTGAAAAAAGCGCAAAACGCGGAGGCTCCGCCAGCCGAGATCGCCGCTCTGGAGCAAGCACTGCGTGACGCCGAACAGGCTCTGCACAGCGCCGAAGCGTCCAGCGATCAACCGGCGCCCGAGCTTGTGCGTGTGGAGAAACGTCCGATCGACGACCATCTGCGTCAGTTGAAAACCGAACTGGCCTACGCTCGTGCCGATCTGAACAAGCTGCAACGGCGCGACGGCACACCCGCCGACATCCTCGAAAAGGCCCGCGCTCGCCTGCAAGAAGCAGAGCGGCTGGTACAAGCTCATGTCAGCCATTGAAACCAGAGACGAGCGCCTGCAACAGGCAATGAAGCTGGTGTTGCTGGCGACATTGCCGGGATGGCTGGCGTTGTTCTGGTTTTACGGCTGGGGCGTGTTGATCAACCTGATCCTCTCCGTCGGCGCGGCGCTGGCTGTGGAAGCTGCGGTGACACATCTGCGCCGCCAGCCATTGCAAGCTAGCTTGACCGATGGCAGCGCGGTCGTCAGCGCCACGCTGCTGGCAATTGCCCTGCCGCCTTATTGCCCGTGGTGGCTGACGGTCACGGCGATCGCCTCGGGCCTGCTGCTGGGTAAACATCTGTACGGTGGCGTGGGCCGAAACCCGTTCAATCCAGCCATGCTCGGCTTTGCCCTGGCGATGATAATGTTCCCGCAACCGATGACCCACTGGCCCGCCCATGGCATGGGTCTGGCGGCGACTTTTGGCCAGGTGTTCAATCCTGGCTCACAGCCGGATGCCTGGGTTCAAGCCACTGCTCTGGACAGTTTGCGCATCAATAAAAGCCTGACCATGGACGAACTGTTTGCCGCCAATCCGGCATTCGGTCGCGTTGGCGGGCACGGCGTTGAGTGGGTGAACCTGGCATTCCTCGCCGGCGGCTTGTTCCTGTTACAGCGTCGGGTGTTTGGTTGGCAGGCGCCGGTCGGCATGCTCACCAGCCTGTTTGTGATCGGCCTGTTGTGCTGGAACGGTTCGGGATCCGACTCCCACGGTTCGCCACTGTTTCACCTGCTGAGCGGCGCGACCATGCTTGGCGCATTTTTCATCGTCACTGAACCGGTATCGGGCGCCAGGAGTCCACTCGCCCGTCTGCTGTTCGGCGCGGGCGTGGGGCTGTTGACGTACGTGATCCGCACCTGGGGCGGTTACCCGGACGGCGTGGCGTTTGCGGTGCTGTTGATGAACCTCTGCGTGCCGGCGCTGGAGCGCTTTGCGATGGCCCGTCAGGCGCGGGTAACAACATGAACCGGACGAACAGCCTGATCACACTGTTGTTGATAAGCGCGCTGGGCATCGGCGTGACGTGGCTGGTGCAACGCAGCAATGCGCCGCAGATCGCCGCCGAACAGCGTCTGCGTGAGAGTCGTAAATTGCTGGACGTGCTGCCGGTCGACGCTTACGACAATCAGCCGCTTCAACAACCTCTGACGCTGACCGACATCAACCTGAGCCATAGTCAGCTGCTGGGCGGTTATCGGGCGAGCAAAAACGGACAACCCGTGGCAGTCCTGTTGCGCAGCCAGACCCAAGGTTACGCTGGCAATATCGAATTGCTGATTGCCATCGACGCCAAAGGCCGATTGCTCGGCGTGAAAACCCTCGAGCAGAACGAAACGCCTTCGCTGGGCGGGCATATCGGCGACTGGCCACATGGCTGGCTTCAGACCTTCAGCGGAAAATCGAGCAACCAACCGACGGATGTCGGATGGGCGCTGAAAAAGGATCAGGGAGAATTCGACCAGATCGCCGGGGCAACCATTACGTCTCGCGCGGCGATCAATGCCATCCACGATGCCCTGCGCTACTTCGATGAACACCGGACGACCCTGATCGGGAGCGCGTCATGAACACGTCAGCGACACTGTCGAACTCAATGATGCTGGTGCTATTGATCGGAGCCAGCGACTCCGTGGCGGGTGCGCTGGCGACGCTGTTGATATTCGCGGTTGTCGTGGGCGTTTACGGTGTGTGCATGGCACCGCTGCGCTCACGCCTGAGCAGCAAGAGCCTGTTGCCGGTCAGTCTGGTGCTGGCCGCGACGCTGACGGGCTGCGCCGATATTTTCCTGCAACGCAGTGCAATGCAGTGGCATCAACTGATCAGCCTTTATGTTGGGCTGATTGGCTTGCAATGCGTCGTGCTGGAGCACAATGGATTCTTTCGCCAACCTGTCCGCGCACCGCTGAACCTGTGTGGCCTGTTTGCCGCGCTGATGGTTGTGCTCGCGGTGTTGCGTGAGCTGATCGGGCAGGGCAGCATCGGCCATCATCTGTCGGAACACTGGCAAGGTTTGATTCTGCTCAGCAATGGCCTGCATTTTGCGACGCTGGCGCCCGGCGCCTTCATACTGCTTGGACTGCTATTGGCCGCCCGTCAGGCCTGGGCTCGCCCTGCCGACCTACCCGAGGAAACGCATCACCCATGAATGCCGCAAAACGTCTGGAGATCTTCCGCAGGCTGCACGAGGACAACCCCGAACCCAAGACCGAACTGGCCTACTCCTCGCCTTTCGAACTGTTGATCGCGGTGATTCTGTCCGCGCAGTCGACGGATGTCGGGGTGAACAAAGCAACGGCCAAGCTGTTCCCGGTGGCGAACACGCCGGCAGCCATTCATGCCTTGGGCGTTGAAGGTCTGTCCGAATACATCAAGACCATCGGACTCTATAACAGCAAAGCCAAAAACGTGATCGAGACCTGCCGCCTGCTGGTCGAGCTGCACAATGGCGAGGTCCCGCAGACGCGCGAAGAACTGGAAGCCTTGCCCGGTGTTGGCCGCAAGACCGCCAACGTGGTGCTCAACACCGCGTTCCGCCAGTTGACCATGGCAGTGGACACCCACATCTTCCGGGTCAGCAACCGCACCGGCATTGCACCGGGTAAAAATGTGGTAGAGGTGGAAAAAAAGCTGATGAAGTTTGTGCCAAAAGAATACCTGCTCGACTCGCACCACTGGCTCATTCTTCACGGGCGCTACGTGTGCCTGGCACGCAAACCCCGTTGTGGCAGCTGTCGGATCGAAGATTTGTGTGAGTACAAGCACAAGACTTCAGACGATTGAGCGGCTATTGGAATTATTGATTTATCGATTGAAAAAATCTTTTTTACCATCGGCGGGAATATCGATATAAGGAGCGCCAACGGCAGTCTTAGCCTGGAGTTAACCTTATGACTGACAGCAAAGAACAACTGGATGTAGACGACGATTTCATCGCTGCCGAAACCGACGACGCCGAACCGGTGGTTGAAGTCGCCAAGACCAATCTCAGCAAGCGTCGAACCATCGACAACCTGCTTGAGGAGCGCCGGTTGCAGAAGCAATTGGCCGATTACGATTTTGATCTCTGACATTTGAAAGCCTCCCGAAACGGAGGCTTTTCTCTTTCTGGCATACGCTGATTCCGATCCGCCCATGATCCGTCAGCCACAGAAACTCTCAGACCAGGCCGTTCCGCTGCGCCAACTCAATCAGATCCACCAACGACCGCGCGTTGAGTTTTAAAAGCAATCGGGTTTTGTAGGTACTCACGGTCTTGTTGCTGAGGAACATCCCGTCGGCAATTTCCTTGTTGGTCTTGCCTCGCGCCAGTTGCTGCAACACCATCATTTCACGCCCTGACAGGCGATCAACCATGTCCGCTTCGCTGGCGTTTCCCAGACTGGTTCGCACGGTGTGCAACGCCTGATTCGGAAAATAGCTGTATCCGGACAGTACCGCCTTGATTGCACTCAGCAACTCAGTGAGATCCTGTTGCTTGCAAACATAACCCGCCGCCCCCGATTGCATGCAACGCATGGAAAAGTGCCCCGGTGACTGTGACGTCAGCACGAGCACTTTCAACGGCATTGCACTTGTTGTAAGGCGCGCAATGACTTCCAGTCCATCCAGTTTCGGTATACCGATATCAAGAATGACAATATCGGGCATCTGGTCGCGGGCAAGCTGTAATGCATCCACTCCATTATCGGTTTCTGCAATGACTTCGTAGCCATGACGCTCCATCAGCATACGTACCGCAAGACGAATGACGGGGTGATCATCCACGATCAGCACTTTATTCATGGGCAAGTCCAGTTTCGCTGTTCGAATTTTTAGAACCGGCACAATAACGCAGTCATTTCATCCATGGCATGGATAAGTTCATTCACACCGGCATCAAGAGACACTTCCTACAATCCATAAAGATTAGTCCTACAGAAATGGCCCACCAGAGCAAAAGCATGAAGGCAAAAAGAACTAAAGCCTCACTTCCGACCGATCGATAACCAACGAGAATTCGACCACTCATTCCAGAAATGACAAACACATCCATCACAAAAGACCTGAAACAACAAACTGATGTTCACCCGGCCACTTTTAATATAAACACCCGTTAACGAGCAATGAATACACCACTCATCGCTCCCCTATACAAACCACTAAAAACATCACAACGAGAACAGCCAAGTTCATGAGAAAAGACCATGTTGAAAAAATACAAAAAAGTCACAAACCCTATAAGCATCATCGCCATATTTGCGTTGATAACCGAAACTTCGGCGGCGGTCTCCCTGCCTTTTCTTGATAATGAAGAGCGAAAAACATATATCTGGCTTTTGATCAGCTTCCCGTTCTTCTTGTCATTCCTGTTCTTCATCACACTCAACTTTAACTATCGTTCACTTTATGCACCGTCGGACTTCAATAACGAAAATAATTTTCTAAAGGCATTTGAAGATACCGCAACGAATTTGATGGGGGTACAACCGCAGCCCAATCCAGCACTGCATACGGTAAAACTGCCAAAACCATTCAGCACGCTATATATCATTGATACCAGGGGAGGAATTTCCGTATCGGAAACAGAAGTATTATTGGAAAAAATCCCACACCCGCCCAAGCACTCACTCAGGATATTCGTGTTTTTGAGCAGCTCGATATCAGACGATTCAGCAACGGAAAACATCTTCAAATCGTTTAAACAGGGAAAGAAAGCCGTCGGAACTACTTACTGTATTTTTTACGACGCGGACTCAATGAACATGATCCAGGCAGGGAAAGTTTGAGAAGGCGGAATATCGCGGAGATACTGACCATTGCTGATCAGGTCAAGCAGGGGAATTTGCGCAGTGGCGGCCTTGTCACACAGACAAGGCCGCCATTTTCATCACACCAAAAACTCAGAACAGCTTGCGGCCCTTGTTGGCAGCAATACGCATGCGCAGTGCGTTGAGCTTGATGAAGCCCGCCGCGTCGGCCTGGTTGTAGGCGCCGCCGTCTTCTTCGAAGGTCGCGATGTTGGCGTCGAACAGCGAATCGTCGGACTTGCGGCCGGTCACGATCACGTTGCCCTTGTACAGTTTCAGACGGACAACGCCGTTCACGTTGACCTGAGAAGCGTCGATCATCTGTTGCAGCATCAGACGCTCAGGGCTCCACCAGTAGCCGGTGTAGATCAGGCTGGCGTACTTGGGCATCAGCTCGTCTTTGAGGTGAGCGACTTCGCGGTCCAGGGTGATCGATTCGATGGCGCGGTGAGCGCGCAGCATGATGGTACCGCCCGGGGTTTCGTAGCAGCCACGGGACTTCATGCCGACGTAACGGTTCTCGACGATGTCCAGACGGCCGATGCCGTGCTCGCCACCAATCTTGTTCAGGGTCGCCAGTACGGTGGCCGGGGTCATTTCGACGCCGTCCAGCGCGACGATGTCGCCGTTGCGGTAGGTCAGTTCCAGGTATTGCGGGGTGTCGGGAGCCTTCTCCGGGGAGACGGTCCAGCGCCACATGTCTTCCTCGTGCTCGGTCCAGGTGTCTTCCAGCACGCCGCCTTCATAGGAGATGTGCAGCAGGTTGGCGTCCATCGAGTACGGGGATTTCTTCTTGCCGTGACGCTCGATCGGGATCGCGTGCTTCTCGGCGTAGTCCATCAGCTTCTCGCGGGACAGCAGGTCCCACTCGCGCCACGGAGCAATTACTTTCACGCCTGGCTTGAGCGCGTAGGCACCCAGTTCGAAACGCACCTGGTCGTTGCCCTTGCCGGTGGCGCCGTGGGAAATGGCATCGGCGCCGGTTTCGTTGGCGATTTCGATCAGACGCTTGGCGATCAGCGGACGCGCGATGGAAGTACCCAGCAGGTACTCGCCTTCGTAAACGGTGTTGGCGCGGAACATCGGGAACACGAAGTCACGCACGAATTCTTCGCGCAGGTCGTCGATGTAGATTTCTTTGACGCCCATGGCCTGCGCCTTGGCGCGAGCCGGCTCGACCTCTTCGCCCTGACCCAGGTCAGCGGTGAAGGTCACGACTTCACAGTTATAAGTATCCTGCAGCCACTTGAGGATCACCGAAGTGTCCAGGCCGCCGGAATACGCCAGAACGACCTTGTTTACGTCCGCCATGCCATCACTCCACGGGGTTCTACGGAAAGCCGAGGAGTCTACCGCCCAAACGCGATAATTTACAGAGGCGCGACAGCTTAAGACGACAAAGCGACAGAATCTGTCGAGAGAGCGACGATGACCGGCAGGTCAGGAAGTCGCCGCCGTGTTGGCAGGCGTGCTGGCCTGAGGCGCTGGAGCAGTCGTCGGTGCCACCCGTGCCAGGTGCACGTTGACCCGCCGGTTCTTGGCCCGGTTGGCGGCACTGGTGTTCGGCACCAGAGGATAACGCTCACCATGGAAACGCACGGTGATCTGCGACTCCTGGATGCCGTTGGCCTTGAAGAAGTCGACCACGGCCAGCGCGCGGCGGCGCGACAGCTCGCGATTGGTCAGGCGATTGCCGCTGTTGTCTGAGTGGCCATCGAGTTCGATGTGATTGACCGTAGGATCGGCCTTCATGTACTCGAGCATCACTTGCAACTTGGCCTTGGCGGCGGCGTCCAGTTCGACGCCTTCGCCGGGAAAGCCGATCTGCGATTGTTTGACCTGATCGAAATTCTGCGGCAAGAGTTTCGCCACGCAGGTCTGATAGTCATTGAACGCCTTGCTGAACTTGACCGGCAACAGGCGCACTTCAGACACCCGACCATCGCCCGATGCCCGGCGCACCACGGGGCTGCGACCGTCCATCAAACCGCTGATCAGTTGCCCGGCCTGGGACTGAGAACTGTTGAACAGCACGTTGCCGCTGCCCAGTCGAACCGTGCCCAGATTGATGTCGCCACGCCCCGGCTGCCACGGCGCGGCCGCCGCCAGCAAAGTCGCCGAACCGCCGCCGAGCATGGCGTTGTAGGCGTTCAGGCGAAAGGTCGCCTGCTCGCCGGCCTTGCGCACGAATTGCCCTGAGCCAAAATCAGTGATCGGCTGCGTCAGACGGCACTCGAACTTGTCGCCCTCGACCGTCCACTCAATGTTCTCCAGACGGGTCTGGTAGGTCAGTGCCATCGCGGGAAGGCTGGCAAACACACTGAGCAAGGCTAAATATCGCTGGCGCACGGGAGGCTCCATTGGCTTCTACAACAAAAAAGACCGAGACATACATCTTTACGGCATACCTATGGGATATCGGACGCTCGTCGCAAAACTTGATAGCGAGTGCCTGCAAGAGTCTTTTCCGGTAGCATTCGCCTCAGTTTGACCCGCCTGGAATCCCCTCATGTCCGACCGCCTGACCCTGCTGCGTCCCGACGACTGGCACATTCATCTTCGCGATGGTGCCGTGTTGACCAATACCGTTGCGGATGTCGCGCGCACCTTTGGTCGCGCCATCATCATGCCCAACCTGGTACCTCCGGTGCGCAACGCCGCTGAAGCCGACGGCTATCGCCAGCGGATTCTCGCTGCCCGCCCGGCCGGCAGTCGTTTCGAACCGCTGATGGTGCTGTACCTCACCGACCGCACCCAGCCCGAAGAAATCCGTGAGGCCAAGGCCAGCGGTTTCGTGCACGCCGCCAAGCTGTATCCGGCCGGCGCCACCACCAACTCCGATTCCGGGGTCACCAGCATCGACAAGATTTTCCCGGCGCTGGAAGCCATGGCCGAAGTGGGCATGCCGCTGTTGATCCACGGCGAAGTCACCCGTGGCGACGTCGACGTGTTCGACCGCGAGAAGATCTTCATCGACGAGCACATGCGCCGCGTGGTCGAGCGTTTCCCGACGCTGAAAGTGGTGTTCGAACACATCACCACCGGCGATGCCGTGCAGTTCGTCAACGAGGCTTCGGCCAACGTCGGCGCGACCATCACCGCGCATCACCTGCTGTACAACCGCAACCACATGCTGGTGGGCGGGATCCGGCCGCACTTCTATTGCCTGCCGATCCTCAAGCGCAACACGCACCAGGAAGCCCTGCTCGACGCCGCCACCAGCGGCAGCGCGAAATTCTTCCTGGGTACCGACTCGGCACCGCACGCCCAGCACGCCAAGGAAGCCGCCTGCGGCTGCGCCGGCTGCTACACCGCGTATGCCGCCATCGAGCTGTATGCCGAAGCCTTCGAACAGCGTAATGCGCTGGACAAGCTCGAAGCGTTCGCCAGCCTCAACGGCCCGCGTTTCTATGGCCTGCCGGCAAACACCGATCGCATCACCCTGGTTCGTGACGAATGGACCGCCCCGACCAGCCTGCCTTTCGGCGAGCTGACCGTTATCCCGCTGCGCGCCGGTGAAAAACTGCGCTGGCGCCTGCTGGAGGAACACGCGTGAGTGAAGACCATTTCGACGACGAACTGGACGGTCAAGGTGGCGGCGGTTCCCGTCATCCAATGGCAGCACGCTTTCGCGGCTACCTGCCGGTTGTCGTCGACGTAGAGACCGGTGGCTTCAACTCGGCCACCGACGCATTGCTGGAGATTGCCGCGACCACCATCGCCATGGATGAAAAGGGTTTCGTCTACCCGGACCACACCTACTTCTTCCGCGTCGAGCCGTTCGAAGGCGCCAACGTTGAACCGGCCGCGCTGGAGTTCACCGGGATCAAGCTCGATCATCCGTTACGCATGGCCGTCAGCGAAGAAACAGCGCTGACCGACATCTTCCGTGGCGTGCGCAAGGCCTTGAAGGCCAACGGCTGCAAGCGGGCGATCCTGGTCGGCCACAACAGCAGCTTCGACCTGGGCTTCCTCAATGCTGCCGTCGCGCGGCTGGACATGAAGCGCAACCCGTTCCACCCGTTCTCCAGCTTTGACACCGCAACCCTCGCGGGTCTGGCGTACGGTCAGACCGTACTGGCCAAGGCCTGTCAGGCAGCCGACATCGATTTCGATGGCCGTGAAGCGCATTCGGCGCGTTACGACACCGAAAAGACCGCCGAGCTGTTCTGCGGCATCGTCAACCGCTGGAAACAGATGGGCGGCTGGGAAGACTTCGACGACTGAAGGTCGTCGGGTTAAATCCCGCGCATGAAAAAACCGGCTCAAGAGCCGGTTTTTTTGTACCTCGACGTTGCGCCTTACAGGGCAGCAGCGTTCTCGGTCAGGTAAGCCGCAACGCCTTCTGGCGAAGCGTTCATGCCTTTGTCGCCTTTTTTCCAGTTGGCAGGGCAGACTTCGCCGTGCTCTTCGTGGAATTGCAGAGCGTCGACCAGACGGATCAGCTCTTCCATGTTACGGCCCAGCGGCAGGTCGTTGATGATCTGCGAGCGGACAACGCCTTTGTCGTCGATCAGGAACGCGCCACGGAAAGCCACGCCGCCTTCGGACTCAACGTCGTAGGCCTTGGCGATTTCGTGCTTCATGTCGGCAGCCATGGTGTATTTCACCTGGCCGATGCCGCCATTGTTGACCGGGGTGTTGCGCCAGGCGTTGTGGGTGAAGTGCGAGTCGATCGAAACGGCGACTACTTCAACGTTGCGTGCCTTGAAGTCGGCCATGCGGTTGTCCAGAGCGATCAGCTCGGACGGGCAGACAAAGGTGAAGTCCAGCGGGTAGAAGAACACCAGGCCGTATTTGCCTTTGATGGCCGAGGACAGGGTGAAGCTGTCAACGATCTCGCCATTGCCGAGTACGGCCGGGACGGTGAAGTCAGGGGCTTGTTTGCCTACGAGTACGCTCATTGATATCTCCTGGTGTAGAAACTTGAAGTTCAGGGTTCGGGCCAGCCTGCCACCCTCAGGCGACAGCCCTGTGACACGAACCCCCTTCGCAAGGGCCGACCATCATACACTGCGTTTTTCGGCTGTCCTTAAAGGTTTTTCGCGAAAGCCCGCTGGCATTCAGCCATGCACCACCGTTCGTCAGTCACAGCCGTTGGCGATGAAAACCCTTCGGAAAGCACTTTGACAATCATTCTCGTTAACATTAAGATCCATCGCAATTGAGTCACAACCAGCGACGGTTCTCACTTATGTATGTTTGCCTCTGCACTGGCGTCACCGACGGACAAATCCGCGAAGCGATCTATGAAGGTTGCTGCAGCTATAAAGAAGTCCGTCAGGCCACCGGCGTCGCCAGCCAATGCGGCAAATGTGCGTGCCTGGCGAAGGAAGTGGTTCGCGAAACCCTGACCAAGCTGCAAACCGCCCAGGCCGCGATCCCCTACCCGGCAGAATTTACCGCCGCGTAATTATCCCGATTTTGAAGAACCGGACTTAAGTCCGGTTTTTTTATGCCTGAAAATCAATTGCTTAGCGCCTAGACGCGGAACACAAACATTCTTATTCAGATTAATTTTCATTTATTATTCAATAACTTAGGTTTGACACTTATAAATCCCAAGCTCAAACTCTGCCTTATATACCGCTACTTAGGGCAGGACTCCCATCATGAAAGGCGACGTAACAGTCATCCAGCATCTCAACAAGATCCTTGCCAATGAGCTGGTCGCGATCAATCAGTACTTCCTGCATGCACGCATGTATGAAGATTGGGGCCTGAACAAGCTCGGCAAACACGAGTACCACGAATCCATCGACGAGATGAAGCACGCGGACAAGCTGATCAAGCGCATCCTGTTCCTCGAAGGCCTTCCGAACGTGCAGGACCTGGGCAAGCTGCACATCGGCGAGCACACCAAGGAAATGCTGGAGTGCGACCTGCGTATCGAGAAGACCGGCCATGCTGACCTGAAGGTCGCCATCGCCCACTGCGAATCCGTCGGTGACTTCGGCAGCCGCGAACTGCTCGAAGACATCCTGGAATCCGAAGAAGAACACATTGACTGGCTGGAAACCCAACTCGGCCTGATTGATAAAGTCGGTCTTGAGAACTATCTGCAATCGCAGATGGGCGAAGACGAGTAATTAGCCAGCGCTAAACTCGCGACACTAAAAAGCCCCGCCCTCTTTCGAGAGGCGGGGCTTTTTATTGCCCGGACTTCAGCTCGCCGAAATCCGGGCAGAAGCCAATCAGGCTTCGGACTTGGCCGCAGCAGCCTTGGCGGATGCTTCCTTGACCAGGGTCTGCAGCTCACCGTTGGCGAACATTTCAGCCATGATGTCGCTGCCGCCGACCAGTTCACCGGCTACCCACAGCTGCGGGAAAGTCGGCCAGTTGGCGTACTTCGGCAGGTTGGCGCGGATTTCCGGGTTCTGCAGGATGTCGACGTAGGCGAACTTCTCGCCGCAGCCCATCACAGCCTGCGCAGCTTTCGCGGAGAAGCCACACTGGGGGGCATTCGGCGAGCCTTTCATGTAAAGCAGAATGGTGTTGTTGGCAATCTGCTCTTTAATCGTTTCGATGATATCCATGGAGCACCTCGGCTGAACTTTCCGACTCATGGGTCGGCACGGTGGCGCATTGTAACGGAATCCCGAGCGCCCTGCTCGGTCTCCCCGACAGACTTGCTCACGCCGCCGCCACGGTCACCGGCACGCCATTGAGCGCCGCATTGCCTGACAGCTCGTCGAGCTGGCATTCATCGGTCAGGTCATTGGCGCTGGAGCCGGGTTGGCTGCTGGCAATCGCCATCTGCACACCCGGCCGGGCGTGGCCCCATCCGTGCGGCAGGCTGACCACGCCCTTCATCATGTCCGCGCTGCCCAGCACCTCGACCTCGATCTGCCCGACCCGCGAACTGACCCGGACAAGCTGACCATCACTGAGCCCGCGACTGGCGAGATCGTCCGGATTCATCAACAACTGATGACGCGGCTTGCCCTTCACCAACCGGTGGTAATTGTGCATCCACGAATTGTTGCTGCGTACATGACGGCGACCAATCATCAACAGCTCATCGGCGGCCGGCGCCTGCAACGCGGCGAAGCGCGCCAGGTCGGCGAGGATTTCCGGCGGCGCCGCCTGAACTCGTTGATTGAAGGTCTTCAATCGCGGTGTCAGGTTGGGTTTCAGCGCTCCCAGATCAACGCCGTGCGGATGATCGAACAACGTCGCCAGCGACAATTTATGCTCGGACGCATCGCCATAGGCGCCCATGCGCAATCCCATGTCGATCATCTTCGACGGCGGCATCGTCGGTTTCAGCTCCTTGCCGGTTTTCGCGGCGAAGGCCTTGGCCAGGCCGACGAAGATTTCCCAGTCGTGGAGCGCCCCTTCGGGTTTGGCGAGAATTGCCCGGTTGAATCGGGTGACGTTGCGCACCGCGAACAGATTGAAAGTGGTGTCGTAGTGATCGTTCTCCAGCGCCGAAGTCGATGGCAGGATCAGGTCGGCATAGCGCGTGGTTTCGTTGATGTACAGATCGACGCTGACCATGAATTCCAGCCCGTCCAGCGCCTGCTCCAGTTGCCGGCCATTGGGCGTGGACAACACTGGATTGCCGGCCACGGTGATCAGCGCGCGAATCTGCCCTTCACCCTCGGTGAGCATTTCTTCGGCCAGCGCCGAGACCGGCAGCTCACCGCCGTACTCAGGACGTCCGGACACGCGGCTCTGCCATTTGTTGAAATGCCCGCCCGAAGTCGACGCCACCAGATCCACCGCAGGCTCGGTGCACAGGGCGCCGCCGACGCGATCGAGATTGCCGGTCACCAGATTGATCAACTGCACGACCCAATGGCACAGCGTGCCGAAGGCCTGTGTGGAAACCCCCATCCGGCCGTAGCAAACGGCGCTGGGCGCAGCGGCGAAATCCCGGGCCAACTGGCGGATCTGTTCGGCGGGAACGGCGCACAACGGGCTCATGGCTTCAGCGGTGAATCCCGCCACCGCCGCGCGCACGTCGTCCAGACCGTCCACCGGCAAATGACTGTCCGAAGTCAGGCCCTCGGCGAAAAGAGTATTGAGCACACCAAACAACAACGCCGCATCGCCGCCGGGGCGCACGAACAAATGCTGATCGGCCATCGCCGCCGTCTCGCTGCGCCGTGGATCGACCACCACCACTTTGCCGCCCCGGGCCTGGATCGCCTTCAGACGCTTCTCGACATCCGGCACGGTCATGATGCTGCCGTTGGACGCCAGCGGATTACCGCCCAGGATCAGCATGAAATCGGTGTGATCGATGTCCGGAATCGGCAGCAGCAAGCCGTGGCCATACATCAAGTAACTGGTCAGGTGATGGGGTAGTTGATCGACCGACGTCGCCGAGTAGCGGTTGCGGGTTTTCAACAGGCCGAGGAAGTAATTGCTGTGGGTCATCAGCCCGTAGTTATGCACGCTGGGGTTACCCTGATACACGGCAACCGCGTTCTGCCCATGACGCTCCTGAATCGCCGAGAGTTTTTCGGCGACCAGCTCGAACGCTTCGTCCCACTCGATGGGCAGCCATTCGTTGCCGACCCGGCGCATGGGCTGGCGCAGGCGATCCGGATCGTTCTGGATGTCTTGCAGCGCCACGGCCTTGGGGCAGATGTGCCCACGACTGAATGTGTCCAGGGCATCGCCCTTGATCGAGGTGATCTGTACCTGGCCGTCGGTTTCGGTGGTTTCGATGGTCAAGCCGCAGATGGCTTCACACAGGTGGCAGGCACGGTGATGGAGAGTCTTGGTCATGGCCAGTCTCTGTCTTGTTCTGGGCAGGCAATCACGCCTGCGGGAACAAAACTATGGCCCGCGACCCGGTGCAGCGCCAGCGACGTTCGTCTTGTGAATCGGTGGCCATCAGGCCGGCCGATAGACCCGCGTCAGTTCGCCGGAAGCTGTGGCGGTGCGGCCAGCTGGATTTCCTGGATGGTCTCGATCTGCTCATGGGCGACGTGGACGCCGGTGAGCTCGCCGATCAGTCGCCAATGCTCGTCGAGCCCGGCGCTGATGGTCGCCATGCGGTCGATCATCTGCCGGCTGGCGGCCTTGACCACGTCGTCTTCGCTGCGCAGCAGTTCGAAGGACATCGAAGTCATCGAGGCGGTGAGGTGGGTCAATGAGCGTGCCGTGTGGCCCAGCAGTTCCATTAACAGTTTTTCTTTCGATTCCATGCGGAGGCTTCCTGCGTCGCTCGTGATTTATTTATAACCCAGCACTTTGCTTTAGCAAATGTTTCAACCTGCGCATCCGACCAAGCGAATCGGTGGTTCACCGGTCGCAAACCGACCAGAGCTGTGCCATCCCCGCCGCGCCTGATTGCCAAGCCCGGTGGGGCCAGTGTACAAATGCCTCGCTGCCCTCTCGAAAACTGACCGGAAATCACAGTGTTCGCACTGTTCCAACCCCGGCGCATTTCTGCAAAAACCGTAGCCTATTGGAAAAACGCGACATTTAGTGTCAATATCGCGCCTTCCCCTATTTCGTCGCCCCCGTGCGGCTTACGCCGCAGGTCTCGCCCGTTGTTCCGATAAACAAGGCTTTGAGCATCTGCGGTTTGTAGCAAAAAGGTAGTCAATGATGAGCGCAAGGCACTTTCTCTCCCTGATGGATTGCACGCCCGAAGAGCTGGTCAGCGTGATCCGTCGAGGCGTTGAGCTCAAGGACCTGCGTAACCGCGGCGTACTGTTCGAGCCTCTGAAAAACCGCGTCCTGGGGATGATCTTCGAAAAATCCTCGACCCGTACCCGGATCTCCTTCGAGGCCGGCATGATCCAGCTCGGCGGCCAGGCGATCTTCCTGTCGCCGCGCGACACCCAGCTGGGCCGTGGCGAGCCGATCGGCGACTGCGCCATCGTCATGTCGAGCATGCTCGACGCAGTGATGATCCGTACCTTTGCCCACAGCACCCTGACCGAATTCGCCGCCAACTCCCGCGTGCCGGTGATCAACGGCCTGTCCGATGACCTGCACCCGTGTCAGTTGCTGGCCGACATGCAGACCTTCCTCGAACACCGCGGCTCGATCCAGGGCAAGACCGTGGCCTGGATCGGCGACGGCAACAACATGTGCAACAGCTATATAGAAGCGGCGATCCAGTTCGACTTCCAGTTGCGCGTGGCCTGCCCTGAAGGCTATGAGCCGAATCCTGAATTCGTGGCCAAGGCCGGTGACCGCGTGACCATCGTCCGCGACCCGAAAGACGCCGTGCGCGGCGCGCATCTGGTGAGCACCGACGTCTGGACCTCCATGGGTCAGGAAGAGGAAACCGCCAAGCGCCTCAAACTGTTCGCGCCGTTTCAGGTCAACCGCGCCCTGCTCGACCTGGCTGCCGATGACGTGCTATTCATGCACTGCCTGCCCGCTCACCGCGGTGAGGAAATCAGCCTCGACCTGCTCGATGATCCGCGCTCCGTCGCCTGGGATCAGGCAGAAAACCGTCTCCACGCACAGAAGGCCCTGCTCGAGTTCCTCGTCGAACCGGCATATCACCACGCATGAGTCATGAATTACTGCTGAACCTGCGCAACCTCGCTTGCGGCTATCAAGATCAACGTGTGGTGCAGAACCTCAATCTGCACCTCAATGCCGGTGACATCGGCTGCCTGCTCGGCTCGTCCGGCTGCGGCAAGACCACCACCCTGCGCGCGATTGCCGGTTTCGAGCCGGTCCACGAAGGGGAAATCTCTCTCGGCGGTGAAGTGATCTCCAGCGCCGGTTTCACCCTCGCTCCGGAAAAGCGCCGGATCGGCATGGTGTTCCAGGATTACGCGCTGTTCCCGCACCTGAGTGTCGCGGACAACATCGCCTTCGGCATCCGCAAGCACCCGAACAAGGAGCGCGTGACCGAAGAGCTCCTGGAACTGGTCAACCTGAAGAACCTCGGCAAACGCTTCCCCCACGAGCTGTCCGGCGGCCAGCAACAACGTGTCGCCCTCGCCCGAGCCTTGGCGCCGGAGCCGCAATTGCTGTTGCTGGACGAGCCGTTCTCCAACCTCGATGGCGAGTTGCGCCGCAAACTGAGCCACGAAGTGCGCGACATCCTCAAGGCCCGTGGCACCAGCGCGATTCTGGTGACACACGACCAGGAAGAAGCCTTCGCCGTCAGCGATCACGTCGGTGTGTTCAAGGAAGGCCGACTGGAACAGTGGGACACGCCGTACAACCTCTATCACGAACCGGCGACGCCGTTTGTGGCCAGTTTCATCGGCCAGGGTTACTTCATTCGCGGCCAGCTCGGCAGCCCGGAATCGGTGCAGACCGAACTCGGTGAACTGCGTGGCAATCGCGCCTATACCTGGCCGGTCGGTGGCGCGGTGGATGTGCTGCTCCGGCCGGACGACATCGTTTACGCGCCGGAAAGCGGGTTGAAAGCGCGGATCGTCGGCAAGACGTTCCTCGGCGCCTCGACCCTGTATCGCCTGCAACTGCCGACCGGTGCGCAGCTGGAATCGATCTTCCCAAGCCATGCCGACCATCAGGTGGGTGCGGATGTCGGGATTCGGGTGGCAGCGGAACATCTGGTGCTGTTCCAGGCGTCCGGCAGCACGGCGGCGCAGATTCCGGCGGTGGAAAACGGCGTCCGCCGTTACAGCACCGCGCACTGATCTGCACCCAAACAATAAGGGAGCCTGATGGCTCCCTTGTTTTTTGCTCTCAGCCCAGCATCAATGTGCCGCTGGCCACCAGCGTCGCATTCCCGCCGATCTTCACCCGCTCACCTTCCAGCCGACAGAACAGCTCACCGCCCCGCGCCGAACGCTGGCACGCGGTCAGGCTGGATTTGCCCAGACGTTTCGACCAGTACGGAATCAGGCTGCAATGGGTCGAGCCGGTGACCGGGTCTTCATTGATACCGATCGCCGGGGCGAAATAACGCGAGACGAAGTCATGCTGATTGCCCCGCGCGGTGACGATCGCGCCCAACCACGGCAGCTTGGCGAGGGCGACCATGTCCGGCGTGCAATCGAGCACCGCCTGCTCGGACTCCAGCACCACAAATAGCTCGTTGGAACTCAGGACGTCCACCGCCTGAACATTCAGCGCCCGCTCGATCTCCAGGGTGACGCCTTTCTCCACCGCTTCGATGGCCGGGAAATCGAGCCACAACCTGTCGCCTTCGCGGCTGACGCTCAACGGCCCGGACTTGCAGGTGAAGTCCAGACGCTCGGCTGTTTCCTTGTAAACCTCAAACAGCACATAGGCGCTGGCCAGGGTCGCGTGACCACACAGCGGCACTTCGGTGGTCGGCGTGAACCAGCGGATGTGCCACGCCCGCCCTTCGCGCACCAGAAACGCGGTTTCCGCCAGATTGTGTTCGGCGGCGATCTTCTGCATCAGTTCGTCCGCGAGCCACGCGTCGAGCCGATAGACCATCGCCGGATTGCCGCTGAATGGCCGATCACTGAACGCGTCGACCTGATGAAACTCGAGCTGCATAACTTTCTCCCTGTGTCAGTCGAACGAGCATGCAGCGCCGGCCGGATCAGCGCCAGTGACAGTGCCGGCCAATTTTCTTCATACAGACGTCAAGGGCGCCCGATGTCGGCAAATTTCGCCTGGGTGTGCTCTGCCAGGACCGCCGGCGCCAGCTCCACTTCCAGCCCGCGCCGGCCGGCACTGACATAAATGGTCGCAAAAGGCTGGGCCGAATTATCGATGAAGGTCCGCAGGCGTTTTTTCTGCCCCAGCGGACTGATGCCGCCCAACAGATAACCGGTGGAGCGCTGCGCGGCGGCCGGGTCGGCCATCTCGACTTTTTTCACGCCGGCGGCGTGGGCGAGCCCCTTGAGGTCGAGACTTCCGACGACCGGCACCACTGCTACCAGCAACTCACCCTTCTCGCTGGCCGCCAGCAGCGTCTTGAACACCTGCGCCGGATCGAGTCCCAGTTTTTCCGCGGCCTCCAGGCCATACGAGGCAGCCTTCGGGTCATGTTCGTAACTGTGCACGCGATGTTCGGCACGAACTTTTTTCAACAAGTCCAACGCAGGGGTCATGGCAGCTCCGGGTTCGGCAGTAGCGAAAAATCCTGCGACGGATTTTAGGCCATCGCGGTGCAAAAGGCTCTACCACGCGCCACGGTTCCCGGGGTTTGCAGGCCAATAACAACTGCGCAGGCCGGGTGACCGGCAGGATCATTCACATGACTGATAGTTTATTTGTGACTGACGGTTCACTTTCGACCTTTGACAGGTTTGTTTCTTGTCTATATTTTTTCGAATCTGAATAATGTAAGAATTATCGTCATCGCAGCACACAGCAGTAAACCGGGAACAGGATGGGGATCCTGCCTCGGCGAAAATCGCGCCTTGCCCTGTTGGCAACGCGCCAGACAACAACAAAAACCGAGGTTTTCAATGACAACTGCGTTACAGCAACCTTCGCTCTCCAGCCAGTGCCTGGCCGAGTTTCTGGGTACTGCACTCCTGATCTTTTTCGGCACGGGTTGTGTCGCCGCGCTCAAGGTCGCGGGCGCCAGCTTCGGTCTCTGGGAAATCAGCATCATCTGGGGCGTCGGCGTCAGCATGGCGATCTACCTCACCGCCGGCGTTTCCGGCGCGCACCTGAACCCTGCCGTCAGTATCGCCCTGAGCATTTTCGCCGACTTCGAAAAGCGCAAACTGCCGTTCTACATTCTCGCGCAGGTTGCGGGCGCCTTCTGCGGCGCGCTGTTGGTTTACACGCTGTACAGCAACCTGTTCTTCGATTTCGAACAGACTCACCATATGGTTCGTGGCACTGAAGCCAGCCTCGAACTGGCCTCGGTGTTCTCCACCTTCCCGAACCCTGCGCTGTCGACGGCCCAGGCGTTCCTGGTCGAGGTGATCATCACCGCGATCCTGATGGGCGTGATCATGTCCCTGACCGACGACAACAACGGCCTGCCGAAAGGCCCGCTGGCGCCGCTGCTGATCGGTCTGCTGATTGCCGTGATCGGCAGCTCGATGGGCCCGCTGACCGGTTTCGCGATGAATCCGGCTCGGGACTTCGGCCCGAAACTGATGACTTTCTTCGCTGGCTGGGGTGAAATTTCCTTCACCGGCGCACGTGAAATCCCGTACTTCCTGATTCCGATTTTTGCACCGATTGTCGGTGCCTGCCTCGGCGCTGCCGGGTATCGCGGGCTGATTGCCCGTCACCTGACCGGCGCCACACCTGCTACAAAGGATGCAGAACCGGCCATTGACGGCAAACCAAGAACTTCTTGATACAGTCGGCGCGGGCTCCTGCCCTTATAGAGCTCGCGCCACGGCCCACTCTCCCTTATTTCGTCCAAGGCAATCGACATGACCGACATTGAGAATAAGAACTACATCATTGCCCTCGATCAGGGTACGACCAGCTCCCGCGCGATCATTTTCGACCGCGATGCAAACGTGGTCTGCACCGCCCAACGCGAATTCGCCCAGCATTACCCGCAAGCCGGTTGGGTCGAACACGACCCGATGGAAATCTTCGCCACCCAGAGCGCGGTGATGGTCGAAGCGCTGGCCCAGGCCGGTCTGCACCATGACCAGGTCGCCGCCATCGGCATCACCAACCAGCGTGAAACCACTGTGGTCTGGGACAAGACCACCGGCCGCCCTGTGTACAACGCGATCGTCTGGCAATGCCGGCGCAGCACCGAGATCTGCCAGCAGCTCAAGCGCGACGGTCATGAAGACTACATCCGCGACACCACGGGCCTGGTTACCGACCCGTACTTCTCCGGCACCAAACTGAAGTGGATCCTCGACAACGTCGAAGGCAGCCGTGAGCGCGCGCGCAACGGCGAACTGCTGTTCGGCACCGTCGATAGCTGGCTGATCTGGAAATTCACCGGCGGCAAAGTCCACGTCACCGACTACACCAACGCCTCGCGCACCATGCTCTTCAACATCCACACCCTGAAGTGGGACGCGAAGATGCTGGAGATCCTCGACATCCCGCGCGAGATGCTGCCGGAAGTCAAAGCCTCTTCGGAAATCTACGGACGCACCAAGAGCGGCATCGCCATCGGCGGTATCGCCGGCGACCAACAGGCTGCGCTGTTCGGCCAGATGTGCGTCGAGCCGGGCCAGGCGAAAAACACCTACGGCACCGGTTGCTTCCTGCTGATGAACACCGGCGACAAAGCGGTGAAATCGCAACACGGCATGCTCACCACTATCGCTTGCGGCCCACGCGGCGAAGTGGCTTACGCCCTGGAAGGCGCGGTGTTCAACGGCGGTTCGACCGTACAGTGGCTGCGCGATGAACTGAAGATCGTCAACGACGCCCACGACACCGAATACTTCGCCAATAAAGTGAAGGACAGCAACGGCGTCTATCTGGTGCCAGCCTTCACCGGCCTCGGCGCGCCCTATTGGGACCCGTATGCCCGTGGTGCGCTGTTCGGCCTGACCCGTGGCGTGCGTGTGGATCACATCATCCGCGCGGCGCTGGAATCGATTGCCTACCAGACCCGCGACGTCCTCGACGCCATGCAACAGGACTCCGGCGAACGCCTCAAGGCCCTGCGCGTGGACGGCGGCGCGGTGGCAAACAACTTCCTTATGCAGTTCCAGGCCGACATCCTCGGCACCCAGGTCGAGCGTCCGAAAATGCGCGAAACCACGGCGCTCGGCGCAGCTTATCTGGCCGGCCTGGCGTGCGGTTTCTGGGGCAGCCTGGAAGAACTGCGCGGCAAGGCCGTGATCGAGCGCGAGTTCGAACCGAGCCTGGACGAAGCGGCCAAAGAGAAGCTGTATAAAGGCTGGAAAAAAGCTGTCAGCCGTACCCGTGACTGGGAGCGTGAAGACGCTGAATGAGCCAGTCTGAGGACTGACTAAAGCTGGTCCAAACAGCGTGAAAGCGTAGCGAGCGAAGGCAAGACAAGGCAAAAACAGGCGAGGACGCGGAGTTTACGGGTTTGTAAATGAGCAGTCCGAGCCTGTTTTTAACGCAGGATTGCTTGCGTAACGCCGAAGGCGCCCAGCACGAAGTAGCTTTCACGTTGTTTGGAAACTGGTCGGGAGGAGATTCCTGCGTCATCATGGGCAAATTTTGCACGGCAGCCCAAAGGAAGCCCCATGAATCTGCCTCCCCGTCAGCAGCAAATCCTCGAACTGGTCCGCGAACGCGGCTATGTGAGCATCGAGGAAATGGCCACGCTGTTCGTTGTTACCCCGCAAACCATCCGCCGCGATATCAATCAGCTGGCGGAAGCCAATCTGCTGCGTCGCTACCACGGCGGCGCCGCCTATGATTCCAGCGTCGAAAACACTGCCTACGCGATGCGCGCCGATCAGATGCGCGATGAAAAGCAACGCATCGGCGAAGCCATCGCCGCGCAGATTCCCGATCACGCCTCGCTGTTCATCAACATCGGCACAACGACCGAATCGATTGCCCGCGCCCTGCTCAATCACAGCCACCTGAAGATCATCACCAACAACCTGCACGTCGCTTCGATGCTCAGCGCCAAGGATGATTTCGATGTGCTGCTGACCGGCGGCAACGTGCGTCGCGACGGCGGCGTGGTGGGTCAGGCGAGTGTGGACTTCATCAATCAGTTCAAGGTCGACTTTGCGCTGGTGGGTATCAGCGGCATCGACGAAGACGGCAGCCTGCTCGACTTCGATTACCAGGAAGTGCGGGTGTCCCAGGCAATCATCGCCAATGCCCGGCAGGTGATCCTGGCGGCGGACTCCAGCAAGTTCGGTCGTAACGCGATGATCCGCCTCGGCCCGATCAGCCTGATCGATTGCCTGGTCACCGATCAGCAACCAGTGCCGGCCCTGGCGCAACTGCTGAGCCAGCACAAGATTCGCCTGGAAGTCGTTTAACCCTCCCTCGCACAAGGCGCCTGCACCGGCGCCTTATGCGCATCTGATGTTCGAATATTTTCTTTTAGCCGCCCTTCGATGAGTTTTTTCAATCGAAGTCGACTGGCTGCGCGCGTCTTTATGGGCTACCATTTTCGCAAATGAACATTCATGTTCGATTTCCAAGACAGAAAATCAAAAGAGCCCGAGGCCAGCCGATGTCCACCTCTACCTTGCGTACCCCCCCTATCTCCGAGATCTACGATATCGCCGTCATCGGCGGCGGGATCAATGGTGTGGGGATCGCAGCGGATGCCGCCGGTCGCGGTCTTTCGGTGTTCCTTTGCGAAAAGGACGACCTGGCCAGCCACACCTCGTCAGCCAGCAGCAAGTTGATCCACGGTGGTCTGCGCTATCTCGAACATTACGAATTCCGTCTGGTGCGTGAAGCCCTGGCCGAGCGCGAAGTGCTGCTGGCCAAGGCGCCGCACATCGTCAAGCCAATGCGTTTCGTGCTGCCGCACCGCCCGCACCTGCGTCCGGCGTGGATGATCCGCGCGGGCCTTTTCCTGTATGACCACCTCGGCAAGCGCGAAAAACTGGCGGGTTCGAAAAGCCTGAAGTTCGGCGCCGACAGCGCGCTGAAAAGCGAAATCAGCAAAGGCTTTGAATACTCCGATTGCTGGGTCGACGACGCCCGCCTCGTGGTGCTGAACGCCATGGCCGCCCGTGAAAAAGGCGCGCACATTCACACCCAGACCCGCTGCGTCAGCGCCCGCCGCGCCAAGGGCCTGTGGCACCTGAACCTGGAACGCGCCGACGGCAGCCTGTTTTCGATCACCGCCAAAGCGCTGGTGAACGCCGCCGGCCCGTGGGTCGCCAAGTTCATCCGTGACGACCTGAAGATGGAATCGCCGTACGGCATCCGTCTGATCCAGGGCAGCCACATCATCGTGCCGAAGCTGTACGAAGGCGATCACGCGCACATCCTGCAAAACGAAGATCAGCGCATCGTTTTCACCATTCCGTACCTGAACAACCTGACCCTGATCGGCACCACCGACCGCGAGTACACCGGCGACCCGGCCAAAGTGGCGATCACCGACGGCGAGACCGATTACCTGCTCAAAGTGGTCAACGCCCACTTCAAGAAGCAGATCAGCCGTGGCGACATCCTGCACACCTACTCGGGCGTCCGCCCGCTGTGTAACGACGAGTCCGACAATCCTTCGGCCGTGACCCGCGACTACACCCTGGCGTTGTCCGGCAGCACCGAAGAAGCGCCGCTGCTGTCGGTGTTCGGTGGCAAGCTGACTACCTACCGCAAGCTCGCGGAATCGGCGATGGCGCAACTGATGCCGTTCTTCACCCAGATGCGCCCGAGCTGGACGGCCACCGCCACCCTGCCCGGCGGCGAGGACATGACCACGCCACAGGCCCTGAGCGCGCAGATCCGCGACAAGTTCGACTGGGTACCGACTGAAATCGCCCGCCGCTGGGCCACCACTTACGGCAGCCGCACCTGGCGCATGCTGGAAGGCGTCGACACATTGGCCGACATGGGCGAACACATTGGTGGCGGGCTCTACACCCGTGAGGTCGATTACCTGTGCACCGAAGAGTGGGCCACCACGGCACACGACATTCTGTGGCGTCGCAGCAAACTGGGCCTGTTCACCACCCCGGCCGAACAGGAAAAACTGGCGACCTACCTGAACAAGGTCGAGCAGAACCGCAAGATCGAAGCGGCCTGATCTTCAAGCCGCGTTGACGAAAGCCCCTGAATCTCGCGATTCAGGGGCTTTTTGCGTTACTGCGCCAGGTGCAGCAGGAGGAAATCGATAAACGCCCGCGACTTGTGCGGCAGATGCGCGGTATTGGGGAATACGACGTTGATCGACTGAGACGGCAACGTATAGGCCGGCAACAGGCGAACCAGGCGTCCGCTGGCGATATCGTCCTCGACCACCCAGCCCGGCAACACCGAGACACCGAGCGACGACAAGGTCATCGAGCGAATCGCCGTGGAGGAATTGGATTCGAAATGGCTGGTGCCACTGACCTCCACCGTACTCCCCCGATCATCGCGCAGTACCCATTGCGTGGGTGCCTGCAAATTGTTGTTGGCAATCCATGGCACACCGTTCAGGTCTTGCGGGTGCGCCACCGGGTGGCGCTCGACAAACGCCGGAGTCGCCACCAGTACGATTTGATAATCCGCCAGCTTGCGACTCTTGAAAGCCGAATCCGCCAGATTGCCCAGACGCACCACCAGATCCAGCTTTTCCGCCACCAGATCATTCAGTGACGAGTTGAAGTTGTAGCACAGGCGAATTTCCGGATAACGCTCGCTGAACAATGGAATCAACGGAAGTATGAACTTCTCGCCGTATTCACTGGTTGAACTAATTCGTAACTTTCCAGAAACCCGATTATTACCCTTCAGCACATTGTCAAAGGCATTATCGATGTCCGCGATAATCCCCTTGAACTCTTCATAAAAGTCCTGGCCAATTTCCGTCAGCGATATATTCCGGGTATTGCGGATCAGCAACGTTGCCGAAAGAACTTCCTCCAGCGCCTTGACATGCAGGCTGGCCATGGCTTTGCTGATACTCAGGTAGTTCGCGGCCTTGGTGTAAGAGCCGAAGTCGACCACGGCGAGAAATGTCTGAACCCGATTCAGATGAGAATGCATGGCGGTAGCGTTCACTGTTTAATCCTTTCAAACATTGTTTCAAGGATAGTCGTATCGACACTCCAAGTCCATCGCCCCTATGCTTTGCGACAAAGAGGAAACAACAATGAACTATCGCTACAAGATCGCGCTGATCTTTCTGATCGGCTTTTTTATTGACTGCATAAACATATTCATGTCTGCCGTGGCATTACCGAGCATATCGGCAACATTGCAAGTAAGCAGTTCTTCGGTGGCCTGGGTGGCGAATGCCTACATCCTTGGCCTGACCCTGATCATTCCGGTCAGCACCTGGCTCGCCGGGCGCTTCGGCAGCCGCGAGATTCTCACCGCTTCGATGCTGGTGTTTACCGGCTCCGTATGGATGTGCGGCCTGGCCGACAGCTTCCATGAACTGGTGATCTGGCGCTTCGTCCAGGGCATCGGTGGCGGGTTGTTGATTCCCGTGGGTCAGGCTTTGACCTTCAATCTGTTCCAAGGCGAGCAACGGGCGAAAATCTCCACCCTGGTGATGGCCGTGGCCCTGATCGCCCCGGCCATTTCGCCGACCGTCGGCGGCATCATCGTCGACAGCAGTTCGTGGCGCTGGGTGTTCTACAGCAACATTCCGTTTTCGCTGATCGCTGCCGGATTATCCTGGTTCTGGATTCGCGAGAGCCGACCTGCCAGCCTGGCACGTCCGGATATCCTCGGCCTGCTGCTGGTCAGTGCCGCGCTGGGCAGCCTGCTGATGGGCATGTCGCTATACGGCGGCGACTATCCTGCCATCGAGGCCATTGCCTGTGTCGCGGCGGGCCTGATGTTCGTGGCGCTGTACCTGCTGCATTACCGTCGCAAGAGCGACGCGATCATTGACCTGAGCCTGCTCAAGAGCAAAAAGCTCAGCACCTCGATCTTCATCTATTACGCGATTCCCGGCGTGTTCACCGGGGTCAACCTGATGAGCATCTTCTTTCTGCAGAACACCCTGCACTTCAGCGCCCGCCTGACCGGCATGTTCATGATCCTCTACGCCATCGGTGCCTTCATCGCGATGCTCACCTGCGGCCGGCTCTACAACAAGGTCGGCGCCCGACGCCTGTTCACCCTCGGCATGCTGATCCACAGCGCCGGCATCGCCACCCTGATGCTGGTGGATGCGCCGACCGATATCGGGGTGATCGTCATCGCCTACAGCCTGATGGGCATCGGCGGCGGGATCGGCGCCAACACCGCGCAAACCACCTCGCTGATGGACTTCAAGGGCAGCGAAACCCACAAGGCCAGTGTGATCTGGAACATCAACCGGCAGATGTCGTTCAGCGTCGGCGCGGCCTTGTTCCTGATGATCTACAACCTGCTGCTCAAACAGTTCGACTCAACCCCGGCCTATCACGCCACGTTCGCGATTGCTGCGCTGGTCGGGCTGTTCCCACTGCTTCAAATGAGCCAACTGAACCCTCCAAAGGAATGCCATGAACAACAACCCGGTTGAACTAGCCCGCCACAGCATCCACCACGTACATGAACTGATTCATCGTGTCTTCACCAATGCCGACGACGCCGGCGAGGCCGCCATCGCGCCACTGATGGATGTCTTCAGCGAAGACTTCAGCATGGTCACCACCTCGGCCGCCGTGGTCGGGCGGGCCCAGGTCGAGCAGCTGTTCAAAGGTGCGGTCGGTGCCCGTCCAGGCCTGGAGATCGACATCAGCGAGCTGCACACAATCTGGCACGAAGGCCCGACTGTCGCTCTTCGCTACAAAGAAACCCATCGCCAGAACCAGTACGAGACGTCGCGCATCTCCGTGGCGATCCTGCGCGTGCACCAGCACAGCACCCGCTGGCTGTACCTGCACGAAACACCGCTGGCCCAGGAAAACCCGGCATGAATTACACCGTTACCCATTGCCGGATGCTGTCGGCATCGATCAAGGAAATCACCGTCACCGGCGCTCCCGTCGCCACGCTATCGACCCATGCCGGTGGGCACTTCAAATGGCTGATAGCGCCCTCGGGTGAATGGCGTCATTACTCCACCGTGGAGCTGGGCGACAGCGCCGAAGGTCATTTCACCTTCGCCATTCGCCTTAGCGACGATTCCCTCAGCAGCCAGTACCTGCGCTCGCTGGTGGCCGGCGACCAGGTGCAGCTCGAGGGCCCGTTCAACACTTTCAACTACCCGCTCGACACTCGGACCGGTCGCGACATCGCGATTGCCGGCGGCATCGGCATCACTCCGCTGACCGGCATCCTGCGGCATCTGACAGCCCTGGATCGTTCGGCGCACCTGCATTACTTCGCCCGCAGCGTCGACGATGCGGCCTACGCCGAAGATCTGCGTTCACTGCTGCAAGACCGCATGAACCTGCACCTGTCCGGCGAGCGCCCGGCGATTCACCAGGTACTCGCTGACCTGTGCGCCGAAGACCGGCTCTACGTCTGCGGCCCGGCGGCGATGCTCAACGACATCCTGAGCCACGCCGAATCCGCAGGGCTGCCCCGCGATCGCATTCATCTGGAGGTGTTCAACATCGCCCCGGATGAAGGCGCCCGGGGTTTCACGGTCGAGGCGGCGGATTCCGCTGTGAGCATTGAGGTCGGTCCCGACCAGACCTTGCTCGAAGCCCTGGAGGCCGCGGGCCTGGACCCGATCTCTGACTGCCGTCGCGGCGAGTGCGGCGTCTGTGCGCTGGACGTGCTGGAAGGCGACGTCGAGCACCGGGATTTCATCATGAGCGAACAAGAAGCGGCCTGCAGCGCACGGATCTATCCCTGCGTTTCCCGGGCGAAAAGCCCACGCCTGAAGCTGGCGATCTGAAGAGGACACCCCGTTGAACAACTATTTCAATGGCAGAGAAGTGCACAAGTCTCTGTTCCTTGATCAACAACTGTTCGAACAGGAGCAGCAACGCGTCTTTGCCGCAAGCTGGTGCTACCTGGGCCACGACAGCCTGATCCCAGAAACCGGCGATTACTTCACCGCCACCCTCGCCGCCCAGCCGCTGGCCATGGTGCGTCAGAAGAACGGTGACATCGTGGTGCTGCACAACCGTTGCCCGCACAAAGGTGTGAAAGTGCTGGCGCAAGCGCGTGGCAACGTGGGCCGCTTCATGCGTTGCCCCTATCACGCCTGGACGTTCAAGACCGACGGCGAGCTGTTGAGCATCCCGGTGAAAAAGGAATACGACGACTGCGATCTGAGCAGTTGCTCGGCCCACAAGGGCATGCAGCCAGTCGCGGCGGTACGCAACTATCGCGGCTTCGTGTTCGTGCGCCTGAGTGAAACCGGCATGGGTTTCGACGAGTTCTTCGGCGACTCGCTGTCAACGCTGGACAACATGGTCATGCGCTCCCCGCAAGGCAAGCTGCGCGTGGTCGGTGAGCCGCTGCTGCACAAGCATCGCTGCAACTGGAAGATGGTCGTCGACAACCAGACCGATACCTGCCACCCGATGATCGCCCACGAGTCCTCGGCCGGCGAAGCCATTCGCCTGTGGAAGGAAACCGGTGACCAGAGCCAGCCTCCGCCGATGGCCGTGGAACTGTTCTCGCCATTCATGGCTTCGTACGAATTCTTCGCCGGCATGGGTATCCGCGTCTGGCCCAACGGCCACGGACACACCGGGGTCAGCAACTCGATCCACAAAGCCTACACGGGCATTCCCGGCTACTGGGAGCTGATGGTGGAAAGCTACGGCGAAGACCAGGCCCGAGCCATCCTCGACGATACCCGGCATAACACCGTGTATTTCCCCAACCTGATGGTCAAGGGCCCGATCCAGACCCTGCGGGTGATCCGCCCGGTCAGCGCAACGGAAACCATCGTCGAGTCGTGGATCTTCGAACTGCAAGGCGCCCCGGTGCAGCTGCTGGAGCGCACGGTGCAGTACAACAACCTGATCAATTCGCCATGCTCGATGGTCGCCCATGACGACGTGGAGATGTACGAGCGCGCCATGGAAGGCCTGCACAGCGACGCCAACGAATGGGTCAACGTTGCCCGACTGTTCGAACCGGGCGAGACCTACGATCAGACCCGCGTAGTGTCTGGCACCAGTGAACTGGCGATGCGCAACTTCTACGACAACTGGCAAAACCTGATGCGGGACGACCATGCACCACGATCAAACTGAACGGGCCATCGAGCGTTTGCTCGAGACCGAAATGCACCTGCTCGATCAACAGGACTTCGACGCCTGGCAGCAATTGCTGAGCGATGACTACACCTACTGGATTCCGATGACCCGCGAACAGCGCAGCCCGCTGCACGAATCCTCGCTGGTGTATGAAGACCGCTTCCTGACCACCCTGCGTATCAACCGCCTGGCCAATGCCCGCAACTTTTCCCAACAGCCGAAAAGCCGTTGCCTGCACATTGCCCAGCGCCCCCGAATCACGATTGAAGAGCCGTCGTACAGCGCCATCGCCAGCAGCAATCTGCTGTATTGCGAAGCCCGCGGCGAGCGCGAATGGCATTACCCCGCCACCGTCGAACATCGCCTGATCAACCTCGGCGGCGAGTGGAAAATCCAGGGCAAGAAGATCCTGTTGCTCAACCCCGACCGCGCCCTCGAAAGCCTGCAGCTCATCATCTGACCGACCGAGAATTACCCCTGTGAACTCCATGAACAATCCTGTCAGCCAGGATACCGCGTGCCTGTCTTTCCCTTATGTCGACCTGCTTTACGATTACGGTCAGTTCCTGCGCAATGCCGACCAAGGCATCGGATGCCTGTCGGCACTCACGGCGGAAAAACACATCGGCATCGTCGGCGCCGGCCTGACCGGGCTGGTGGCGGCCTATGAACTGCTGCGCGCCGGTGCCCGTCGCGTGACCCTGTTCGAAGCCGAAGAAAGCCACATCGGCGGTCGCCTGTTGACTCAATGCTTCGATGAAGAACAGCCGCAGTTCATCGCGGAAATGGGCGCCATGCGCTTTCCACCGAGCGAGGTCGGGCTGTTCCATTACCTGAACAAGTTCGGCATTCAGACCACCGAAGCCTTTCCCGATCCGGGGGTGGTCGATACTGAGCTGCACTACCGTGGCGAGGCCCATCACTGGGCCGCGATGCAACCGCCGCCGGCGCTGTTCAGCACCGTGCATCAGGGCTGGAATGCCTTTCTGCGCGAAGGCGCGGTACTGGACGACGGCACCCGCCTTGCCCCGCCGCTGCTGCTGACCGAAATGCTCAAGCAGCACAATTACTGCGAAGTGCAGCCGGAATGGCAACGCTATCTGGACTGCTTCGGTGACAGCTCTTTCTATTCGGCAATGGTGCGTATCTTCACCAGCAAGAACCCGCCGGGCGGCAAGGTCTGGCGCAAACCGGAAGACTTCCACCTGTTCGGCTCGCTGGGCATCGGTTCCGGTGGTTTCCAGTCGGTCTATCGCGCCTCGTTCACCGAGATTCTGCGGCTGGTGGTCAACGCGCTGGAAGTCAATCAGCGACTGGTGCCGAACGGCATCTCCTCGCTGGCAGAGCTGATCGCCGACACCCGGTTCAATGGCATGCAACTGCGCGACATGATCTGCCGTACCCGCATCGAATCGATCAACAGGGGGGCCGACGGGCAAATCCTGCTGGCCGGCAGCAACGGTGAAACCTACGCCTGCGACCGGGTGATCACCACCACCACGACCCGCGCCTTGCAGGTCAATCTCAAGCTCACCCAGAACCAGGCGTTCGTCAATCGCGACGTGGCCCGGGCCATCAACGAAACCCACATGGTCGGGTCCTCCAAGCTGTTCATCCTGACCAGGGACAAGTTCTGGCTCAAACACGGCCTGGCGCAGAACATCCAGACCGACACCCTCGTCAAGGGCGTGTACTGCCTGGATTACGCGCCACAGGACCCGGATTCATGGGGCGTGGTGCTGATCAGTTACACCTGGGAAGACGACTCGCACAAGATGGTCTCCATGACCGACAAAGTGCAGCGCTGCCTGCGCCTGGTGGACGAGCTGGCGATGAGCGCGCCGGAATTCGCCCGCCACCTGATCCCGCTCAACGGCGACTACCAGCGCTACGTGCTCGAATACGACTGGCTGACCGACAAGCATGCCCTCGGCGCCTTCAAGCTGAATTTCCCCGGCGACGACATCTATTCCGAACGTCTGTTCTATCAGTTCCGCACTGCTCTCGATCCGCGTCAGGACACCGGTCTTTACCTGGCGGGCTGCGGCGCTTCGTTCACCGGCGGCTGGGCCGAAGGTTCGATCCAGACAGCCCTGAACGCAGCCTGCTCGGTCATCAGCAGCCTGGGTGGCGATCTGATCGACGGCAATCCGCTCGACGGGCTGGTTCCACAGTACCGCTACTGCTGATTGCGTCCCTTTCTTTTCGCCGAGACTCTCCATGTACAGACAGTTTTCCATCGAACAACTCGTCAACGGATTTCGCCGTGGCGAGCTCTGCCTCGACACTTGGCAGCAAGCCCTGCGCGAACGCCATGACCGGGCGCAGCATCTGCACAGTTTCATCACCTTCGACCCCGCGCTGTTCGCCTACACGCCGGACGCGGATCGCCAGGCGCCGCTGTACGGGCTGCCGGTATCCTTCAAGGACAACATCAATGTCAGCGGCATGCCGACCACCGCCGGCACTCCTGGCCTGGCCGATTACCGGCCGCAGCACGATGCCGGTATCGTGGCGCGCTTCAAACAACTGGGCGCGCGGGTAGTGGGCAAGAACAACATGCATGAACTGTCGTTCGGCGTGACGTCGGCCAACCACACCTACGGCGCGGTCATCAACCCGGCCAACGAGCTGCATGGCGCCGGTGGCAGCAGCGGTGGCTGTGCCGCCGCTGTCGCCGCCGGGCTGGTGCCCTGCGCGGTAGGCACTGATACAGGCGGCTCGGTGCGTATACCGGCGGCGTTCTGCGGCGTGGTCGGGATGCGCCCGACGACCGGCGAATACCCGGCCGACGGCATCGTCCCGGTCTCGCAGACCAAGGACACACCAGGCCTGCTGACGCGTACAGTGGAAGACTGCCGGTTCGTCCACGGCCAACTGAGCGGCCGACACCTGCCAGCACTGCCCGAAGATCGCGCTCTGCGCATCGGAATTCCCGAGCGTTTCCTCTGGGCCGATCTGGACAACAACGTCAGCCGCGATTGCCGTGCCGCCATCGATGCGCTCGCCAGCGCCGGCATGGAAATCGTTGCGGTCGACGATACGGTGATCGGCGAGATCAACGAGTGCATCCAGTTCCCGCTGCCGATCTACGAATTCTTCATCGACTTTCCACGGTTTCTGATGAAGGAAGGCCGCGGCGCAGAATTCCTCGACATCCTGGCGCGGATCGGCGATCCCGGAATCAAGAAAATCCTCACTGCACAGCTGCAAAGCCCGGCAATTTCCTATACCGACTATGTGCAGGCCTTGATGGGCAAGGTCCGGCTGGAGCAGGAGTACCGGCAACTGTTCAGCCACCACCAGCTGGATCTGTTGGCCTACCCGACGGTCAGTTGCAGTGCGCCGTTGCTGGCTGATTGCGCGGATGAAAGCCATTTCGAGCGGTTCGTGCGCAACACCGATCCGGCCAGCAACCTGGCAGCGCCGAGCATGACCGTGCCGGTGGCGGCGAAGGGTTCGCTGCCGGTAGGCCTGTCGTTCGATGCATTGCCGGGGCAGGACGGATTTCTGTTGCAGGCAGTGAGTCGGTTGTCCCCCCTGCTGAACATCCGATGAGCACGGCTCGCCCCGGCAAGGGGCGAGCCGGATCGAATCCTTCATGACAAAATCAATGCAGGCCCTGCCATGCGTGCCACGCCACTTGCTTCATCCACTTCCACCGCCGTACTCGAACGCTCGCCCTCGGTCCTCGGCGGCGCCATGATCATCGGCGGAACCATCGTCGGCGCCGGAATGTTTTCCCTGCCGGTGGTCATGTCCGGGCTATGGTTTTACGGTTCAGTCGCCGTGTTGGTGTTTGCCTGGTTCTGTACTTTGCATTCGGGCCTGATGATTCTCGAGGCCAACCTCAACTACCACGAAGGCGCGAGTTTCTCGACCATCACCCGTGATCTGCTGGGGCGCACGTGGAACCGGATCAACGGCCTGAGCATTGTTTTCGTGCTCTACACGCTGACCTACGCTTACATTTCCGCCAGCGGTTCAGTGATCCATCACACCGTCCAGTCCATGGGCATCTCGCTGCCACCGCGCATCGGCGGGCTGGGCTTCACCGTGCTGGTGGCGTTCATCGTCTGGCTCAGCACCTCGGCGGTGAGCCGGATGACCACCGTGGTATTCGGCGCGAAGATCCTTGCATTCTTTCTGACCTTCGGCGGCCTGCTCGGCCATGTACAACCGGCCACGCTGTTCGACCTGAACAGCGGCACTGCCCACTACTGGCCCTACTTGCTGGTGACTCTGCCCTTCTGCCTGACTTCGTTCGGATTTCACGGCAACGTACCGAGCCTGATGAAGCATTTCGGCAAGGACCCGCAGCGAATCCGTGCCTGCCTGCTGGGCGGCACGCTGATCGCTCTGGGCCTGTATCTGATATGGATGCTGTGCAGCATGGGCAACATTGAGCGCGAAGCCTTCAAAGGCATCGCCCAGCGCGGCGGCAACATCGACGTGCTGATCAGCGCTCTGGGCTCACGTCTGGACAGTGCCAATGTCGACCTGTTGCTGACTTTCTTTTCCAACTTCGCCGTGGCCTGCTCGTTTCTCGGCGTGACCCTGGGCCTGTTCGACTATCTGGCTGACGTGCTCGGTTTCGATGATCGGCCCATGGGCCGCCTGCGAACCGCTGCCGCGACCTTCCTGCCACCGATGCTCTGCGGGTTTCTCTGGCCGGAAGGCTTCATTCACGCCATCGGTTTCGCCGGGTTGGCCGCCACGCTCTGGGCCGTCATCACCCCGGCATTGCTGGCCAGGGCCTCGCGCAAACGCTTTGGCAGCCCGCTCTATCGGGTCTGGGGCGGGACGCCAATGATCGGCCTGGTACTGTTTTTCGGAGTGATCTGCGCGGTTTCGCACCTGCTGTTCACCCTCGACCTGCTGCCGGTCTGGCGCTGAATCGCCGCATTCGGTTTTCCGAACGCGACCCGTCGGTCGGTTCGGATTACCGGATCAGAAACGTTGAAAAACACCATCACAAAACTTTAATAACCAACAAAATCAACCAGTTAACTTGTTGCAACTGGTCTGGCACGACTCATGCTCTACACTCCTTCGACGAATGCCTGTTGCGCCAACACAACCGGAGCCGTCAGGCATTCGAAGTACAAAAGGGCCCGCTCAAACGGCTCCATAAAAAAAACAATGTCGAGGAAAATTTGATGCGCATCGTTCCCCATATCCTGGGCGCAGCCATTGCTGCCGCTCTGATCAGCACACCAGTTTTCGCTGCTGAACTCACCGGCACCCTTAAGAAGATCAACGACTCGGGCACCATCACGCTCGGTCACCGTGACAGCTCCATCCCGTTCTCCTACATCGCCGATGCTTCGGGCAAACCCGTGGGCTACTCCCACGACATTCAGGTCGCTATCGTCGAAGCCCTGAAAAAAGACCTGAACAAGCCTGACCTGAACGTCAAGTACAACCTGGTCACCTCGCAAACCCGTATCCCGCTGGTACAGAACGGCACCGTGGACATCGAGTGCGGCTCCACCACCAACAATGCCGAACGCGCCCAGCAAGTCGCCTTCACCACCAACATCTTCGAAATCGGCACCCGCCTGCTGGTCAAGAAAGACAAGGATGGCAACCCGTCCTACAAGGACTTTGCTGACCTGAAAGGTAAAAACGTCGTGACCACCGCCGGCACCACGTCCGAACGCATCATCAAAGCGATGAACGCCGACAAGCAGATGGGCATGAACATCATCTCCGCCAAAGACCACGGCGAATCCTTCAACATGCTGGAAAGCGGCCGCGCCGTTGCCTTCATGATGGACGACGCCCTGCTGGCCGGTGAAGAAGCCAAGGCCAAGAAGCCTGACGACTGGGTCATCACCGGTACGCCACAGTCCTTCGAAGCCTATGCGTGCATGGTTCGCAAGGACGACCCGGCCTTCAAGAAGGCTGTCGATGACGCCATCGTCGGCCTGTACAAGTCTGGCGAGATCAACAAGATCTACGACAAGTGGTTCACCCAACCGATCCCGCCAAAAAACCTCAACCTGAATTTCAAGATGAGCGAGCAGGTCAAGAAACTGATCGAGAACCCGAGCGACAAGCCGGCGCCTGACGTAAAAATCTGATTCCTGACTAACCTTATCGCCTGAGGGAGCCACCCTCCCTCAGGCGTCTGTTACTACCTGCTGGCTTTACTGTGGAACACTCGACCTGGCGGTTTCCGAGCCGATCGCGTGTGCCCGGCGTTCAACGTCGGACGGGAAAGGATCTTCCCCAAGCGGGTGCTTGTACATCGATCGATTTCGAGGGGAGACCCTAATGAATTACAACTGGGACTGGGGCGTGTTCTTCAAGTCCACCGGCGTGGGCAGCGAGACTTATCTCGACTGGTTCATTTCCGGTCTGGGCTGGACCATCGCCATCGCCGTCGTGGCCTGGATCATCGCCCTGCTGCTCGGCTCGCTGCTGGGCATCATGCGCACCGTGCCGAGCCGCCTCGTATCGGGCATCGCGACCTGCTACGTGGAACTGTTTCGCAACGTGCCGCTGCTGGTTCAGCTGTTCATCTGGTACTTCCTGGTGCCCGACCTGCTGCCGCAAAACCTGCAGGACTGGTACAAACAGGATCTGAACCCGACCACTTCGGCCTACCTGAGCGTTGTCGTCTGCCTGGGCCTGTTCACCGCCGCCCGGGTCTGCGAACAGGTTCGCACCGGCATCCAGGCGCTGCCACGGGGCCAGGAATCCGCCGCCCGCGCCATGGGTTTCAAACTGCCGCAGATCTACTGGAACGTGCTGCTGCCCCAGGCCTACCGGATCATCATTCCGCCGCTTACCTCGGAATTCCTGAACGTGTTCAAGAACTCCTCCGTGGCGTCCCTGATCGGTCTGATGGAGCTGCTGGCGCAAACCAAACAGACCGCCGAATTCTCGGCCAACCTGTTTGAAGCCTTCACCCTGGCGACCCTGATCTATTTCACCCTCAACATGAGCCTGATGCTGCTGATGCGCATGGTCGAGAAGAAAGTCGCCGTGCCCGGCCTGATCTCCGTGGGGGGTAAATAATGGAATTCGATTTCAGTGGCATCGTTCCGGCCATTCCCGGCCTGTGGAACGGCATGCTGATGACCCTCAAGCTGATGGCGCTGGGCGTGGTCGGCGGGATCATCCTCGGCACCATTCTTGCGCTGATGCGTCTGTCCCACAGCAAGCTGCTGTCGAGCATCGCCGGCGCGTACGTCAACTATTTCCGTTCGATCCCGCTGCTGCTGGTGATCACCTGGTTCTACCTGGCAGTGCCGTTCGTGCTGCGCTGGATCACCGGCGAAGACACCCCGATCGGCGCGTTCACCTCGTGCATCGTGGCGTTCATGATGTTCGAAGCGGCGTACTTCTGTGAAATCGTCCGGGCCGGCGTGCAGTCGATCCCGAAAGGCCAGATGGGCGCGGCGCAGGCACTGGGCATGACCTACGGCCAGATGATGCGCCTGATCATCCTGCCCCAGGCGTTCCGCAAGATGACCCCGCTGCTGCTGCAGCAGAGCATCATCCTGTTTCAGGACACCTCGCTGGTCTATACCGTGGGCCTGGTGGACTTCCTCAACGCTTCACGCGCCAGTGGCGACATCATTGGCCGTTCGAATGAGTTCCTGATCTTCGCAGGTCTCGTGTACTTCATCATCAGCTTTGCCGCCTCGCAGCTGGTCAAGCGTCTGCAAAAAAGGTTCGCCGTATGATCTCTATCAAGAACATCAACAAGTGGTATGGGGACTTCCAGGTGCTGACCGATTGCAGCACCGAGGTCAAAAAGGGTGAAGTGATCGTGGTCTGCGGTCCGTCCGGTTCGGGCAAGTCGACCCTGATCAAGTGCGTCAACGCACTGGAGCCGTTCCAGAAAGGCGACATCGTGGTCGACGGCACATCGATTGCCGATCCGAAGACCAACCTGCCGAAACTGCGCTCGCGCGTGGGCATGGTGTTCCAGCATTTCGAACTGTTCCCGCACCTGACCATCACCGAAAACCTGACCATTGCGCAGATCAAGGTGCTGGGCCGCAGCAAGGAAGAAGCGACCAAAAAAGGCCTGCAACTGCTCGAGCGCGTCGGCCTGTCGGCTCACGCCCACAAGCACCCCGGCCAATTGTCCGGCGGTCAGCAACAGCGTGTGGCGATCGCCCGTGCGCTGGCGATGGACCCGATCGTCATGCTGTTCGACGAGCCGACTTCGGCGCTGGACCCGGAAATGGTCAACGAAGTGCTCGACGTGATGGTGCAGCTGGCCCACGAAGGCATGACCATGATGTGCGTGACCCACGAAATGGGCTTCGCCCGTAAAGTGGCCGACCGCGTGATCTTCATGGACGCCGGCAAGATCATCGAAGACTGCCCGAAAGAGGAATTCTTCGGCGATATCAAAGCTCGCTCCGAACGCGCGCAGCATTTCCTCGAGAAAATCCTGCAGCACTAAAAGCACTGCGTTTCCTGTGGGAGCGGGCTTGCCCGCGATGGGGCCCTGTCAGTTGTCGATGTTGGCGACTGACAGACCGCTATCGCTGGCAAGCCAGCTCCCACAGGGGCAGTGACAGCTATCAGGTAAGTGTTGTGGTTGACCCAAGGCATCTGTGATGAAATGCGACCCCACCCTCTATCGCGCCACGCCGCCATCACTTGCCGTGAAACCCCGTCTGATCCGCCACCTGTTCCTGCCACCGCTGGTCATTGCCCTGATGATCGGACTGGGTTACATCGGCTTCTGGACCAGTGAACATTTCGGCATCCGCAGCCTCGGCGAAAACGGCCAGCGCCAGCTGGAACTGCACGCTCGCGCGGTCGAAAGCGAGATCAGCAAATACACCTACCTGCCCAGCCTGCTGGAACTCGAGTCGAGCGTTGCGCAGTTGCTGGACGACCCGACCCCGGAACACCGGCAAACGGTCAACGATTACCTTGAAGGCCTGAACCGGCGCAGCCGCAGTCGGGCCATCTACGTCATGGACACCACCGGCCGCGTCATGGCCACCAGCAACTGGCGCGACGTCGACAGCTACCTCGGTGAAGACCTGTCGTTCCGCGCTTACTTCCAGAACGCAGTACGTGGCCAGCCCGGACGTTTTTACGGGATCGGCAGCACCAACGGCGAGCCCGGTTATTACCTGGCCCACGGCCTTGAAGAACACGGCAAGATCATCGGCGTCGCGGTGGTCAAGGTGCGTCTGGAAGCCTTGGAGGAACGCTGGCAGCGGGCGCGCCTTGAAGCGTTCGTCAGTGACGAAAACGGCATCATCATCCTGTCCAGCGATCCGGCCCGGCGCCTGAAATCGGTCATACCGCTGAGCGACGAGACCAAGGAAAAACTCGCCCGCAGCCTGCAGTACTACTGGTTCCCGCTGAACGAGCTGCAACCGCTGGCCCGGGAAACCCTGTCCGAAGGCGTGGAGAAACTCACTTTCCCGGCCAACAGCGAAGTGCCGAGCCAGCAGGATGGCGATGAGGAAAACATCAGCTATCTGGCGCAAACCCGACCGCTGAGCGATACCCCGTGGAATTTCACCCTGCTCACCCCGTTACAGGACCTGCGGCGCGAGGCGATCAATCAGGGGATTCTGGTGGCCGTGGCGTTTGCCCTGGTGGCGTTCCTGCTGATCGCCTGGAACGAGCGGCGCAAGGTCATCGCCACCCGCCTCGCCGCCCGCGAAGCCCTGCAGGAAGCCAACAATCAGCTGGAGCGTCGGATTACCGAACGCACCGCCGACCTGCGCGCCAGCAACGAACGGCTCAAGAGCCAGATCCGCGAACGGCGTCAGGCCGAAGAGACTTTGCGCCGCGCCCAGGACGAACTGGTGCAGGCCGGCAAACTCGCGGCCATCGGCCAGATGTCCACCAGCATCGCCCACGAACTGAACCAGCCGCTGGCGGCGATGCGCACGCTGTCGGGCAACACCATTCGCTTCCTTGAGCGCGGCCAGCTCGATGTCGCCAGCACCAACCTCAAAACCATCAACGACCTGATCGACCGCATGGGCCGGATCACCGCCAGCCTGCGTTCCTTCGCCCGGCGCGGCGACGACAAGGGCCGCGCCAGCCTCGGAAAAGCGGTGGATGCCGCACTGCAAGTGCTCGGCGCCCGCGTCGAAAGTGCATCCCTGCAACTGCATCGCCAGTTCGACGATGTGCAGGTGCAGATCGACCAGACGCGCCTGGAACAGATTCTGGTCAACCTGATCGGCAACGCCCTCGACGCCATGCAGGCGCAACCGCTGCCGGAACTGTGGCTGGAAGGTGAAGAATTCAACGGCAAATATCGCCTGCGAGTGCGCGACAACGGCCACGGCATCGACGCCGAAGCGCGCAAGCACCTGTTCGAACCGTTCTTCACCACCAAACCCGGCGAACAGGGCCTGGGCCTCGGCCTGACCCTGTCGGCCAGCCTCGCCGCCGCCACCGGCGGGCATCTGGGTGTCGAGCACCCGGCCAGCGGTGGTACCACTTTCGTCCTCAGTTTACCGTTGGTAAGCCCTACTCCTGCCGAGCCAATATGAACAACGACCTCAGTGTATTGATCGTCGAAGACGACCCCCATGTCCTGCTCGGCTGCCAGCAGGCGCTGACCCTCGAAGACATCCCCTGCATCGGCGTCGGCAGTGCCGAAGAAGCGCTGGAGCAGGTCGGCGACAACTTCGCCGGAATCGTCATCAGCGACATTCGCCTGCCGGGCATCGACGGCCTGGAACTGCTGACCCGGCTCAAGCAACGCGACCGCAGCCTGCCGGTGGTGCTGATCACCGGCCACGGCGACATCTCCATGGCCGTCGGCGCGATGCAGAAAGGCGCCTACGACTTCATGGAAAAACCGTTCTCCCCCGAGCGTCTGGTCGATGTGGCCCGTCGTGCGCTGGAGCAGCGCAGCCTGAATCGCGAAGTCTCGTCCCTGCGCCGGCAACTGGCCGAACGCGATTCCCTTGAAGGGCGGATCATCGGGCGTTCGCCGGCCATGCAGAACCTGCGCGAACTGATCGCCAACGTCGCCGACACCTCGGCCAACGTATTGATCGAAGGCGAAACCGGCACCGGCAAGGAACTGGTCGCCCGCTGCCTGCACGATTTCAGCCGACGCCACACCAAGCAATTTGTCGCGCTGAACTGCGGCGGTCTGCCGGAAAACCTGTTTGAAAGCGAAATCTTCGGTCACGAGGCCAACGCCTTCACCGGCGCCGGCAAACGGCGGATCGGCAAGATCGAACACGCCGACGGCGGCACGCTGTTCCTCGACGAAGTGGAAAGCATGCCGCTGCCGTTGCAGATCAAACTGCTGCGGGTGTTGCAGGAGCGCACCCTCGAACGCCTCGGCTCGAACCAGAGCGTGGCGGTGGATTGCCGGGTGATCGCAGCCACCAAGTCCGATCTCGACGAATCGAGCAAGGCCGGGGCATTTCGCAGCGACTTGTACTACCGCCTCAACGTGGTGACGCTGGAACTGCCCCCCCTGCGCGAGCGCCGCGAAGACATCCTGCAGTTGTTCGAACACTTCACCCAGCAATCGGCCCTGCGCTTCGACCGGGCGCTGCCGGAGCTGGACAACCAGACGTTGTCGAGCCTGATGAGCCACGACTGGCCGGGCAACGTGCGCGAACTGCGCAACGTCGCCGAGCGTTTTGCCCTCGGCTTGCCGGCGTTCAAGAAAACCGGCGCGGGCAGCGCAGGTCAGGGCCTGGCCTTCGCCGAAGCGGTGGAAGCGTTCGAACGCAACCTGCTCAGCGACGCCCTGCAACGCAGCGGCGGCAACCTGACCCAGGCCAGCCTCGAACTGGGCATGGCCAAGACCACGCTGTTCGACAAAGTGAAAAAATACGGCCTGAGCCATTAAGCGAGCACGATGTGGATCTGATTTTCAAGGCAATGCTCGGTGCAGCGGTGGTGGTGATTCTCGCCATGCTGGCCAAGACCAAGAACTACTACATCGCCGGGCTGGTGCCGCTATTCCCGACCTTCGCCCTGATCGCCCACTACATCGTCGGCAAGGGCCGTTCGATCGACGACCTGAAGACCACCATCGTGTTCGGCATGTGGTCGATCATTCCGTACTTCGTGTATCTGGCGACGCTGTACGTGATGGTCGACCGCATGCGCCTCGAAGCTTCGCTGGCGGTGGCGGCTGTGGCGTGGCTGATGGCGGCGACGGTGCTGGTTTCTGTTTGGGTGAGGCTGCACGCCTGACGGCTGCCGTGTGACAGAAGGCCTGGCCCGTCCCTTGCATTTACCCCCGAAAGCCCACCCGGCCGGCGCTCATGTTCGATGAGGCCGGTGTCTGGGAGGGTCTGCCAAGGGTGAATTGCGACCTTGAATATTTTAGATCTCGACCACAGCCTGACCGGCCAGGCGTCCATTGCGCGGCTGCTCGACCGCGGCCGCGCCCAGCGCCTGGACCTGCTCGACCTCGGCCCGAAACTGCGGCTCTGGTCCAGCGAACGGACGTTCCGTCGTTTTACCGAACGCCTGCGTGAGCGGCCCCGACATAACGGCCCGGCACCGGAAATCTTTTTCGTCGGCTCCGGCGACTATCACCATCTGACACCGGCCTTCCTGACTGATTTGCCGGAGCCGGTGAGCCTGATCCACTTCGACAATCATCCCGACTGGGTTCACTTTGCCCCCCGTCGGCATTGCGGCTCGTGGGTCAATCAGGCCCTGAAACTGCCGAACATCGAGCGCATCGTCACTCTCGGGCCGTGCAGCGACGACCTGCAAAATCCGCAGATCAAGGGCGGCAATCTCGGTGCCCTGAAACGCGGTGTGTTGCAGCTGTTCCCGTGGCAGCACCCGCCGTCGAAAGTCTGGGGCCGGGTCGGCGATGGCGCCGGCCATCAGCAACAGGAAAACCTGCTGCACTGGCGTAATCTGGCCGATCAGGACTGGGCAGCGTTTCTCGACCAGATGATCGCCAGCCTTCCAACTCAAGCCGTGTGGATCACCATCGACAAAGACGTGCTGGCCAGCGAGGACGCCGCGACCAATTGGGATCAGGGGCAGATGCGCCTGAGTCACTTGCTCCAGGCTATCCGTAGCCTGGCCGCCCGCAAGCGCATCATCGGCATCGACATCTGTGGCGAGTTCGCCCGCCCGGCCTTCAGCAACGCGTTCAAACGCTGGGAGGCCAAGTCCGACCAGCCGCCGGCCGAACGCTGGAGCGAAACCGATCTGCTGCGCAACTCGGCGACCAATCAAGCGCTGATCGAGTTGTTCGAGGAGTTGTTCCCATGACCCTGACCGTGATTTTGCTGGTGGCGTTTTCCATCGTGCTCGACGTGATCGGCCAGCTCTGTTTCAAACTCGGCCTGGACCGTTTGCCTGAGCTTGAGGGTGGTTTCAGGCTCGGCGCGTTCTGGGGGCAGGTATTTAACGCACCGCTGTTGTGGTGCGGGATCGGCGCTTACGTGATCGAGTTTTTCGTCTGGCTCGAAGCCTTGTCCCGGGCACCACTGAGCCTGCTGTTTCCCGCCGCCGCGCTGGCGTATTGCGGCGTGGTGCTGGCCGGCAAGCTGTTCCTCGGCGAGACCGTCAGCCGCCGTCGCTGGATGGGCACACTGGTGATTACGGCGGGCGTGATGCTCGTGTGTGTCGGCCATGCCTGATTCTCAACTGATACTCAAAAGGAACGGCTCGATGGATTGGCTTCACGGCCGCCTGGGCACCGTGGTGCTCTGGGCGTTGCTGATCATTCTGGAAAGTGGTGGGCAGATCGCGACCAAGGTCGGCGGCGATCAATTGGGGCAAATGGATTTCACCCTGCAATGGCTGCTCAACGTCGCTCAGGCGCCGGGGGTGCTGCTGGCGATTGCCTGCTACATCGGCGCGTTCTTTGTCTGGATGCTGATTCTGCGGCGCAGCAGCCTGTCCCTGGCGTTCCCGCTCAGTTCGCTGGTGTTCGTCGGCGTGCTGCTGGGGTCGTGGCTGGGGCTGGGTGAGCAGATCAGCGTGCTGCACTGGGTCGGTGTGGCCGTGATCATGGGCGGCATTGCGCTGCTGGCCGAAGGCGAGGAAAACTGAGGTGAACGGTCGTGGGAGCCTGCGGGCTCCCACGTTTTGTACGGTTCAATCCTTGCGATGAGCCACCAGAAACCCGAGGCCATGGGCCACCGGAATATCCTTCACCCCCGCTTCCCGCTGCTGCCCGGCGATCTCCCGGTGAAAGGCCTTGACCCGGGTCCAGTGCATTTTCGGCCGGTAGTGGTGTTCGGCGTGATAACCGTTGTTCATCCACAACAAGTTGTAGAGCGGGCTGTAGGCGCTGACGCCCCAGGCAATCGGTGAATCCGGATTACCGCCAAAATGCTCGTAATAGCCGTTGAGCGAAGACAGTGCCTGGCCCAGGTACCAGAACGGCAGCAACACCAGCACCGCCCGCCAGTCATAGGCAGCCAGCCCCAGGTAAAACGCCACTGTCACGCCGATCTCCACTTTGACCCAGCGCGCATCGTCGGGACGCTTGCGGCGCATCTCGTCGTAGATCGGCTTGGGGTCGTCGCGAAAGAAACTCAGGAAGGTGTAGGCCCAGGGATTCTCGGGCTGGCCGTCCTTGCCTCGCTGGTAGATCGACAGCGGATCGATGGTCTTGCCATCCGCCCCCGGCCGGTCCGAGTTGCCCCGGTGATGGCGGTTGTGGATATCACGGTAGAGGGTCTGGGAGAAACCGATGGTCACCGACAGCAGCAGATCAAAGGCGCGGTTGAGCCACGCCGGGGTGAAATAGGCGTTGTGGATCTGGTTGTGGGAGATGCTGTTGATGCTCCACGACAGGCTCACCGCATAGCCCAGCGCCAAGGGCACCAAAGCCCACCAGGACAGCGCATGAAAGGCTGTGACCAGCCACACGACAAAGGCGAAATGGGCCAGGCCGAGAGCGATGGGAATCAGGTCCCACAGCGAGTGGGCCAGCAGACGATAAACAGGGCGAGCCATGAAGAACATCCTGAAACAATGGGTTCGACACGGCTGTCTGCAAAGGCCAGACCAGTTCCCGCAGGGCTCACTTGAATTTATAGGCGATCGCCATCTGCACCTCGCCCTGATTGGTATCGCCGACGCTTTTGACGATGCTGCTGTCGGCCGCCGAGTTCGTCAGATGAATCCAGCTGGCGCTGGCCACCAGCGACCATTGCGGCGCGATGGGGAACTCGAAACTCTGGGTCAGCGCGATGTTCTGCAAGCCGCCGCCGGCGTTGTACGCGCGGATGCCGGAGGCCTGGGATTCTTTGCCGCTGACACCGAAGAACGTATTGTTCTGCCGGGCATTGGCGAAATGCGCAGTCAGGTTGCTGCTGCCGATCACACCGCCGCCCAGTGGATAACCGATCTCGCCACCGACCCGACCGAGCACGCCGCCCTGCCCGCCATTACCGCCGATGGCCTGGCCGACGGAGGCGAACACCCGCCAGAAGTCGGCCGGGGCGTACTGCACGAACCCACCGGCCTCGGCCATGTCCGGCACATCGCGCAACCCGCGCAATTCGCCGTTTGAGGTACGGCCCGGCAGGTAATTCACATAGGGCCCGGCACTGAAACCATTGGCCTTCAAGGCGCTCCAGGTCAGGCCATCGTCGGTACTGAGGCTGACATCGCCCCAGTCCAGATCGAGATAGGGCAACGGCCGGGTTTCGTAGCGGCTGCCGCTGGGATCGTGAGGCTGATACCCCAGGCCCAGGCCCGCCTCCCCGGTAATGCCATCCGCCATGGCGCTCGCTGAAAAAGCGCTCAGCGCCGCGAGCAACAACAGTGTCTTCCTCTGCATGAGGCCATTCCTTTAATTGAACATGCGCGCATCAATCCCCGGATGCCACCCACCGCGCAAGCACTCATGTTGTTTGTAGCAAGCTACAAAAATTGTAGCTTCGAATTGCCAAAGCCCCTCATCGGCCCCGCCGGCAAGGGGCTGATGGCACTTGGCACAGTCCCTGCTCTACCCCTCGGCAAGCGCACACAACGCGCTCTGACCAATAGGTAATGCAGATGATTGACTGGCATATCGTGTGTGATTTCGACGGGACCATCACCCGCACCGACGTGATCGACAGCATCCTCGAACGCTTCGCCGACCCGAGTTGGGAAACGATCGAAAACCAGTGGCTGGCCGGTGAAATCGGTTCCCGTGAATGCCTCAGCCGCCAGCTCTCGCTGGTCAAGGCCACGCCCGGACAATTGCTGGAATTCTTCGACAGCATCGAGATCGATCCGGACTTCCCCGACTTCGTCGACCACGCCATCGGCCTGGGCGCTTCGTTCGAAGTGGTCAGCGACGGCATCGAGCAAGGCATCGCGCGGATCCTGTCGCGCAACTACGTGACCCTGCTGCCGATCCTCGCCAACCGCCTGCGACAGCTCGATCACGAAAGCTGGCGCATCGACTTTCCGCACTCCAGCGATGCCTGCCGCGCAGCGTCCGGCAACTGCAAATGCAAATCCACGCCCGGCAACAAACGGGTGCTGGTGATCGGTGACGGCCAGTCCGACATGTGCGTGTCGTCCACCGCCGACTTCGTCTTCGCCAAGGGTCGCCTCGCCGAATACTGCGAACGCAACGCGATCCCTTACGCCCGTTTCGACAGCTTCGCCGAACTCCCGGCGCTGCTGGCCCTGCTGCCAAAGGCCAGCGCTGCCAACGCCACCTCTTTCAACTCCGACACCTTCAATACCGAAACCCAGGAACTCTTCCACCATGTCTGATATTCGAATCGCTACCCAGGAAGACCAGATCCTTCTGGAAAAAGAAGCCAAGTACTGCTCCTACGGCGACACCGTTCACTACATCGAGCCGCCGCGCATTTTCAGCCGCTGCGAAGGCTCCTATGTCTGGGACACCGAAGACCAGGCCTACCTCGACCTGCAAATGTGGTACTCGGCGGTCAACTTCGGTTACGCCAACCCGCGCCTGAACAACGCGCTGAAACAGCAGATTGACACTCTGCCGCAGATTGCCAGCCAATACCTGCACAAAGGCAAGATCGAGCTCTCGGAAATGATCGCCGTGGACGCCAAGAAGAAGTTCGGCCTCGACGGTCGCGTGCACTTCAACGTCGGCGGTTCGCAGTCCATCGAGGACTCGCTGAAAGTCGTGCGCAACGCCAGCAACGGCAAGAGCCTGATGTTCGCCTTCGAGGGCGGTTACCACGGTCGTACCCTCGGCGCCTCGTCGATCACCTCCAGCTACCGCTATCGCCGCCGCTACGGCCACTTCGGCGAGCGCGCCAACTTCATCCCGTTCCCGTATCACTTCCGCGGCCCGAAAGGCATGACCAAGGAAGAGTACGGCAGCCACTGCGTGCAACAGTTCGCCCGTCTGTTCGAGACTGAATACAACGGCGTCTGGGACCCGAAAGTCGGCCAGAGCGAATACGCAGCGTTCTACGTCGAGCCGATCCAGGGCACCGGCGGCTACGTGATTCCACCGATGAACTTCTACAGCGAACTCAAGCATGTGCTGGATCAGCACGGCATCCTGATGGTGGTCGACGAAATCCAGATGGGCTTCTATCGCACCGGCAAGCTGTGGTCGATCGAACACTTCGACGTCAAACCGGACGTGATCGTCTTCGGCAAGGCACTGACCAACGGCCTCAACCCGCTGGGCGGCATCTGGGCCAAGGAAGAACTGATCAAACCGAAAGTCTTCCCGCCAGGTTCGACCCACTCCACCTTCGCCTCCAACCCGCTGGGCACTGCCGTGGGCCTGGAAATGTTCAAGATGACCAGCGAAGTCGACTACGGCGCGATGGTCATGGCCAAGGGCAAATACTTCCTGGAAGGCCTGCAGGATCTGCAGAAGCGCTACCCGATCATCGGCGACGTCGATGGCCTGGGCCTGGCCCTGCGCTGCGAAATCTGCGGCCCGGACGGTTTCACTCCGGACAAGGCCACCCTGGACTTCATGGTCGAAGAAGGCATGAAGGGCGACATCGAGATCGACGGCCGCAAACTGGGCCTGATCCTCGACGTGGGCGGCTACTACAAGAACGTGATCACCCTCGCGCCGTCGCTTGAAATCAGCTATCCGGAAATCGACCTGGGCATCGCCCTGCTCGACCGTCTGCTGGCCCGGGCGATGAAACGATGAACGCGGCCGGGATCGATCTGGGCGAAGGCGACGCCGGTTTCGTTCTCGGCACAGGGGAGGTCGCGGTGTTGTTGATCCACGGCCTCACCGGCACCCCGACGGAGTTGCGTCGGGTCGCCGTGGGACTGGCCAAGGCCGGTTGCACGGTGTACGTGCCGACCCTGGCCGGGCACTGCGGCGGCAATGCCGACCTGCAGGCCACCGGCTGGCGCGACTGGTACGAAGGCGTGCGCAGAACCTTCGTCGGCATCCGTCGCCAGCACAGCAAAGTGTTTGTCGGCGGCCTGTCGATGGGTGCGGTGATGTCGATGTACGTGGCGTCCGAGCATCCGGGCCAGGTCGCCGGATTACTGATGTATTCCACGACTTTGAAGTACGACGGCTGGAGCATCAACAAACTGGCGTTCCTCACGCCGTTGCTGATGAAAATCCCGTTCGGCGTGCACATCTGCAAGTTCGAAGAGAAACCGCCCTACGGCATCAAGAACGAGCGCCTGCGGGCCATCGTCGAACGGCAGATGAAAGAAGGCCACAGCAGTGAGGCCGGCCTGTTGACCATGGAAGGCGTGACCGTGCGCGAACTGCACCGGATGAACGCCGTGGTGCGCAAGCGCATGCCTTCGATCACCGTGCCGGCGCTGGTGCTGCATTCCATCGAGGACGACATCACCAGCCGCTGGAATGCCGACTACGTGGAACGCAAGCTCGGCGGCGACGTGGTGAAGATCCTGCTGGACGACTGCTATCACATGATCACCGTCGACCTGCAGTACCGACGCGTCGTGGAACTGAGCGTGCAGTTCATCAACAACCATCGCACCGACCTTGCGCCCTCCGCTCATTCCCTGCCAACCGAGGAATACCGGCAGCGAGCGTAAAGCGACTGCAAAACGACATGCCATGCCGGTTAAGGAAACGACGTGATCACGGCCCAAGCCTTTTCAACCATCGAAGCGATTGATCGCGACGCGTGGAATGCCTGCTTTCCCGAGGAGCTCGAAGACTGGGCCTACTATCGCGCCGTGGAACAGGCCGGCATCGACGGTTTCCAGTGGCGCTACCTGGCGCTGTTTGAAGACAACCACCTGATTGCAGCGGTCGTGGCTTTCACGACCGCCTATTCGCTCGACACCACCCTGCAGGGCACCGGCAAGCGCTTGAGCCAGTGGCTGCGCAGTTGCTGGCCGGGGCTGTTCGACATTCGTCTGTACGCCCTCGGCTCGCCGGTGGCTGAGCAGTGCCACGTCGGCACCCTCCCGTCTGTCGAACCGTCCCGTTTGCCGGTGCTGTTCGCGCGCCTGCTGCAACTGGCTCGCGAGGATGCCGACCAGGCGGGGGTCGGCCTGCTGGCCGTCAAGGATGCTTCCCACCGCAATCCGCAATGGCTGCGGGCCTGCCGCGAGGCCGGGTTGCAAAGCATGCCGGGGTTGCCCGGGGCCGAGTTGCCGATCACCTTCGGTTCGGTCGACGCCTACCTCGGTACCCTGGGCAAATCCACCCGCAAGGACCTGCGCCGGACCCTGCGCGGTTCCGGCCCGCGAATCGAATGGCGACGTTCAGTGGACGATCTGCTGCCGACCATGATGCGGCTTTACGAAGCCACACTGGCACGCAGCGACCTGACCTTCGAATGCCTGCCTGCTGCGTATTTCCGCCAGGTGCTGGAACACCTCGACGAGCGTGCCGCGTGCGTCTTGTACTGGGTCGGCGACGACCTGGTGGCGTTCAATCTGGTGCTGCTGGACGAGCAACGGCTGGTGGACAAGTTTTTCGCCCACGATCTGGCGCAAACCCGTGAGCACAAGCTGTACATGCGTAGCTGGCTGGCCAATGTCGGCTACTGTATTGAACACCGCATCCCGATCTACGCGTGCGGCCAGGCCGGCTATGCCAGTAAGCTGCGTCTGGGTTGCTCGTTCGTCGGCAACACCGTGTTTTTCCGTCACCGCCATCCCGTGCTCAATCAACTGCTGCGGCTGGTGAAGTTATTCATCCGCCCGGATCGTACCGACCCGGCCATGGCGACTGCGATAAGCGAACAACAATAAGCGAGCATGATGACCAACGACCGACGCGCCACCGCCCGACCTTTCGCCCTCTCCGGCTGGAGCCTGCAACGCAAACTGGTACTGGCGTTCTGGCTGGTCAGCGTGATCCCGACCATGATCGCCGCAGAACTGGCGGCCACCACCCTGTCGCAGATTTTCGACAGCAACGTGCGGATCTGGCTGCAGGAGTCGACCAAGATCGTCGAAGACGAGATCAGCGAGATCCTGCGCGACAACGCCCGGGGCGCGCAGTTGTTCCTGCGCTACACCCGTCCGCCCACGGATCGGCAGTCAGCCAAGCACAACAAGCTGACGGCGGACATCGCAGACTCGATGGGTATCGACGTGGTCGCGCTGATCCGCAACAGCGACCACAAAGTGGTGTTCAGCACCGCTGCCGATGACATCGTGCGGCAAATCAGCACCGCGCCCAAAGCGGTGTTGCAGACCCTGCAAGTCGGCGGCGTGGCGACCGGCACCGTGGTCTCGACTTTCGAGACCGATCAGGGCGGCACTGACTACAAGCTGGTTGTCGCGACCTACCTCGACAACAGTTTCCTGACCAGCGTGGCCGACGTGCACTCCCTGGATTTGCGTCTGTATCTGGCCAAGGGCGCGGACTTCTCGGAGATTTTTTCCACCCAGCGCTTTGAAGATCACCCTGCGGTCGTTCCGGAAAACATCGAACAGCAACTGCGCAGCACCAAGCAACCGATCGAGCAGTCGACCAACCGTTACAGCGGCATCTACCGGCCGATCCTCAATGAAGGCGGCGAGCTGCAAGGCGTGGTCTTCAGCGGTTTGCTGCGCCATACCACACTGGTCGGGCTGGTGAACCAGAGCAACCTGTTCATCCTGATCTTCATCCTCAGCTCGGCGGCGTCGCTCGCGGTGGGCTGGCTGGTCTCCCAGCGCCTGACCCAGCCGCTGCGCGGTCTGGCCAAAGGCGTGCAAGCGGTGATCGCCGGGGATTACCGTCAGCGCCTGCCCGTCACCGGTGGCGATGAACTGGCGGAACTGAGCAGCACCTTCAACCACATGAGCGAACGCCTGGGCGAGTTGCAGCATCTGGAGTCGCAACTGCGCCGCCGCGATCGGTTACATGCGCTGGGCGAAGTCGCGATGGGCCTCGCCCACGAAATCCGCAACCCCCTGGGCATCATCAAGACCGCCACGCAATTGCTGCACCGGCGTGCCGACCTGCCGGAGACCGACAAGCGCCATCTGGAATACGTAGTCAGTGAAGTCAGCCGCATCAACGACCTGATCACCGAATTTCTCGACTTCGCCAAACCCAGTGCGCCGCTGCGCTCGACCCAACTGGCGCGGCCGCTGGTGGATGAGCTGGTCGGGTTCTGCGCCCCGGAACTGGCGAGCCACAATATCGATGTGCGGATCGAAGACCGCGCCCCCGCCGCCACCCTGTATGCCGATGCGCGGCAACTCAAGCAGGCGGGCCTGAACCTGATCGTCAACGCCATCGACGCCATGCCCGACGGCGGGCGCCTGACCCTGGGCATCCACAGCGATCAGCACAACACAGTCATCAGTGTCAGCGACACCGGACAGGGCATCGAAGCCGATATGCTTGAACGGATCTTCACGCCGTTCGTCACCACCAAGGCGTCCGGCACCGGGCTCGGCCTGGCCAAGGTGTTCTCGATCATGGAAAGTCATGACGGGCGCATCGAATGCGTCAGCGAAAAAGATGCCGGGGCCACGTTCAGTCTGTACATTCCGGCCAACGGTGAAGATTTCGACGAGGACAGCGATGACACATAACGTACTGGTGGTCGACGACGAGCCCAAGCTCTGCGACCTGCTGGCATCGGCCTTGAGTCAGAACGACATCGTGGTGTTCACCGCCGGCAACGGCCTGCATGCGCTCAAGGTGCTGGAGTCCGAAGACATCGATCTGGTGATCAGCGACTGGCGCATGCCCGGTATGGACGGCCCGCAACTGCTGGCGGAAATCAAAAACCGGTTCCCGCAGTTGCCGGTAATTGTCATGACCGCCTACAGCACGGTGAAAAATGCCGTGCAGTCGATGCGCAACGGCGCCTTCGATTACATCGCCAAGCCGTTCGACATCGATGAACTGGACATCACTGTCAGCAAGGCCCTGCAATTTCGCGACATCCTCAAAGACAACCAGCGCATGCGCGCCGAGCTCGACGAGCACCAGCAGATCGACAGCCTGGTCGGCGACAGCCCGAGCTTTCGCCGGGTATTGAGCGCGATCGACTCGGTACGCGAGAGCAACGCAACGATCCTGCTGACCGGCGAAAGCGGCACCGGCAAGGAAATGGTCGCCCGGGCGATCCACAAGCATGGCAATCGCGCCGACAAACCGTTTGTCGCGGTCAACTGCGCGGCGATCCCGGAAGGGCTGCTGGAAAGTGAAATGTTCGGCCACCGCAAAGGCGCGTTCACCGGCGCGGTGGCGGATCGGGTCGGGCGTTTCCAGCAGGCGGACAAGGGCACGCTGTTTCTCGACGAAATCGGCGAAATGCCCCTGGCGTTGCAAGCGAAAATCCTGCGCGCCTTGCAGGAACGCATCATCGAACCGGTAGGCGATCCGCGCGAGCGCAAGGTCGATGTGCGGGTCATCGCCGCAACCAACAAGAACCTGCTGGACGCCGTGGCCAACAAGGAGTTTCGCGAAGACCTGTATTACCGCCTCAACGTATTCCCGATTCCGTTGCCGGCCTTGCGTGAGCGGGTCGAAGACATTGCCCCGCTGGCCCGGCATTTCGCCCATACCCTGGGCGCTGCGGCGGGCAAGCGCTTTAGTGGTTTCAGTGCCGAAGCGTTGCAGGCGATGGCCCGCTATTCGTGGCCGGGGAACATTCGTGAACTGCAGAACTGCGTCGAACGCGCAACCATCGTCGCCTCCGGCGCGGAGATTGAAGAGCAGGACCTGCCGGCCTATCTGTTCGCCTCACAGCCGACCGAGCCCGGTGCTCTGGTCGCTGAAGGCAGCGTGCCGGCGGACCTTGAAGCGGCACTGGCTGAGGTGGAAAAAGCCTATATTCTCGCCGCGCTGGCGCAGAGCAACGGCGTGCAGGCTGCGGCGGCGCAGTTGATCGGGATTTCCGAGCGCAGCTTCTGGTATCGGTTGAAGAAACTGGGGATACACGTGGACAAGATCGTCCGCTGATCAGGGTGCCCGGACATTGCCCGGGCACCTCGCGGCATCAGTTCACCGTGCCGCCCTTCGCCTCGCTCATGATCTGCCGGATCGCCCCGACAAAGGTCTCGACCGGCTGCCCGCCGCTGACAGCGTATTGCCCGTTGAACACCACGGTCGGCACCGAGCTGACGCCGCGTGACAGCCACAATTGTTCTTCCTTGCGCACTTCGCTGGCGAATTCGTCTGAGGCCAGAATCGCCTCGGCGCGCTGCCGGTCCAGACCGACGCTGTCGGCAATCTGCGCCAGTTGCGAGTGATCGGACGGGTTGCCGCCATCGGTGAAGCAGGCCTTGAACAGCGCCTCTTTCAACGGCAGCTGCAAGCCCTCCTCGCCCGCCCAATGCAGCAGTCGATGTGCATCGAAAGTGTTGTAGATGCGACTGTTGGAATCGGTGCGAAAACTGAAACCGACGTCGGCCCCACGGGAGCGGATCACTTCACGATTCTTCTGCGACTGCTCAGGCGTCGATCCGTATTTTTCCTGGATATGCTCGCCGATGTTCTGCCCTTCCGGTCCCATCTTCGGGTTCAGCTCGAACGGCTGGAAACGGATCTCGGCCTGCACCTCGTTGCGCAGGATTTCCAGCGCCTGCAGCAAACCGTACAGACCGACGACGCACCACGGGCAGGACACGTCGCTGACAAAATCGATTTTCAGGGCAGAACTCATGGCTCACCTCGCGCGTTCAATCGTGGTCAAAGACCCGCACGATACACCCGCTAGAGCAAGTTGCGCTCGGCCACCGGTTCGATCTGCGCCCAGTGCGACGTGTCTTCGCGATGCTCGCGCAAATACGGCAACACCGCCGCCAGCAGCGGCTCCTTGAACGCTTCCTGAAAACGGTGTGCCAGCCCCGGAATCAGCCGCAACTGACTGCCGCGAATGTGTGCCGCCAGGTGCACGCCGTGCATCACCGGCAGCAGCGGATCGGCCGTGCCGTGCACCACCAGGGTCGGGACTCGCAATTGATTGAGCAACGCCACCCGGCTCGGTTCGGCGAGGATGGCCATGATCTGGCGCTTCACGCCTTCGGGATTGAACGCCCGGTCATAGGACAGCGCCGCCTGATGCAGCAACGCCTGCCGATCATCGCTGACTGAAGGGCTGCCAAGTGCCGCCAGCAGATCGGCCTGTTGCTCCAGCGCCACTTCGCGATTGGGAGCACCACGCCGTGACAACAACTGCACCAACGCCGCGCTCGGCGCCGGCAGCCCTTCGGCACCGGAGCTGGTCATGATCAGCGTCAGGCTTTCGACCCGTTGCGGCGCCATCGCCGCCATGTGCTGGGCGATCATGCCGCCCATGCTCGCGCCGAGCACGTGGAATTGCTCGACGTGCAACGCGTCCATCAGGCCCAGTGCATCGTCGGCCATGTCGGTCAGGCTGTAAGGCGCCGCCACCGGCAGGCCGAGCTTGTAGCGCAGCACTTCAAAGGTCAGGTTGGCCTCGGCCGGTGCCTGGCGCCAGGTCGAAAGACCGACATCGCGGTTGTCATAGCGGATCACCCGGAAACCCTGCTGACACAGGGCGACCACCACTTCATCCGGCCAGTGGATCAACTGCCCGCCCAGCCCCATCACCAGCAGCAGCGCCGGATCCGACGCACGGCCGATGCTCTGGTACGCCAGGCTCACCTGCTCCAGATCGACCCGTTCGGTCGGTACATTGACGTCGCAACGTGACGCCGCATAGGACGCCGGAACGAAAAAAACCGCGGCCAACAACGCCGCGACTGCAAAAAATCCCTTGAACATGAAAAACACCGAAACGCAGAACCCCAGTAGAGCGCGAGTCTGATGAAGTTTGTTCAAGCGCGCTGCCACAGTTCGATGACAGTTTGATGAAGAGTGCCGAGCGGTCAGCCGGACCCGATAACCATGCACCACCCGCTCCCTGACCATTGCTCTTGAATGGCGCCTGAATGAGCGGATCCGCCGCTCTTTGTCTGAGCTTGTCGCCATGGTCGAACGATCCTTTTTAGAAAATCTCCCTGCCCAGCTGAACCTGCAGCACGAGTTCCCCCCTCTGCCCGTCTCTGTCGATGAAAGCCTGCTACAAGGCGCGGCAATCCGTCGGCGGATATGCAGCGAAGGGCTGCGCCAACTGTGCGCTGGCGCGCCCGCGGTTCGCGATACCCTCGACCGCTTGCTCCACGAAAAACTGGGGCTGGACGGGCAGCAGTGCGGCTTGCTGTTTCACCCGACCAACAGGCATGCGCAGCGTTTTGTCAGTCTCACGGCAGCCTGCGCCTTCGTCGTTCAGCATCCGCGACTGGAAGAATGGCTCGACAATCGATGCCGGCTGACCGGTGTGAACAGCGCCCACGCCCTGTCGACACTCACCCCGTCGCAATTGCTTGAACAAATCAAGGCTCTCGAACCGGCACTGGCGCTCGATGAGCGCTGGCAGGCTTACTGGAGCTCCCGAGCGCCGGGCACGCCGCTGTCCCGCCGGGATCAGGCCGATCGTCTGTATCGGGGACATGTCGAGGCCGCTGCACAAATGGCCTTTGCCCGGCGCACGGTAACGGCTGAACAGCTGGAACCCCTGTGGGCGCTGATGGACGGGGCGCAAACGCGCAGCGCTTCGGACGATACCCTGCATATCGAACTGCCGACCCTGCGACTGCACAACGGCGTGCGGGTCAGACCGGCGGCCGCCTGGGTCATCAGTCGCGCAGACGACGCTGCCCACTTGCTGTACGTGCCCGACCAGGCGGATGCGATCCAGGCCTTCGCCCGACGCAGTGATGTGCAGACCTGGCTGGCGCAGCCGCCATTCGTGCCCGCCGGATTGCCGGTCGAGAACCTCCAGGTCGAATATGCCGCGGTCGGCCGCTCACTGACGATGGTCTTCACTGAGTGGCTGTCGCAGCAGCAAATGACCCAAGTCGCCGCGTTGCGCAACGGATCGGACGGCAAACGCGATCTGGCCGAGCACGGCCCTCGCTCGCTGGAGATCGCCGAGCGGATCGACCGCCAGCGCAACCTCGCCACGTTCAGCGCACCTCCCGGTCTGGACGGCCCGACCCCGACGCCGGAGAGCGAAGACGAACCGTCACTGTTCGGCAACCTGCAGGCCGATGTGCCCTGGTCCCTGCGACAGGTTGCCGTCAAGCGAGCGTTCGATGCACTGGAGTCATTGGCAGATGATGAAGCCCTGCGCTCGTTCAGAGCGCTGCAAACGACGCAGGAAAACGCCGAGCAAGCCGCCGACCTCGCCGCGCGGGCGCTGCTCGAGCGTGAGCGAACGTTGGACATCCCCACGTTCAATCGGCAGTTCACCGCACTGTACAACGCCCACAGACAAGGGCTGATTGCCGAAGCGCAAATGCAAAGGGCCTTGAATCAGATCAGCGTTGAAGAACATCACCTGCTCACAGCAATGCTTGGCACAGCCGACAGCGCCGACAGCGATTTTGTAGCAGCCAGCCTCACGCTGTCGTTGACCGAATCCGAAGAAAGCAGCACCACGATCAACCATCAAGAGATCAACGGCGCGTTCGTGCTGATGCACCGGCAGCGCCCGCCAGACCACGCGCAAAGCCTGATGCTCTACTGGCCCGGCAGCGGCGGCGGACTGCAACGGTTTGCCGATCGCCAGGCCCTGGAACAGCAGTTGTTCAAGGTGCATGCAAATGCAGACAGCCCGGCGCTGGTGTTGACACCACTCTCAGGCGATCCGCTGCACTACGCGTTGAATCAGCTGACCGGCGAGTTCGAAACCCGGGCGGCCACCATTCGCCAACGCAACAGCGAACCCTCGCAGGCACGACAGCGTGCAGATGAGCTGCAACACCTGCGCAGCCAGACGCTTGCCCTTCTACAAGTGCCAAACCACGCAGCCCGACGGCTGGCCATGGACTTTCGACTGGATCAGCAACGCAGCGCCACCCTCGCCACACAGTTGCCCGACTGGCTGCGCAATCTGCCGCAAACCGAACAACGCCCCCTCAAGGAACTGATCCAGGCGTGGATCGTTGCGATGAACCGCAGTCACGCATTGCTGACCGTCACGTTGCCGCCTCGTGAGGATTTCACCCGCCAGCGTCTGCAGGAACGGCTGCGTCGGGACTTCTCCCTTGAAGGGCATTTTTCGGTGCAACTGAACCTGCCGGATTCGGTGGCACTGCAGAAGCAGACATTCAACGCGCCCGGCGCCCCCGGCACACCTCAGAAGCTGGTGGCGATACCCAGCGCCACCCGCAGCCGCCTGTCGCTGGAGACCCTGGCGCAGCTCAACATCGACAATACACCGTCGATGAATCTGGAACCCTTGCTGATGCGCTTGGACTTCATGCAGGTCGAAGTCAGTGCCAGCGATGACCGCGAACGCTCCGTCCTGCTTGAGGGGATCACCCTTCCCTATCTGCGCAAGCTGCTGCCGGAGCTGGATCTGCCCAAGGCCTACGAGCAACTGATCTACTGCACCTTCAAAGGCGCGACCGACGAGCCGCCGTTCCGCCGGGATCATCGGCGCGAATGCCTGCTCGAACCCTGGCGCCTGATGCTCAGGCTGCAAGGTCGATGCGCATGGCTGCAACATCAGATCGACCAATCTGCGTTGCAGATCTTCGAGACGGCCATCGATGCCGACACCGACGAAGCCTGGAACCATGGTGATCGACGTATCGTGCTGCGCCCGGCGTTCCTGTCCGCCGGGGGTCCGGACACACCGGGCGAAGGGCCCGCTACGCTGTCCGGCGTGACCTTTATCGAAGAACAGGCAGGCGGCACGACATTGCTGTACCTGCCGGACGCGCCCGACGGTCGATTCCTGCGTGGTTACGACAGCCTCGAAGCGGCTCGCAAGGATCTGTTCCATCGCTGCAGCCAGGACACGATGATCCGCTATCTCGCCGGCCGCGCCTTGCAGGGCAGCGTCCGGGCCCACGAAAAACGTATCGCTGAAGCCGTGGATAAACGCTTTGACGGCATGATCGGCGTCGGACTGAAATGGCCACCCACCACATCGCTCGCCGCGCATCTGCTCGATGCCCACATGGGCCGCCTGATCGAGGCCCATCGCGGCACCTCGCGCTCAAATGAAGCGCTGTACCAAGAGCGCTATGCCCTCAATGGTCCCCGAGTATTCAACTACCTGAAAATGGCTTTGGGGCTGGTGCCCTTCGTGGGTACGGCAATCGCGCTGTATGACGCCTGGCTCGCCGGCAATCAGGCCGTCGCGGCGTTTCTGCGGGGCAAGGTCGGCGATGGGCTGGCCGAGGTCGAATCGCTGCTGCTGTGCCTGATCGATGCCGCCATCGATCTTTTGCCCGGCGCCGGCGCGAGCCTCAAAGCCCGTTCGGCGACCCGCACCCGCCTGCTTCGGAACCTGGCGACAGACTCAGCAGCGCTGACGTTGCGCAATCAAACCCAGACGCGCCGCATCGTCGAACGATTCGCCGGATACGAATATGAGAACCCGCTCTCGCTGGCCGGTGTGCAACCGGTCGACAGTGGCGTGTGGCGAAACATTTACCGGCATGCCGACGGGAATTTCATCGTCCGCCAGGGCAGGGTCTACAAGGTCGAATGGAGTCGTGATTCACGCAACTGGCGTTTGAGCGGCACCGCCCGCAAGACCTATAAACAACCCATCGCCCTGAACGAGGCAGGTGAGTGGGATACCTGGTTCGGTGTCTACGGCACCACGTTCGAGGGCGGGGGACTCGGTGGCGGCAATGTGCTGGGGTACATCGCCGACACCCTCGATCCGGTCTGGCCGCAAGCCATCCGCAACCGCCTGCCGCGCCGGTGGGTCGATCGCGCTTATCGGTTGCACCATCGGCTGACCCTTGAATGTGACAGCTTGAGCAACCGCATCGACGCCCAGGTCCGAAGAAGCGATGTGGTGATCAATACCCACTATCAGAACCCCGATAATCTGTTGTTCAGACTGGCCGCAGAAAAATGCTGCCGGGATGACATTGCCTTGGCCAAGCGTCAGTTTCAGACAGTGGCCGAGCTGCGTCCCCTTTCTCACGGCAACAAGCTGCGTGCGTTGCTGGATATACAGAGCCGCGACGCCAAACTGATCACCGACCGCCTCAAACACCGCGCGCTGATCACCAACCAGCGCATCAGGAAAAGACTGGATGACCTCGATGCACAGCATGAGGCCCTCGATGCGCTGCCGGCGGAGTCGATCGACGCACGCTGGAGACAGCGTCAGGACATGCACCGGACCCGTCTCGAGATCATCAGCGCTATCGAGGACGTAGAAGGATTCATGAGCGATCTCAACCGTTGGTACAGCCTCATCACCGTGCAAACGGACAGGGCCAGACTGAGGGCGGTGGTCGATGACATGAACCGACGCATGACCGATTTCAATCTCGGGTACGTCAAGACTTCGCAACGCCTGGAGACGGTGCAGAACTTCGAACACAGCGGCGATATCTCCTGGCGTTATCTGCAACAAAGTGCCTGGCAATTGCGGGCCGACATGGACCGATCCCTGTTCACTCAGTTCAGTCTGTCGGAAGTCAACGCCACGCGGGCGCAGCGCATGCAGATACTGACTGACTGCCTCGACACCTATGCAAAATATCGCCGGGAAATGAACCAGTGGACCGCCAGTTACCCCCAGTACTTTCATATGGAAGAGTTCGAACCATTGATGGCCGGCGTGGAAGCCATGGCCGAGCGTGCCAGAAAGGCCATCGACCTTCCGGTACCCGCTCGCCCTGGCGGGCAGCGCGACAAGAAAATCTTCCGGACCGAAAACGATCAGTGGCTGATCGGGGTGGAGAACTGGGAACTCAGAACCCGCAAACGGCAATTCGTCCTGAACCATGGCAAAGCCGGGCAGCAAGTCTGGGAACAGGCAACCAACGGCCGGTATCGCCAGGTGACGCCACAGCCACAAACACTGCCGCCGGCGCCCCGCCATCTGCCGTCACTGCTGGCCGATGCGCGCAAGCGGCTTGATGGACAACCGGCCTATCAGGCAGAGGTGCAGACCTATGCCGAACACGACATGCTCCCGGTGGATCTGGAACACATGATGGTCAGTGAAGCCAATGACTTGTCGCGCCGGGCCAGAGATATCGAAGCCCTGTCCGCCGGACATCCGGTGATCGCAGAACTGAACGCCATGGCGGCCCGAATGCGTATTCAAGGACGGCAAATGCGCACCCGGCAGACCCTTGCCAGCCGAAGCCCCACCGATGGCATGCTCGAAGATCTGCTGCAACAAAATGCCGTGGAGGTCCGCAAGGTCGCGCTGATGAAGCAACTGCGCAATCGCACCGACGGCCGGCCAGATTACCTGCAGGAATACGAAATTCGCGATCTGAGCCTCCAGCCGCCCCGGCTGCTGTGGTATGCACATTTTCACTACAGCAAGGCCAGGCCAGCGTTCGGCGACTTCGAAAAAGCCCATTTGAAACTGCCTGAACACCGTGGCAAAACCCACGCTGACGATCAAACGTTGCCCTACGCCGACATCGGCAAACGTTCGCCAGTGCTGCCCTGGTTCGAAGCGCTTTGACACGACCCGGGGAGCGGTTCGCCGCTCCCTGTCTCTTGCGTGTTACGCCAACTGACTGCGCAACTGCCGCGCCGCCGCGACCATGTTGACCAGCGCTGCTTCGGTCTCCGGCCAGGCGCGGGTTTTCAGCCCGCAGTCGGGGTTGACCCACAGGCGCTGCGCCGGGATCCGTTTTACGGCCTTGCTCATCAACTTGACCATCTCGGCAGTGTCCGGCACCCGCGGCGAGTGGATGTCGTAGACACCCGGGCCGATGTCGTTCGGGTAGTCGAACGCTTCGAAGGCCTCGAGCAATTCCATGTCCGAACGCGAGGTTTCGATGGTGATCACGTCGGCATCCATGTCGGCAATTGCCTTGATCACATCGTTGAATTCGCTGTAGCACATGTGGGTATGAATCTGGGTTTCATCCTTCACGCCCGAGGCTGTCAGGCGGAACGCTTGCACCGCCCAGTCGAGGTATTCCTGCCATTGTTCACGGCGCAGCGGCAGGCCTTCGCGGAACGCGGCTTCGTCGATCTGCACGATCTTGATCCCGGCGTTTTCCAGGTCCACCACTTCGTCCCGCAGAGCCAGCGCCAGTTGTTGCGCCTGGACTTTGCGCGACACGTCTTCGCGCGGGAACGACCACATCAGCATGGTCACCGGGCCGGTCAGCATGCCTTTCATGACCTTGTCCGTCAGGCCCTGGGCATAAGTGATCCAGTCCACGGTCATGGCGTTAGGACGGGACAGATCGCCATAAATCACCGCCGGTTTCACACAGCGCGAGCCATAGCTCTGCACCCAGCCGAAGCGGGTGAGCAGGTAACCGTCGAGCTGTTCGGCGAAGTACTCGACCATGTCGTTGCGCTCGGCTTCACCGTGCACCAGCACATCCAGGCCCAGGCGTTCCTGCACCTGCACCGCGTGGCGGATTTCGCTGCGCATGGCATCGTGGTAGTCGTTGGCCGACAGCTTGCCCTGCTTGAACGCCTGACGGGCCAGGCGGATCGAACCGGTCTGTGGGAACGAGCCGATGGTGGTGGTCGGGAACGTCGGCAATTTCAAACGCGCCTGTTGTGCGGCGATGCGTTTGGCGAACGGCGAGTGACGCTGGCTGTCGTCGGCATTGATCGCCTCGACCCGCGCTTGTACGTCGGCTTTGTGAATGCGCGGCGAGCGGGCGCGACTCTCTTGAATCACGCGGCTCTCGGCCAGAGCGTTTTGCACTTTTGGCGCCTGTGGATCGTTCAGCGCATCACGCAACACCGAGATTTCGCTGCACTTCTGCACGGCGAATGCCAGCCAGCTTTTCAGTTCCGGATCGAGCTTGTCTTCACGCTCGACATCCACCGGGCTGTGCAACAACGAGCAGGAACTGCTGACCCACAGGTTGTCGCCAAAACGCTCCTGCGCCGGTTGCAGTTGCGCCAGCGCCTGCTCCAGTTCGCAGCGCCAGACGTTGCGTCCGTTGACCAGCCCGACCGACAGAATCTTGTAGGTCGGCAGGCGATCGAGCACCTGACCGAGTTGCTCCGGTGCACGCACCGCATCGATGTGCAGGCCTTGCACCGGCAGGCCGACGGCCAGACCAAGGTTGTCTTGCAGGCCACTGAAATAGGTCGCCACCAGTTTCTTCAGCGGCGAGTACTGAAGGATGTGATAAGCGCGTTCGAAAGCGCTTTTCCAGGCTTGCGGCAGGTCGAGGGTGAGGATCGGCTCATCGATCTGCACCCATTCCACGCCTTGTTCGGCGAGGCGACCGAGGATTTGGTTGTACACCGGCAGCAGGCGCTCGAGCAGATCGAGCTTGTCAAAGCCGTTGCCTTTCGCCTTGCCCAGCCACAGGTAAGTCAGCGGGCCGATGATCACCGGTTTGACGTTGTGACCGAGGGCTTTGGCTTCTTCGACTTCATCGAACAGCTGTTCCCAGCTCAGCTTGAATTGCTGGTCCGCGCTGAATTCCGGGACCAGGTAGTGGTAGTTGGTGTCGAACCACTTGGTCAGCTCTTGGGCGTATTGAGTCTTGCCGTGCTCGCCGCCGCAGCAGGAAGACGTGGCGCCACGGGCCATGGCAAACAAGGTGTCGAGGGTCGGCAGGCCGCGTTCGTCGCGCACAGCGTCGAAGCGCTCGGGGATCACACCGAAGGTCAGCGAGTGGGTCAGCACCTGGTCGTACCAGGCGAAGTCGCCGACCGGCAGCAGGTCGATGCCGGCGTCCTTCTGCAGTTGCCAGTGTCTGGCACGCAGTTCGCGGCCGACCTGATTCAAAGCGGCCTGATCGAGATCGCCTTTCCAACAGGCTTCGAGGGCTTTTTTCAGTTCGCGGTCGGCGCCGATGCGCGGGAAACCCAAGGTGTGTGCCACGGCCATGTCGAGTGTTCTCCATTGCGTAAAAGATGGCGCCATTGTCGACAGCCAGGACAACATGAGACAAACTCAACCTTTTCGTGTTGATCACAAATTTTCCTCATGGAGCCTGCGGTGCTTGAGATCCGTCACCTGAAAACCCTGCATGCCCTGCGCGAAGCCGACAGCCTGGTGGACGCGGCCGACCGCCTGCACCTGACCCAGTCGGCGCTGTCCCACCAGTTCAAGGAGCTGGAAGAGCGCATGGGCATGCCGTTGTTCGTGCGCAAGACCAAACCGGTGCGCTTCACCAGCGCCGGCCTGCGCCTGCTGCAACTGGCCGACGCGACCCTGCCGCTGCTGCGCGCCGCCGAACGTGACATCGCGCGTCTGGCCGGTGGCACCGCCGGACGTCTGCACATGGCCATCGAATGCCACAGCTGCTTCCAGTGGCTGATGCCGACCATCGACCAGTTCCGCGATGCGTGGCCGGAAGTCGAACTCGACCTCGCTTCGGGTTTCTCGTTTGCCCCGCTGCCGGCGCTGGCCCGGGGCGACCTGGATCTGGTGGTGACGTCCGACCCGCTGGAAATCGCCGGCATCACCTACGTGCCGCTGTTCACCTACGAAGCCATGCTGGCGGTCGCCAACCAGCACGCGCTGGCAAGCAAACCGTACATCGTCCCCGAAGACCTGCTGACTGAAACCCTGATCACCTACCCGGTGGAACGCGATCGGCTGGACATCTTCACCCGCTTCCTCGAACCGGCCGACATCGAACCGGCGCAGGTGCGCACCTCGGAGCTGACGGTGATGATGATGCAACTGGTGGCCAGCGGCCGTGGCGTGTGCGGCATGCCGCACTGGGCGCTGCATGAATACAGCTCGCGGGGTTACGTGAAAGGCAAACGACTGGGCGAGAAGGGTCTGTTTGCGACGCTGTACGCAGCGATCCGCGCCGACATGCTGGATGCGCCGTACATGCGCGACTTCCTGCTGACGGCCAAGGACACTTCGTTCTCGACGCTGGATGGGGTCAGCGCGGTTCGTTGAGGCTGGCGGTTGGCACGAAAGGCGCGCACCACATGTGGATCTTGTCGAAGTAGTCCTCGCCGACCCGCACCGCCATCGGTTCGAGGCCGAACTGGATGAAGCCGCAGCGCTGATACAACTTGAACGCCGCGTCATTGCCGGCGGTGACGGTCAGTTGAATGACTTTCAGCGCCGGATGCTGCTGCGCTTCACCCAGCACCGCCTCCATCAGTTTCAAACCCAGACCGCGCTGGCGATACTCGGCCGACACATACATGCCGAACACCGTTGCCTTGTGCCGGGCCTTTTCCCGAGGCTCGAACGCCAGGCCGACGATACCCGCCAGCCGGCCGTCTTCGAACGCGCCGAACACCGCGTCGAGCTTGCTGGTCAGGCGTGATTCCCACCAGCTCAGCGGCATCACTGCGCGCTCGCGCACGCTGGAGGTGAACGCCTGCGGATGCCGGTCATAGGCTTCCAGCATCAGTTCGCGATAAGCCAGCGCATGACTGGCGTCCAGCCGTTCGATCCACATGCTCAAGCCGACCGGCGCTGTTCAAGCATCAGCCGCACGGCCAGGCCGCCGAGCACAAACCCCATGAAATAACGCTGCGCCGCCAGCCAGGTCGGATTGCTGACGAACCACGAAGCGATGCCCGCCGCGAACAGCGCGATCAACAGATTGACGCTGAAACTGACGCTGATCTGGGTCAGGCCGAGAATGATGCTTTGAGTGAACACCGAGCCGTGTTCCGGGGTAATGAACTGCGGAAATACCGAGAGGTAGAACACCGCGATTTTCGGGTTCAGCGCGCTGGTGAGAAAGCCCATGGTGATCAGTTTGCGCGACGAATCCGCCGGCAGTTGCTGCGCCTCGAATGGCGAACGGGCGCCGGGTTTCACCGCCTGCCAGGCCAGCAACAGCAGATACAGCGCACCGGCCCACTTCAACACTTCATAGGCCATCGGCACCGCGAGAAACACCGCGGTCAATCCGGCCGCCGCCGCGAACAGATGCACGAAGAACCCCGCCACCACGCCGAGCAGCGAAGTCACCCCGGCCCGGCGCCCCTGACAGATCGACCGCGAGATCAGGTAGATCATGTTCGGCCCTGGCGTCAGTACCATCAGCAGGGCGGCGGCGGCAAAAATCAGCAGGTCTTGAAGCGGGATCATGACGAAGTCCTTTGCACGAATGATCAGGCGATCGCGGTCAGCGAGGCTCGATAAAACGGCAGGATCAGGTCGCGTGTCAATGGGGCGAGAACCACATCGCCGTCGGTGGCAGGATCAATCCAGATCACCTCTTCGATCTCGGCGGCCGGAGATACCTTGACGTCGATGGTCAGCTGAAAGATCTCGGCCCGCACGACGAATCCCGGCTCGTTGGCGGCGGGTGCCGAGAACTGGCCGAGAAAGCTCGCCTGCACCGGATCGATCACCAGCCCCAGCTCTTCTTCCAGCTCACGGGCCAATGCATGCACCGGCAGCTCGTGGGCCTCGATCTTGCCGCCCGGTTGCATGAACGCCGTGGTGTTGCGCTTGCGCACCAGCAGGGTCTGGCCGGCGGGGTTAAGCAGCAACGCGGCGGCAATACGAATGATGCGGGGGGAAACAGCGGATACAGAGGTCATGTGTCAGCCATCGGCCTTGGGAAAAACCGCAAGGATCCCACGCCGGTCGCGCCAGCGTCATCATCCCTGGGCCAGAAGCACACTCTCTCCCTCCTCCGGTACTTTCACGAACACCTTGTATTTAGCGCCCTCCATGGCTTCGAAACTGATCAGTTTGTCCACCAGCAAAGCACTCAGCACCTTGCCGGCATTGAGCAGCAACATGCCGTTGTCGGCATTGAGGTTGCGCGCCAGGATCATCCCCGCTGCCAGCTCCCGGGTGCCCAGCACCTTGACGTTCGGATCGGTCAGGGTGATGTCGCTGACCATTGCACAGACCTTGATGAAATCCTCGATCAGTTCGGGATCGTAAAGTTTGCCGGCGTACTGGCGCAGGTACAGCAACGCTTCATCACTGTTCATTTGCCGTTCGAGAATCAGCCCGCGCTGCAACTCGACGAAATCCACCGCCAGTTTCAACAGCCGCGACCCCTGGGGAATGGCTTCGCCCTTGAGCCGGTCGGGAAACCCGCTGCCATCCCAGTGTTCCTGATGATGCAGAATCAGCCGCGCGGCATCCTTCATCGGGTCCAGGGTCATCAACAGCGATTCGCTCTGTTTCGGATACGCCCGATAGCGATCGCGCTCGGTGCTGTGCAACAGGTCCGACGGCGTGGTCATCATGCTGTCGGTCCAGCTCAGCTTGCCGATGTTGTAGAGCGCGGCGGCCATGGTCAGGTCGCGGCTGGCGGCTTCATCAAACCGATGTTCGCGGCAATAGCAGCGCACCAGTTCGATGATCTGCCGGTTGGTCTGCTTGGTCGGCGGCAGGCGCAGGTTGGCCAGCAACGAGAACATTTCGGTGCCTGTCAGGAAACTGCGCTTGAGCTCCTCGTAGGCCAGATCGAGCATGTCGGCGGTCTGCTGCAGCTCGGCGGTGCGGGCGGCGACGCGCTTTTCCAGGGTGCTGTTGAGCAACTTCAACTGATCGTTTTGCGCTCGCGTCAGTTGTTCCAGACGCTCGCGCTCGCGCACCAGGTGCTGATGCGCCAAGGCCTGGCGCAAGGTCAGGAGCATTTCTTCGTCGTTCCAGGGTTTGCTGATGTAGCGCTCGATCTGGCCTTCGTTGATGGCCTTGATGATTGCAGAAGGTTCGGCGTAGCCGGTGAGCATGATCCGCGCGGTCGCCGGGTACAGCTCATGAACGCGAGCCAGCAGCGTGGCGCCATCCATGTTGGGCATGCGCGCATCGCTCATCACCAGATTCACCGGTTGCTGCTCGAGGATTTCCAGAGCCTGGGCACCGCTGGTGGCCAGCAACACGTCATAAGGCTGGCCGCGCAGCAGGCGGCGCAGGCTGTTGAGGATCGGCTCTTCGTCATCGACCAGCAGGACCTTGGGTCGCAACGATGAATTCTGGGCGGTTGGCTCTTCCATGGCGATGCCTCACGGGAAACGGTAGACGTGGCTGGCGCGCCGACAGACCTCTCCGCTTGCCCGCGCCTGAACCAAAGGCTAGATGATTTTCGCCGGGGCCGTGTAAATCCTCTGTTACACCGCGACAGGCGAAGTTGCGCCCCTGCAACTATGCTCAAGTGGCTGGACGACACCATCGGCCTGCGCGCAGGCATGGGATGAGGGGAAAGGGATGCTCCCGATGACGAATGTGCGTGTACAGGCGGGTATTGCGTCATGAGTGCGCAAACCGGCCCTATCAACCGTCGTGTGCTGATCGTCGACGATACCGCGTCGATCCATGAGGATTTCGCGAAAATCCTCAAGTCGGCCACGGTTACAGACGACAGTCTGGACGAAACCGAAAACCTGCTGTTCGGCGATCCGACCTCCGCTCCCGCCGCCCCCAGGGACCCTTTCGAGCTGGACTCGGCCTATCAGGGCCGCGAAGCGCTGGACAAGGTCGAAGCCGCACTGGCCGCGGGGCGTCCCTACGCCATGGCCTTCATCGACATGCGCATGCCGCCGGGCTGGGATGGCCTGGAAACCATCGAGCGGCTGTGGCAGGTCGACCCCAAGCTGCAAGTGGCCCTGTGTACCGCTTATTCCGATTACTCCTGGGAGGACATTGACCAGCGGCTGGCCCTGACCGATCGCCTGCTGATCCTGAAAAAACCCTTCGATGCGATCGAGATCCGGCAGCTGGCCAGTGCCCTGACGGTCAAGTGGCAGATGACCGAAGACGCCGCCATGAAGATGAACCTGCTGGAGCAAGCGGTTCAGGCGCGTACCCGGGAGCTGTCCGACGCCAACATCATCGTGCAAAACAGTCCGACCATCCTCTACCGGTTGCGCGGCGAACCGTCGTTTCCGCTGATGTACATCTCCCACAACATCACCCGTTACGGCCATGTCGCGGCTGATCTGGTGGGGTCGGCCACTTGGGCGCAGACGCTGATTCACCCGGACGATCAGCCCAGTGTCGATGCCGCCATGGGTCGGGTGCTCGATCGCCATGCCGAAGGCGCCTCCATTGAGTTTCGTCTGCGCACGGGCGCAGGCGACTGGCGCTGGGTGGAAAACCGCTACATCCCGGTACGCGATCACGACGGCCGACTGCTGGAAGTCGAAGGGATCATTCTCGATATCACTGAACGCCGGCTGGCCGAAGAAAAGATGAACCTGTTGGCCCGCACCGACGGCCTCACCGGGCTGGCCAATCGCGCCACCTTGATCGAGCGCCTGCATCAGGCCTTCGCCGCCGCTCGCCGGGGTGCGGCACCCTTCGCGGTGTTTTATCTGGATCTGGACCATTTCAAGCGGATCAACGACACCCTCGGCCATCCGGTCGGCGATTTGCTTTTGCAGGAAGTGGCGCAGCGGATCAAATCGAATGTGCGGGAAAACGACGTAGTCGCACGACTGGGCGGTGACGAATTCGCGATCCTGCAGTTGGATGTCAGCGACCCGACCCAGTCCGCCACCGTTGCCGCCAAGATCCGCGATGCACTGTCGCAGCCTTACCACTTGACGGGCAATGCCCTGCACACCTCCGTCAGTATCGGCATCTGCCTCTACCGGGCCACAAGTCTGGATGCCGACAGCCTGCTGGCCGGCGCCGACATGGCGCTGTACCGCGCCAAGGAAACCGGGCGCAATCAGTACCAGTTCTACTCCGAGCAAATCACCCGGGAAGTGGCCGAGCGCATTACCCTTGCCGAAGAGTTGACGACAGCGCTCATTCAGGGAGGACTGAAGCTCGATTACACGCCGGAAGTGGACATGCACAGCGGCAAGATTCTCGGCATGGCCGCGCAGGTCAAATGGCAACATCCCAGGCTGGGTCTGCTGCCGGCGTCGGCCTTCGTACCGGCAGCGGAAAAGACCGGTGCAATCATCCCGCTCGGTCGCTGGATACTGGATCACGCCTGCTGGCAGATGCGCCAATGGCAAAACGAGGGAGTGGCGCCTCCGGTGATGGCGATCAGGATTTCCCTGGCGCAACTCAAGAGCGGGCCCGAGCTCATTTATGACGTGCTGCGCACCACCGCCCGTTGGGAACTGGCACCGTGGGATCTGCGTTTCGATGTCACCGAAGCGACCCTGGCCCAGACCAAATGGACTCACAACGATGTGCTGCCGCGCCTGAGTGAGCTTGGGGTGAAGATCGCCATCGACGATTTCGGCACCGAATACTCATCGTTCGATTACCTGAAAACCTACCGGGTCAATCACCTCAAACTCTCCCAATCCCTGATCGACAGTGCGGCCCAGGATGAAGGCAGCGCCAATACCCTGCGCGCGATCGTCAATTTCGCCCGGGATCTGGCAATCGACATCAGCGCCGAAGGCGTCCAGCCCGCAGATCGGGATGACGCCATCGGCTCGTCGGCACCGCTGAAAAACGTGCAAGGCGTTTGCTTCAGGGAAGCGGTCAGCCCCGAACAGGCGGCGCGTCTGCTGAAGGGCGGGAACGCGACTGCCCCGCTGCCCAGGGAGGATGAGGGATGAAAACACCTTTTCCCCAGACCAACCGGCGCATTCTGATCGTCGATGACACCCCGGCGATCCATGCCGACTTTCGCAAGATCCTCACCCCGGACACCCACGGTGAAGCGGATCTGAACACGCTTGAGCAAACGCTGTTCGGCACCCGCCAATCGCCGCACCTGACGTTCCAGCTCGACTCCGCCTATCAGGGCCAGGAAGCACTGAAACTGGTGCAAAACGCCCTGGACGAAGGCCGGCCCTATGCCCTCGCCTTCACCGACATGCGCATGCCGCCCGGTTGGGACGGCCTGGAAACCATCGAGAAACTCTGGGCAGTCGACCCCAATCTGCAAATTGCGCTGTGCACCGCCTATTCCGACTACAGCTGGGAGGCCATGGCAGAACGGCTGGAGTTCGGCGATCAGTTGCTGATCCTGAAAAAGCCGTTCGACACCCTGGAAATCCGCCAGATGGCCAATGCCCTGACGTGGAAATGGCAGCTCGCCCAGGACGCTGCACTGAAGATGCTCAACCTCGAGCAGACCATCGAAGCCCGCGTGCACGAATTACTCAAGGTCTCGCGCCTGTTGCAGTACGACAGCCTCACGGGACTGCCCAACAGCACCTTGCTCGGTGACCGTCTGACTCAGTCGCTGGCCGCTTGCCGCCGCCATGACAAACAACTGGTGGTGATGTTTCTCGGGCTGGATCGCTTCAAGCGCATCAACAATGCCCTGGGCCATCCGGCGGGCGACGAGATGCTCAAACGGGTCGGCCAGCAATTGCTCGCCTGCGTGCGCGAATCGGATTCGGTCTTTCGTTATGGCTCCGACGAATTCGTGGTGATGCTCAGCGACATCAATCACCCGCAGCAGTCGCGCAGCATCGCCGAGAAGCTACTCAGCGCCATCCGCGCTCCACAGACAATCGTCGGGCATGACGTGAGCGTCACGGCCAGTCTGGGCATCAGCCTCTACCCCGATGACGGGCTCGAGGCCATCGAGCTGATCAAGAAAGCTGAAACGGCCATGCGCAGCGCCAAGGAAAACGGACCGAACGAAATCGGCTTCTTCATCGAAGCCATGAACCAGCGCGCCCGGGAGCAGCAAAGCATCGAGTCGGGCATTCGCCAGGCCCTGCAACGCCAGGAATTCGTCCTGCATTACCAGCCGAAAATCGAGCTGGCCAGCGGCCGGGTTGTCGGTGCCGAGGCACTGGTGCGCTGGCAGAAACCGGGGCATGGCTGGGTCTATCCCTCGGAGTTCATCCCGGTGGCCGAAGACAGTGGCCTGATCGTGCCGCTGAGCAAATGGGTGCTGGCCGAGGCCTGTCGTCAGACCCGTGAATGGCAACAGGCGGGATTGCCGCCGATTCGCATGTCGGTCAACACCTCGGCCATCGACTTTCGTCAGCGCCACTTCGTCGAGGGCATCGAGCAGGTGCTGGCACAGACCGGACTGGATCCCCGTCTGCTGGAACTGGAGATCACCGAAGGCGTGCTGATGCAGAACGTCGACGCGACGATGAGCGCGCTGAACCGGCTGAAGGCGCTGGGCGTCCGGCTGGCGATCGACGACTTCGGCACCGGCTATTCCAGCCTCAGCTATCTGCGCCGGTTTCCCATCGATGTGCTGAAGATCGATCAGTCGTTCATTCGCGGTCTGAGCCACGACAGCAGCGATGCGGCACTGGTCGGCGCGATCATCAGCCTGGGCAAGAGCCTGAATCTGAACGTCATCGCCGAAGGGGTGGAGACCGCGCAAGAGTTGGCGTTCCTAAAGGATCACCACTGTGAGGAAGGCCAGGGCTACTACTTCAGCAGAGCCTTGCCGGTGGACGCCTTTGCCCGATTGCTGGCGTCCGCTCAACCTGGTCCGTGGGGTGTTTCATGAATCGCCCGGCGTTGTTTCTACTGTTCGCGCTATGCGCAAACACCCTCGCCGCGCCACTGGACGAGCCGCTCAAGCCCTTGCCGGCCATCCCGCCACAAGACCCGAAGCGGGTCGAACTGGGACGTCAGCTGTTCCATGACCCACGGCTGTCGATCAACAACACGCTGTCTTGCGCCAGTTGCCATCAACTGGATAAAGGCGGCGCCGACACCCGCGCCTTCTCCAATGGTTTCGGTGGACAACCGGTCGCCGTCAACACACCGACCGTGTTCAACGCCAGCCTCAATTTCCGCCAGTTCTGGGACGGTCGCGTCGAAACCCTGGAAGAACAGAGCAACGTCGTGATCACCAGCCCCCACGAAATGGGCAGCGACTGGAACACCGTGGTGCAACGGATCGCCGCCGACGCAACTTATCGCCAGGCCTTCAGCGCTGCCTATCCCGACGCCGTGACCCGGGCCAATATCCAGAGCGCCCTGTCCGCCTTCGAGCGCACGTTGCTCACGCCCGGTTCGCGCTTCGACCAGTATCTGTTGGGCAACACCGACATCCTGACCCTCGAAGAAAAGTACGGCTATCAGCGTTTCAAGGACTATGGCTGCATCGCCTGCCACCAAGGGGTGAACATCGGCGGCAACATGTTCCAGAAATTCGGCGTGTTCGGTGACTACATCGCCGACCGCGGCAACCCGACAGTAGCGGACCAGGGCCGCTTCAACATCACTGGTGACGAAGCCGATCGCGCCGTGTTCAAGGTGCCGAGTCTGCGCAATGTCGCCCTGACCGCACCGTACTTCCACGACGGCTCCGCGCCCACCCTCGAACGGGCGGTTGACGTGATGTTCCAGTATCAGTTGGGGCGCATGCCCAGCGAAGAAGACAAGACCCTGATCGTGCTGTTTCTCAAGACCCTGACCGGCCAGTGGGAGGGCAAGCCATGATGAAGGTTTCACGCCGTGTCAGCCTGCTGTTGCTTGCCCTTGTCACCGTGCTGCTGGCCTCGATTCTGGTGTTTCTGTACCTGAAATCGAGTTCCGAGCAGACGACGGCCTATACCGAATCCCGGGATCTGATCCGTCAGATCAAGCAACAGGATTCGTTATGGGAAAACGAAATACTGAAGGCCCGGGTCGCGCTTTCGCACAATTACGATCCGTTGATTTCACCCATGAACGAAATGAACCGTTTGTGGGAACGCTTCGACACCATGGAGTCCGGACACGGGCGCAGCGACTCGAAACAATGGAACGAGGCTCACGACAGTTTTCTCACGGCCATGCAGGAAAAGACCCGGCTGGTGGAACAGTTCAAGTCGCACAACGCCCTGTTGCGCAATTCCCTGGCGTTTCTGCCCACCGCCGAAGATGACATTCAGGCGCAACTGGCTGACCTGTCCGACCTCGACAAGATCCAGGTGCAGAACATCGCCACCGACACCTATGACCTGCTGCTCAGCGCCCTGGAGTTTTCCCAGGTCACCTCCGACGACAAGGCCGCCGACATCGTACTGGGCTTGAACAAACTGGCGGTGAATGCGCAACGCCTGCCCCAGGACTTCCAGGCCCCGATCCGGATCCTGAGCAATCACATCAACCTGATTCTGCGCGAGCAGCCAATCGTCAACCGCTTGCTCGAAGAGATAGAGGCGATCCCCGTGGCCGAGCGTCTGGACAACATCACCACCATGCTCAACCAGGATCAGCAACAGGCCGAAATAATCGACCGTCAATATCACTTCTATCTGCTGCTGTTTTCCGTCCTGCTGATGTTGTCGCTGTTGTGGCTGGCCATCCGCCTGATCCGCAGCTTTGCCGAGATCAACCGGGTCAACGCGGCCCTGCAAACCGCCAACGATGTGCTGGAGCAACGGGTCGAGGAACGCACCCGGGAACTCAAGAATGCCCAGAGTGAACTGCTCGGCGCCGCGCGTCAGGCCGGCATGGCCGAGATCGCGACCAACGTGCTGCACAACGTCGGCAACGTGCTCAACAGCGTGAACATCTCCTCCGACCTGATCTCGCGCAAACTGCGCAGCAGCAAGGCCCTGGGGCTGGGCAAGGCCATGCAACTGATCAACGAACACCCGGATGACCTCGGCCATTTCCTCAGCGAAGACCCCAAGGGCAAGCTGCTGCCCGGCTACCTCAATCAACTGGTCGGCGCCATCGCCCAGGAACAGCAGGAGATGGTTGACGAGCTGAACCAGATGAACAAAAGCGTCGATCACATCAAGGACATCGTCGCCACCCAGCAATCCTATGCCGGGGCCAACAGCATGACCGAGCCGCTGTACATCAATGAGCTGCTCGAAGATGCGCTGCGCATGAACGCCGGCGCCCTCACCCGGCACCACGTCACTGTGGTCAAGGAATACGCCGAAGTACCCCAGGTCATGGGCGACAAACACCGCTTGCTGCTGATCCTGATCAACCTGATCAGCAACGCCAAGTACGCGATGTCCGACCTGAGCAACCGCCCGCGCACCATGACCCTGGGGGTAAAGATCGTCGACGACAGTTTTCTGGAAATCAGCGTCAGGGACGACGGCGAAGGCATCGCACCGGAAAACATGACGCGGATCTTTGCCCACGGTTTCACCACCCGCAAGGAAGGCCACGGCTTCGGCCTGCACAGCTGCGCGCTGGCGGCCATCGAGATGAACGGCCACCTCACCGCCCACAGCGACGGGCCGGGACTGGGCGCCTTGTTCACCCTGCAGATTCCGCTGATCACCGTAATGGAGAACGCATGAGCGAGCTGTCGAACCGCCGCATTCTGCTGATCGATGACATGCCGTCGATTCACGAAGACTTTCGCAAGATCCTCGCCCCGGCGCCGGCGCACTCGGCAAAACTGGACGAGATGGAAGCCGCCCTGTTCGGCGTGCCCGCCAAACCCCGGCAAGCACCTTTCGAGCTGGATTCGGCCTACGGTGGAGAGGAAGGCCTGGCCAAACTCAACCTGGCCCTGCAGGAGCAATGCCCGTATGCCCTGGCCTTCGTCGACATGCGCATGCCGGACGGTTGGGACGGGGCGCGCACCATCGAAGAACTCTGGAAGCAGGATCCGCAGTTGCAGGTGGTGGTCTGCACCGCCTATTCGGATTACTCCTGGGACGAACTGCTGGATCGTCTGCACGCCCATGACCGACTGCTGATCCTGAAAAAACCCTTCGACAACATCGAAGTCCAGCAGATGGCCAACACCCTGTTGACCAAATGGCAGATGACCGAACGCGCCTCCCTGCAGATGCATCACCTGGAACATCTGGTGGATCAGCGCACCGCCCAGTTCCGGCAGGCCAGTGAAGCCTTGCAGCGGGAAATCGACGAACGCAAACAGCTGGAAGGCCAACTGGTGCAGTCGGAAAAACTCGCCTCGCTGGGTCAACTGGCCGCCGGGGTCGCCCATGAAATCAACAACCCGATCGGCTTCATCTCCTCCAACCTCGGTACGCTCGACGGTTATTTCCAGCAACTGCTGGCCATGCTCGGCGCCTATCACACCGCCGGGCAGGAATTGCCCGCCGAAGCCGCCGCGCAGTTGCAGCAATTGCGCGAGCGTCTTGAACTGGACTATCTGCTGGAAGACATCCCGACGCTGATTCGCGAATCCAAGGAGGGCATTGGTCGGGTCGGACAGATCGTCCGGGATCTCAAGGATTTCTCCCGGGTCGACAGTCAACAGGAATGGCAGTGGGCCAATCTGCAACAGGGCATCGAATCGACCCTGAACATCGTTGCCGGCGAGCTCAAGTACAAGGCCGATGTGATCAAGGAATATCAGGATCTGCCGGACATCGAATGCCTGCCCTCGCAAATCAATCAGGTGATCATGAACCTGGTGGTCAACGCGGCGCAGGCCATGGGCCCGGAGCGCGGCACCATCACCCTGCGCACCGGGGTGCAGGGCGAAACCGCAATCATCGAAGTGGCCGACACCGGTTCGGGCATCGCCCCCGAGACCTTGCAGAAAATCTTCGACCCGTTCTTCACCACCAAACCGGTGGGCCAGGGGACAGGCCTGGGCCTGTCCCTGTCGTATGGCATCGTGAAGAAACACGGCGGCGATATTTCCGTGCGCAGCACGTTGGGCGCCGGCACGACGTTTCGCGTGCAGTTGCCGTTGCGCCAGACTCGCCCGGCGGCCTGATGTAAGGTCAGGCGGCTTCCTGGAAATCCATCTCCGGCGGTTGTCGGCGGAAACCACCCGTAAGCACCGCCAGGTACACCACGCCAATCGCCAGCCAGCTCAGGCCCAGATACACCGCCAGGTGATCGAGGCTGACCATCAGCCACAAGTCCGCAGCCAGGCCGATGAACGGGAAGATCAGGAACAGGATCAACTCGCGCAGCCCCTTTTTCTCGCCGCCGATCCAGTAGTGAAAAATTACCGACAGGTTGACCAGACTGAACGCCAGGAACGCCCCGAAGTTGATGAACGAGGTCGAGGTGGTCACGTCGAGTTTCAGCGCCAGCAAGGCCACCACCGCACACAGCAGGATGCTGTTGACCGGCGTGCCGAAGCGCTCGTGCAAGGTGCCGAAGAATGACTTGGGCAGCACGCCGTCACGGCCCATCGCAAACAGCAGCCGCGAACCGCTGGCCTGGGCGGACAGACCCGAAGCGAACTGACCGACGATCAGGCCGATGAGGAAGATCGACACGAACAGGTCACCACCGATGTTGCGTGCAATCTCGTAGGCCGCCGAGTCGACGTTGTCGAACTGGAACGACGGATGGGCGATCTGCACGAAGTACGAGACGCCGACGAAAATCAGCCCACCGATCAGGGTGATCAACATGATTGCCCGAGGGATGGTGCGACGTGGATCGCGGGTTTCTTCGGTGAGGGTGCTGACCGCATCGAAACCGAGGAACGAATAGCAGGCGATGGCCGCGCCGCTCATGATCAGCGGCATCTGCATGTCGCCATTGAAGAACGGTTTGATCGACCACAGCGGCGTGCTGGCATCGCCGCCAACGTAATGCACGCACAGGGCGACGAAGGCGATCAGCACCAGGAATTGCACCAGCATCAGCAAGGCGTTGATGCCGTTGGCCAGTTTCAGGCCGATGATGTTGATCGCGCTGGTGATGCCGATGAACGCCAGCACCCAGATCCACTGCGGGATCGACGGGAAGGCCGACGCGAGGTACGCGGCGCCGATCAGCCAGATCGCCATCGGCAGAAACAGATAATCGAGCAGCACTGCCCAACCGGCGATGAAGCCGAGTTTCGGGCTGATCGCCTTGCGCACGTAGCTGTAGGCCGAGCCGGCCACCGGGAATGCGGCGGCCATGCGCCCGTAGCTCATGGCGGTGAAAAACATCGCCACCAGCGCCGCCAGATACGCGGCGGGCACCATGCCGGCGGTGGACTGGGCGAGGATGCCGAACGTGCCGAGGACAATGATCGGCGTCATGTAGGCGATGCCGAACAGCACCACCGACCCTAGCGAAAGGGTGCGTTGCAAACGAGCCATGGGCGACTTACTCCGGATTTTATTGGATTTATGGCAGAGGCCGAGTTCGGCGAATGTTTCGGGTGTTGCTTTGTTGTTCTTGGGTCAAACAGATGTGTTGTCTGGACGGGCCCCATCGCGAGCCGTGGTGCCACAGGATCAGGATCAGCGCGAGGGGATCAGCAGCTCACGTACTCCCGAGGCGTGTTCAACCACCTCCCCCGGCAACCTCAACCGCTGATCATCCAGATACCGATAATCCTTGCGCGCAATCTCCAACTGAGCGAAATCCAGCTCGACACTGAACCGCCCTTCCTCACGCCCGGCCTCGAACAGCAGCGTGCCCAGCGGATCCACCAGCGCACTGCCGCCGGCGAACATCAGCCCGTCATCCCCCGCTTCCACGCGGTTGACCATCAGCGCAAACGCCTGGTTTTCCTGGGCCCGGGCCATGATCGCGGTGCGGTGGGTCGGGCCGTACGGGTCCATGTTGCCGTTGGTCACGATCAGCAATTCGGCGCCCAGTTGCGCCAGGGCCCGGGCCGACTCGGGGAACTCGATGTCGTAGCAGATCAGCAGACCGACCCGCACGCCGTTCCACAGGCAGGTGGCGTAACGGTCGCCTGCCTCGAACACACCGCGATCAGAGGCCCATAGGTGGGTCTTGCGGTATTTCAGGGCGATGCCTTCGGGAGTAATCAGCAGCGTGGTGTTGTAGTAGCGGTCGTTGTCGTTCTCGGCCATGCCGATCACCACGGCAATGTTGCGCTCACGGGCGGCGGCCTGCACGGCGCTGACGGTCGGGCCGTCCAGCGGTTCGGCGATCTGCGCCACGGTGTCGGCGGTCGGGAAGCCCATCAGGTGGGTCTCGGGGAACACGATCAATTGCGTGTCGGCGGCGCAGGCCGCCATCGCCGCGAGGGCGCGTTCGAGGTTGTACGCCGTGTCTTTGTCACGGCCCGCCAGCTGGGCGAGTTCGACTTTCATGGGGAGTCCTTGTTATGAGCGCCGGGCGCCGAAAGATTGCCCGGCGGCTGTCTGTGGGCCAGTATGCTTCGCATTCGACCGGCCAGGGAATTACGCGGCCGGGGTAACCCGATAGGGGTAGAGGCATGACTCTTTCGTTTGACGACATCACCTGGCACCGCGCCGTCGGGCAGTTGATCGACGCCCTCGACAAGCCGAATTTCTGGGCGCAACTGGTGCGCCTGCTCGACCAGTACGTGCCGTTCGATAGCTGGGTGGCGCTGCTGTTCAGCGCCGACCGCCACCCGCAGGTGTTCGCCGAGTGCCCCGGCGCGGACGGCAGCCCCGATCAGCTGTTTCAGGACTACCTGCGCGGTCTGTACCTGCTCGACCCTTTCTACATTGCCTGCCGCGAACAATCGCGCACCGGGCTGTATCGCCTGTCGGAGGTCGCGCCGGAGCACTTCGAACTGACCGAGTATTACCAGCGATACTTTCGTCTGAATGTGGTGGCCGACGAAATCCAGTTCAATTGCCAACTCGAAGGTGACCGCACGCTGTGCCTGTCGCTGGGCAGTCAGCAGCGCTTCACCGGCGAGCAGATTGCCCTGCTGTCGCTGATCCAGCCGTGGGTGCTCGGCCTGTTGCGCCAGCGCCTGCCCTATGAAATCAACGAAACCGTGGCCCTGGCCCCGGCCCCTGCGCAACCGGACTGGCGGGTGCAGCTCGAAGCGTCGGTGCAGCAACTCAAGGGCGCGCAACTGACCGCCCGGGAACTGGACGTCGGGCGCCTGATGCTCAGCGGTTGCTCCAGTAAAGAAATCGCCCGTAAGCTGGAAATCTCTGTTGAAACCGTGAAAGTCCATAAGAAACACATGTACAGCAAGCTGGGGATCAAGTCCCAGTCGGAGCTGTTTTCGATCTTTCTGCAGGCGCAGAACGCCTGACTGCCGCAAAAAAACCGTCCGAACCAAGGAAACCGTATGAGCCTGTCACTCCTGAGCCGCTACGCCTTCTTTGCCGTCTGCGTGATTTTCACCCTCGCCAGCCTGCCCTTTCTCGAACATGACTGGCTGTGGCCGATCACCGCCGTCACCGGCGTATTGAGCCTGATCGGTCTGTTCGACCTGATGCAGAGCCCGCACGCGGTGCGCCGCAACTATCCGATCCTGGGCAACATCCGTTATCTGGTCGAGGGCATCCGCCCGGAAATCCGCCAGTACCTGCTGGAGTCCGACAGCGACGCCCTGCCCTTTTCCCGCGCCCAGCGTTCGCTGGTGTACTCGCGAGCGAAGAATGAAACCGCCGACAAACCGTTCGGCACCCTGATCGACGTGTATCAGTCCGGCTTCGAATTCATCGGCCACTCGATGCGCCCGGCACCGCTGAGCGACCCGAGCAGTTTCCGCGTCACCGTCGGCGGCCCGCAGTGCACCCAGCCGTACTCGGCGTCGGTCTTCAACATCTCGGCCATGAGTTTTGGCTCCCTCAGCGCCAACGCGATCCGCGCGCTGAACCAGGGCGCCAAACTCGGCAACTTCGCCCACGACACCGGCGAAGGCAGCATCAGCCCGTATCACCGCGAACACGGTGGCGACCTGACCTGGGAACTGGGCAGCGGCTACTTCGGCTGCCGCACCAGCGACGGCCGCTTTGACCCGGAACGCTTCGCCGCCCAGGCGCAGACCCCGCAAGTGCGAATGATTGAAATCAAAATGAGCCAGGGCGCCAAACCCGGCCACGGCGGGATCCTGCCCAAGCACAAGGTGACCCAGGAAATCGCCGACACCCGCGGCATCCTGATGGGCGAAGACTGCATTTCACCGTCGCGACACAGCGCGTTCTCCACGCCGATCGAGATGATGCATTTCATCCAGCAACTGCGTGAACTGTCCGGCGGCAAACCGGTGGGCTTCAAGTTCTGCCTCGGCCATCCATGGGAGTTCATGGGCATCGCCAAAGCCATGCTGGAAACCGGCATCCTGCCGGACTTCATCGTGGTCGACGGCAAGGAAGGTGGCACCGGCGCCGCGCCGGTGGAGTTCACCGACCACATCGGCGTGCCGATGCGCGAAGGTCTGCTGTTCGTACACAACACCCTGGTGGGGCTGAATCTGCGGGACAAGATCAAACTCGGCGCCAGCGGCAAGATCGTCAGCGCCTTCGACATCGCCAGCGTGCTGGCCATCGGCGCCGACTGGGCCAACTCGGCGCGCGGCTTCATGTTCGCCATCGGTTGCATCCAGTCGCAAAGCTGCCACACCAACAAATGCCCGACCGGCGTCGCCACCCAGGACACCCTGCGCCAGCGCGCGCTGGTAGTGCCGGACAAGGCCCAGCGGGTCTATAACTTCCATCGCAATACGTTGAAGGCCCTGGCGGAAATGCTCGCCGCCGCTGGCCTCGATCACCCGTCGCAACTGTCGGCCAAGCATCTGGTGCGGCGCATGTCGGCCACCGAAATCAAACTGTTCTCGCAGTTGCATGTGTTCCTGAAACCGGGGGAATTGCTCACCGGGGAAGTGAACGGCGAGTTCTATTCGCGGATGTGGCAGATGGCGCGGGCGGACAGTTTTGAGCCGCAGGAAATTGCGGCTGCCTGAGAATCAAACCGGCGCACTCCCTTTACAGATGTTGCGCCGGTCTCCCTTAATATAGGCCATCCTGAAAAGCGGGTAATGCGCACATTTTAAGTGCCTTAACGCCTAGAGATACAATCAGCTCCATCCCTGGACTTCAACAGTGCGATGGAGCTTTGCTGATAATCGTTTTTTTCAACCACCATCGTATCCAACTGCTTTGAGTAACTGCTTAATTCATCAGCATCCAGATCGATTACATAGAAACAAGGTCCCGTACTCCCTTCTTTCAGCTGCCTCTTCAACTCCTCGAAGGGTTTTGTACGAACCGACGACCCCAGTATCTGGAGATAATCGGAGTAAACCGAGTAGGCATAGACTGGTAAATCTCTACCCTCCTCTATTACTTTTTTCACGGGTGATCGCAGATCGCTCTCAATTCTGAACTGGCTGCGATCCGGGTCACTCAAAATAAACGAAGTGGAAACTCCACAAACGAATATCAACATCGTCCACCTGACAAAACCATCACGTACCAGACCAAAACCGTACGACACTAAAACAACAGTTATCGGAAGAAAAACCATTGCATTTTTCAGCGTCAGGATTGGCGTAAAAAACAATGACCTTAGGTAAGCTACCGTCACACCAAAGAACCAGCAAAACAACAAAACCTTCAATACATCCTTCTTATCCTGAACCCGAAACAACTCCACCAGCGCGAGAACCAGCAAGAGCAGACACAGCAGCACTACCGGCAAACTTCCGAACTGCACGACAAACATATCTATAAAAAAACTTTCTGGCGGTTTTCTTATCCACGTCCCGGTCCTGCCAAAGTTTTTCAATAGGTATTGGAACAGTGGAATCAATGAGCTGCAGATCAGCAGTCCAGCGATAGCACTCGCACTAAACAAACGCCTTTCAAAACCAGCTCGAATAGAAAAATAAATTAAAAGAAAAAACTGCGCCGCCATCGGAAGAAAACCAAAGTAATGGGTATTCACAAGCATTGAGCCAACAACTGAATACAACAAAACAGTTCTGAAATTTTGTGTCTCAAGCAAATTGAAAAACATCAGTAGCGACCACACCATCAACAAGACCAGAAGACTGTAAGATCTTGTTTCTTGCGCTTCGACGACAAGAATAAAGCTGACCGTGCTTAACAAGGCTGCAATCACGCCAACCCGACGATTAAACAACGCTGCCCCCAAGCAATACATTGAAGGAATTACTGCAACACTCAAGACAAGCGAGAAAATCCGTCCCACCCGTTCCCCATAACCAAAAACCTGATACACGAGCCAAAGCAAGATCTGATACAGCGGCGGATGAACATCTTCGACGGTCAGCTGAAAAACTGTATTTAAACTATTAGCCGGATTACTGACATTAACGCTAAAGACTTCATCAAACCAAAGACTCCGCTCAAACAGGCCATGGCCTCTCAAGACCCCTCCAATTATCACAAAAATTAATAATGCGACGTGTTCTCTCTGCACCACACTGATTGCTTTTGAAAACATGAACCTCTCCTGTGTTCCGGAGCTGCACCTGCGAATGGAGTATTTATTGTTTGATGTCTACAAACATTACTGCACCCAAACCGACTGCCAGCCACAGCGTGACGAGCCGCAACAAGACTGTTGCCGCAATGGAATCCGGTAAACCGACACCATCCGAAACCAGCAGCCCCACCATCACCGCTTCAGCACTGCCCAACCCACCGGGCATGAAACTCAGCGCGCCGGCCAGCATCGAAACGGCATAAATAAAAATCGCGGATATCAGAGTTACGTCTGCCTTCATCGCCAGCAAAATCCAGTAAAACGCCAACCCTTCCAATCCCCATGCCAGGACGCTCAACAGCGTCGCGCCAATCTGGCGGCCTGGGGTGTGGCAGCTGCGAGACTGATGCAACACATGAACGCAATGGCGTAGTAACCGGGAAAACCAGCCGTGCCGGTGCTCGATGCGCCGATCAATTGCGCTGACAAGACCCGACCGGGACACCAGCAACATGCAGCAGGCCAGCAGCACCAGACAGGCGACAATCATCGACAGCCATTCGGGATGAGCGCTCAAACCAAAAAGAGCCAGCGCAACTATCCCCAGCAAGTCGGAAAGTCGTTCACTGAACAACGCAGCAAAACTGTGCACGTAAGGCACATCCCAACGCTTGAGCAGGACGCCGCGCAACGCCTCGCCAGCCTTGCCAGGGGTGGTGGTCAGGGCGAACCCCGCCAGGTAGATTTTCAGGCTTGGCCACCATGGCATCGGATGGCGCAAGGCATTGAGATAAATCTGCCAACGCAAAAAGCGAAGACCGTAGCCAAGCAGAACCAGCCCGATGATTTTCCCTGCCTCCCATCCTCCCACCCGGCTGACCGCCGCGCTCACGGCCGCCCCTCCGCCCCACAGGGAAAAAGCCAGATAAACGAGAGCGGAGCAGACTGCCGAGCCGATCAGAACTCGATAGCGCCATCCGGAGAGCTTCACAGACTGATTCATAGATTCAGTCTCTTGAAAATCGGCTGGGGTATAGCCCGTATCAGACACATGATCCAAGCCCAGAATCCGGGTACGTAAAGCACCGCTTTCCTGGATTCGATGCCCGCGACAATCCGTCGGGCGACTGTCTCCGGTTGTGCAACCAGCAACGCCGGTATCTTCAGCCCCTGCGTCATCGGCGTGTCGACAAATCCGGGTTTGATCGTGATCACATGCACGCCCGACTTGAACAGACGTGGGCGTAAACCTTCACAAAATGTGGAAACAGCTGCCTTGGCTGAACCGTAGACATAGTTGCCGGGCCGCCCGCGATCCCCGGCAACCGAGGAAATAACCGCCAGCGTGCCGCTGCGCTGGACAGCCATCCGGTCAGCCAGCAGCGTCAGCAGCGCAATCACCGAAGTGCCATTGGTGACGAATGCCTGCACAGTCAGCTCGATGCTATTTTCGCACGCGGTCTGATTCGGCAAGGAGCCGTAGGCAATCAGGCAAATATCCACCGTCTGCAATGTCGCCAGGCAGTTCTCCAACATCATCGAGTGCGCGGCGATTTCGTTGACATCCATCACGTACGGCGTAACCGCACTCGCACCGCGTATTTGCAGGTCGGCGCAGGTCTGTCGCAGTTTTGGCGCATCCCTGGCGACTAGAAAGAACTGACTGCCTTCAGCCGCCCAATGACGCGCGCAAGCGCTGGCGATCGCCGATGTGGCGCCCACAATCAGTATTTTTTTCATTGAATGACTCGCTGCCAGAAACGGGAAATCAGGGCCGGGTCACGCATCGCTTCCACTTGCTCCCAGGCGGGATAGGCTCGGCGGAAATCACTGCCGCTCATATGGGCGTCTTTTGCCGGATACAAACGGCCACCCGCTTCCCGGACGATGGCATCGAGGCTCGGCAGGAGTTTGCTGCTCAAGGTTTTGTTCTGTGGAAAGTCCAGCGCCAGTGAGGTGCCCGGCATTGGAAATGACAGCAGCCCGGGCGATGCGATATCGCCGCAGCGCTTGAGTACTGCGAGAAAGGAACCGCTGCCGCTGCGGGCAATGGACTTGAGCAGTTCGGCCAGTGCCGCTGGGGCCACCGAGCTTGGCAAGACACACTGAAACTGTTGGAAGCCCTTGTGTCCGTAAAGGCGGTTCCAGTGCTCGATGCTATCCAGTGGATAGAAAAATGGACGGTAAGCAAGCGTCCGACATTGCCTGATTACCGGTTGCCGATGCCAATAAAAATGGTTGAACAGTTTCAATGTGATTGGATTGACCAGCGACACGGGCAGCCGAATCGGCAAACGCAGCGAATGTGAAGTGGCAGCCTCAAGCGAACCCGTTTCGCAATGATTGCCGGCCGTATAAACACCCCGCCCTTGCGCACTTCCCTTGGCCAGACAATCGATCCACGCAACGCTGTATTCGTGGCCGGCATCCATTTCACCCGACAGGTCAAAGAATGCCTTCAAGCTGTCAAAGCGCACCCGCAAGGTATCGATGAGGTTGGACTGGATTCTGCGCAGGCGAAGACTTACCCAGGTGATGATCCCCGTCAGGCCCAATCCTCCTATTGAGGCGGCAAACCACTGCGGGTTTTCCGATGCGGAACACACCATCGGCGGTTGCATGGATCGATGCAAACCGAAACTCATCACCGAATGGGCAAACGTGCCGCAGCGATGATGATTTTTGCCGTGCACATCATTGGCCACCGCACCGCCCAGCGTCACATGTTGAGTCCCGGGCGTAACGTGCAAAAACCAGCCGCGCGGGATGGCCAGTTGCAGAATCTCGCCCAAGGTGATTCCGGCCTCGGCACAGATCCAGCCGTTATCCCAATCGGCATCTATCAAGCGATTCAGAGTACGCATTTGCAACACATGATCACTGGCAGCCAGACAGCTGTCGCCATAGCTTCGGCCATTGCCGAAGGGCAAGGTCGATCCATGGAGTCCGGTAAGCTGCTGCAACTGCGGTCCGACTTCGCTTTGCCAGTGGCATGAATGGCCGCTCTGCAACACATGGGGATAATGTCCCCACGAGGTCAGTGGCGGCTTCATGCCGCCACCCAGAAAACCAGACAAAACACTGCGCCCATGGCCAGGCTCAGGCGATCACGCACGGCAAAGACCACCGGGTCGTCATTCATCCGGCCGCGATGGGTCAGCAACCAGATTCGGGTAATCCAGAGCAGCAGCACGGGGCACGCCAGCCAAATCCACCGAGGGTGCGCATAAAGCGCGGTAGTCGCACCGTCATGGATATAAAGCGCCAGCACCATGACAGCCAGATACCCGGATGCAGCCCCCAACGAGGAGAGCATTGCCAGATCCGCTGGAAAGTAGTCGCGTCCACCGGTTCTCCCGGTGATGCCGCTGTTGAGCGCCAACAACAGTTCGGCGTAGCGCTTGATCAGCGCCAGGCTCAAAAACATGAACATGGAAAAGGCCAGCATCCAGACCGTCAGTTCCAGTTCGAAAGCGGCTCCGCCAGCAATGATGCGCAGGGTATATAGAAGGGCCAAAACAATGACATCGAGCGCCATAAGCCGCTTCAGCACCAGCGAATAAACCAGCGTCAGCAAGTAATAACAGGCAAGTACCACCACGAATTGACGCGGCAGCCAGATCCAGGACCCCGTGAAGGCCACCAGCAACAGCAGAGGAAAAACCATCAACCCGGACTTGATCGACAAATCCCCACTGGCGAAGGGCCGATCGTGTTTGGTTGGATGCTTGCGATCATCGGCAAGGTCAAGCAGGTCGTTCAGAACATAGACGCCCGATGCGCATAATCCAAAAAACAGGAAGGCCAGCACGCCGTGCCACAACGACATCGGATTGACCAGTTGATGCGCGGCGAGCAAGGGAATAAAAATCAGGGTGTTCTTCACCCATTGATGAATGCGAAAGGCTTTGTACCAACTCCTGAAGTTCGAAGCGTAGACACGCTCCACCTGAACGACGTTGCCCAGGTGCCTGGCGGCAAGTTCGACACCCGGTAACGGATTGACGACATAGCCTTGCCTGGCGGAACGCCATACCGGGAGATCGTCGAATGAGTTGCCGACGTAGTCGAATCCCCCGTCACCGTACAGCTCCACCAACAAATCACGCTTATTCATCCCCGACAGGTTGCACTCAAGCGTGGTTGCCAAAACCTCATCGAACACCTTCAGGTGCTCAGCTATGCGTAACGCCAACGAATGATGGCTGGCCGTGGCCAGCACTATTTTCCGGCCGCTGTTGCGTTGCGCCTCGATCATCCATAGAACATCCGGATCGTAGGGCAATGTCGTGACATCGATGGCCGTTGCATGAGCTAACTGTTCTTTCAGATAGGATCGACCGCGACCGAGCCAGATCAAGGGTTTGCAACATTGCAGCGGGGCCTGCCTCATAAAGGCCATTGCACATTCGAACAACAGATCAGTCTTCAGAAGCGTTCCGTCCAGATCGACGACGAATGGCGTCGTCGACAGGCAAGGGGCGTTTACCGACGGTGCATCAGGCAGAGATACGTTCATGGCTTGCGCTCCCGACACAACACAAACCGAAAAAAGCAGTACCCCAGCAGCAGATTCATCAGGGAAAACCCAGACACCGTCACCAGCCCCGGCAAATTGCGTGAATCGGCAAATACGCCCACGCCATAACTCAAAACACCCATCACGCTCATGAACATCAGGTACGCCAGCACCGACGTTCCGGTCTCGAACGTGTACAGCGCGTTCATGTAAAACGCGAAGGATGCGGCAACGCAAAACGCGGCGAAGTTACTGGCTGCCTGGTCTAGCTGGACCGCGCTGCTCAGTACAAAAAAAATCTGCCAGTGAACCAGCGTTGCGGCGAGGCCAATTGCCGTTTGTGCGGGAAATCCTTTCCACAAGATCCTCATCGTCAATCCTTGCTGTCACTGCAACGGGCGGGGCTTTCACGCTAGGGCAAGGTTCGGGTGCGGTCTACTGTCAGAAATTACAGGTAGGCGCTGGTTTCTGACCAACGGTCACCATTGCAATAACCGCCCGTGGGGCGGCTCTTTCATGACGATGAAGCCGTAGTCGCCGATCAGGTAGAGGCGGTAATAGAGGCTGTCCACCAAGGGTGGATAGCCCATCAGACCGGCGTGGGTCGCGTTGCGCCGTTCGCGTTCTGCAACCACATTGGTGATGCCCGCCGACGGCAGGTTTTCGGCGAGCATGAAGTAGTCGATGTTCAGCAAGTAACGCAGCACCGGCAGTTGTTTGAACGTCCCTTGCGCCCCCGCGAGCCAGCGGTCGGAGTACGTCACCGAGAGATAAATCCGTTTGGCTTCGCGCAGTTCTCGATGGGACGAGATGTCGTGGCTGAGGCTGTAGAGCGCACTGCTGGCGAAGGTTTTTTCCATCGTCAGCACCCGGCCATAAGCGAAGGACAGCGACAGCGTGGCCAGAAGCGCAATCGCCAACACCAAAGGCAACCGTTGATGCAGCGGCATCAACCCCAGCCAAGCCAGATAGAACAGCAGCATCAACAGCACGCCAAACCCCATCAGGGTGCGTGCGCCTTCGTTGAAATCGCGAAACAGCAGGGTCATACCCGGCACCAGCAGCACAACCAGCGGCAATGCCAGCAGGCAGCTGAAGTTCAGCAGCAAGCCCTTGGCGCGCGACAGGTGGCGCTCGCGAATCTGCCGCCCCAACTGCACGGCGCCGGTCACAGCACACAGCACCAACACAAAAAAAACCACCGTGTAGCCGCCGTGAAACAGCAGCGCAACCTTCTCCATCACCCGGCCGATATTGACGCCGATCTGCAGCAACGGGTCAGCGCTTGCCTTCAGCAATTGCGTGCGCCCGTGGTCAGTGAACGGATAGGCCGTGACGCTGTAAATCAACACTGCCAGCAGCAGTTGCGCCAGCCGCCAGCCTGACTGGTGCCAGAGCTCCGACCACGGTACTCGCCGGTGAACATTCCTGAGCAATTCCAGGCAGCACAACCCGAGAAACACATTCAGGCTGATCTGATACAGCCCGATCGCCAGCGCCAGCAACGCTGACGGCACCAGCCATCGCTGAATGCGTGAAGCGCCGCAAAAAGTGATCGCGTAAATCACCGCGACCAGACTCAGTGCCATGCCGGCCCCGTCGTATTGATAGGACAGGTTCTGCAACAGGAACGGGTTGTACCAGAGCGGCAACGGCACCAGACAGCACGCCAGGGTCGGTTCGGGAAAATAATGGAAGGTCAGCCGGGTCAGAGCGAACGACATCGCTACGGTGGCGAGCAACAGCGGCAATGGGAAAATATTCGGCGCAGCGCCGGTGAAGGTCAGCACCTGATACAACCAGTCCATGAACAACCGCCCCTGCGCCGCCCAGGCATTGCCGGCAGCCAGAGTGCGCCAGTTGTCGTCGATGTAGGGGAAGTCGGCGAGGATCAGCGGCAGGATGTAGAGCAGCGTGGCGAGCAGGAAGAACAGCACAACCTGACGGCGGCCGAGTTCTCGTACGAGAAAATCGCTGATCCTCATACCGGCGCCTCTGTTCACGGCTGCGCTGGAAACAACGTAGATAAACCTTCGAACATGACTCTGAATCAGAAGTCGTTTTTTGCGCTGATTTCAGACCAGCGGCAATCAACTCACACCCATGAAAAAGCCCCGGACTTTCGACCGGGGCTTTCAGGTTTCAGCGACAACGAATTACGAAGCCGAACGCATCGCGCCCTGTACCGAATCCTTCGGTTGCAGCTTGAACACGTAGAACAACACGGTCAGCAGCACCAGGAACGCCGGGCCGACATACAGCGCCACGCGAGTGTCCGGGAAGTACGCCATCAGGCCGACCACCAGCACCAGGAACGCCAGCGCCAGATACGAGCTGACCGGGAACAGCCACATCTTGTACTTCAGGCCGGCCCGTTCGCTGGCGCTCAGGCCTTTACGAAATTTCAGCTGGGCCAGCAGGATCATCACCCAGGTCCAGATCGCGCCGAAGGTGGCGATGGACGTCACCCAGACGAAGACTTTTTCCGGTACCAGGTAGTTGAGCAACACGCCCAGCAGCAGGGCGAAGATCGACAGCAGCAACGCCCGACGCGGTACGCCGTTGCTCGAGGTGCGAGCGAAACCGGCCGGCGCCTGACCGTTCTGCGCCAGGCTGTAGAGCATGCGACCGGTGCTGAAGATGCCGCCGTTGCACGACGACAGCGCTGCAGTGATCACCACGAAGTTGATGATGCCGGCGGCGGTCTTGATGCCCAGACGTTCGAAAGTCATCACGAACGGACTGCCCTGGGTGCCGATCTCGTTCCACGGGTAGATCGACAGGATCACGAACAGCGCGCCGACGTAGAACAGCAGGATCCGCCAGAACACCGAGCCGATTGCATTCGGGATGGTCTTCTGCGGGTTCTTCGCTTCACCGGCGGTCAGGCCGATCATTTCCACACCGAGGTAGGCGAACATCACCATTTGCAGGGACATCAACACGCCCGTCACGCCGTTGGGCATGAAGCCGCCGTGAGCCCACAGGTTGGAAATCCCCAGCGCCACACCGTCGTTGCCGAAACCGAAGGCGATGATGCCGATACCGCCGAGCACCATGGCGATGATGGTGACGATCTTGATCAGGGCGAACCAGAACTCGAACTCACCGAAGGCCTTGACCGCGATCAGGTTGATCGAGCCCATGCTGACCAGCGCCGCCAGCGCCCAGATCCAGCGCGGGACATCGGGGAACCAGATGCCCATGTACACCGCCACCGCCGTGATTTCGGCGACGCAGGTCACCAGCCACAGGAACCAGTAGTTCCAGCCGGTCAAAAAGCCCGCCAGCGGGCCGAGGTAATCCTGTGCATAGCGACTGAAGGAGCCGGCGACCGGGTTGTGCACGGCCATTTCGCCGAGGGCGCGCATGATCACCAGGATCGCCAGACCGCCGATGATGTACGAGAGCATGATCGCCGGGCCGGCCATTTCGATGGCCTTGGCCGAACCGAGAAACAGACCGACACCGATGCAGGCGCCGAGCGCCATCAGGCGGATATGCCGTTCACCGAGTTCGCGTTTGAGCGGACCGCCTTGAGCGGTTTCGCCATGGGGCGGGTGATTGCCGACTGGCATGGGGGACTTCCTCGTCTTGTTATTGGATGTGACCACCGAGTGTTCAAGCGTCGGCCGATAAGCCTGCGCCTGGGTAAAACCGGCCCGGCCTCGTGGGCAGGGCCGTCCCGCAGAAGCAACCTGCGGGATCAGCGGGGCGTGCAGTATAAAAAGCTTGCGACAGGTTTTTTCACTCTATAAGGCATCTGATTCAGACGTAAACCTCGTCAATCTTGCGGTTTACGAGACAAATCATCCTGCATTTCGAGGATTATTCACTGCGCAAATGGGCGCGGAGTATTGCACAGCAATGGTGCAACGTCATGCCGCAACCGGGTTTGAGGATTTGCTCAGATGACGCCGGCCACCGTTCTTCACAATTTTTTCACCGACGCCAACCACCGACTAAGCTTCAGACAAGTCCGATCAATCTGCGTGAATGGATCAATCGACTATGGGCGCTTTGTGGCAAACCGATTCGAGTGAAAAAGTGGTTCCGACTGAACGTGTGGATGAAGCGCCTGTCCCTGAAAAACCCCGTCGCAATCGGCACGGGTGGAAGGCTTTCTGGCTTCTGGTGGTGATCATCGCGATTGTCGTGGGCCTGGCTGCGATGAAGGAAATGCGCACCTCGCGTTTTCAGTCCCGCGAGGTCAGCCAGTACGCCGCCAAACTCAAGTACGAATTGCAACCGGGGCCCAGCGAAGCGATCCGCTATCCAGGCAACGGTCCGTTCGATCTGCGACTGGGTTACAGCTCGCTCGACGAGTTCCTGCCACGGCTGATCAAACGCAACTACGTGATCACCGAGCAGACGCGCTTCTCCCCGGCCCTGCTCAATTACACCGACAAGGGCCTGTTCGTGCCCTATTCAGAGAAGATCCAGGCCGGGCTGTCGATCACTGATTGCCGGGCCGCGCCGCTGTATCAGTACAACTATCCGCAACAGCTGTATTCGAGTTTCGAGTCGATTCCGCCGGTGGTGGTCAACAGCCTGCTGTTTATCGAAAACCGCTTTCTGCTCGACCCCAGGCAACCGCTGGCCAACCCGGCGGTGGACTGGCCGCGCTTCGGCATGGCCGCGTGGTCGCAAGTTGCCAAGCTGCTGCACTTGCCGGGGCAGTCGGCCGGTGGCAGTACCCTGGCCACGCAACTTGAGAAATACCGCCATTCACCCGATGGCCTGACGGTGTCCGGCGCGGAGAAAATCCGCCAGATGATTTCCGCCAGCGTGCGCGCCTATCAGGCTGGCCCGGACACCTTGCCGGCGCGGCAGAACATCGTTCGCGATTATCTCAACAGCGTGCCGCTGTCGGCGGTGCCGGGGCATGGTGAGGTACATGGCATGGCCGAGGGCCTGCGGGTCTGGTATGGCGCCGATTTCAACGAGGCCAACCGAACACTCGCCAGTACCGCCACCGATCCGAAATCCATGGCGGACAAGGGCCTGGCCCTGCGCGAGATGCTCTCGCTGATGATCGCCCAGCGCCGCCCTTCGCATTACCTGACCAAGGGTCGCGAAGAACTGGTCGAACTGACCAACAGCCACTTGCGCCTGCTCAAACAGAACGGCGTGATCGACGCTGCCCTGGCCGATGCCGCGCTGGCCAGCACCATCAGCTACCGCGACTGGCAGACCCAGCCGACGATTCAGCCGATCGAAACCAACAAGGGCATCAGCGTCGCCCGCAGCCGGCTGGCGTCGATGCTCAACCGTCCGCTGTACGACCTTGACCGCCTCGACTTGTCCGCCACCAGCACCCTGCAAGGCGAACTGCAAACCCAGACCACCACTTACCTGAAGAAACTCGCCGACCCGGCCTATGCCGCTGAAATCGGCCTGATGGGCGAACGCCTCCTGACGCCTACCAGCACCACCCAGGTGCGCTACAGCTTCACATTGTTCGAGCTGACTCCGGACGGTTCGCGCGTGCGGGTGCAGACCGACAGCACCGACCAGCCGTTCGACATCAACGAAGGCAGCAAACTGGAACTAGGCTCGACCGCGAAGATGCGGGTGCTGACCACCTACCTGCAAATCATCGCGGAACTGCATGACAAGTACGCCGCCATGAGCGTGCCGGAACTGAAGAAAGTCGACGTTCCGGATCAGGATCGCCTGAGCCAGTGGGTGATCGATTACCTGATCCAGAACAAGGATCACGACCTGTCGAAGATGCTCTCCGCCGCCCTCGACCGCAAATACTCGGCCAGTCCTGGCGAGGCGTTTTTCACCGGTGGCGGCCTGCATGTGTTCCATAACTTTCGCAAGGAAGACAACGGCCGCCTGCCGACCCTGCGCGATGCCCTGCGCGAGTCGATCAACCTGCCGTTCATTCGTCTGATGCGCGATCTGGTGCGTTACACCACCTACTCGGGTCCCAACAACAGCGCCGAACTGCTCAAGGACGACCGCGATCCAAGACGTCAGGAATACCTCGCCTCGTTTGCCGACCGAGAGGGCACCTCGTTCCTGCTCAAGTTCTGGAAGAAGTACCGGAACAAGGACACCCAGGCCCGGCTCGATACCTTCCTCGACAGCATGCGCCCGACCCCGATCCGCATGGCCGCCGTGCACCGTTACCTGCTGCCCAACGCCAGCCAGGAAGACTTCAACACCTTTGTGCGCTCGCACCTCAAGGGCGTCAAAATCACCGAAAAACTCACCGACGAACGCCTGGAACGGCTGTATCTGGCCTACGGCCCCGGCACCTACGACCTGCCGGATCAGGGTTTCATCGCCAAGGTTCACCCGCTGGACCTGTGGATGATCGGCTACCTGCTCAACCACCCGGACGCGACGTTCAAGGACATCGTCAAGGCCAGCCAGTTCGAGCGCCAGGAAGTCTACAGCTGGCTGTTCAAGAGCAAGCACAAGGGCGCCCGCGACAGTCGCATCCGAACCATGCTGGAAATTGAAGCGTTCCTCGACATCCATCAGCGCTGGCAGAAAGTCGGCTATCCGTTCGATCACCTGGTGCCGTCGCTGGCCACCGCCATCGGCAGTTCCGGCGACCGTCCCGCCGCGTTGGCCGAACTGATCGGCACCATCCTCAACGACGGCGTGCGCATGCCGACCCTGCGCATCGACAGTCTGCACTTTGCCGCCGGCACGCCTTACGAAACGAAACTGGTCAATGATCCTCACGTCGGCAAACGGGTGATGCCGTCCGAAGTCGCCACGGCGATGCGTGAAGCGCTGTCGCAGGTGGTGGACTCGGGAACGGCCAAACGTGTTTCCGGCAGTTTCAAACTGGCTGATGGAACACCGCTGACCATGGGTGGAAAAACCGGTACCGGTGACAACCGGATCGAGGCCATCGGCTCCGGCGGGCGAATTCTCAGCTCGAAATCGATCAACCGCACGGCGACCTTCGTGTTCTACATCGGCGACCACCATTTCGGCACGCTCACCGCGTTCGTGCCGGGGCGTTCGGCGGAGAACTTCAAGTTCACCTCGGCCTTGCCGGTACAGGTCCTCAAGGGCATGGCGCCGATTCTGATGCCTTACCTGCAACCGGGCAGCGACTCACAGTGCCGTGCCTCGCAGACAACGACCGTAGCCCTGGCTTCAGATTGAACCGATAGTGGGCGGTAGTTATGTGTTTTATACATATCAATATTCAATGATTAACGTATCAACCCGACACGGAGACAACAGGCATTTAAACTAATTAATCGAGACATTGAACGTTAGGCTGAGAATTCATTACTTGTTCAAGGCCTGCACAATGACAGCAACATCCACATATAAAGGGCAACATTACGATTTAATTAAATCGCGCATCGATCCGGTATTCAGGGCTATGCAATTGCATCGGGCCCGAGCCCTGGGAAAGACGTCACTCAACCGTGAGTCATGGTTGGTCACGACTCCGGATGCCGAGCTGGAACGCCTGTCCGCCGATAACCGCCGCGCCTGGGGCGCGCAGAACCGCATTGACAGAATGCTCGCGAGCCTTCAGGACGTTTATGCATTTGCCGAGCCTTTGCTGAAGAAGAAGTTGCTCGAACAGTTCAATGTCGAAGTCGATGTGAGAAATACATACGTCAGACTGTACGAGGCGGCGACAACCCCCTGGTACGTGATTGATATCACGAAAGCGTCACGGGCCCGCACCGTTTCAATGCTCGACGCCGCGTTGCACAACTTCGCGCACGATGAAATCTATCAACACTTTTCGACATTCATTATCAAAACCGATGCGGCCCGCGACTTGTTCGACGTCTCGCCGATTGGCAAAACAATCAGCATCAGCCAGTTTCAGTCGCTGTGCCGGGAACTGGACATCGGGGCCCGTTACAGGGCCCATCTCGAAACATTCCTGCTGAACAAGGAGCCAGTCGCCGAGACCTATCTGCGCACACGGGTCGAGCAAAGTCAGCAAGCTGCGCTGAAGGCTGCCGCCCGCATGGCGCAAATCAAAAAGGACATTGGCTCCGGTGCCTATGTGTTGATTCGCGAGCTGTTGCTGGGCCGGCAGAATCTGGTACTCGACGGTCAGGCCATGTGCGTCTGCGATCTGGGCCTGATGGACCTGACCTTGACAGGGATCCTGATCATTCGCCCCGACCCGGCACAGGCACAACACTCGCAGAAAATGATTGCCTACGTGCCGCACGACCCCGACCACCCGCTCAAGGAATACGCTTCGACACTGGCGTTCATGGACGAGCTGACACGCCAGTTACGGGCAAACAGAACGTTGCCGTCTTCCGGTATCAGCTATCGCCAGTTTTTCAGCCAGTTTGTTGATCAGGAACAGCGCGGGCACTTTTTCGCCGGGCTCGAGCAGCGCCTGACGTATGTCAAATGGTACGCCAGGGAACCGGGGGATCCGCGACCGTCCTGGCGGGAAACCCCGGTCGAGAAACCTCAGCTGCAATTCAGCGCACCGCCGATCACAGCCCCCCTGTGGACGTATCTGTACCAGCAACGACTCAATAAAATTCTCAACGACGCGCGCGGTCTCGCAGTATCGACCGCCGATGCCGACAGCCAGGCGCGCTGGGCCTGGTGGGAGAACTTCAAGAAGATCGCCTCGGACATCTTCAATGCCGCGCTACTGGTGATGACGCCCTTTGTTCCGGGACTGGGCGAACTGATGATGGCCTATACCGCTTACCAGATCGTCAACGACGCCGTCGAGAGCGTGGTGGACATGATCCAGGGGCATTGGGTCGAGGCGGCAGAATATGTGGTGGGAGTCTTGACCGATGTCCTGCAACTGGAAATCTTTGCCGCCGGTTCTGAAACAGGTCACGCTTTGGGGCTCAAACCGTCACTCTTGGTCGAGGGAATGAAACCGGTACAGTCGTTCGACGGCAAAACCCGTCTCTGGCACCCGGACCTCAGACCTTACGAACAACCGCAGCTGGCGCCACCGCAGACATCACGCCCCGATGCACTGGGGCTGCACAGGCATGCCGGCAAGATTGTTTTGCCACTCGAGGGCAAGCACTACGAAGTGCAGCGCGACCCGCGCAGCGGACTTCATCGGATTCGCCACCCGACACGCCCAAACGCCTATTCGCCCGAGCTGCGCCATAACGGTCAGGGAGCCTGGGTTCATGAAGGGGAAAAACCGCAGGACTGGCACGGGCCCAGGCTCATGCAACGCCTTGGTCATAGCGTCGATGGCTATACCACCGCCGAACAGGATCACCTGCGCAATATCAGCGGGACGCCGGAAGCTTCGCTGCGACGCATGCACGTCGAAAATGCCGCTCCCCCGCCCCTGTTGACCGACACGCTCACACGCTTCAACACCTGGAATGAGGCCAGAAACGTGGGCCGGCTGATCCGCTCGGGGCAGCCGCTGGACCCGGCCTCGTACTGGTTTGAACGAATGGTGCCGGACATGCCCGGCTGGCCGGCCGACAAAGCCCTGAAGGTTTATGAAAACGCCGATCTGAGCGGTAGTTATCGCCAGTACGGCAACCGGCAAGCCACGGACCGGCAGACGCTCGGCATCAGCCTGGCCGACATGATGGCCGGCAAGCTCCCGGAGCGGCTCGTGAATTTTCTGGACGATACGCAAATGAAAGCGTTGCTAGGCAACCAGTATCCGAAAAACCAACGGGCACAGGTCTTGCGCAACCAACTGGCGGATATCGTGGAAACCCGCACGCCGGACATCTTCCAGTACCAGTACCGACTCAAGGATCACAACAGCGATGCCCGGGTTCAACTGCTGCAGCAGCAGTATCCGCAACTGCCTTCCAGGGTCGCTGAAACCCTGCTGACAAGAGCGACTCCCGATGAACAGCAGGTCATGCTCGAGGAGCGACGCATCCCGCTGCGCCTCAAGGACCAGGCCCGGGAAAGCGCTTTTGAGGTCAGCGCTGCGCGCGCGGCTGAAGGCTTGCATGAGCCGGCACTGAGGGGGGCCGACACCGAACGCCTGACCCTCAATGCCCTGAAGTTTCATACCGACACGTTTGCCGATTTGCGCATCGATGTGCGCGAAGGCACTGATGACGGTCCGCTACGCTGCAGCGCAGGCAGTACAGAGGCCACGACCCGACGTGTGTTGATCAGGGACGAACATGGCCAATATGAAGTGCGCGACGGCGCGAACCATAAGCTGCACGAGGCCGGCGACTTGTATGAGGCCATCCTGCAGGCGCTGCCTGCTGACAAGCGCGCGGCCCTGGGCTATCGCACCGGGCAGGGAGAAATGTTCAGGCAATGGGTGATGGCCAAAACCCAGGCGCCCGCCGAGCGCAGGACATTACTCGCCCGGCCCCCGATCCGCCCGGTCGTACCACTGGAAACCGAGTTGCTGCTGCGCGGAGGGGGACTGTCCAGAGAGGCCCGGACCGTGGAAGAAAAAGTCAGGAACCTCTATCCGCATTTCAACGAAAACGAAGTAGCGGCTTTCAGCCGATCGCTGCATGCCAATGGCGATCCTCATGCGCATATCGATCGGCTTGAACGCGAGCTCAAGACGTTGAAGCAGGAACTCGAACAGTGGCGACAACGCTACCTGAGCAATTGGGATCCCGATGCCGCCGATACCAACCTGCCTCAAGGCTACTGGGACTATCATCGCAAGGGCGGACGCTTCATCGCCGACCGGCTGCTGGAGTGTTTCGAAAGAAAGTCCGAAGTGTTCGGCGAGCGCTCCACGAGTCTGGAGAGCGGCTATGCGCTGGATCTGTCCAAGGAGTTTCTAGCCCATGATCTTCAACGTTGGTGGCGGGAGATGCCGAGCGAGCTCAAGCCCTGGCTCGAACAGGTCACGACCCTGAACCTGGATGGCTCACGATTCTCCCCGGCACCGAACGGTCTGCTCAAGGACTTTCATCATCTGCGTCAGTTCAGCGCCAGAGGCTGTGAATTGCCCGCACTCCCTGAAAGCGTCGGCAAGATGCGGCTGCTCGAGACACTGCGCCTGAACGACAATCAGATCCGGTTGACGCCTCCCGCCCTTGAGCAACTGCGTAATCTGACACGCCTTGAAACCCTCAGGCTGGATGACAACCCTCTGGGCACGCCGCCGAATATCGAGCGGATGCCCAGACTCAAGGTGTTGAGCCTGGTGAACGCCCATATCGACACCTGGCCCGAGGGTCTGTTTGCGAAGGCCCGGCCTCGGGGCTTCTTTCTGGACCTGCGGATGAACACGATCAGGGATGTCCCCCAGGTACCTCTGGGCTCCAATGAAGCGCAGCTGATTGCACGTTCCCGACTTCACGGGGACCGGTTGTCGTCGTCCGCGCGCGCCACGTTCGAGGCGTACAGAACGTCGGTGGGCAGGGCCCCTCACGACACCTATTCCACTGTCGCCGACGACCTGCTCGAACGGTGGCCCGTCTCTGTCGACACGTCCTTTATGGAAGAAACGGCGGGCGTGGGTGCCTACCGGGCGGAAGCCTGGCATGCGGTGGCCAGCGAACCCGGTTCCGACGGATTTTTCAGGGTTGTGCAAGACCTGACCCGTTCCGCCGATTACGAGCAGGGGGGAGAGGCGCAGGACCAGTTGACCGACCGTGTATGGCGAATGATCGGAGCCATGGACATCGATACGCCGCTGCGCGAAGACCTGTTCCTCATGTCGACCGATCCTGAAGGCTGCGAGGATGCCGGCGCCCAACTGTTCAACAACATGGGGGTCAAGGTACTCGCCTCCGAGGCCCGCTCGTTTTCCACCCACCGCGCGGAACTGGAAAGCAAGCTGGTAACGCTGGCCAAGGGATCGGCGCGTCTTGGACAAGTCGGCGAAATCGCCAGGGCAGACATCCGGGCGCGCGAGGGCAACCCCGATGAGGTCGAGGTGCATCTGGCCTATGAAACCGGACTGGCCAAACGCCTGGAACTGCCCTGGCAGTCCGAAGCCATGAAGTTTCGCCCGGTCGCCGGGGTCGATGACGCGACCATCGACCGTGCGTACGACACAGTGATCGAGCGCGAGACAGGCGACGGTCTGGTCAACCAGATGATCGAGCAGCCGTTCTGGGAAGCGTACTTGCGTGAGACCTGGCCTGGAGAATTCGAAAGCAATAAACGTGTTCACCTGGAAAAATTCGATCTGCTGGAGGATCTGCGCTCGGCCCAGGAGGACTGGGTTCGTTCGGCACACCTGCCGCCGGAACAACGCTACCTGCGCAGGCATGCCCTCAGTGAGCTTGCCCGCAAACTTTCCGTACCCGAGGAGGAAGTCTTCACACCAGAACCGATGAGCGACCAGACCTACGAACGCTTGCTGCGAGACATCGGCTATCAGGAGAAGGAACTGAGCAGAAGGCTGACCCGCGAGGCCATGAGCCGGGCGAGGATCTGACCCTCGCCACGCCCTGAAGGCAACTGCCTTCAGGGCGTGGCACAGGCGCGACCTAGACCTCCGAATCCCAGATCACGGTGATGTTACCGGCATACCGTCTGGCCTTGCCGGGTTGCAACATCTGCTCCACGTAGAACGCCGGTATTTCAAAGTGCAAGGTGCCCGCCGCCCGCTCCAGAAAGCGCTTGGGTTGAAAGATCGTTCCCTGCGAATCGTCCGTCAGAGGCCTTTGTCTGACCGGTTGATCGGCCATGTCGGTGATGCCGTGAGGCAGGCTCACGCTGAGGTAGACCTGCGGGAACGTCGAGCCGCTTTCGGTATCACGCAGGGCACAGGCACCGATACCGCCATACTCGCACTGGAAGAACATCTTGAATTTCGAAGAGGCGGAAATGTTGAAGGTCTGATCCCGGAACAGTCGTGCAGGCCGGCGGCCTTCCTGAAGCCAGGCCTGCCAGCCGCCCTGCGGCACCAGTTCGATCCTGTTGCCGCCCGGCGGCAGGGCGACCTTGAGCACATGCTGGACATCCAGTACGAAGCGAAAGGTCAGGCTCGAATTGTCCGGCAGCATGTTGTCGCCCATGTCAAAGTCGCCGCCAGGCGCGATGGAATAATTCAGTTCCCCCGTGTACAGCCCCGCCGACATGACCAGGGGATCGGGTGTGCGCAGTTCGTAACCCAGATCCAGGTAGTCGTAGGTCATCCACGGAATGGAGAAGGCTGCTGCCTTGCTGCACGCCGAATCGCTCGGTGTCCGCCAGAAAAACGTATAACTGTCAGGCCCGTAGGTGGCCATCGCGCCATGCTGACAGGAGCCGGGCGCACCTCCCCATGAGCCACCGACCCACAATCGATTGTGTCCCTCCAGATCGTTCGAGGCACCCGTCAGATCGGTCACGGTGTCGCTCAGGACATATTGCGATCCAAGGGCTCCGATCCGGATTTCCACGGGATGCGACTCCCCCGTCACCACATTCGAGACGTTCAGACTTCGCCACTGCGCCGGCGCCTTGAGCGTCGCCCCGGCCCGTTCGGGCGCTCCGGGTTCGATGGCGTGGATTGCGGAAAAACGCAGTGGCAACCGTAGACCGGACAGGTTGTAGGCCTTGCAGTCATTGACGTACGTGGCGCAATAACCACTCTGCGGGGTCTGGTTGATGAATTGATTGTTTTGCGGATTGGCGGGATCGGGAATGAAACTGGCGCGAATCTCTTGAGTGAGCGCCAGCGCCGAGGACGAAAACACTCCTGCGAGCACGTGAACAAAAAACCATCCTTTACCGAACGTCCTGACTGTTCCAAAGCTGAAATCCATTGACACTTCCTTGCACTGAAAGCCGTGGTGAATGCTTGAGGTTGTCCTTCAATTACCCCGCCGGAGCTGCCGCGCTGAACATGATGTTGACGGTGCCGTAGTAATCACCCGGTTTGTAGCCTCCGGCCTGCTCCCTGGGCTCGATCTCCAGGGGCACCCGCACGCCGAGCTTTGCCTCTTCGGCCGACACCACTTGCAGCGGGAACGGATTGTTGGTGAGCTCCTTGCCGTTGAATGTCACCCGCAAATTGATGTTTTCCCGAGAATCGCGGCCATTGGTCAGGTAGGGAAAACTCTCCAGGCGTGCTTCTATGGCACTGCTGTCATGTTTCACATCAAAGTTGCGACGCAGCGTTCCCAGCTTCGAAGTGTGCACATTCCAGTGCAGGCGCTGTTCACGATGTATCCAGTCCGGCTCGCTGGGAATGACATAGAAGTTCAAGGTGGGAATATCCACCGAAACGAAGAATTCGATCTCCTCGCGCGCGGCGAATGCCCAGGTGCCCGTCAACGCCAGCCCGCTGGCCGAGGTCAGAGCGATCCATTGTCTGATCATTTTCCGATACCCGTTACTTGCATGAATGAAGAGCGATTGCCTGTGCCTTCGGACGCTGTCACCCGGCGACACGCAGGTTTTTCTTCGCCTCACCTTCGACCAGAATGAAGCGGTACTCACGTCCCGGTTTCTTCTCGAACTCGAATGACTTGCCCGCCATGACATGGTGCTTGGTGGTTGGCTCGCAGTCGGTTTCATCGGTTTTCGAACAACTCTTGAACTCATCGATCACCACCACCGTATTGCCGTTGTTACGCACCTTGTAAGCACCGGCACTGTCTTCGATCACGCTGTCGAAACGCGCATTGGCCGGACGCACGAAGAAAATGGTGCCGAAGCCGGCCATGACGTTCACGCCCGCCGTCAGCGTCTTTTTGTAGTCCTCGCGCTCTTCCTGAGAGACCGCGAATTCGTCTTCCTTTTCCGGCACCACCGGCACGAACCGCACCCGGAAATAACGCTCCTTGTCCCGCTCGCCCATAAACAGTAAACGGGTGCCCTGCATGCCCTGGGCCGGAATGATCAAACGGGCCGGGCTGGCCATCAGACCGTCCCGCGCACTGGCATCGGCCTGGACTTTCACGGGCACTTCGGAGGACGTGCCATCGGCGTTGTAAATGATTTCCAGCACATTGATCTTGACGAATGCTGTGCTGTCACCGCTGTTGTAGACACGTTTCAGATACGTGCTTTTATCACCGGCCAGATAGTCGTAGACGACGCCGATATTGATGTTCGGACCGGCGTACGCACTTTGAAAAAGCAAACCTGCCACCAGCAGAGCAACGAGTTGTTTCATCAGCAGAACCTCGATTTGAGTACAGTGACTCGATCAGATTTCCGAATCCCAAATCACCACGACCGTACTGGAATACCTGTTTCCACGATCAGCCTTGAGTATTCGTTCGGTGTTGGCCTTGTCGATTTCGAAATGCAGGGTTCCGGGCTTGCGATCGACATAGATTCCTGGTTGAAAAACGATGGCCCTCGATTCGAGCGGGAACAGTTCCTGTCGCTTGACTGGCCGTCCACTGGTGTCGGTCAAACCGTTGGGCAGGGTCACACTGACGATCATCGGTGTGCCGTAGCTGGTCCCCTCATTCCATAATCCACAGGCCGTTACCGTTCCGGAGCCGCACTCCAGGTACATCTTGAATCTGGAGCTGGCCGAGATGTGGAAGGTCTGGTCGCTGAACAGGCGTTCCGGGGCCCGCCCTGAGTTCAACCAGCGCTGCCACCCGCCCTCGGGTTGCAAGGTAATCCGGTTGCCACCCGGTGGCAGATCCACCTTCAGTGTGTGCTGTACGTCCAGCACGAAATCCAGCGTGAGGTTGCCGTCATCCGCCCCCATGAACGGCCCCATCGTGAAATCGGCGCTGCCTCGACCGACGCTGTAGGTCAACGACCCGGTGTACAACCCGGACGACATGCTCAAGGGATCAGGCGTGCGCAACTCATAGGCGATATCGAGGTAGTCGAAGGACATGTGCCCCACATCGAACGCAGCCGTCTTGATGCAGGTTCCCGGCTGAGGCGTTTTCCAGAAAAACTGGTAAGTGGTCGGGCTGTAATAGCCAACGCCGCTGTACTCGCATGGCGGCGGCGCGTATACCCAGGAATTGCCGGTCCACAACTTTCGATGCCCCTCAAGCACATCGGTCTGTCCCGTCAGTTCGGTGACCGGTTTACTCAGTTGAAACTTCGATCCGATACCGCTGATACGGACTTCAACGGTGCTCGTTTGCTGAGTTTCATGATTGATCACGTTCAACTGTCGCCATTCGGACGGCACTTTTACCCACACGCCGTTACCCGAAAACATGGGGGTGAAGGAGCTGAAGCGAATCGGCACCTGAATACTGAACATGTTGTTGTCCGCGCATTGGGCCGGATGACTGGCGCAATAACCACTGTTCGGCGTCTTGTTGATGAACACGTTTTTATTGGGTTGCGACGGATCGGGCTGGAACAGCGCCCGGATCTCCTGGTTTGCCGCGTGCGCACCTGATGTGCCCAGCACGCTCAGCAAGCCCAGCCAACAGGCTGTTTTTTTCATCGTTCAGCCCGCCTTCTGATCGGTGAATGTGGCATCGGCCAGGGTGTCGGGGCTGCAACGCAGGTCACCAATCATCAGCACGTTGTTCTCCACTCGCCCCTGTTGCGGATCGAGGCGGAACTGGCACAGCAACTGGTCCGCGTAGCGAACCTCCAGCGTCGGAGAACCCTCGTTCATTTCCATGGAGAAGAACCCGTCCACTTCGCTCACTCCGCGGCTGGCGTGATTGATGACGTGATGCCCCTTGAGCGGTCGCCCCTGGGGGTCGAGCAGACGGCCGAGTACGGTGAGGGTTTTCATCACTTTCACCTTGCGATACTCCACGCCGCCCTTGTTCAAGTGATAACGGGTGCGCGGCGGTTCGATGGACGCTGCCGGCACGTCGTTGCCTTCGAAGTCGAAGCTCACGGAACTGTTCTTGTAGGCCGTGAGGGGAATGAAGTTGCGTCCCGGCCGCAGGGCTGCGCTGCCACCACTCAAGTCGTCGGCGCGCAAAGCGATGCCGTCGATATCGGACTCGACATCCACGATCATTCCCGCCCCTCGCCCCTGATGCTGACTGGTCATCACGATCTGCTGCCCGCCAATCGCTACGGTGCTGTCGAGGTTCAGCCCCCCCGTGTAATTGCCGTTGTAGGAAGAGCGCTGAACGAAACCATCGCCGTTGATACTGTCGGTGCTGAAATATGCCTGGCCGTTCAGACCGACTCCGTAGGTGTCGGTGATGAGCGTTGCCGCCACGCTCTGCAGCGCGTGACCTTCAAGGGTTTTGCGATAACCCAGAGAAGCGTTGTTATCACGGCTGCCATCGCGGGCCGTGCGGGTACCGATGCTGCCGGAAATCTGCTGACCCGGACCGCCGAGCGCGACGTTGAGGCTCAGATCGATGCCCCGGTTGCGTGCATCGCCACTGCTGTAACTGCCGGGACGGTCGAACACTGACAGACGCCAGTTCGAGTCACTGCCAAACACCGTGGTGCGCTGGGTCCAGCCCAGGTCGACACCGATGCCGTCGACGTTACCCTCGCTGTGAGCCACCCGGGCGTTGATCGAACTGTTGCGGCTGAGACGATGATTGAGCGCCAGCGACGAATTGCTGGTCTGCCCGACGAACACATTGCGCTGACGAATGCGTGTGCCGTCCGGCAAGGTGTCGTAGGTGTCAGTGGTGTCCAGCCAGCTGCGGTTGTGACTGATCACCAGACTGCCCGAGCCATAGTTGTACAGGCCTTGCAGGTCGAGACCGGTGCCATGGTCCTCGGTCTGGTAGAAATTGGCATACAGGCTGATGCTGTTGGCCAGGGTCCAGTCGACGGAAGTGCCGTATTGCAGCTTTTCCCGGACTTGACGCGCCGACAGCCCGAGGATGACGCGCGGGTGCAGCAAGTAGTTGAGCGAAGCCCCTGCGGTTGCGTCGCCACTGGCCTGTTTGTCCCAGTTGCTGAGCAACTTGGTCTCCTGACCGGCAAACAGGTTGTAGCGCCAGCGCTCGTCGGGGTTGCGCCAGTTGTTCGGCTTGTAGACCAGCTCCTGGGTGGTCGAGGTTGTCTGGCCGTCTTCGATCAGACGCACCTCCACTTCATAAATGCCCCCGGGCAACGGCCGGGTGTCGAGGGTCTGCAAACCGGCGGGCACCGACTGGGTGTTGATGAGCAGTCCGTCGCGGTAGATTTCCACCGACGCCTGACGGTTGGCGGTGACATAGATCGGGTAGACGCTGGGGTTTTGCAGGTCGATCGCCAGGCTGTCGGAACTGCCGTACATCACGCCCACAGTGGTATCGGGGCTGGTACCAAAGGAACGCGGCTGACGGGTCAAGCCTTCCGACGTGGGGGTGAAATAGCCCAGGCGCAGAAAACTGCCTTGCAGTTCGCGTTGCGTGTGCAGCTCGTAGACCGCGTGATAGAGCTGGTCGTCGGGGCCACCCAGGCGGGCCAGTTGCATATTGAACGTCTGGCTCCAGTTGCCCAGGCTGCTGCTGGCTTCGAGGCCGAAACGCCCACCCAGATCCTGCTCCTGGCCGCCATTGAGATTGAGCTGATTACGCACGATCAGGCCGGTGCTGCCCTGATCCGGCTGGTCGTAAAAACGCTTGGCCTCGGTGTCGCGCTCGGCATTCTCGGTGAGGATGGAAACCAGCGAGTTTTCCAGGTTGTAGTGCACCGCCAGCATTTGCTCGGGGCATTGACCGGTGCAGGATCCCAGCGCCACGCCGGGTTTGAGGTAGCTTGCCCATTTTTCCCGTTCGACGGCGCCGAAACGGTTTTCGCTGGTATCGGTGAAGTCGAGCAGGGTCAGGCGGTCATCACGAGACAGCACGATCATCGCCTCGCCCAGCGGCTGCTGATCGAGTTCGACCCGAACAGCCAGGGGGACATCAAAAAAGTGCTCCTCGAAGTCTTTCGGCAAGCCTTTGGCCTGCGCGAGCAAACTACGCGGTGTCGTACCGACAGGTTCGGGAGCCGCTACTGCGCCAGCACACAACAACAGCGCAAACGCAGCCGCGACGGGGGTCATCGGGAACATGAACACGGACTCTGATGGCGATCGGAAAAAGTCCGGCTGACAGACATTCGCGTCAGCCAGCCGGCTTTTGTTACTTCAAGGGTTAGAGCGCGGCGCCGACGGGAGGAACAGCGTCGAACATCATGGTGACTGCGCCGGTGTAATCGCCCGGGGTGAAGTTGGTGCCGGCGGCGGTGATGCGCAGCGGTGCACGGTAGTTCACATCGGACTCGGCCTCGCCAACAACCATTTGCGGGGTCTGGGTCAGAACCTTGTTATTGAACTCGACTTTGAGATCAATGATGCTTGAGCCGCCGACCAGTTTCGGCACGCCTTCCAGATAGCCATGAACCGAACCGTTGGTGTTGCGCACATCGAAGAAACCTTCCACGGGTTTCATGGTTCCGGTAATCGGGCTGAAGCTCATGTCCTGATCCTTGTTGACCAGGTCAGCATCCGTTGGCACCACATAGAATCCGTTGGTCGGTACATGGGCGACCAGGCTGATGGAGTGACGTGCTTCACCGGCAGCGAAGACCACGGAAGAGCTCAGAGCCAGAACAGCCAGTGGGGCAGCGAAAGCGATTTTCTTGAACATCGGTCAGTACCTGTTTTCTTTTAAAGGATCGAAGCGTTGAACCTTCAAATCATTCACGCCGACAAGGCTGTATTGACATGAAGTTTCAACGCCGGGGCATGATCGACTGTTCACTCCGGAATGTAAGCAGGCAACTTCCCACAAACTTGTAGTTAAACCGGCTCATGACCAGAAAGAAAAAACGCGATATTTTCGATATTCAAAATAACGACTGTCAGTTTAACCCTACATACAGTTTCATATAAAAAACCATACAGCAATTCCAACTAAGCAATGCGGGAATAATTGCACTTTCCAGAGCATTTACTCAATCATTTATAGAGTTTCAACTTTAACTTTCCGGTCATTGATACAGATATTTCTCAGCGTTACAGACGCTCGAAAATTCGCCTTCAGATCCGCCCACCGCTCGTCAGGGAGAAGGCACGCTCAGTGAAAAAGCCCTTGCTCGCAGCAAAAGATATATCTTAAGTTGTATCTAAACACGACGAGAGAACACTGAAATGAGAGACCATCATTCCCCCCACCGCGAGCATGGCGACAGCCGTGACGGCTTCGAAAAACGCCATGGTCGCGAACGCGGCGGTCGCGGCCCGCGGGTATTCGCTCCGGGCGATCTGAAATTGCTGCTGCTGGCGCTGATCGCCGAGCAGCCGTGCCACGGTTACGACCTGATCCGCCAGATCGAAACCATGTTCGACGGCGCCTACAGCCCCAGCCCCGGCGTGATCTACCCGACCCTGACGTTTCTTGAAGAAAGCGAAATGATCACCGGCGACGCCGAGGGCGGCAAAAAGCGTTACGCGGTGACTGATGTCGGCCGCCAGTCCCTCAGCGAACAAGCGGTGGCGCTGGACGGCGTGCGCATGCGCATCGACGTCAGCAAGCGCTCGCTGCGCGGCCACGACCGGCCGCCGGAAATCCATGAAGCGGTGCACAACCTGCGCCACGCCCTGCAGATGCATCACGGTCGCTGGAGCCCGGAAGAAATCCTGCGCGTACGCGACCTGCTTAACGACACCGCCAAAGCCATCGTCGACGGCCCCGCCGTTCAACCTGCCCCGGAGAAAGCCGAATGACTGAAGTCCAGACCCAAGGCATCCACCGTGTGATGCATGAAATCAAACGCCGCCGACTTGAGGTTTTGCGGGTGGTCGACCTGACTCCGCGCATGCGCCGCATCACCCTCGGCGGGCCGGAACTGGCAGGTTTCATCAGCCTGGGCACCGACGATCACGTCAAACTGCTGTTCCCGCAGAACGCGGAGCAGGCCGCCGCACTGGAAACCCTGGTGCTCGGCGCCGGCAAGAGCGATGTGCCGATGCCCGAGATGCGCGACTACACCCCACGTCGTTATGACCTCGACAAACTTGAACTGGACATCGATTTCGTCCTCCACGGCGACGGCCCTGCCTCGACCTGGGCCGAACAGGCCCAACCTGGGCAGTCCCTGCACATCGGCGGCCCGCGTGGCTCGATGATCGTGCCGGACATTTTCGACAGCTACCTGCTGATCGGCGACGAAACCGCCCTGCCCGCCATCGCCCGCCGCCTCGAAGGCCTGGCGGCCAATCGCAAGGCGCTGGTGGTGATCGAAGTGGAGAACGGCAAGGAGCAGCAAACGCTGGAAAGTGCGGCGCAGGTCAACGTGATCTGGGTGCTGCGCGAGGGCGGCAAGGACAACCTGCTGACCACTGTCAAACAATTGCAGGTGCCCAAGGGCAATCTGTATGCGTGGGTGGCGACCGAGACCAAGGTTTCGCGGCAGATCCGCCGGGTGCTGCTCGATGAACACGGACTCGACGAGAAGTTCGTCAAAGCAGTCGGTTACTGGCGCGCCGAGGGCTCCGAAGAAGAGTGAATGCGAGCGGCGGCGCTGCTAAAGGCGCCGCCCCTGCCAGCGATCAATCCCGATCACCAGCAACGCTATCAGCACAAACCCCAGCAAAATCCCCCCGGCATTGACAAACACCTGTGGATAACCCAGCAGTGCCACGTCGATGAACGGGTACGCGTAAGCCCCCAGCAAATGCCCGCGCAGCAATGCATAGGCGAAGTACACCAGCGGATAAATCAGCCACAGCGGCAGGTGCTTCACACGCAAAGTGCCCTTCGGCACACACAACCACCAATAAGCCAGAAACAGCAGCGGCATTACGTCGTGGAGCAATTCGTCCGCGATAAACTGCCAGCCCTGCGGGTGCCACAGATGTCGCAGCAGAATGCTGTAGGCCAGTCCCACTACGGCAATGCTCACCGCGATACCACTGCTGACCCAGGGTTGCCGAAACCAGCGGCGCGCGGCGGATTCGCGCTCGGTCACCGCGCAGGTCAGCACCACCGCCACCAGGGTGTTGGTGAGCACGGTGAAGTAACTGAAAAAACTCACCAGCCCGCCGAGCAGGCTGGCGCCGACGCTCAGCCGGGCGAAAAAAATCAGGTACAGCTGAATTCCCAGCCCGGCCCAGCCCAGCACCGCAACCGAAGTGATCAGGCGTCGCCGCAAGACGGCGTTCATCTCAGAGCGGACGCTTGGTGCGCATCAGTTTCACGTACAACCGCTCGACTTTCTCCCGCGCCCAAGGCGTCTTGCGCAGAAAGGTCAGGCTCGACTTGATGGTCGGATCGCTCTTGAAGCAACGGATGTCGATGCGCTCGGCCAGCCCCGACCATTCGTAGTGGGTCACCAGCGCATTGAGGATCTGTTCGAGGGTCACGCCGTGCAGCGGATCGGGGTTGTGGTCGTTCATGCCGGGCCTTTGGGCGAAGTAAAAATGCAGAAGCCGCGCACCTTAGCCGAGGGCATGGGCGGGTGGAAGGCCTTGGGTTAAATGTAGGCCAACCGAAGAAGATCGCAGCCTGCGCCAACGCCTGCAATGCGCTGTATTGCCGCACTGTTACCGAATCCGAAAGGGTTCATGTCAGCAAAAGCCCTTTGTGTTTTTGTAACAGGACATTATCCTGCCGCCCTTCTGCTGAACCGCTTCACTGCCTGCGTCAAATCGTAGCGGCCAGCTTATTCCCCAAAAAAGATCAAGAAAGACCCAATTCATGCCCGATTTTCCGTTCTCCCGAGACAGCGCTATCTCAACCCTGCGCCTGATCGGCGGCTGCACCGCCCTTGGCCTCGCCACCTGCACCCAGGCCGCTCCGGCCTTCGACAGTGAATCACCGTGGATGCTCGGTGACTGGAACGGCACCCGCAGTGAACTCGCGGCAAAAGGTATCGACTTCAAACTCGACTACACCGGCGAAATGGGCAGCAACCTGCACGGCGGCTACGACCATGACCGCACCGCACGCTACAGCGACCAGTGGGGCCTCGGCACCCATCTGGATCTGCAAAAACTGCTCGGCTGGAACGACGCCGAATTCCAGTTGACCGTGACCAAACGCAGCGGCAACAACATCAGCAACGACCGCATCAACGACCCGCGCGTCGGCGGCTTCACCTCGGCCCAGGAAGTCTGGGGCCGTGGCCAGACCACTCGCCTGACGCAGATGTGGTACCAGCAGAAATTCTTCGACCAGAAGCTCGACATCAAGGTCGGTCGCTTCGGTGAAGGCGAAGACTTCAACAGCTTCCCGTGCGACTTCCAGAACCTGGCGTTCTGCGGCTCACAGGTCGGCAACTGGGTCGGCGGCATCTGGTACAACTGGCCGGTCAGCCAATGGGCGCTGCGCGTCAAATATCACCTGACGCCGGAGTTGTACGCGCAAGTCGGCGCCTACGAGCAGAACCCGTCGAACCTCGATCGCGGTAACGGCTTCAAGCTCAGCGGCAGCGGCACCCAGGGCGCGATCCTGCCGATCGAACTGGTGTGGAAGCCCAAGCTCAACGGCCTGCCGGGCGAATACCGCGCCGGTTACTACTACAGCAACGCCAAGGCCACCGACGCCTATAAAGACAGCAACGGCCAGCCGGCGGCCCTGAGCGGCGAAGCCTATCGCAGCGCTTCGAGCAAGCACGGCGTGTGGCTCGGCGTGCAGCAGCAGATCACCAGCGTCGCCAGCGACAACTCCCGTGGCCTGAGCGTGTTCGCCAACGGCACCATGCACGACAAGAAGACCAACGCCATCGACAACTACGTCCAGGCCGGCGTGGTCTACAAAGGCCTGTTCGACGCCCGCGCCAAGGACGACATCGGTTTCGCCCTGGCCCGCGTCCACGTCAACCCGGCCTACCGCAAGAACGCCGAGGCGACCAACCAGGCCCGCGCTGTCTACGACTACGACGATCCGTCCTTCCTGCCACCGCAGGACACCGAATACAGCGCCGAACTCTACTACGGCGTGCACGTCACCAACTGGCTGACCGTGCGCCCGAACCTGCAATACATCCGCCATCCGGGCGGTGTTGACAAGGTCGATGACGCACTGATCGGCGGGATCAAGATTCAGTCGTCGTTCTAACCGACACCGCAGCTCCCACAGGGATCGAAGAAAAATTCGATAGCAAGACAAGTTTTTATCTGAACCATGCCCGCGCCCAATCGTCATCTAAAGTGACTACAGCGCGGGACTACATTAACGTCACGGAGAATCACACTATGAGCACTGAAGGTGCTTCGAGTCGAAGCCGTCTTCTGCCGAACCTGCTCGGCATTCTGCTTCTGCTGATGGGCCTGGCCATGCTGGCCGGGGGAATCAAGCTGAGTACGCTCGGCGGCTCGCTGTATTACCTGCTGGCCGGTATCGGCATCACGCTGACCGGCATTCTGATGCTGATGCGACGTCGCGCCGCATTGGGCCTGTACGCCATCGTGCTGTTCGCCAGCACCGTCTGGGCGCTGTGGGAAGTCGGCCTGGACTGGTGGCAACTGGTGCCGCGCCTGGCACTGTGGTTTGTACTCGGTTTCGTAATGCTGCTGCCGTGGTTCCGTCGTCCACTGCTGCTCAACGGTCCTGCGCCGATGGGCACTGGCGGTCTGACCGTAGCCGTGATTCTGGCCGGCGTCACTGCCCTGGCCAGCCTGTTCACCCACCCTGGCGAAACCTTCGGCGAACTGGGTCGCGAGACCGCCGACACCACCAGCACCGCGCCGCAAATGCCGGACGGCGACTGGCAGGCCTACGGCCGCACCGAGTTCGGTGACCGCTACTCGCCGCTGAAGCAGATCACCCCGGCCAACGTCGGCAAGCTGCAGGAAGCCTGGCGCATCCAGACCGGCGACTTGCCGACTGCCGATGACCCGGTCGAGTTGACCAACGAAAACACCCCGCTCAAAGCCAACGGCATGCTCTACGCCTGCACCGCCCACAGCAAAGTGCTGGCGCTGGACCCGGACACCGGCAAGGAACTGTGGCGCTTCGACCCGCAGATCAAGAGCCCGGTCGGCTTCAAGGGCTTCGCCCACATGACCTGCCGTGGCGTGTCGTACTACGACGAAGCCGCTTACGCCAAGTCGGAAAATGCCGCGTCCGCCGTCATCTCCGAAGCCGGCAAAGCCGTCGCCCAGGCCTGCCCGCGTCGCCTGTACCTGCCGACCGCCGATGCCCGCCTGATCGCACTGAACGCCGACACCGGCAAAATCTGCGAAGGCTTCGGCAATAAAGGCGTGGTTGACCTGACCCAAGGTATCGGCCCGTTCACCGCCGGTGGCTACTACTCCACCTCGCCGGCCGCAATCACCCGTGATCTGGTGATCATGGGCGGCCACGTGACCGACAACGAATCGACCAACGAGCCATCGGGCGTGATCCGCGCTTTCGACGTGCGTGACGGTCACCTCGTCTGGAACTGGGACAGCGACAAGCCAGACGCCACCGAGCCTTTGGCGCCGGGCGAAACCTACAGCCGCAACTCGGCGAACATGTGGTCGCTGGCCAGCGTCGACGAAAAACTCGGCATGGTTTACCTGCCACTGGGCAACCAGACTCCTGACCAGTGGGGCGCCGACCGCACCCCGGGCGCCGAGAAATTCAGCGCCGGCGTCGTGGCTCTGGACCTGGCCACCGGTAAAGTGCGCTGGAACTACCAGTTCACCCACCACGACCTGTGGGACATGGACGTCGGCAGCCAGCCAACCCTGCTGGACATGAAAACCGCCGACGGCATCAAGCCTGCGCTGATCGCCCCGACCAAACAGGGCAGCCTGTACGTCCTCGACCGTCGCGACGGCACGCCGATCATCCCGATCCGCGAGATCCCGGTTCCGCAAGGCGCCGTGAAAGGCGACCACACCGCCCCGACCCAGGCCCGCTCGGACCTGAACCTGCTGGCCCCGGAACTGACCGAAAAAGCCATGTGGGGCGCCAGCCCGTTCGATCAGATGCTGTGCCGCATCCAGTTCAAGGAACTGCGCTACGAAGGCCAATACACGCCTCCGTCTGAACAGGGCAGCCTGATCTATCCAGGTAACGTCGGCGTGTTCAACTGGGGCGGCGTCTCGGTCGACCCGGTTCGCCAGATGCTGTTCACCAGCCCGAACTACATGGCCTTCGTCTCGAAAATGGTGCCACGCGAAAAAGTCGCGGCCGGCAGCAAACGCGAGAGCGAAACCGCTGGCGTGCAACCTAACACCGGCGCGCCGTACGCCGTGATCATGCACCCGTTCATGTCGCCCCTGGGCGTACCGTGCCAGGCCCCGGCCTGGGGCTACGTCGCCGGTATCGACCTGACCACCGGCAAAGTCGTCTGGAAACGCAAAAACGGCACCAGCCGCGACAGCTCGCCAATCCCGATCGGCTTCACCCTGGGCGTGCCAAGCATGGGCGGCTCGATCGTCACCGCCGGCGGCGTCGGCTTCCTCAGCGGCACTCTCGACCAGTACCTGCGCGCCTACGACGTGAACACCGGTAAAGAACTGTGGAAATCGCGCCTGCCGGCCGGCGGCCAAGCGACTCCGATGACCTACACCGGCAAGGACGGCAAGCAATACGTCCTGCTTGTGGTGGGTGGTCACGGCTCGCTGGGCACCAAGATGGGTGACTATGTGATTGCCTACAAACTGCCGGAATAAGTTGTAACGGCAGTAAGAAAGAAGGCGACGCCCTGTGAGGGGCGTCGCCTTTTTTTGTGGGCTGCAGTTTTTTAAACGGGGTGTGTATGTCCTACAGACGGGGTGTTTGCAGGGGATGTTTCTGACATGTCGCGTCGGTTGTTGCTCGGAAATGTGGCGGATAGGCTTTGGGGGCAGTCCAGAGCGTGGGAACGATCAAGTTACAGCCATGCGCGGGAGGGCCTACGCCCTGCCAGGTTCCATTCCCCGGTCGACCAACCCGCGCATGGCACCCCAAAAAACAGGATGAGCGTTAGCTCGACAAAGCTCTTGATCTTGATCCACCCGTCCCTTCGGAAGGCTGAGTGGAGGTGTTCATCCGGGGATTGGCGCGCAGCGCCGTTTGGCGAAGCCGAACTCATCGACGAAGTCGATGCCCCCGGAGGGACGCCGGAGCGAAGGAACCCGAGCCTGCGAGGGCCGAACGCCGGGACGAGCCTTTTTGGGTACTTTTTTGGCGTTTGAAAAAAGTGCCTCGCCGTAAGGGCGAAACGGCCAGCGGGCGCCCCCGAAGAAACGGATATGTACTCGATAAAACCGCAGCATGGCCGGCCCAAAGGCCACCAAGCTCAAAACCCTGTCAAAACCCTGAACACACAAGCAGAAACACCCACCCCCATTGAAACCACCAAAAGCCTGCCCCATCTAACAGCCATACCCAATTGCGCAGGTGCCCCATGAGCGACCAGCAAGAATTCCCCGAAACCCCCGACGACATCACCGAAACCGACGCCGAACACATCGAACACCACGTCCCCGGCAAAGGCCTGGCCCTGCCCGGCCAGAACCTGCCGGACAAGGTCTACATCATCCCGATCCACAACCGCCCGTTCTTCCCGGCCCAGGTCTTGCCGGTCATCGTCAACGAAGAACCCTGGGCCGAAACCCTCGAACTGGTCAGCAAATCCGAACACCACTCCCTGGCCCTGTTCTTCATGGACACGCCCCAGGAAAACCCGCGCCACTTCGACACCAAGGCATTGCCGCAATACGGCACCCTGGTCAAGGTGCACCACGCCAGCCGCGAAAACGGCAAACTCCAGTTCGTCGCCCAGGGCCTGAGTCGTGTGCGCATCAAGACCTGGCTCAAACACCATCGCCCGCCGTATCTGGTGGAAGTCGAATACCCGCACCAGCCCACCGAGCCGACCGACGAGGTCAAGGCCTACGGCATGGCGCTGATCAACGCGATCAAGGAACTGCTGCCGCTCAACCCGCTGTACAGCGAAGAGCTGAAGAACTACCTCAACCGCTTCAGCCCCAACGATCCGTCGCCGCTGACCGACTTCGCCGCCGCCCTCACATCGGCGACCGGCAATGAGCTGCAGGAAGTGCTCGACTGCGTGCCGATGCTCAAGCGCATGGAAAAAGTCCTGCCGATGCTGCGCAAGGAAGTCGAAGTCGCGCGCCTGCAGAAAGAAATCTCCGCCGAAGTGAACCGCAAAATCGGCGAGCACCAGCGCGAGTTCTTCCTCAAGGAACAGCTCAAGGTCATCCAGCAAGAGCTGGGCCTGACCAAGGACGACCGCAGCGCCGACCTCGAACAGTTCGAGCAGCGTCTGGAAGGCAAGGTCCTGCCGACGCAGGTACAAAAGCGCCTCGAAGAAGAGATGAACAAACTGTCGATCCTCGAAACCGGATCGCCGGAGTACGCGGTCACCCGCAATTACCTCGACTGGGCGACCTCGGTACCGTGGGGCGTGTATGGCGAGGACAAACTCGACCTCAAGCACGCGCGCAAGGTGCTGGACAAACACCACGCCGGCCTCGACGACATCAAGGACCGCATTCTCGAATTCCTCGCGGTCGGTGCCTACAAAGGCGAGATCAGTGGCTCCATCGTGCTGCTGGTCGGCCCGCCGGGCGTGGGTAAAACCAGTGTCGGCAAATCGATCGCCGAATCGCTCGGCCGGCCGTTCTACCGCTTCAGCCTCGGCGGCATGCGCGACGAAGCCGAGATCAAGGGCCACCGCCGCACCTACATCGGCGCGCAGCCGGGCAAACTCGTACAGGCGTTGAAAGACGTCGAAGTGATGAACCCGGTGATCATGCTCGACGAGATCGACAAGATGGGCCAGAGCTACCAGGGCGACCCGGCCTCGGCGCTGCTGGAAACCCTCGACCCGGAACAGAACGTCGAATTCCTCGACCACTATCTGGACCTGCGGATGGACCTGTCGAAAGTCCTGTTCGTCTGCACCGCCAACACCCTGGATTCGATTCCCGGCCCGTTGCTGGACCGGATGGAAGTGATTCGCCTGTCGGGCTACATCACCGAAGAAAAAGTCGCCATCGCCAAGCGCCACCTGTGGCCGAAACTGCTGGAAAAGGCCGGCGTGTCCAAGGGCAGCCTGAGTATCAGCGACCCGGCGCTCAAAGCCTTGATCGACGGTTACGCCCGTGAAGCCGGCGTGCGCCAGCTGGAAAAACAGATGGGCAAACTGGTGCGCAAAGCGGTGATGAAGCTGATCGACGACCCGAAAGCGGCGATCAAGATCGGCCCGAAAGACCTCGAAGCGTCCCTCGGCCATCCGGTGTTCCGCAACGAGCAAGTGCTGTCCGGCACCGGCGTGATCACGGGACTTGCCTGGACCAGCATGGGTGGCGCGACCTTGCCGATCGAAGCCACGCGCATCCACACACTCAACCGTGGCTTCAAACTAACCGGGCAACTGGGCGATGTGATGAAGGAGTCGGCGGAGATCGCCTACAGCTACGTCAGCTCGCACCTGAAACAGTTCGGCGGTGACGCGAAATTCTTCGACGAAGCTTTCGTCCACCTGCACGTACCGGAAGGCGCTACACCGAAAGACGGCCCAAGCGCCGGCGTGACAATGGCCAGCGCCCTGCTCTCCCTCGCCCGTAATCAGCCGCCGAAAAAAGGCGTGGCCATGACCGGTGAACTGACGCTGACCGGCCATGTACTACCGATTGGCGGGGTGCGTGAGAAAGTAATTGCGGCAAGACGGCAGAAGATTTTCGAGTTGATTTTGCCGGAGCCGAACCGGGGTAACTTCGAGGAACTGCCGGATTACTTGAAGGAAGGCATCACTGTGCATTTCGCCAAGAAGTTTTCGGATGTGGCGAAGGTGCTTTTCTAATTTGAAGACTGGCCCCGCCCATTGGACGAGGCCTTCTCCCTATAAAAAACAGCGATAGCCATAATTATAAAAAGGCATAAAAAACTGTCATATCTGACAGTTTCAATATCATTCCTGGAAAACCACACTGCCTGCTCGATCCAACGAGCAGGCCGCCATCATGCCCCAGCAAATCAAATATTTGTTCGCAAGCGGAAAAGCTGACTTTAAAAGAACCGGAACAATAGCAAACATCCCTGCCCCGCTCACCGACCTCGAAATGTCCCCTGAAGGAGCATTCAGTCGATTGAGCAACAGCGTTAGTATCGATTTGGTTCAATACAAGGGACAAGCCAGTGAAGTTCAAGTGCAAATCTCGCTTGTAGACCCCGACAACCCTAAAGTCGTTGGTTATCATGAGTACAGGAACACTGCAGACCACAGACCTTCAAGGGAACTTTTTTCCTTTGAAATTTCCAACTCCATGATCACTTCAATAAAAACACAACTGACACCCACGACATCCTTTTTTGAGATAACCCAATTAAGTTTTGAGGCACTCTCTAATGATGGCGATCACAAGCGCACAATAACAGGAACCGCAAAACTCCTGATTGATGAAATGCAATAAACCAAACGACAACCCAGAGCGACAAGATCATGTCAAACCTGAACGCTGTTGTTGTAACCGCGAAATTTCAATTAACGATCGATATCAAAGCTGAAGGATTAAGCTTTTCTTCAAAAAAAATTGAAACGGAGATCGTGGATGGCTGGACGCCTGACGGAAAAACCACAGAACTGGACATTCTGACGGAAAACTCTGCATCCAAACAGAGAATCACTTTCAAAATCTCTCAAGAGGAAGCTCCCATAGTTACCGCTATCATCCAAAGCACATTGGGAAAAAATGGATTGAACCAAGTGCATTACAACAACATTCAACAAGAGCTGGAAAGTACAATAACCAAATTATCAAGCAACCTGTTCAAATACGATGTATCAAAAATAGAACTGGATGCAACTTCTGGCTTACTTGACCAGAGCTGTAAAATTTCAGGCTTCGGAAGTATTCTGATCCACCATGTCTAGGCATTGACTCTATCTGTGGATTCTCTTGAAAAACTTCACAGATAGATCTCCATCACTCACAGCGAAAGGCCCCTGAATCGCGTCCTTCGTCGTCACAATTTGTCTCATCTTCAGTTATGCTCGCCGTTCGTCGCCAACGCCGGAGCCACTGAATCCATGTCTACCCTTCGCCTGTTTGTCCCACTGTCCCTCGCCCTGCTGGCCGCCTGCGCCACGCAACCGAAAACCAACGTGACCGTGGAAAAACAGAGCGAATGCCCAGTGCGGCTGAGCAACGGGCAAAACCTGATCGTCATGCTCCCGAGCAACCCGACTACCGGTTACCGCTGGGCCATCCAGGACTCGGCCGGCGGCGTATTGCGCGCCCTCAGTCCCGAGGTCTACAGCAACCCGGAAGATGCCGGCGTGGTCGGCGCGGCCGGCCTGTCGACCTGGCGCTTCCAGGCCTTCGCCACCGGCACCGGGCGCCTGCGCCTGACTTCACAGCAACCCTGGGCGCCGGAAGTGTTGCCAGTGGACACCTTTGACTGCGCCATTTCGGTGAACTGATCGTGGGCTGGCTGATCCTGGCGCTGATGGGCGCAGTGACCTTTCTCTATGGCCTCAGCACCCATGCGGTGCTGCTGTGTCTGCTGGTCAAACCCTTGCCGGTGTTGGCGTTGCTCGGCTGGCTGCATGACGCGCCACCCAGCGACTATCGGCGCTGGATCAGCCTCGGTCTGATTTTCTCGCTAGTCGGCGATGTATTGCTGGCGTGGCCGGGGGATCTTTTTCTGTTTGGCCTGGGGGCGTTTCTGCTGGCGCATCTGTCGTACCTCAAGGCTTACCTCAGCGATTGCCGGCGCCTGGCCCTGCTGCCGCTGATTTTGGCACTCAGTGTGGGCGCCGTGTTGTTGGGTATCCTGATTTCCAGCGGATTGGGGCCGCTGACCGTGCCGGTGATCGTTTACGGCACCGCCATCAGCGCCATGCTCTGGCGCGCTCTCGCCCGACTCGGCAGCGGCGTACCGCAACGCTCAGCGCTGCTCGCGGCGGGTGGCGCGGTGGCGTTCGTGTTCTCTGACAGCGTGATCGGCATCAACCGGTTTGTCGCACCATTTCATGCCGCACCTTACGTGATCATCCTCAGTTACTGGTTGGGGCAGTGGGGGATTGCGGCATCGGCATTTGCGAGAAACCAAAAAAATTTATACTCCGACACAAATTAAGCTTGTGTCGGCATATTTTATTACGCAACGATCTAAAGCACTGTCATTTATTACAGCAGACGCTCATTTTCCAACTTCATAAGATCAGCCAGCCCTAAAGACAATAAAGTTTTCAGGCTATTAAAAGGATCTGATCATGAATTCACCAAACAACACGTCGCCCTAAATGGCAACCGGCACCTTGACCGCCAGTGTAAATGGTATTGATAACTTTAATGCCGAAAGTCTTTTATTGATAACCGATGGAAAAACTATTGCTATTGGCGGGATCCAAAGAACCCGATCGCATATTCGCCCAGCCGATGGCCCAGGTGCCTGAATCCTCATTCCCAGTGGACTCGGGCCGTTGACCGTGCCGGTGATCGTCTACGGCACCGCTATCAGCGCCATGCTCTGGCGCGTTAGCGTTCGTGTTCATCACCGCCTCCACTTTCCAAAATAGAGATAGATATATTTGAACTAAAAATCCGCCACCCATAATTAAGTAGAATTAAAAACTGTAAGTTCTGACAGTTATCAGCCGCTTTGTCCAATTTTAAACTGCGCCAGCGACTTTACTTCCTTTTGTCGCACATCAGAGGATTTTGAATATGGGCATTCAGAGCGGTTCATCCAATTCGACGGCCAATACGTTCACTTACCAAATTGATAGCGGTGAGGCAGGCGAGTTTTACTATGCGCAGGGATACTCGGGAAGGTATCTCGAAATCACTGGGGCACGGGACGACTGGGAGCATCAACTTGAGCAAATGATCTTTCGATTTGATCCTGCTATCACAAGCGGGCAATACTCGCTCGACAGCCCTGTCGTTCAAGTCGGAGTACTGACTGGCTGGGTCAATATCCGTTACACCCCAATATCCATGACCCTGAAGCTCACGGTCGATCATGCGTCCCAGCACATTTACGGTGTGTACGACATTCAGACGAAAGAGGATTACGCGGGTGGCAACAACCCCGGTATCAGAGTAAATGGGCTGTTCGACGTGAACTGGAGCACCACCAATTCGCGCCGTCGATAATCAAAAAACTCTCCCAGATATAAACGTCAGACTCAGGCGGCAAACCCTGCGGTTGCCAGAGCCTGAGTCTGAAGACGTGTGAAGTCCTCAAACAACAGAATGAAGCCAATTCACACAAGGCCTCCCCCCCCACGCCCCGCTACACGGTTTATCAGACAACCCGCGCATCTGCGCGCCAGTTTGGCTAAAATGCCGGCCTTTTCATCGACACCGCCGGAACCGCCGTGAGCAAAGAACCCGATCGCATATTCGCCCAGCCGATGGCCCAGGTGCCTGACTTCGCCTTCAACGAAGACGTGGTGCGGGTGTTCCCGGACATGATCAAGCGCTCGGTGCCAGGCTACCCGACCATCGTCGAGAACCTCGGCGTGCTCGCGGCGCAGTTCGCTCAACCGAACAGCGTGCTCTACGACCTCGGTTCGTCCCTCGGCGCCGTCACTCAAGCCTTGCGCCGACACGTGCGAACCGACGGTTGCCGGGTGATCGCGGTGGATAACTCGGCGGCGATGGTCGAGCGCTGCCGCGAGTATCTCAACGGTCAGGACTCGATGTTCCAGGAGCTGCTGCCGGTCGAGGTGATCGAAGGCGACATCCTCGCCGTCGATTTCAAACCGGCCTCGGTAGTGGCGCTGAACTTCACCCTGCAATTCATTGCTCCGGAACAGCGCACGGCGTTGCTGTCGCGCATCCGCCAGTCGCTGCTGCCGGGCGGCGCGCTGATTCTGTCGGAGAAGCTGCGCTTCAACGATGCCGAAGAACATGCGCTGCTGACCGATCTGCACGTCGCGTTCAAACGCGCCAACGGCTACAGCGAACTGGAAATCGCCCAGAAGCGCAGCGCCATCGAAAACGTCATGAAGCCCGACAGCCTCGAAGAACACCGCGAGCGCCTGCTGGCCGCCGGGTTCTCGAAAGTCGTGCCGTGGTTCCAGTGTCTCAACTTTGCCTCGTTGATTGCCTTGCCATGATTGATCTGTCCCCCCTCGCCCGCCGGCTGGCCGGCACGCCGCTGGCCGAATGGGCCAATACCCTGCAAGTGCAGCTCGACAAGAAAATGGAGAAAGGCCACGGCGATCTCGAGCGCTGGCAAAGTGCGCTGGACGCCCTGCCGAAGATCCAGCCGAGCGAAGTCGACTTGCTCAACGGTTTGAAACTCGATACCGATTGCGACGATGAAACCCGTGCACAAATGCGCACCGCGCTGATGGGGCTTTCGCCGTGGCGCAAGGGGCCGTTCGATCTGTTCGGTGTGCACGTCGATACCGAATGGCGCTCGGACTGGAAGTGGTCGCGGGTCTCTCCGCATCTGGATCTGAAGGGCAAACGCATCCTCGATGTCGGTTGCGGTAACGGCTATTACATGTGGCGCATGCTCGGTGCCGGCGCCGACAGCGTGATCGGCGTCGATCCTAACTGGCTGTTCTTCTGCCAGTTCCAGGCGGTACAGCGTTATCTGTCAGAGCCGAATGCCTGGCACCTGCCGTTCCCCTTCGAAGACCTGCCGCCGAATCTGGAAGGTTTCGACACGGTGTTTTCCATGGGTGTGTTCTATCACCGTCGCTCGCCGATCGAGCATTTGCTGGCGCTGAAGGATTGCCTGGTGAAGGGTGGCGAGCTGGTGCTGGAGACGCTGGTGGTCGAGGGCGACAAGCATCAGGTGCTGGTGCCGGAAGACCGCTATGCGCAGATGCGTAATGTGTGGTTCTTGCCATCGGTGCCGGCGCTGGAATTGTGGCTGCGTCGTGCCGGGTTTACCGACGTTCGTTGCGTGGATGTCAGCATGACAACGGTCGATGAACAGCGCGGGACCGAGTGGATGAAGTATCAGTCGCTGAGTGATTTCCTGGATCCGGAAGATCACAGCAAGACGATTGAAGGGCTGCCGGCGCCAATGCGGGCGGTGATTGTCGCGAAGAAGTAACGATCCCTTCCAGACACTGCAAAAAATTGTGGGAGCTGGCTTGCCAGCGATAGCGGTGGATCAGTCGACATCAATGCTTGATGTGCCGACGCCATCGCTGGCAAGCCAGCTCCCACAGGGTTTGATGTAGTGCTTCAGTCTGCGGGTTTTGCCCGCCGCGCCCTGAAGAACTCAGTCAACACCGCCCCACACTCCTCCGCCAACACCCCACCTTCATATAACACTCGATGGTTGAGAAAACCCTGAGTGAAGAACTGCCCCTGACTCTGCACAATCCCGGCCTTGGGCTCCAGCGCGCCGTACACCACCCGCGAAACCCGCGAATGCACGATCAGCCCGGCGCACATGCTGCACGGCTCGAGCGTCACGTAGAGCGTGCTGCCCGGCAGACGATAGTTATCCACCGCTTGCGCGGCAGCGCGGATCGCGACCATTTCTGCGTGTGCGCTGGGATCACTGGTACTGATCGGGCAGTTGAAGCCACGGCCAATGATCTCGCCGTCCTGCACCAGCACCGCGCCCACCGGCACTTCGCCGAGGGCCGCGCCTTGGGTCGCCAGCGCCAGCGCCTCGCGCATGAAGTCGCGGTCACGGCTGCGGTCGATGATCGCCGCGGGGCGAATCTGACGCATCACTTCACCTCGATGGCGGCCATCAGGCCGGTTTCCATGTGGTCGATCACGTGGCAGTGGAACATCCACACCCCGGGGTTATCCGCCACCAGCGCCACTTGCGCGCGCTCGTTCTTGCCCAGCAGGTAGGTGTCGGTGAAGTACGGCACGATCTTGTGCCGGTTCGACGCAATCACCTTGAAGCTCATGCCGTGCAAGTGGATCGGGTGCTGGTACTGAGTCATGTTCTTCAGTTCGAAAATATAGCTCTGGCCGAGTTTCAGGCTGGCGATTGGCCGGTCGGCGCAGGTCTTGTCGGTGATGTCCCAAGCCTTGCCGTTGATCTGCCACAGGCTCGGCGGCTTGCCGTTGTCGACGTTGACCGACACCGAACCGACCCATTCGAAATTGAAGTTGAGTTTCTCGGCATTGGCCAGATCCGGCTCGGCCACCGGATTGGCCGGCAGTGCTTTCGGCCAGTCGGTCGGCGCGTCAGTGTTGGCCACTGAACGCAGAGTGCCCAGGCGAACCGGGCCGTTGCGCAGCGACAGTTCTTCACCGGCCGGCGGTGCCTTGATCGCCAGGCAGATGCGCATGCCCGGGCCGAGCCAGTATTCCTTGCCCAACGGGCGCGGCTCGACCGGGTTGCCGTCCAGCGCATAGATTTTTGCCTCCACGCCGGGAATGTTGATGCGATAGGTCAGAGTGTTGTCGAGGTTGAGCAGGCGTACGCGGGTGATCTGCCCGGCCGGCAACTCGATCACTGGGGTCGGCACGCCGTTGATGGTCGACAGCCGCCCTGCCGTACCGCCACGGGCGGCTTCGCGCGGGATGCTGAATTCGACGAAGTTGCCCTCGTCGTCGATGTGCCAGTTCTTCAGGCTCAGGGTCTTTTCATACTTGAACCCGGTCGGCTCGCGCTCCTCGACGATCAACGGCCCGACCAGCCCGCGCCCGAGCTCCTCGCTGCTGCTGACGTGCGGGTGATACCAGTAGCTCCCGGCGTCCGGTACCCGGAATTTGTAATCGAAGTATTCACCCGGCAGTACCGGCAGTTGCGAAACATAGGGTACGCCGTCCATTTCCAGCGGCAGACGGATCCCGTGCCAGTGAATGGTCGTCGCCACGGGCAGATGGTTGATGAAGCGCACCCGCAGCCACTCACCCTGACGCACGCGCAATTCGGTGCCCGGCGCCGATGGGCCGAAGGCCCAGGCTTCGGTCTTGCGCCCCGGTACCAGCTCGACGTCCAGCGGTGCAGCGATCAGCTCATAGTCATGCCCTGCGTCGGCATCGGCCATCTTGCCCAGCCAGTAACGCGACGCGCCCCCCGCTCCCACGCCAACGACAACAAGACCGGCCAGGCCACCGAGGATTTGGCGACGGGTAAAGGACATGAACTCAACTACCTCACGTATCTGCGGCGGGCCTGTGCGCCCGCAAAAGGCGAATACGATACACCTGCGCCTGCGAAACGGTAAGGGCAGCGTGGCGGAAGGCCGCACATCAAAGACGATCTCGGGTAGTAACCCTGTACCGCACTTCCCTTGAGGGAATGGGTCACCCTCCGACCTCACTCTCAAGGAATAGAGCGAATGAACCCGACAGAACAACGTACGCTGCCCAATGACGCAGACAGAGCTGCACTCAAGGTCATGGCCACCCAGGTGGTCACGGCTTGCCCGAGTCTTAACGACACGGCCCGACAGGTGGCTATTGAAGTTCTCGCCAGGCAGGGCGTTACCGGCCTCGACCCCGATCACGTCTATTACCATCGATTCAGAACAGCTCAGAGCCTGGCCACATCATTCACCGGTTGGCAGCACTATGGCGAAAAGCCCTATGAAAGCCTGACCCTGACGCAACTGGTAATACACCGGTTCCGCGCCACGGATCAGGACAATGCCGACTTGCTCGGTGTATACGGCGGTTTTTACAGCGCAGGACCAGACTCCGAAAACTTCGATGCAAGCAACGAAGTCCGGCTGCACGGTCACGAGGTGATCAACGACTTCTGGAACCTCAATTTCAGCGAGCGTTACCGCGACGGGCTGCAGTCGTTCTGGAATCAGCACTCCAGCGAATTCCGCACACTGGCCAAATGCAACTTCCTCGGCAAAGCCGTTGAGGCCCAAGCGCTCGGCCATCTGAACGACAAGGACTTCCAGACTGCAATCAGCGCGGTCATCGGACCGCTGACCTGGCCCGTGAGCCTGCACAGTCTGCAAACCGAGTTCATCCCCGGCCATGGCCTGCGGGTTTGCACGCTGGATATCGACGGCCGCATGGCCACCGATATCCTGCGCATCATTGACTCGACAGGCCGGCAGATCCTCTATGTGCCCGGCGACAACCAACCATTTCATGTGCTGGACACTCCCGCCGACCTGCATTGGTGGGCCTTGCAACAGTTGAACGAGAAAGCGCCGCGTGAGCTCTTCCTCAAACATTTCTCGCTGGCTGACCGGCACTGGATGACCGAACACATCAGTGACCTGATGAATCGACTGGTCAGCACCTGGGGGCATTCGGATCATAATCTGATCAACCGTAACGATCACACGGTCACGGTGGATGCATTCAGCTGGCTGCGTGACTGTGCCCATAGCGCGATGTTCGCCGAAGCGGATCTTTCCCTGACCTCAAACGCGGATCTGCGCAAGAAACTGTGGATCGGTTATCTGAGCGCCGGCCTGAAAATATTTGGTCCGATGACCGCAGTGGGCTGGCCCGTGGCATTGCCGGTCATTGGCGCCAGTCTCGCCGACATGGGGCTGAACATCGACAGGGCGGTCAATGGCAGGACTGCCGCGGAACGCAAGGAAGGTGTCCTGGCGGCCATTTTCAGCGGCATCGACGCGCTGTTTAATATTCCGTTTCTCAAGGGCACAGGCGCACTGGCGGAGCTCGACATGCCGTCCGAAGCCATCGAAGCAAGCGAACTGACAGAAGCCGATACAGCAGCGGAACTGGAGCCAGAACAACCGAACGACATCGTGCCTGTTCTGCCAGAACAGCCCTCGGTCATATCCGAACCAGTGCAAGCTTCACAAATCCCGCAACGCTTTCAATCCAACGCAATCCTCGACGGTCTTGATCCGGTTACGGAGCCGGGCAAATATCGCGGCATCTACAGACTCGACACCGACCCGCCCTATGCCATCCTGATGGATGACACGGCCTACTGCGTCCGTTACTTCAACGACTCACAGGGTGGCGGATTCTGGGCGATCATCGACCCGGCCAAACCCAGCCAACTGATTCACGCCATACCCGTGCGCTTGAACAGCGAAGGCCTGTGGGAGCGCATGACCCGACTGGGACTCAAGGGAGGCGGCCAGTGCCTGGGCAGGCAATGCACCGTCGATGTGGCACTTGAACTTGATACACGCGAACCCTCGCCCGCTGAGCCGGAGCCGTTGGTCACACAACCTGGACCGTCAAACCCTGCGCCCAGCGCGCCCCCGAACATCCGACTGGTCAAGACGCCTTACGCAGTCGATCCGCAGCGGGAGTTCGAACTGAGGCGTTGGGCCCTGCAATTACGTGAAACCCATATTCAACTGCGAATTGGTCCTGACGGCGGGCTGATCGCTCCGGATCGCTATGCCCTGTATTTCGCCGATAAAGCCCGCGCGCTTCGGATCTCCGCCAGGCGCTTCTACAAGAATCTGCCATGGGCAAAACTGCCGCCACGCCCGCCGATACCTGCAATTACCTCTTCAATGACCTTCATGGATTTCGTTGCACAGGCACTCAAGGAAGCGCCCGGTCTGGTGATCAGCGAAACGCCCGGCCGTATCACCAGCATGCGACTGATCATTGAAAACATGCCTGCTCTGGCGCGCGAAGGCGTCAAGACGCTTTATGTGCGCCGACTGCTCAGCGACTTTGCCCAGGCTGACCTGAATGCATACTTCAAGTCCGGCGTCATGTCCGAGGACTTGCAGCAGTACCTGAGTCGCCTCGGTACCGATCCGACAGAGCGGTTCGACGAACTGGCACTGGTCAAAAGCGCCCGAGAAAACGGTATTCGAGTCCAGGCGACCGATTGCGCGGCCTCCTACAAAAGGCCCGATACGCTCGCACGGCCCGAGGAGCAAATCATGACCAACCACCTGACAGCCGACATCATGTTTATCGACAAGAACCTGAATGACGTCGGCAAGTGGGTGGTACTGACAGGCGTGGAAAACACCAATACGTTCAGGGGCGTTGCCGGCATCAGCGAACTGGAAGGCGGCATTGGTTTGCGCATTGAAGAAGTTGATCCGGGGCTGGGCGAACGTGTCTCACCGGACCCAGGCATCGATATAGAACGGGGCCCGCATTCAGAAACGCTGATACAACGCGGGACTTTCGATACCCATTACGTCGACGCGCTGGTGCAATTGGAAGCGGCCCCGGTCAGCCGAAGCGAACTGCAAATACACCGACTGCTGTATCGCGCGGGCATGTATGTTTTCGAACGTTCACAAGGTATCTATCGGTTATTCCACAGAAGTGTGAACGGCGAGATTGTACAAACCCCTGTCCAGACCTTCGCAGACGGGCGCTATTACATTGATCGCCCATCCTGGGGTCCGGTACACCGCGTCCCCTACGATAATCTTGAGCAGTTATCCAGCGCACTGAAACAGATGGGGCTGCAACTGCAAAGCCGCCTTCCCCACTGACCTGCCCATTGCCACAAACAAAAAAACCCTGGCCGAAGCCAGGGTTTTTCATTGCATCAATACAACCGGTGTCGCGGGATCACTCCCACTCAATCGTCGCCGGCGGCTTGCTCGACACGTCGTAAGTGACGCGGGAGATGCCTTCGATTTCATTGATGATGCGGCCGGAAACGGTTTCCAGCAGTTCGTAAGGCAGGTGTGCCCAACGTGCGGTCATGAAGTCGATGGTTTCCACGGCACGCAGGGCCACGACCCAGGCGTAACGGCGGCCATCGCCGACCACGCCCACCGATTTCACCGGCTGGAACACGACAAACGCCTGGCTGACCTTGTGGTACCAGTCGGCCTTGCGCAGTTCTTCGATGAAGATGTGGTCGGCGCGACGCAGCAGGTCGGCGTATTCCTTCTTCACTTCACCGAGGATCCGTACGCCCAGGCCCGGGCCCGGGAACGGGTGACGGTAGACCATGTCGTACGGCAGGCCCAGTTCCAGACCCAGACGACGGACTTCGTCCTTGAACAGTTCGCGCAGTGGCTCGACCAGTTTCAGGTTCATTTCTTCCGGCAGGCCGCCCACGTTGTGGTGCGACTTGATCACGTGGGCCTTGCCGCTTTTCGCGCCAGCCGACTCGATCACGTCCGGGTAGATGGTGCCCTGGGCCAGGTACTTGATGTTGTCCAGCTTGCAGGATTCGGCATCGAACACGTCGATGAAGGTACGACCGATGATCTTGCGCTTCTTCTCCGGATCGGCTTCGCCGGCCAGGTTGTTGAGGAACTGCTCTTCAGCATTGGCGCGGATCACTTTGACGCCCATGTTCTCGGCGAACATGGCCATCACCTGCTCGCCTTCGTGCAAACGCAGCAGGCCGTTGTCGACGAAGACGCAGGTCAGCTGATCACCGATGGCCTTGTGCAGCAGTGCCGCAACCACCGAGGAATCCACACCGCCGGACAGACCCAGCAGTACGTTGTCGGTACCGACCTGTGCGCGGATGTTGGCGATGGCGTCTTCGGCGATCTTCGACGGGGTCCACAAGGCTTCGCAGCCGCAGATGTCGAGAACGAAACGCGACAGGATGCGACCGCCCTGCTTGGTGTGGGTCACTTCAGGGTGGAACTGTACGCCGTAGTAAGCGCGCTCGTCGTTGAACATGCCGGCGATCGGACAGCTCGGGGTGCTGGCCAGGATGTGGAAGTCGCTTGGCATCTTGGTGACCTTGTCACCGTGACTCATCCACACGTCGAGGCCGAACAGGCCGTCGGCGTCGATGTGGTCTTCGATGCCGTCGAGCAGGCGGCTCTTGCCGACCACGTCAACGCGGGCATAACCGAACTCACGCAGTTCGGAGCCTTCAACCTTGCCGCCCAGTTGCTCGGCCATGGTCTGCATGCCGTAGCAGATACCGAAGACCGGAACGCCCAGGTCGAACACCGCTTGCGGGCAGCGCGGGCTGTTGGCTTCGTGCACGGACTCGGGACCGCCGGCGAGGATCACGCCTTTTGGCGCAAATTCGCGGATCGCATCTTCGTCCATGTCGAACGGGTGCAGTTCGCAGTACACACCGATCTCGCGCACGCGGCGGGCGATCAGTTGGGTGTATTGCGAGCCGAAGTCGAGGATCAGGATGCGGTGAGCGTGAATATCGAGGGCCATGATTCAGTCTCGTCTAAGTCATTCAGAAACAGTCGTGATTCAGAAACAACTCGGGGCTGAATAAAACAGCCCCGGTTGCTTAGCTTGTTGCTTGAAGGCTCAACCTACGCGGTAGTTTGGCGCTTCCTTGGTGATCTGCACGTCGTGAACGTGGGACTCGGCCATGCCGGCACCAGTGATCCGCACGAACTCAGGCTTGGTGCGCATTTCTTCGATGTTGGCGCTGCCGGTGTAACCCATCGAAGAACGCAGACCGCCCATCAACTGGTGGATGATCGCGCTCAGGGTGCCCTTGTAAGGCACACGGCCTTCGATCCCTTCAGGTACAAGCTTCTCGGCGCCTGCCGAGGAGTCCTGGAAGTAACGGTCGGAGGAACCTTGCGCCTGGGACATGGCGCCCAGCGAACCCATGCCGCGATAAGCCTTGTACGAACGACCCTGGAACAGTTCGATCTCGCCCGGCGCTTCTTCGGTACCGGCGAACATCGAGCCCATCATCACGCAGGAAGCACCGGCCACGATGGCCTTGGACAGGTCACCGGAGAAACGGATACCGCCGTCGGCGATCAACGGAACACCGGTGCCTTCAAGGGCAGCGGCAACGTTGGCGATGGCACTGATTTGCGGAACGCCGACACCGGCGACGATACGGGTGGTGCAGATCGAGCCAGGGCCGATACCGACCTTGACCGCGTCGGCGCCGGCTTCGGCCAGGGCCTTGGCGGCTGCGCCGGTGGCGATGTTGCCGCCGATCACCTGCACTTCAGGGAAATTCTCTTTGACCCAGCGAACACGGTCGATCACGCCTTTGGAGTGACCGTGTGCGGTGTCGACCACCACCACATCCACACCGGCATTGACCAGGGCTGCAACGCGGTCACCGGTGTCTTTACCGGTACCGACTGCAGCGCCAACGCGCAGACGACCTTGATCGTCCTTGCTGGCCAGCGGGTAGGCCTTGGCTTTTTCGATGTCTTTGACGGTCATCATGCCTTTGAGGGCAAACTTGTCGTCGACGATCAGGACTTTTTCCAGGCGGTGCTTGTGCAGCAGCTCGCGGACTTCGTTCTTGTCGGCGCCTTCGCGAACAGTGACCAGACGCTCTTTGGGCGTCATCACTTCACGAACGGTGGCATCCAGACGGGTTTCGAAGCGTACGTCACGGGAAGTGACGATGCCGACCAGGTCGCCATCGTGCAGCACCGGAACGCCGGAAATGTTGTGCATGCGGGTCAGTTCGAACAGATCACGAACCGTGGCGTCAGCCTCGATGGTGATTGGGTCCTTGACCACACCGGCTTCGAACTTCTTGACCTTGCGAACTTCGGCAGCTTGCTGCTCGATGGTCATGTTCTTGTGGATAATGCCGATGCCACCTTCCTGAGCCATGGCAATTGCCAGACGGGCTTCGGTGACGGTGTCCATGGCGGCAGAAACCAGAGGAATGTTCAGCTCGATGCCACGGGTAAGGCGGGTCTTCAGACTGACTTCGTTAGGAAGCACCTCGGAATAACCGGGCACTAGGAGAATGTCGTCGAAGGTCAGAGCTTCTTGGCTGATACGCAGCATCGCGGGGGCTCCCGAGCGGGAAAATGGAAGCGCGCCATTATACTCAGACACCCTACCGGGCTCAATGTAAAACTTGTCTTATATCAATGTTGCTGATGTACGGGAAAAACGCCCCTTACAACTCGACCTTGACCCAGCTCACCGGCTGATCCAGCCAGTCGGCGAATTCGTCGATGAAACTCTGCTTGAACCCCGCCTCCAGCCAGTTGTTGAAGATGAAACCGAGGTTGGAAAACCCGCATTCCTGCAAGTACAGGAACCCGTTGATGTCGTCTTCATGCCCGCATTCCGGGCAGGTGAAGTTGTCGGTACGGCCCGGCATCCAGTCTTCCAGACTTTCGAACAGCGCTTCGCCGATCTCCTGGCGGCACTCGGCGCAACCGGCCTCTTCGAGAAAACCCTTGGCCGGGGTGTAGATGCAGCGCTTGGTGATGACCTCCAGACCATTGATCGGCTCACCGAACGGCAGCGCCTCGGGATGCAGCACCACCGCGCGGGCACCATCGGCGATGGCGTAGGCCATGCGATTGCCAGTGCGTCCGCAGGTGCTCAGTTCTTCCTTGACAATATTCTTGCGCACCAACCAGCGCAGGATCGCCCGGGCGCGGGGCTCGTGCACCGGCAGGTTGGAGATTTTCGGGACGATGATGCTCTGCGAATTCATGAAAAGTCCTGCGGTATGGCTTCTGACGCCTTCGCGGGCAAGCCCGCTCCCACAAGGTTCTCAGTCGCTCACACATCCTGTGTACATCTGAGAAACCTGTGGGAGCGGGCTTGCCCGCGAAGAGGCCCTAGAGGCCGGCAGCTTAATCCCTGAGACAATCCGGTCAAGTGCTTAAATATCGACCGATCAGCGCCAGACCGCTCGCCAGCACCAGCCAGGTCACCAGCCGCACGAAGGCTTCGCGGGACAATCGCATGGTCAGTCGACGTCCAATCCACAGCCCCAGCGCCATAGCCGGCAACAGGCACAGCGCGAGCATCAACAAGGGTAGCTCGGCATACACCCCGGCGATGGCGAACAGACTCAAACGCACCACCGTGCTGCAACTGATCAGCGCACTTTGCGTGGCCCGCGCCGCGTCCTTGGGCAGTCGGCTGTTGAGGTAGATCGCATACAGAAAGCCGCCACTGCCGAACAACGCTCCGAACAGCCCGCCTACCGTACCCATCGGCAACGCCCACCCGGCGGACAACTGCGCCGGTCGCGCCTTGATCCACAAGCTATAAACCGCGTAGGCACTGATGAACAGCCCCATCAGCAGCAACAACAGATCGGACTTGAGGTTAAGCAGGAAAATCACCCCCAGCGTGCACCCGACCGCCATGCACGGCAGCAGCCGCAGCAATTCCGGTTTCGCCACATCCCGCCGCGACGGCAGCAGATTGCCGAACGCCGCGACGAAATCCAGCAGCACCAGCAACGGCACGATCTTCGACAGCGGCATGAACAGAATCAGGATCGGCCCCGCCACCAGCGCCGTGCCGAAACCGGCAATCCCGAACACGATGTAGGCTAGCGCGATGGCCAGTCCGATCATCACCCAGCCCTGCGCGCCCCACGACCATTCGCTCAACAACCCCGCCACGCTCATTCGCTCGCTTCCTTTATAAGCCTGCGATGACTTTAGCCAGCGCCGAGGGTTGCGACTAATATCATCGAAACCGCCAAGCCATCTCGAAAAGGCATGCCTCGTGCTTTCAACCCGTCAATTGCGCTACTTCGTGGAAATCGCCGAGAGCGGCAGCTTCAGTGCCGCGGCCGAGCGCCTGTTCATTGCCCAGTCAGCGTTGAGCCGACAGATCAAGGACATGGAAACCCGCCTGCAAACGCCGCTATTCGAACGCACCGCGCGCCAGCCTCGGCTCACCGCCCCTGGCGAAGCGTTCCTGCCCCGGGCGAGAAACCTGCTGAATGAATTGAACAAGGCCAGCACTTTGGCCACGGAAATTGGCCAAGGGCAGCGCGGTACTTTGCGAGTGTGCCACTCGAGTACCGTGCCGATCAGTGGTCGGTTGTTGCGCGACATGAGCGTTTACCTGGAGCAGCAGCCCGGCGTTTCGCTGGACATCGGCACGCTCTCCTCGGAGGCACAACTTGAAGAGCTGGCCGAGGGCCGGCTCGACATCGGCCTTCTGCGCCTGCCGGTGCTGCGCCAGCGCGAGGGCATTCAGATTGTGCCGCTCTACACCGAACGTTTGCTGCTTGCAGTGCCGGCGGATCATCGACTGGCGTTGGCAGAGGCGGTCGATCTGGCGCAATTGAAGGACGAAGCCTTCATCTCCATCCCGCATCCGCAGCGCGGCGGGCTGAGTTATTTGTGCGCCGACCTGTGCATGCGTCACGGTTTCTTCCCCCAGGCTGCTCGGGTGATGTCGCGCAAGACTACGCAATTGCAGTTGATCCAGGCCGGATTCGGCATTGCTCTGCTGCCGGAATCGATGCAGGACATCGCGCCTGCGGGTGTGAGATTTCTGCCGCTGACCGGCGATTGCCAAAGCACTGTCGCCCTCGCTTCTCGGCAAAATCCCACACCGCTGGTGCAACACTTCCTCCAGACATTCACCGGCGAATGCCTTTAAACTGCGCCCCATGATTAAAGATCCCTTTGCAAGACTCGGCCTCGACCGCGAAGTCCTGACCGTCAGCCAGCTCAACGGCCGCGCGCGGGTGTTGCTCGAAGACGTGTTCAGCAACATCTGGGTCGAAGGCGAAATCTCCAACCTCGCCCGCCCGGCGTCCGGCCACGTGTATTTCACGCTCAAGGACAGCGGCGCGCAGGTGCGTTGCGCACTGTTCCGGCAGAATGCGGCGCGGGTGCGTCAGGCGCTCAAGGATGGCTTGGCGGTCAAGGTGCGCGGCAAGGTCTCGCTGTTCGAAGGGCGTGGCGACTATCAGCTGATCCTCGACACCGTGGAGCCTGCCGGCGACGGTGCCCTGCGCCTTGCTTTCGATGCCCTGAAGGAAAAGCTCAGCGCCGAAGGCCTGTTCAGTGCCGAGCGCAAGGTGCCGCTGCCGGCCCATCCGCAGCGCATCGGCATCATCAGTTCGCCGACCGGCGCGGTGATTCGCGACATCATCAGCGTGTTCCGCCGCCGCGCGCCGCAGGTACAACTGACGCTGATCCCGACCGCCGTTCAGGGCCGTGAAGCCACCGCACAGATCGTCCGCGCCCTGAAACTGGCGGACGCCCGTGGCTTCGACGCGCTGATCCTGGCTCGCGGCGGCGGCTCGCTGGAAGACCTCTGGTGCTTCAACGAAGAAGCCGTGGCCCGGGCGGTGGATGCCTGCGTGACGCCGATAGTCAGCGCGGTCGGCCATGAAACCGATGTGTCGATCAGCGACTTCGTGGCGGACGTGCGCGCCCCTACACCGTCCGCCGCGGCTGAACTGCTTGCCCCGGATTCCAGCCACCTGATCCGTCAGGTCGAAAGCCTGCATCGCCGACTGGTGATGCGCATGCGTGATCGCCTGATGCGCGATCGCCTGCGCCTGGAAGGCATGGCCCGTCGCCTGCGCCATCCCGGCGAGCGTCTGCGCCAGCAGGCACAGCGTCTGGATGACCTGGACATGCGCATGCGCCGCGCCTTCGAGCGCCAGCTCAATACCCGCCGCGAACGCCTGATCCGCCTGGAAACCCGCCTCGCCGGGCAACATCCGGGACGCCAACTGGCGCTGTTGCGCCAGCGCCTCGACAGCCTCGCCGAGCGCCTGCCACGCGCCATGAACGAAGGCCTGAAACGCCGGCGCCTGCAATTGCAAAGCCAGATGCAGACCCTGCACGTGGTCAGCCCGCTGGCGACTCTCGGCCGTGGCTACAGCATTCTGCTGGATGAGCGCGGCAACGCGATCCGCAACGCCGCACAGACCCACACCGGCCAGCGCCTCAAGGCCAGACTGGGCGAAGGCGAACTGCAAGTGCGCGTCGAGGACAATCACCTGACGCCCGTCACTCTCTCTTTACTGGACTGATCCATGCCGCGTTTTCTCGCTCCGCTGCTGTTGCTGTGCCTGACCTTCAACGCCCACGCCGACAGTTACATCACCCGCCTGCTGAACAAACCGGTGCCGGGCGGCGTGGCGGTCGTCGATCTGGGGACCGCTGCGCAAGCGCCGAAAGCCACGTATCAGGGCAAACCGGTGCTGGTGATCAAGGAACAGAACAACTGGCTGGCGATTGTCGGCATTCCGTTGACCGTCAAACCCGGCATTCAGCAGATCAGCAGTGGCAGCCGTAACCTCAACTTCAGTGTCGGCAACAAGAAATACCCGGAACAGCACATCACCCTGAAGAACACTCAGCAGGTCAATCCGAACCCGGCCAACCTCAAGCGTATCGAGGGCGAGCTGGCCGAGCAGATCAAGGCTTACCGCAGTTTCAGCCCGAATACCCCGAGCAATCTGCTGCTGGACAAACCGGTCAACGGACCGCTGTCGAGCAAGTTCGGCGTGCGCCGTTTCTTCAACGGCGAAGAGCGCAATCCGCACGCGGGTCTGGACTTCGCGGTGCCGGCGGGCACACCGATCAAGACCCCGGCAGCGGGTAAGGTAATTCTGATCGGCAACTACTTCTTCAATGGCAACACGGTGTTCGTCGACCACGGCCAGGGCTTCATCAGCATGTTCTGTCATATGTCGAAGATTGACGTGCAAAACGGCCAGCAACTGGCGCGCGGCGCGGTGGTGGGCAAGGTGGGCGCTACAGGTCGAGCGACCGGGCCGCACATGCACTGGAACGTCAGCCTGAACGATGCACGAGTCGATCCGGCGATTTTCATTGGGGCTTTCCAGCCTTGATTTCAGGCTGAAGCCGCTCCAACAGGGATTGCGCACGACGAACGGACTGCGCAATCTCTGCAAACATTCACTTTGATTCAGAGAATAAAATCTCGGAAAAAACCGCTTTCCGGGTATTCCTCTCAATTTTTTTCGACTGCTTGCCATCCTTATCCCCCGCGGTTAGGGTTGAGGGCATGAAAACCTCTCACACCCTCATTCAGCTTCGCCAGCACCGCAGCCTGTGCCTTGTCAGCGCACGACTGCCGGGCTGAATCGCTGCACCTCGTCCCACGCTTTTCCAAGAACGTTCGTTCCACCGGCAGGCCGCCTCTTTTCGGCCCAGACAATAAGGAATTTCCCGATGAGCATGCTCAAAGACCCGTCTTCGAAATACCGCGCGTTTCCAGTGATCAACCTGCCGGATCGCACCTGGCCGTCAAAAACCATCGATGCCGCGCCGATCTGGTGCAGCTCCGACCTGCGTGACGGCAACCAGTCGTTGATCGAGCCAATGGACGCGGTGAAAAAGCTGCGCTTCTGGAAAACCCTGGTGCAGGTGGGCGTGAAGGAAATCGAAGCGTCGTTCCCGGCCGCTTCGCAAACCGACTTCGACTTCGTGCGTACCCTGATCGAGGACGGCCACATCCCCGACGACACCACCATTCAGGTGCTGACCCAGGGCCGTGAAGACTTGATCGAGCGCACCTTCGAATCCCTGCGCGGGGCGAAGAAAGCCATCGTTCACCTGTACAACGCCACCTCCCCTTCTTTCCGTCGCATCGTCTTCAACCAGGACAAGGACGGGATCAAGGCCATCGCCGTGAACGCCGCCAAGCTGTTCGTCAAATATGCCGCCATGCAGCCGGACACCGAGTGGACCTTCGAGTACTCGCCGGAAACCTTCAGCGCCACCGAGCTGGAATTTGCCAAGGAAGTCTGTGACGCGGTGATCGAGGTCTGGAACCCGACGCCTGAGCGCAAGATCATCCTCAACCTGCCAGCCACCGTTGAATGTGCGACCCCGAACGTCTACGCCGACCAGATCGAGTGGTTCCACCGCAACATCAACCGTCGTGACAGCGTGATCATCAGCCTGCACACCCACAACGACCGGGGCACCGGCGTGGCCGCCACCGAACTGGGCCTGATGGCCGGCGCCGATCGCGTCGAAGGCTGCCTGTTCGGCAACGGCGAGCGTACCGGCAACGTCGACCTCGTGACTGTGGCACTGAACATGTACACCCAGGGTCTCAATCCTGGGCTGGACTTCTCGGACATCGACGGCGTGCGCAAAGTCGTCGAAGAGTGCAACCAGATACAGGTTCACCCTCGTCACCCGTACGTCGGCGACCTGGTGCACACAGCGTTCTCCGGCTCCCACCAGGACGCGATCCGCAAGGGCTTCGCCCAGCAGAAATCCGACGCACTGTGGGAAGTACCGTACCTGCCGATCGACCCGGCCGACATCGGCCGCAGCTACGAGGCGGTGATCCGCGTCAACAGCCAGTCGGGCAAGGGCGGCATCGCCTACCTGCTGGAACAGGAATACGGCATCAGCCTGCCACGTCGCATGCAGATCGAATTCAGCCAGGTCGTGCAACGTGAAACCGACCGCCTGGGCCTGGAAATGACCGCGCAGCAAATCCACGCGCTGCTGCACAGCGAATACCTGCAAGCCAACACCCCGTACGCGCTGGTCAGCCATCGCCTGCAGGAAGAAAACGGCAACAGCGCCGTCGAAGTGGAAGTGGCGAGCAAGGGTCAGGGCGAAACCAACCTGCACTGGCGCGGCAAGGGCAACGGCGCGCTGGAAGCGCTGGTGGCCGGTCTGCCGATTCCGGTGGAGATCATGGACTACAACGAACACGCCATCGGCGCGGGCACCAACGCCAAGGCAGCGGCCTACATCGAACTGCGTGTGAACGGCGAACGTGCGGTGCACGGCGTGGGCATCGATGAAAACATCACCACCGCCAGCTTCAAGGCACTGTTCAGCGCGCTGAACCGCTCGCTGAGCCAGCCGGAAGCGAAAGCGGCGTAACGGGACCGCTGCAATGCAAAAGGCCCCGGGGTTTGCACCTCGGGGCCTTTTTTTGCCTGTGATATTTAAATTGTCTGGTTTGGCCCCATCGCGGGCAAGCCCGCTCCCACAGGGTTTTCTGGTGTAAATGACATTGAGTACGAACCGGTCACTGTGTGAGCGGGCTTGCCCGCGATAAGGCCCGCACAGTCACGCAAAAATTCAGGTGAATTCGAAGGTGTCCGCATCCAGATTCGCCGGAAACCGCTCGCGGTAAGCCGCCAGCGAAGCCGATTCCAGAATCACCTTGAACACCCCGTCAGCCTCCCCCGCCGCCAGCAACGTCTCGCCCTGAAAATCCAGCACCTGACTGTCGCCGGTATAGGCAAAGCCCTTGCCATCGGTGCCAACCCGGTTGACCGCCGCCACATAGCACAGGTTTTCGATGGCCCGGGCCGGCAGCAAACGGTTCCAGTGCTGACGCCGCGCGCCCGGCCAGTTGGCGGTGTACAGCAACAGATCGGTGTCCTGAGCGTCGCGGCTCCACACCGGGAAGCGCAAGTCGTAGCAAATCAGCGGACGCACCCGCCAGCCCTTGAGTTCGAACTGCACCTGGCGTTCGCCGGGGGTGTAGTGATTGTGCTCGCCGGCCATGCGGAACAGGTGGCGTTTGTCGTAATGCAGCACTTCGCCGTCTGGCCGCGCCCACAGCAAGCGGTTGCGGTGGCTGCCGTCGGCGGCCTGGATGATCACGCTGCCGGTGACGACCGCGTTCAGTTTCGCCGCCTGGATCCGCAGCCATTTGCTGGTCGGGCCGTTTTCGGCTTCGGCCAGGGTTTCGGACTCCATGGAGAATCCGGTGGTGAACATTTCCGGCAGGATGATCAGATCAGCACCGCGCGCCTGCTCCAGCAACGCGTCGAAATGCTCGAGATTGGCCTGACGATCATGCCAGGCCAAGCTGGTCTGGATCAGCGCCAGATTCAGATCAGGCAACGCACTCAGATCACGCATAGTTTGGCCGCCGCTTCCCGCAGCGTCTCCTCACGTTTGGCAAAGCACAGGCGCACCAGGCGCTGGCCTTCGGGTGGATGCTGGTAGAACACCGACACCGGAATACTCGCCACGCCGTGCTCGCGGGTCATCCACATCGCCATCTCGACATCGTTAAGGTCGGGGCGAATCTGCGAGTAATCGACCAGTTGGAAATAAGTGCCGGTGACGCGGGTGAAACTGAATCGCGACGGCGCCAGCAGATCACAGAAAAGATCGCGCTTGGCCTGATAGAAACCCGGCAGCTCTTCGACGTGTTCCGGATGCTCGGCCATGTAATCGGCCAGGGCGTATTGCAACGGCGTCACTCCGCAGAAACTGACGTACTGATGCACCTTGCGCAGCTCCGCCGTCAGGGCCGGCGGCGCCACGACGTAACCGGTTTTCCAGCCGGTGACGTGATAGGTCTTGCCGAACGAGCTGACCACGAAGGCGCGCTGATACAGCTCTTCATGGGCCAGCACGCTGACATGCGGCACGCCGTCGAACACCAGATGCTCATAGACTTCATCGCTGATCACGTAGATGTCGCGATCACGGATCAGCGCCGCCAGTTGATCCAGCTCGGCACGGCTGATCAGCGCACCGCTCGGGTTGTGCGGGGTGTTGAGGATGATCATGCGTGTGCGTGGGCTCAGGGCTGCGCTGAGCTTTTCGAAGTCGATGGAGAAATCTTTCAGCCCAAGCTGCACATGCACGCAGCGCCCGCCGGCCAGTTCCACCGACGGCTCGTAGCTGTCGTAGGCCGGGTCGAACACGATGACTTCGTCGCCGCTGTGGATAACCGCCTGAATGGCACAGAAAATCGCCTGGGTCGCGCCGGGGGTCACGGTCACTTCATTGTCGGCATCGACGCTGGCGCCATAACTGCGGGCAATCTTCGCCGCAATCTGCTGGCGTAGCGCTGGCAGGCCAGTCATGGGCGAATACTGGTTATGGCCGCTGGCAATGTGCCGACCGACCGCGTCGCGCAGTGCCTGCGGGCCGTCGAAATCGGGAAAACCCTGGGAAAGGTTGAGCGCTCCGGTCTGCGCCGCGAGCTGAGACATCTGCGTGAAAATAGTGATGCCGACATTCGGCAGCTTGCTGGTGATCATCGGGAGCCCCTTGCAGGTGAGCTGCAAGTTTCAAGCTGCAAGCGACAAGTTTCAAGCATCAATCCTTCGCCCACAAAAAAGGGCTCTGAACAGAGCCCTTCCTTGCTTCCACGCTTTAACTCGAAGTTTGCAGCCAGAACCCCGCAGCTGCTCTTTTTACTTCTTGTCGCGACGCTTCTTGTCGGCCTTCTTGTGGTGCGACATCAAGCGACGCTTCTTGTTGACCTGGCGGTCGGTCAGCGTGTTCTTGTTGCCTTCGTACGGGTTCTCGCCACCCTTGAACTCGATACGGATCGGCGTACCGACCAGTTTGAGCACACGGCGGTAAGTGTTTTCCAGATAGCGCACGTACGACTTCGGCACTTTCTCGATCTGGTTGCCGTGGATCACGATGATCGGCGGGTTCGCCCCACCCAGGTGAGCGTAACGCAGCTTGATTCTGCGGCTGTTGACCATCGGCGGCTGGTGCTCGCTGACCGCGTCTTCGAGAATCTGCGTCAGGCGGCTGGTCGGCCAGCGGGTGACCGCCGACTTGAACGAGTTCTGCACCGAAGCGTAGAGGTTGCCCACGCCAGTGCCGTGCAAGGCCGAGATGAAGTGAATGTCGGCGTAATCAACGAAGAACAGACGACGTTGCAGCTCGACCTTCACATAGTCGCGCTCGCTCGGGGTCATGCCGTCCCACTTGTTGATCGCGATCACCAGCGCACGACCCGCCTCGATGGCGAAACCCAACAGGTTGAGGTCGTGATCGACCACGCCTTCGCGGGCGTCCATCACGAAGATCACCACGTTGGCGTCTTTGATCGCCTGCAGGGTTTTGACCACGGAGAACTTTTCGACTTCTTCGTGGATCTTGCCGCGCTTGCGCACACCGGCGGTGTCGATCAGCGTGTACTTCTCGTCGTTACGCTCGAACGGGATGTAGATACTGTCGCGGGTGGTGCCGGGCTGGTCGTAGACGATTACCCGGTCTTCACCGAGCATGCGGTTGACCAGGGTCGACTTGCCGACGTTCGGACGGCCGATGATGGCAATCTTGATCCCGTCTTTTTCGCTCGGGCCAGGAATGCGCTTGGCTTCCTCGCCTTCGGCGACCACTTCGTCCTCTTCACCTTCCGCCGGCTCGTCATCATCGCGCGGGAAGTCGCTCAGGGCGGTTTCCAGCAGTTGAGTGATGCCGCGACCGTGGGCACCGGCGATCGGGATCGCATGGCCCATGCCCAGCGGGGCGAATTCGGCGCGGGCCATTTCCGGGTCGATGTTGTCGACCTTGTTGGCCACCACGTGGGAACGCTTGTTACGTTTGCGCAAGTGTTCGGCGATCATCTGGTCGGCGGCGGTGAAACCGGCCTTGGCATCTACCAGGAACAGAACCACATCCGCTTCTTCGATGGCCAGCAGCGACTGCTCGGCCATTTTTTCGTCCATACCATGCTCGTCACCGGAGATACCGCCGGTGTCGATCAGAATGTAGGAACGCCCTTGCCACTTGGCCTCACCGTACTGGCGATCACGGGTCAGACCGGACAAGTCGCCGACAATGGCGTCGCGAGTCCTGGTCAGGCGGTTGAACAAGGTGGACTTGCCGACGTTCGGTCGGCCCACCAGGGCGATTACGGGAACCATGCGGCTCTCCACTTCGTTATTTCAGAAAATACAAAAGCCGCTGCGAGGCAGCGGCTGGTGCTCGGGGCAACACCCGTGGGTGCTGCAAACCCTGCAGAAGCAAGGCCGCCTGGGGAATTAACCCCAAGCATAGTTGTTACTTGATGGTCAGGGCTTCCAGTTTGCCGCTGTTGCCATACACATAAATCGTGTCACCCACCACCAGCGGACGGGCACGCAGGCCGTCGCTGTCGATGCGCTCGCGGCCGACGAAGCGACCGTCCACCTGACTCAGCAGGTGCAGGTAACCTTCCAGGTCACCGACTGCAACGTAGCTGGAGAACACTTCCGGCGCCGACAGTTGACGACGGGCCAGCGAATCGTTGCTCCACAGGGCTGTGGTGGAACGCTCGTCGACGCCTTCAACCGTGCCCGACGACAGGCTTACGTAGACATTGCCGAAACCCTGGGCAACACCGGCGTAGCTCGACGCATCGCGCTGCCAGAGTTGACGACCGCTTTCCAGATCCAGTGCCGCGACGCGACCCTGATAGCTGGCGACGTACAGGGTACCGCCGGACAGCAGCAGACCGCCGTCGATGTCGACCACGCGCTCCAGTTCCGAACGACCTTGTGGAATAGCGATCCGCTGTTCCCAGACCGGCACGCCGTTGGAAATGTCGAGCGCGACCACTTTACCGGTCGACAGGCCAGCCACTGCGAGGCGGTTGGTGACGATCGGTGCGCTGGTACCGCGCAGGGTCAGTACGGCCGGCGTGCTGTCATACACCCAACGCTGGTTGCCGGTGGACGCGTCCAGACCGATCAGACGATCGTCCTGGGTCTGTACCACCACCACGTCACCGTTGTTGGCCGGTGGCGCGAGGACTTCGCTGTTGACGCGCGAGCGCCACTTCTCTTCGCCGTTGATGGCGTCGAGGGCAACGACTTCACCGCGCAGGGTGCCGACCATGACCAGACCGTAACCCACGCCAACGGCGCCGGACACAGGCAGTTCGAGGTCTTTCTTCCATTTCACGTCGCCGTTGCCGCGATCCAGGCCCATCACGATACCGGTCACGTCGGCCGCGTAGATGGTGTCACCGTCGATCGCCGGCACCAGCATGTTGTAGGTTTCGCCCTGACCGTCACCGATCGAGCGGCTCCACTGCTTGTGCAGGACCACTTCTTCTTTGAAGTCAGTCAGCTCGGCCGGTGGCAGTTCTTTTTTGCTGTTGCTGCTGCAACCCGCGGCCAGAATGGCCAGAGCCAGCAATGCTGCATGCTTCCAACGGATCACGTCACGCATCCCCTTTGGCCAGGTCGTCCAGCTTGATTTGAAGGCCACCGACCGCCGCTTCATCCGACAGTGCCGCCTTGGCTTTTTGATACGCCGCGTTCGCTTCGTCGGTACGGCCCAGCTGCACCAGCAGGTCGCCCTTGAGTTCTTCGCGAGTGGCCAGGAACGACTTGTCGGCATCGCCTTCGAGCAGTTTCAGGGCTTCATCGGCCTTGTTCTGTGCGCCCAGTACCTGCGCCAGACGCTGACGGGCGATTTCGCCCAGCGCCGGGTTGGCCGGTTTGGCCACGATGGCCTTGAGTTCGGTCGCCGCGTCGTCCAGCTTGCCGCTGTCGACCGCGACCTTGGCCACGAACAGGCTGCCGTACTGCGCGTAGGCAGAACCGCCGAACTCGCTGTTGAGCTTGCCGGCCAGATCCGCAACGCGCGCGGCGTCAGGCTTGCCGTCCGGGGTCAGCGTGGTTTCCAGCAATTGCTGATAGAGCACCGAGGCGCCTTGCGACTGGTTGCTCTGATACTTGTGATAAGCCTGCCAGCCGAACACGATGACCAGTGCCAACAGGCCGCCGGTGACCAGAGGTTTGCCGTTGCGTGTCCACCAGTCCTTCAAATCCGCCAACTGTTCGTCTTCGGTACTCGACACCCCAATACTCCTTAATCGCTAAATCGGCTGTTTGGACAGCTTCAACCCTGCACGACGCAGGTGGCCAGGTGTGCAGCGAGCGCATCCCAGGCAATACTTTGTTGTTCGCCCTGGCCACGCAGGGGTTTGAAACCTACCACTTGCTGGGCCATTTCGTCGTCACCGAGGATCAGTGCGTACAGCGCACCGCTCTTGTCGGCTTTCTTGAACTGGCTCTTGAAGCTGCCGGCGCCGGCATTGACTTGCAGGCGCAGGTTGGGCAGCTGGTCGCGTACCCGCTCGGCCAGAGCCAGACCGGCCAGCTCTGCTTCTTCGCCGAAGGCGCAGAGATAGACGTCGACCTGACGGGAGATCTCCTCCGGGATCTGCTCCAGGGTTTCCAGCAGCAGCACCAGACGCTCGATGCCCATGGCGAAACCGACGCCCGGGGTCGGCTTGCCGCCCATCTGCTCGACCAGACCGTCATAGCGCCCACCCGCGCAGACGGTGCCCTGGGCGCCGAGCTTGTCGGTGACCCATTCGAATACGGTTTTGCTGTAGTAATCCAGACCACGCACCAGCTTCGGGTTGAGCACGTAAGGAATGCCGACGGCATCCAGACGGGCCTTCAGGCCTTCGAAGTGGGCACGGGATTCGTCATCCAGGTAGTCGGCCATTTTCGGCGCATCGACCAGCACGGCCTGGGTGTCGGCATTTTTGGTGTCGAGCACGCGCAGCGGGTTGGTCTTCAGGCGACGCTGGCTGTCTTCGTCCAGTTTGTCGTGATGCGCCGAGAGATACTCGACCAGCGCTTCACGATAACGGCCGCGGGACTCGCTGGTGCCGAGGCTGTTGAGCTCGAGCTTGACCGCATCGCGGATGCCCAGTTCGCCCCACAGGCGCCAGGTCATGATGATCAGTTCGGCGTCGATGTCCGGACCGTCAAGGTTGAACACCTCCAGACCGATCTGGTGGAACTGGCGATAACGGCCTTTCTGCGGACGCTCGTGACGGAACATCGGGCCGATGTACCAGAGTTTCTGCACCTGGCCACCGCCGGTGATGCCGTGCTCGAGCACTGCACGCACACAGGCGGCCGTGCCTTCCGGACGCAGGGTCAGGGAGTCGCCGTTGCGGTCTTCGAAGGTGTACATCTCTTTTTCGACGATGTCGGTCACTTCACCGATCGAGCGCTTGAACAGCTCGGTGAACTCGACGATCGGCATGCGGATCTGCTTGTAACCGTAGTTATCCAGCAGACGCGAAACGGTGCCTTCGAAATAACGCCATACCGGCGTCTGTTCCGGCAGGATGTCGTTCATGCCACGAATGGCTTGCAGAGACTTGCTCACAGAAATTCCTTAATTCGTTCGATCAGCCGCGCGCGATAACCGCTGCGTCAGCTTCGACCTTCTCGGCCGCTTTCTCGCGGATCAGCTTTTCCAGCTCGTCCACCAGATTGTCATTCGTCAGTTTCTGCGACGGCTTGCCGTCGATGTAAATCAGGTTTGGCGTGCCGCCAGTCAAGCCGATATGGGCTTCCTTGGCTTCGCCGGGGCCGTTGACCACGCAACCGATCACCGCGACATCCAGCGGCACCAGCAGGTCTTCAAGGCGCCCTTCCAGCTCGTTCATGGTCTTGACCACATCGAAGTTCTGCCGCGAGCAGCTCGGGCAGGCGATGAAGTTGATGCCACGGGAACGCAGATGCAAAGACTTGAGAATGTCGTAACCGACCTTCACTTCCTCGACCGGGTCGGCCGCCAGCGAGATGCGGATAGTATCGCCAATCCCCTCGGCGAGCAGCATACCTAGGCCCACGGCGGATTTCACTGTACCGGAGCGCAATCCACCGGCTTCGGTGATGCCCAGGTGCAGCGGCTGAACGATTTCCTTGGCCAGCAGACGGTAGGCTTCAACGGCCATGAACACGTCGGAAGCCTTCACGCTGACCTTGAAGTCCTGGAAATTCAGGCGTTCGAGATGCTCGACGTGACGCAGGGCGGACTCGACCAGCGCGGCCGGGGTCGGCTCGCCGTATTTCTTTTGCAGGTCTTTTTCCAGGGAACCGGCGTTGACGCCGATGCGGATCGGGATCCCGCGGTCACGGGCGGCATCGACCACCGCACGCACGCGGTCTTCGCGACCGATGTTGCCCGGGTTGATGCGCAGGCAGTCCACACCCAGTTCGGCCACGCGCAGCGCGATCTTGTAGTCGAAGTGGATGTCGGCAACCAGCGGCACCTTGACCAGTTGCTTGATCTTGCCGAACGCCTCGGCGGCGTCCATGTCCGGTACCGAAACGCGGACGATGTCGACGCCGGCGGCTTCCAGACGGTTGATCTGCGCGACGGTGGCAGCGACGTCATTGGTGTCGCTGTTGGTCATGCTCTGCACGGCGATAGGGGCATCGCCGCCCACGGGCACGTTACCGACCCAGATCTTGCGCGATTCGCGACGTTTGATTGGAGATTCGCCGTGCATGACTTATTGACCCAACTTCAGGCGAGCAGTCTCGCCACTGGTGAACGGAGCGACATCGACCGGCTGGCCGTTGTAGCTGACCTGCGCGCCACGGGCAACGCCCAGACGCACGGCAAACGGAGGCTTGCCGACGACAGACAGGCTGTCGCCCTTGCGCTTGAGGCCGCTGTACAGCACTTTGCCGCTGCCATCGGTCACTTGAGTCCAGCAATCGGCGATGAACTGCACCTGAACCTGGCCTTGACCAGCAGCCGGAGCAACGGGCGCTGTCGGCGCGGGTGCCGCGACGGCCGGAGCTGCCGGGGCAGTAACGGTCGGTGCAGGCGTGGCCGGAGCGGCAGGTGCCGGATTTGCAGGAGCAGCAACCACAGGCGCTGGCGTATGAGCCGGTGCAGCCGGAGTCGCAGCTGGCGCTGCGGGTGCCGGAGCAACCGGGGCGTTGGCTGGCGCTGCGGTCTCGGTTTCGGCACCGCTCGATTCAGCCGTGGTTTCCGATTGAGGCAGCGCCAGAGCGGTCGAGCCCTCGGCTTCGCCTTCCGCGACGGCCTGGTCTTCCGGCTCGTCCAGCGGATGAATCTGGGTCGTGCCGTCGGCGCCTTCGACTTCTACGTGCTCCGGGGCCAGGCCAATCAGGTCCTTGGTGCGCTGCGAAGTCTGATCCTGCCACCAGACGAAACCACCGCCGATGACCGCAATCAGCAACAACAGGCTGACGATACGCAAAATAGTGTGGGAAACCCGCACCGGCTCTTCGATACGGCCCAGCGCGTGGACATTGCTGCCCTGGGAATCGGTGCCGGTGGACTGGTCGAATTGCTGGACCAGAACGGTTTGATCCATGCCGAGCAATTTGGCATAGGCACGAATGTAGCCGCGAGCAAAGGTATGCCCGGGCAACTTGTCAAAAGCCCCGGCTTCAAGGTTGCTCAGGGAGGCCACGGTGAGGTTGAGCTTGAGGGCCACTTCGGCCAGCGACCAGCCATTGCTTTCGCGGGCCTGGCGCAGGGTCTCACCGGGGTTAACGCGATTCGCTGCTACAACTTCGGGATGCGCCGCTTTCATCATTGCTCCGACAGGTATTGCTGATATTCCGGCGTACCGGGATAGAGTCGTTTTAATTGCAGGCCCGCACTGGCGGCCTTGTCGCGATCTTCAAATACTTTTGCCAACCGAACGGCGAGCAGCAGACTACGTGCATTTTGCTCGGAGAGCTGGCTGAAACGGTCGTAATAGTCACGCGCGGGCACATAATGCCTGTCTTCGAATGACAACTCAGCCATTTCCAGCAATGCCCGTGGCTGCTGACGGTTCAAACGCAGCGCCTTTTCCAGCTGCTGCTGCGCCAGATCACGCTGACCGAGCTTTGCCGCCGTCATGCCGAGGTTCTCGAACACCCGCGAACGCTCAGGATACAGGGTATCGGCGGCCGCCTGTTCAAAACGCTCGTAGGCTTCCTTGTAACGCTGTTCTTCGTAGAGAAAACTGCCGTAGTTGTTGAGGATGCGCGCATCGGCGGGACGGGAGGACAAAGCCTTGCGGAAGTGTTCATCAGCAAGCGCAGGCTCCATTTCGGCCTGGAACACCAGGCCCAGCGCGGCGTTGGCGTCGGGATCCGACCCGTCCAGCTCCAGGGCTTTCTTCAGTGGAACCTTGGCCCGTTCGGTCATGCCCTGCTGCAAGTATCCCAACCCCAGCTGCACGTAGGCAGCTCGCGCTTCGTCACGGCCTTTGCTGGTCTTCATCGGGTTGTAGTCGCCCGACAGGACACAACCAGCACACAGGCTGGCCAACAGCAACAGCAGCGCAAAGCGCAGGGACATAGAGATCCTCTCTTAGTTAGTGTTCGCGGCGTTCTGTGCCAGATCGCTGTCGGCGCTCAACTCGCGCACGGCGATGTAACGTTCGCTGCGACGGGTGCGATCCAGCACCTGCCCTACCAATTGACCACAAGCCGCGTCGATGTCTTCACCACGGGTGGTGCGCACGGTGACGTTGAAACCGGCCTGGTGAAGCTGATCCTGGAACCGGCGGATGGCGTTGTTGCTCGGCCGCTCGTACCCGGAATGCGGGAACGGGTTGAACGGAATCAGATTGATCTTGCACGGAATATCCTTGAGCAGCTCGATCATTTCCACCGCGTGCTCAAGCTTGTCGTTGACGTCCTTGAGCAAGGTGTACTCGATGGTCAGCACACGTTTCTCGCCAAGGGCGGACATGTAGCGCTGGCACGACTCGAGCAGCATCTTAAGCGGATATTTCTTGTTGATCGGCACCAATTGGTTACGCAATGCGTCATTCGGTGCGTGCAGGGACAACGCCAGGGATACGTCGATGTGCTTGGCCAGCTCATCGATCATCGGCACCACACCCGACGTGGACAGGGTCACGCGGCGCTTGGAGATCCCGTAGCCCAGGTCATCCATCATCAGATGCATGGCGGCCACGACGTTGTCGAAGTTCAGCAGCGGTTCGCCCATGCCCATCATCACCACGTTGGTGATGGCGCGGTCGATGGTAGCCGGAACACTGCCGAAGGATTTGTTGGCAATCCACACCTGACCGATGACTTCGGCGGCGGTGAGGTTGCTGTTGAAGCCTTGCTTGCCGGTGGAGCAGAAACTGCAGTCCAGGGCACAGCCTGCCTGGGACGAAACGCACAGAGTGCCGCGTTTGCCCTGGGGAATGTAAACGGTCTCGACGCAGCTGCCGGACGCCACGCGCACCACCCACTTGCGGGTGCCGTCGCTGGAAATGTCCTCGCTGACCACTTCGGGACCACGGACCTCGGCAACAGCCTTGAGCTTTTCGCGCAAGGCCTTGCTGACGTTCGTCATGGCGTCGAAATCATCGACGCCAAAGTGGTGAATCCATTTCATTACCTGACCGGCACGGAAACGCTTCTCCCCGATTGAGTCGAAGAATTTTTCCATTTCCGGCTGGGTCAGACCCAGCAGGTTGGTTTTAACAGTCGATATCGTCATGGATTCACCTTCACTCTTAAGCCAATGCTTAGCGAGTGGTTACTTCAGTAGCTGCGAAGAAGTAAGCGATTTCGCGAGCAGCAGCGGCTTCGGAGTCCGAACCGTGAACGGCGTTGGCGTCGATCGATTCAGCGAAGTCAGCACGGATGGTGCCTGGAGCAGCTTCTTTAGGGTTGGTAGCGCCCATCAGCTCACGGTTGCGAGCGATGGCGTTTTCGCCTTCCAGAACCTGAACAACAACAGGACCCGAAGTCATGAAGGCAACCAGGTCGCCGAAGAAACCACGAGCGCTGTGCTCAGCGTAGAAGCCTTCGGCTTCGGCTTTGGACAGTTGCTTCAGTTTCGAAGCTACAACGCGCAGGCCAGCGTCTTCGAAGCGAGTGGTGATCTTGCCGATCACGTTTTTAGCAACGGCGTCAGGCTTGATGATGGAGAAAGTACGTTGAACAGCCATGGTGTAACTCCAGAAACGGTAATTTGCGAAAAATTAAACCCGCGAATTATACGCGGGTTCTTGGGTATTGCCTAACCTGCGAGGACGATCAGTCCAATTCATCGGCCCAGAGAGTCTGAACCGCCTCCAATACCTTCTCGCCAACACGACCAGAGGTATTGTCGAAGTCCGGCAGCTCTTTGATCCACTGCTGCAACTCGACGAAATTGACAGAATACGGATCTACACCCGGCTTGGCCTCAGCCAGCTCTTCTGCAATACGTTGAACATCATTCCAACCGTAGCTCATGACAGTCTTACCAGTCAGTGCGGCGCTTCGGCCGCATGGTTAAGCGAATATTTCGGAATCTCGACGGTGATGTCTTCTTCACCGACGATCGCCTGACAAGCCAGGCGCGACTGGGCTTCCAGACCCCAGGCACGATCGAGGAAATCTTCCTCCAACTCGTCGGCCTCTTCCAGCGAGTCGAAACCCTCGCGAATGATGCAGTGACAAGTGGTGCAGGCGCAGACGCCGCCGCAGGCGCTTTCCATCTCGATGTGGTGTTCGTGAGCCAGTTCGAGGATCGACGTGCCGGGTGCAGCGTCAACGACCATGCCTTCAGGGCAGAACTTCTCGTGGGGCAGAAAAATGACCTGCGGCATCAGATATCCTCGATTTCATTCAGATTGCGCCCGGACAGAGCGGCCTTCACCGTCTGATCCATACGACGGGCTGCAAAAGCATCGGTCACTTGCGACAGACGCTTGGTCTGCTGCTCGATGGCGTAACCATCGGTGCCTTTCATCAGTTCGGTCAGTTCCTGCACTTGCAACTCGATGACCATGCGCTCTTCAGCGTCGAGCAAACGCTCGCCATCCGCCTCCAGGGCGCCCTGCACCGCTTCGATCAGGCGCTGGGCATCGACCTGCTGCTCGCGAAGAACGCGGGCGACCTTGTCGTCATTGGCGTGCTGGAACGAATCTTTCAGCATCTTGGCGATTTCGCCGTCGGTCAGGCCATAGGACGGCTTGACCTGAATGCTCGCTTCAACGCCCGAACCCAATTCACGGGCAGAGACGCTGAGCAGACCGTCAGCATCGACCTGGAAGGTCACGCGAATTTTCGCTGCACCGGCCACCATCGCCGGGATGCCGCGCAATTCGAAGCGAGCCAGGGAACGACAGTCGGAGATCAATTCACGCTCGCCCTGCAACACGTGGATCGCCATGGCCGACTGGCCGTCTTTGTAAGTGGTGAAGTCCTGGGCGCGAGCGACGGGGATGGTGGTGTTGCGCGGAATCACCTTCTCCATCAGGCCGCCCATGGTTTCCAGCCCCAGGGACAGCGGGATGACGTCGAGCAGCAGCAGTTCGCCGCCATCGCGCTTGTTGCCGGCCAGGGTATCGGCCTGGATCGCGGCACCGATGGCCACCACTTGATCCGGGTCGATTTCGGTCAGCGGCTGACGGCCGAAGGCTTCGGCGACAGCTTCGCGAACACGTGGAACGCGGGTCGAACCACCGACCATGACCACGGCGTGCACATCTTCCAGTTCGACGCCGGAATCACGCACGGCGCGGCGGCAGGCCTTGAGGCTGCGGGCAACCATTGGCTCGATCAGCGCATCGAAGGCTTCGCGGGTCAGCTGAGCCTTCCAGTCGCCGTAGGCAACTTCAACACTACTGGCATCCGTCAGGGCTTCTTTGGCGGCGCAGGCAGCTTGCAGCAGGCTGCGCTGTGCGCCCGGATCGAGGTCGGCGGACAAACCGGCGCTCTCGATGATCCAGCCGGCAATCGCGTGATCGAAATCATCGCCGCCCAGCGCGCTGTCGCCGCCAGTGGCCAGGACTTCGAAGACACCGCCAGTCAGGCGCAGAATCGAAATATCGAAGGTGCCGCCGCCCAGGTCGTAAATGGCGACCAGGCCTTCGGCATGCTGATCAAGACCGTATGCCACCGCTGCGGCGGTCGGCTCGTTGAGCAGACGCAACACGTTCAGACCGGCAAGTTTCGCCGCGTCCTTGGTAGCCTGGCGCTGAGCATCGTCGAAATACGCCGGAACTGTGATCACCGCGCCCACCAGCTCACCGCCAAGGGTGGCTTCAGCGCGCTGACGCAATACTTTCAGGATATCGGCGGACACTTCGACCGGGCTTTTCGGGCCCTGTACGGTGTCGATGAACGGCATGTGCGATTCGCCGCCGACAAAGCGGTACGGCAGCTGATCGCCCAATTGCTTGACGTCGGACAGACCACGACCCATCAGGCGTTTGACCGACAGCACGGTATTCAGGGGATCGGAGGATGCGGCCAGCTTGGCCGACTCGCCGACTTCGACGCGATCGGCGTGATAACGCACGGCGGAAGGCAGGATGACCCGCCCTTCGGCATCGGCCAGCGGCTCGGAAAGACCACTGCGCAACGCAGCGACCAGCGAGTTGGTAGTACCCAAGTCGATTCCCACAGCCAGACGACGCTGGTGCGGTTGAGGACTTTGGCCGGGTTCGGCGATCTGCAGTAGGGCCATCGTGATCAGGACTTATCTGTATATCAGGCGTGCGACCGGAGCGGCACTGGGTTAATCGTCGAGGCGCTCTTCTAACTGGCGCACTTCGTAGGTGAGCTTGTCGAGGAACTGCATGCGCCGCATCAGGCGTTCGGCCTGTTCGCGTTGCGCTGCATCATCCCAACAGGCTGCGAAGCTTTCGTTGAGCTCTTCCTGGGCGGTTTTCAGGCGACGCTTGAAAGCCGCGACACCGTTCAGGTCGGCACTGTCCTGCAGATCTTCGAGCTCTTCGCGCCATTGCATCTGCTGCAGAAGAAACTCGGGATCGTGAACGGTGACTTCCATCGGCACTTCATGCCCGCTGATGGTCAGCAGGTAGCGTGCACGCTGGGCCGGACTCTTGAGTGTCTGGTAGGCATCGTTGAGCCGCGCAGACTGCTCAAGCGCCGACCGCTGCTCGCGCTCGGAAGCATCGGCAAAGCGGTCAGGGTGAACGCCGCGCGCCAGCTCGCGATAGCGCGTGGCCAACTGCTCGAGATCCAGACGAAAGCCCGGTTGCAGCTCGAATAAAGCGAAATGACAAGGAATACCCACGACAAGCCTCAGATGTTGAAGCTTTCGCCGCAGCCACATTCACCGCGTACGTTGGGATTGTTGAACTTGAAGCCTTCGTTCAATCCTTCCTTGACGAAGTCGAGCTCGGTGCCGTCGAGGTAGGCCAGGCTCTTCGGGTCGATGATCACTTTCTCGCCGTGACTCTCGAACACCTGATCTTCTGCAACCACCTCGTCGACAAACTCCAGCACGTAGGCAAGGCCGGAACAGCCTGTGGTGCGAACACCCAGACGAATCCCTTCACCCTTGCCGCGCCCGTCGAGGGAGCGCCGCACGTGTCGAGCAGCCGCTTCTGTCATGCTGATAGCCATCGTTGACTCCTTACTCGTCGCCAAATCTTGAAAGTCAGATCAAGCCTTTCTTCTGCTTGTAATCGCGAACGGCCGCCTTGATAGCGTCTTCAGCGAGAACCGAGCAGTGGATTTTCACTGGCGGCAGGGCCAGTTCTTCGGCCAGCTGAGTGTTCTTGATGGTTTCAGCCTCGTCCAGAGTCTTGCCCTTCATCCACTCGGTAGCGAGGGAGCTGGAGGCGATAGCCGAACCGCAGCCGTAGGTCTTGAACTTGGCATCTTCGATAACGCCCTGATCGTTGACCTTGATTTGCAGACGCATCACGTCGCCGCACGCCGGAGCGCCGACCATGCCGGTGCCGACATCAGGATCTTCCGCGTTCATCTTGCCGACGTTGCGCGGGTTTTCGTAGTGGTCGATGACCTTTTCGCTGTAAGCCATGATTCTCAATCCTCACTCATCAGGGCCGCTCTTGAGACCCTGCAACTGCGCTGCGTAAACCGCCGCGTCGCTACAGGATCTGTACCCGGCGGCTTCTATATTTAGTGTGCCGCCCACTCGATCTTCGAGATATCGACGCCGTCTTTGTACATGTCCCACAGCGGCGACAGAGCGCGCAGCTTGGTAACGGCCTCGCAGACTTTCTGCGCGGCGTAGTCGATTTCTTCTTCGGTGGTGAAACGGCCGAAGGTGAAACGGATCGAGCTGTGTGCCAGTTCGTCGTTCCGGCCCAGGGCGCGCAGTACGTACGAAGGCTCAAGCGACGCCGAGGTGCAGGCCGAACCGGACGAAACCGCCAGATCCTTGAGTGCCATGATCAGCGACTCACCTTCAACGTAGTTGAAGCTCAGGTTCAGGTTGTGCGGAACGCGGGCGGTCAGGCTGCCGTTGACGTACAGCTCTTCCAGGTGCTCGACCTGCTTGTAGAAGCGGTCGCTCAACGCCTTGATGCGGACGTTTTCGGCAGCCATGTCTTCCTTGGCCACACGGAACGCTTCGCCCATGCCAACGATCTGGTGGGTCGCCAGAGTCCCGGAACGCATGCCGCGCTCGTGACCGCCACCGTGCATGGTCGCTTCGATGCGCACACGCGGCTTGCGGCTGACGTACAGCGCGCCGATACCTTTAGGGCCGTAGGTCTTGTGAGCGGAGAACGACATCATGTCGACTTTCAGTTTCTGCAGGTCGATTTCGACCTTGCCGGTGGACTGAGCGGCGTCGACGTGGAACAGAATGCCTTTGGAACGAAGCAGCTCGCCGATGGGGGCGATGTCGTTGACGGTGCCGATTTCGTTGTTCACGTGCATCACAGACACCAGGATGGTGTCTTCGCGCAGCGCGGCTTCGATCATGGCCGGGGTGATCAGGCCATCTTCGGTCGGATCGAGGTAGGTGACTTCGAAACCTTCACGCTCCAGCTGGCGCATAGTGTCGAGAACAGCCTTGTGTTCAATCTTGGAGGTGATCAGGTGCTTGCCCTTGGAGGCATAGAAATGTGCCGCACCCTTGATTGCCAGGTTGTCGGACTCGGTGGCACCGGAGGTCCAGACGATTTCACGCGGGTCGGCGTTGACCAGATCGGCCACCTGACGACGGGCGTTTTCGACGGACTCTTCGGCTTTCCAGCCGAACACGTGGGAACGGGACGCCGGGTTGCCGAAGTTTCCGTCGACCAGCAGGCATTCACTCATTTTTTGCGCAACGCGCGGATCGACCGGGGTGGTCGCAGAGTAATCAAGGTAAATCGGCAATTTCATGGACTATCTCCTAAATCAGGCTGGCTGGCGTGCCGCTAGCTCTCTGGCTGTCATTCGACGGCGGACGCTTCAATCTTGTCCAGGCGCGGCGCCTTGCCATTGCAACGACGCTGATCCTGACGCTGGGCCACTTCCTGCACCTCACGGCGAGTTACGAGGTCGGCCAAGCTGATACCGCTGAGAAATTCGTGAATCTGCAGGCTCAGGTCGCACCACAGGTGATGGGTCAGGCAGGTGTCACCGGAGTGGCAGTCGCCCTGGCCCTGGCATTTTGTTGCATCGACCGATTCGTTCACCGCATCGATCACCTGAGCCACCTGAATGCCCTGCATGTCACGGGACAACTGGTAGCCACCGCCCGGACCGCGAACACTGGAAACCAGGTTGCTGCGGCGCAGCTTGGCGAAAAGCTGTTCGAGATAGGACAGGGAGATGCCTTGGCGCTCGGAGATATCGGCCAGGGACACCGGCCCGTGTTGCGCGTGCAACGCCAGGTCAAGCATGGCGGTCACGGCGTATCGGCCTTTTGTAGTCAGTCGCATGGACAATTACCACGGAGTTCGGAATGGGCGGGAGTATGCAATTCCCGAGCATTTAAGTCAACTATAAGACCTAGTGCTTTAGTCGGGTTTACCCGCAAAAGAGCGCGCGAATGATAGCAGGGTCTGCGGCCTAATGGCACACCAGTCGGCAGCAGCCCTGCAGGGACATCAGTGGAGCTTGGATTCGTCCTTGCCCTTGACGCAGGCAAAGTCTTCTTCACGCAGTTCAGGCAGATCTTTCGCGCAGTAATTACTGCCCAGATCCTTCAGCGCGCCGCACATTCCCTCCAGACGTCCGTCCACCGCTTGCAGGTGATCGAGCAACTGGCCGATGGCGCGCGCCACCGGATCGGGCATGTCCTCGCTGACACCATAGGCGTCGAAGCCGATCTTCTCGGCCATCGCCTTGCGCTTGGCGTCGGCCTCATCATCGGACTTGACGATGATCCGGCCCGGAATCCCCACCACAGTGGCACCCGGTGGCACTTCTTTGGTGACGACAGCATTGGACCCGACCTTGGCGCCGGCACCCACAGTGAACGGACCGAGCACCTTCGCACCTGCGCCCACCACCACGCCATCGCCGAGCGTCGGGTGACGCTTGCCCTTGTTCCAGCTGGTACCGCCCAGGGTCACGCCCTGATAGATCGTCACGTCATCGCCGATTTCAGCGGTTTCGCCAATCACGATGCCCATGCCATGGTCGATGAAGAAGCGCCGACCGACCTTGGCCCCCGGATGGATCTCGATCCCGGTCAGCCAGCGACCGAAGTTCGACACCAGCCGCGCCAGCCATTTCAGATCATTGCGCCAGAGCATGCCGGCCAGTCGATGAATCCAGATCGCATGCATGCCGGGGTAGCAGGTCAGGACTTCAAAAGCGTTACGCGCCGCCGGGTCTCGGTGGAATACGCTCTGGATATCTTCACGCAAACGCTCGAACATCATTAATCCTTCCGCTTAAGGAGCTCGCCACGGGCCGCTTTCTGGGTTTCCGTGAGGATGCCACGCAAAATATTCATTTCCGCCCGGCTGACCGAGCTGCGTCCGTACAACCGGCGCAGGCGCGCCATCAAGTGCCGCGGCTTTTCCGGATCGAGGAATTCGATGGCCACCAGGGTCTGCTCCAGGTGCTCATAGAACCGCTCCAGCTCATCCATGGTCGCAAGCTCTGCGCTTTTCACGGAGGCCACTTCTTCCTTCTCGATCTTGGTCGGCTGGCCTTGTGCGGCCAGCCACGCCATGCGCACTTCATAACTCAACACCTGCACCGCCGCCCCGAGGTTCAGCGAGCTGAATTCAGGATCGGAGGGGATGTGCACGTGATAGTGACATCGCTGCAGCTCGTCATTGGTCAGGCCGGAATCTTCACGACCGAACACCAGCGCGATCTCCGCGCCCTGCCCGGCCTCCTCGACCACTTTGATTCCGCACTCGCGCGGATCCAGCAATGGCCAGGGAATGCGCCGGTCACGGGCACTGGTGCCGAGCACCAGATTGCAACCAACCAGGGCGTCTTCCAAGGTGGCGACGACTTGCGCGTTTTCAAGGATGTCACCGGCACCGGAGGCACGGGCATCGGCTTCGTGATGCGGAAAGACGCGCGGATCAACCAGCACCAGACGCGACAGGCCCATGTTTTTCATGGCGCGCGCGGTCCCGCCGATGTTTCCCGGGTGGCTGGTATTGACCAGGACGACACGAATATTTTGCAGCACGGCGGGCGCTCTCGGACTCGGCAAAGGGGTGCAAATCTTACAGAACAGCCTACCGTTAAGCTATGAAAGCGAACAGCGACCTTCACCTGAAGAAAAGTTCTGATAGAATGCGCGGCTTTCTTTAACAACCTTAGGTGACACATCCATGCAGCCAATGCTGAATATCGCGCTGCGCGCCGCCCGCAGCGCCAGTGAACTGATCTTCCGCTCCATCGAGCGCCTGGATACCATCAAGGTCGACGAAAAAGACGCCAAGGATTACGTATCCGAGGTCGATCGCGCCGCCGAACAGAAAATCATCGACGCCCTGCGCAAGGCTTACCCGAATCACTCGATCATGGGTGAAGAGACCGGCCTACATGCCGGCACCGGCATCGAAGGCGAAGAATACCTGTGGATCATCGATCCATTGGACGGCACCACCAACTTCCTGCGCGGCATTCCTCACTTCGCTGTCAGCATCGCCTGCAAATACCGTGGTCGCCTGGAACACGCTGTTGTTCTGGATCCGGTTCGCCAGGAAGAATTCACCGCCAGCCGTGGTCGCGGCGCTCAACTGAACGGTCGTCGCCTGCGTGTCAGCGGTCGTACCAGCCTGGACGGCGCCCTGCTCGGCACCGGTTTCCCGTTCCGTGACGACCAGATGGACAACCTCGACAACTACCTGGGCATGTTCCGCGCCCTGGTTGGCCAGACTGCCGGCATCCGCCGCGCTGGTTCGGCAAGCCTGGACCTGGCTTACGTAGCCGCCGGCCGTTTCGACGCGTTCTGGGAGTCGGGTCTGTCCGAGTGGGACATGGCCGCTGGCGCCCTGCTGATTCAGGAAGCAGGCGGCCTGGTGAGCGACTTCACCGGCGGTCACGACTTCCTTGAAAAAGGCCACGTCGTTGCCGGCAACACCAAGTGCTTCAAGGCAGTTCTGACGGCGATCCAGCCGCACCTGCCGGCCTCGCTGAAGCGCTAAGCGTTTCGCGAAACCCAAAAAAACACCCTTCGGGGTGTTTTTTTATGGGCATGAAAAAGCACCCCGAAGGGTGCTTTTCTTATAAGCCGTCAACCAATCACTGGCCCGGCTGGTTCTGCGACAGGATCAGCTTGCCTTCCTTGTCGACCGGGATCTGGTTGCCCGGATCACGATCCATCCGCACCTTGCCTTCCTTGCCGTCCAATGAATAACGGACGTCATAGCCCACAACCTTGTCGCTGATGTCATTCACCGTGTTACAGCGAGTCTGAGTCGTGGTGTAGGTATCACGCTCCTGCATACCCTCCTGAACCTTGTTACCGGCGTAACCACCACCGACCGCACCGGCCACCGTGGCAATCTTCTTGCCGGTGCCGCCGCCGATCTGATTACCCAGCAGACCACCTGCCAGCGCACCGACCACGGTGCCGGCGATCTGGTGTTGATCTTTCACCGGTGCCTGCCGGGTCACCGTCACATCCTTGCACACTTCACGTGGAGTCTTGATCTGTGTTTTGACCGGCTCTACGGCCAGCACTTGCGCATACTCAGGGCCGCTTTTAACCAGGCTGTAGGTGGCAACAGCACCCCCGGCAGTCACACCGACAGCACCCAATACCGCACCAACCAGCAACGACTTGTTCACATGAACCTCCTGACCATCACATGCGGGAACGCGCCCGCGCTTCTCCCAGCCTTGGAGCAAAAAAAAAGACGCGAGTTCAACTCGCGTCTTTTTTGACTGACAGCCGGGGAAACGATGGCCGTTATGGACGGTCGTCGACTTCCTTCTCGGTATTGGCCGGTGGAATCAGGTCTTCCGAAGACAGGTTCAGCCAGATCAACACCACGTTCGCGATGTAGATCGACGAGTAGGTACCCGCCAGAACACCGATAAACAGGGCGATGGAGAAGCCGAACAGGTTATCGCCACCAAAGAACAGCAGCGCCGCGATCGCCAGCAGGGTGGAGATCGACGTCGCCATGGTCCGCAGCAAGGTCTGAGTCGTCGAGATATTGATGTTCTCGATCAGCGAAGCCTTGCGCAGGACACGGAAGTTCTCACGCACCCGGTCGAATACGACGATGGTGTCGTTGAGCGAGTAGCCGATGATCGCCAGCACCGCCGCCAACACCGTCAGGTCGAAGGTGATCTGGAAAAACGACAGGATACCGATGGTCACGATCACGTCGTGGATCAGCGATACGATGGCACCGACCGCGAACTTCCACTGAAAGCGGAAAGCCAGGTAGATCAGGATGCCGCCGAGTGCCAGCAGCATGCCGAGGCCGCCCTGGTCACGCAGCTCTTCACCGACCTGCGGGCCGACAAACTCGACACGCTTGACGGTAGCGGGGTTATCGCCGCCGACCTTTTGCAGCGCTTCTGCCACCTGATGACCCAGTTGCGGGTCTTCACCCGGCATACGCACCAGCAGGTCGGTGGTTGCACCGAAGTTCTGCACGACGGCTTCGTGGTAACCCGAAGTCACCAGCTGCTCGCGCACCTTGGTGACGTCAGCCGGACGCTCGTAGGTCAGCTCGATGAGCGTACCACCGGTGAAGTCCAGCCCCCAGTTCATGCCCTTGTGGAACACACTGAAGATTGCCAGCAAGGTCAGAAATACGGTGACGCCGAACGCAAAGTTGCGGACGCCCATGAAGTTGATTGTACGTAACATGGCAGCCCCTTAAATCCACAACTTCTTGAAGTCACGTCCGCCAAAGATCAGGTTGACCATTGCGCGGGTCACCATGATGGCCGTGAACATCGAGGTAAAGATCCCGAGGGACATGGTCACTGCAAAGCCCTTCACCGGGCCGGTGCCCATGGCGAAGAGGATGCCGCCGACCAGCAAGGTGGTCAGGTTGGCGTCGAGAATCGCAGTGAATGCCCGGCCGAAGCCTTCGTTGATTGCACGTTGCACGGTCATGCCGGCGGCGATCTCTTCACGAATCCGCGAGAAGATCAGCACGTTGGCGTCGACCGCCATACCCATGGTCAACACGATACCGGCGATACCCGGCAGGGTCAGCGTGGCCCCCAGCAGCGACATCAGCGCCAGCAGCAACACCATGTTCACCGCCAGTGCAACGGTAGCGATCAGGCCGAAGAAGCGGTAGATGGCGATGATGAACAGCGAGACGAACAGCATGCCCCACAGCGATGCATCGATACCCTTGGTGATGTTGTCCGCACCCAGGCTCGGGCCGATGGTGCGTTCTTCAGCGAAGTACATCGGAGCAGCCAGACCACCGGCACGCAGCAACAGCGCCAGTTCGGACGACTCGCCCTGACCGTTCAGGCCGGTGATACGGAACTGCGCACCCAGCGGCGACTGAATGGTCGCCAGGCTGATGATTTTCTTCTCTTCCTTGAAGGTCTGCACCGGCACGTCTTTTTCGACGCCGTCGACCACTTGCTTGACGTAAGTAGTCACAGGGCGCTGTTCGATGAAGATCACCGCCATGCTGCGACCGACGTTGCTGCGGGTCGCGCGGTTCATCAGATCGCCACCGTGACCATCCAGACGGATGTTCACTTCAGGCGTACCGTGCTGCGAATCAAAACCGGCCTTGGCGTCAGTCACCTGGTCACCGGTGATGATCAGGCCACGCTCGATCTGCGCAGGAGGACGCTTGCCTTCACGGAATTCGAAGGTCTCGGAAGTGGCTTTCGAAGCGCCCGGCTCCGCAGCCAGACGGAACTCCAGGTTGGCCGTCTTGCCGAGGATACGCTTGGCTTCGGCAGTGTCCTGCACGCCCGGCAATTCAACCACGATACGGTTGGCACCCTGACGCTGGACGATCGGTTCGGCTACACCCAGCTCATTGACGCGGTTACGGACCGTGGTCAGGTTCTGCTTGATGGAGTATTCACGGATTTCCGCCAGCTTGGCCGGGGTCATCGCCAGACGCAGCACCGGTTGACCGTTGAGATCGGCCGGCACAATGTCGAAATCGTTGAAATTCTTGCGGATCAGCGCACGGGCCTGTTCACGGGAATCAGCATCGCTGAAGCCCAGCTGAATGGCGCCATTGAGTTGCGGCAGGCTGCGATAACGCAGTTTCTCTTTGCGCAACAGGCTCTTGACGTCGCCTTCGTAGACTTTCAGGCGGGCGTCGAGGGCTTTGTCCATGTCCACTTCCAGCAGGAAGTGCACACCACCGGACAAGTCCAGACCCAGCTTCATCGGGTGCGCAGCCAGGTTGCGCAACCATTGCGGGGTGGTTTGTGCCAGGTTCAGCGCGACGACGTAGTCATCACCCAATGCCTTGCGGACAACGTCTTTGGCCGGCAGCTGGTCTTCAGCCTTGGTCAGACGGATCAGACCGCCCTTGCCGTTCGCAGCCAGGCTCGAAGCCTTGACGTTGATCCCGGATTCCTTGAGCGCGGTGCTCACGCGATCCAGGTCGGCCTGATTGACCTGCAGGGCCGTGCTGGCGCCGCTGATCTGAATGGCCGGGTCATCGGGGTATAGATTCGGAGCGGAATAAATCAGACCGATCGCCAGCACCGCCAGGATCAGAATGTATTTCCACAGAGGATATTTGTTCAGCATCACGCCGCCCGTTATGAACGCGGGGCGCCTTGCGCGCCCCGTCGATTGAGTAGAAGTTGGAACCTTAGATCGCTTTCAGCGTGCCTTTTGGCAGCGTGGCGGCGATGGCGCCCTTCTGGAACTTCATTTCCACGGTGTCGGAAACTTCCAGAACCACGAAGTCATCGGCCACTTTGGTGATCTTGCCGGCGATGCCGCCGGTGGTGACCACTTCGTCGCCCTTCTGCAGGCTGCTCAGCAGGTTCTTCTGCTCTTTGGCGCGCTTGGCCTGTGGACGCCAGATCATCAGGTAGAAGATGACCAGGAAGCCGACCAGGAAAATCCACTCGAAGCCGCCGCCCATAGGCGCTGCAGCCGGTGCAGCCGCGTCAGCCATGGCATTAGAGATAAAAAAGCTCATTTAGCACTCCAGTTGCAAATGTTGAATCTTGGGGTCAGAAAACTCAGTCCAAAGGCGGAACGGGAAGCCCGCGTTTGGCGTAGAAGGCATCGACAAAGGCGGCCAATGTACCCTGTTGAATAGCCTCGCGCAAACCAGCCATCAGCACCTGATAATGGCGCAAATTGTGGATGGTATTGAGCATGCTGCCGAGCATTTCGCCGCACTTGTCCAGATGATGCAGATAAGCGCGGGAGAAGTTCTGGCAGGTATAGCAATCGCAGGTCGGATCCAGCGGCGAATCATCATGGCGATGGAACGCGTTACGGATCTTCAGCACGCCTGTATCAATGAACAGATGCCCATTGCGGGCATTACGGGTTGGCATCACGCAATCGAACATGTCCACACCGCGGCGCACACCCTCAACCAGATCTTCCGGTTTGCCAACGCCCATAAGGTAACGAGGTTTGTCAGCCGGCATCATGCCCGGCAGGTAGTCCAGCACCTTGATCATTTCATGCTTGGGCTCGCCCACCGACAGACCACCGATGGCCAGGCCGTCGAAACCGATCTTGTCCAGGCCTTCCAGCGAGCGCATGCGCAGGTCCTGGTGCATGCCGCCCTGAACGATGCCGAACAACGCCGCCGTGTTGTCGCCATGGGCATTCTTCGAACGCTGGGCCCAGCGCAGCGACAGTTCCATGGACACACGGGCCACGTCTTCGTCAGCCGGGTACGGGGTGCATTCGTCGAAGATCATCACGATGTCCGAGCCCAGGTCGCGCTGGACCTGCATCGACTCTTCCGGGCCCATGAACACTTTCGAGCCGTCGACCGGGGAGGCGAAGGTCACGCCTTCCTCTTTGATCTTGCGCATGGCGCCGAGGCTGAACACCTGAAAACCGCCGGAGTCGGTCAGGATCGGGCCTTTCCACTGCATGAAATCGTGCAGGTCGCCGTGCTCCTTGATCACTTCGGTACCCGGGCGCAGCCACAGGTGGAAGGTGTTGCCCAGAATGATTTCCGCGCCAGTGGCGACGATGTCACGCGGCAACATGCCCTTGACCGTGCCGTAGGTGCCCACCGGCATGAAGGCCGGGGTCTCGACGGTGCCACGGGGGAAGGTCAGACGACCACGACGGGCCTTGCCATCGGTGGCAAGCAGCTCGAACGACATACGACAGGTGCGACTCATACTGTTTCCTCTGGGCCGCGCGGCGCGGGATTACGGGTGATGAACATCGCATCACCGTAGCTGAAAAAGCGGTATCCGTTGTCCACGGCGGCTTTGTAGGCGGCCATGGTTTCCGGATAACCGGCGAACGCCGAAACCAGCATCAACAGCGTGGACTCGGGCAAATGGAAATTGGTGACCAGGGCGTCGACCACATGGAACGGCCGGCCCGGGTAGATAAAGATGTCGGTGTCGCCACTGAACGGTTTAAGTACGCCATCGCGGGCGGCGCTTTCCAGCGAACGCACGCTGGTGGTGCCGACAGCGATGACGCGACCGCCACGCTCACGGCAAGCGGCGACGGCATCGACCACGTCCTGACCGACTTCCAGCCACTCGGTGTGCATGTGGTGATCTTCGATCTTCTCGACGCGCACTGGCTGGAACGTGCCGGCGCCGACGTGCAGCGTGACGAACGCCGTCTCGACGCCCTTGGCGGCGATCGCTTCCAGCAGCGTCTGATCGAAATGCAGCCCGGCGGTCGGCGCCGCCACCGCGCCGAGTTTCTCGGCATACACGGTCTGATAGCGCTCGCGATCCGAACCCTCGTCCGGGCGATCTATATAAGGAGGCAACGGCATGTGCCCAACGCGATCGAGCAGCGGCAGCACTTCTTCGGCAAACCCCAGCTCGAACAGCGCATCGTGACGCGCCAGCATCTCGGCTTCACCGCCGCCGTCGATCAGGATCTTCGAACCCGGTTTCGGCGACTTGCTGGAGCGCACATGGGCCAGCACGCGGTGGGAATCGAGCACGCGTTCGATGAGGATTTCCAGCTTGCCGCCGGACGCCTTCTGCCCGAAAAGCCGCGCCGGAATCACCCGGGTATTGTTGAACACCATCAGATCGCCGGGGCGCAAATGCTCCAGCAGATCAGTGAATTGACGGTGTGCCAGGGCGCCGCTGACCCCATCCAGGGTCAACAGGCGACTACCGCGACGCTCGGCCAAAGGATGGCGGGCAATCAGCGAATCAGGAAGCTCGAAGGTAAAGTCAGCAACGCGCATGATGGGGTTCGTCTAGCAGGGCCGGAAAGTCTAGCGGAAATATCGAAAATTGACCATGAAACGTGATTGACCAACGGTAGGCACCTCTCTATACTTCGCCGCCATTGAGCCCTGATGGCGGAATTGGTAGACGCGGCGGATTCAAAATCCGTTTTCGAAAGGAGTGGGAGTTCGAGTCTCCCTCGGGGCACCAAAATTAAAAAAGGTCTTGCTTAGCAAGGCCTTTTTTTTCGTCTGTCGGAAAGTGTCGCTGGCTCTCCGGCGAGATCTCACACAGGTTCACCCCATGGAAACGTCACTGGAAACCGTCGCCCTGTTCTCCCTCAAACTCGCCTACGAGGAAGAAGGCCTGAGCCCGATTCTGCGCGATGACATGGTCATGGGCGACTATCAGAAAGACGTGTTCGAATTGCTGGTGCGCCGGGGTGATGTCGAGACGATCCAGTTCAAGATGAACGAGTGCCTGACGCTGGCGATGGATGCGTTGGGTGGCGTCGAGAAACCGTTGGGGCGGGAACTGCACAAGTTGTCGACCGACTTCCGCCAGGCGCAATCGTTGGAGCAACTGGATCAGCCGCTCCTCGCGCTCAAGGGTTATTTGAAGGACATTCTTTAAGCTACGCAGATGAAGCAAGTGGCGCGAAGCTTCTATTTTGATATCTTGCCGTCCACTCGCCAGAGGCCTGTCAACCGCCTCTGTTATCGCGCACTCGGGAATAAACCAAAATGGATGCTGTGTTGTGCTTGCTGGTGATGGCTGGAACCTGGCTGTGGGTAGTGAAGCAACGGGGTGAGTGGAACCTGTTGCTGGCCAACCTTGCCGGCGCCGGAAGTGGCGTGGTTACCGGCATTGTGTTCACGCTGCTTTACGACGCAGTCATTGGTACGTCGATGGCGACACCCAACCTGAATCGCAGTCTGTTGGTGTTCATCACCAGCGCGGGCGTTCTGGCGGGGGTATGGCTGTGGATTGCCAATCGCCGTCAACCCGAACATCCGGTTGCACGTCAGTTGCTCGGCGCGGTGTGTGGCCTGGTCGCCGGCATGGCGACCCTGCTGTTTCTGGCGGTGAATTATTTCCCCCACACCTGAGTGGACGGCGCGGCTGTTTTGCAGTCAGCGCCGAACCTTCAACACCCGAATATCCGTCGCAAATCCGTCGGCGCCGACAATTTTCTTCCAGCCCACATACTGAAACTCGCCCCGCTCATCGATGTAATCGCCCTTCTCCACCGACCTGCCGCCGACAATCGCCACGCGCTTTTCCTCACCACACCCGCCATCCGACGGCCGAACGGTGTAGATCACATACGGCTTCACATATTGCGTGGCACGAAAGTATTGGCCGCAGACTTCATCGACGGTAATCAGCATGGTTTTCAGGCGCGCTGCGCCGTCCATGTCTTCGTGAAGTTTGAGGAAGGAGATTTCGCCGACATCGCTGTAGCCGAGTGAACGGGCGCGTTGGTATTCGGGGGAGTTCTGGTGGGCAATGCGGCCTTGCTCGGCGGCCTGATTCATTCTGTCGGCGAACTCGGCTTTGCCACGGGCAATCATCGCATCGGCCTCGGCCGCCACGTTTTCGCATTGAGCGAACTCCCCGGAGGCAAGGTATTGGGGAGGCAGATTTGGGCGGTGCTCATTCATGCTCCCCTGGCTGTTCTCCAGATCGCCCATCACCTCAAAGGCGCCGGGCACGCGACCGCTCTGGACGTCGGCCATTTTTTCCTGCATGCGCTGACAGTTGGCGAGGTAATACTTCCAGCTGTTTTCCGGGTGCTCTTTCCAGGCGGCGAACGCCGGGGTCATGGCGCTGGCGAAAGTAATTGCGCACAGCAGACGCAAAGCAGGGGCGACTTTTGACATGAGTAGTCCATTACAGGAATCAGGAAAGTGGCGCGAAGCTACTATTTTGCTATCTTGCCGTCCACTGTCGCCAAGCTTATCAAGGGCATGCAAAGCGACTGATTCAAAAGGATGAATTCGATGGATGGTGTGCTTGCTTTAATGGCTTGGGCCGGCATGTGGGTGTGGGTCGTCCGAAATCGCGGCGCCTGGAATCTGCTCCTCGCCAACGTGCTGGGCGCAGCCAGCGGCATGGTGGTGGCTGTAGCGGTCAGTGAGCTTTGGATTGGCCTGTTCGGATCAACCCGACCGCCGATTTACGGCGTCATGGGCATATTGCTGGAAATAATGGCAACGGTTGCCGCGCTGGTGGGTGTCTGGATGCTGGTGGCCCGTCGCTCGCAGGCTGAACATCCCGTCATGCGTCAGCTTCAAGCCGCCGCGTGCGGCATGGTGGCGTGCTTAGCGGCGATCATATTGTTTGCAATCATCAATTCACCCAAAAGCGGCATGTAAATGTCTTCGTGGCGTCAGACTTCCATTTTGGTATCTTGCCGCCGATCGTCAGAACTCATTCTGCGCGACGTACTGTTTTCAGTTTTTTTGCAGGTTTAAGGAAAGGATCGAATGGAGTTTCTGCGTTTTCTGGCATTTGTCGCGGCCTGGGGTTTCATGTGGCGCTGGGTGGTGAAAAACCGCGGCAGCTGGAATCTGTTTTACGCCAACCTGGTCGGTGTCGCGGGCGGTTTCATTGTTTCGATGGTGGTGTTGGCGATCACTTTTTCGTTGTTCCCGTCGGCGCATCGCTACGAAGCCGCGCAGACTGAAAACGTCGTGGCACAACAGCAAGCCGAGCCGACCTCGTTGCTGCCGGAAGCCGAGGCCATTGCAAGCCCTGCTGCGCTGAAAGATGCGCCGGTGTTTGCCGCTATCGAGCCGGACAACAAGCCCTCCCCGGCGGATTCCGCGTTGCTGCCGAACTACGCCAGTCGCGCGCCGAAGACGATGTCGGTGCAAACCGTGATCGACCAGAGTGACGATCAGGGGCGCAAGGCCCTGACGGCGCTCAGCAAAAAATTGCGCGCTGACGCCCAGGGCGATAAATCGATGCTCGCGTATGTCATGTGCAGCCCGTTCGTGACCAGCACTTTGCGCTTCCCCGCGTCTGCCCGGTTTGCTGACAGCAAAAGTCTCACGCCGCAGCGCTTCAAGGATCAGGTTTACTCCTTCAGCAACACCGTCACCGCGCGGAACATGAATGGCGACGACGTGACGTACCGCTTCGACTGCTCCGTACAGGAACAGCCAAGAGTCGACGCGACACCTGCCGAATGGCGCCTGTTGGCGCTGAAGCTGGAAAAAACGGGCTCTTAAGCCTGGTTTAAGGGTTCGAGGCGCCGGCTGCGCTATCATCGCCGGCCTGTGCGCCTTGAGCTTTTCCCCCGATGCCTCCGACACCTGATGACCTGAGCCCGCTGCCCGCTGTTCTGGCCGGGCCGTTGCTGCGCCGACTGGAACCGACGCGCTTAGTGTTTTGGCTGGTCGGCAGCCGCGAGCTGTCGCTGACCCTGCGCCTGCAAGGCGTAGGGAACATTCCTCTCGATAGCGGGAAATGCACCGTCATTCCGGTAGGCACCCGGGCGTTTGTTCACCTGATCGACGTTCCGCTGGAAACCGCCCTGCCCTGCGATACCCGCATCGACTACGACCTGTTGATCGATGGTCAGCAGCCAATCGCCGACTGGGCGCCACACCTGCTCTACGACAACGCCACCGGCCCGAATTTCGTCCTGCGCTCGCGCATCGACCAGTTACTCCACGGCTCCTGCCGCAAGCCCCATCATCCGGCCGCCGACGGTTTGCTTTGCGTTGACCGGTTACTGGCCGCCGAAACCGATCCGCAGCAACGCCCAGCGCTGTTGATGATGAGCGGTGATCAGGTCTACGCCGACGACGTTGCCGGCCCGATATTGCGGGCGATTCATGCCTTAATCGAGCGCCTCGGTCTGTTCGGTGAACACCTAGAAGGCGCGGTGGTCAGCGACAGCGCGAAACTCTACGAACACCCGGCCAGCTACTACCATCGTGCGGATCTGCTGCCGGCTCTGGAAAGCAACGAGACATTGCGCGAGCGTTTCTTCGGGGGTGCGCGCAAGCCGATTTTCACCAGCAGCAGCGCCGACAATCACCTTGTGACGTTTGCCGAAGTCATGGCCATGTATTTGCTGGTGTGGTCGCCAACCCCGTGGACACTGGTCAATCCACAGCCGCCAGCACTGACGCCCGAACGCCTCAAGCGCTACGCCCTCGAACAGACCCGCATCGACGGCTTCAAGGCCGGCCTCAGCCAAGTGGCCCGGGCATTGGCGCATCTGCCGAGCCTGATGATTTTCGACGACCATGACATCACCGACGACTGGAACCTGTCCGCGCAATGGGAGGAAACGGCCTACGGCCACCCGTTCTCCAAACGCATCATCGGCAACGCGCTGATCGCCTACATGTTGTGTCAGGGCTGGGGCAACAATCCGGATGCATTCAGCGCAGTGCTGGAGAAAACCCGAGGCCTGAGCGCCAGCGACGATGACCGCTATCTCGACGCTCCCGTGCAGGACGAACTGATTGATGAACTGTTGCGCTTTCAGCAATGGCATTTCGTCTTGCCGACCAGCCCGGCGCTGGTGGTGCTCGACACCCGTACCCGACGCTGGCGCAGCGAAATGGCGCTCAAGCAACCGTCGGGTTTGCTGGACTGGGAAGCCTTGAGCGAACTGCAGCAGGAACTGCTCGACCATCCTTCGGCGATCATCGTTTCGCCGGCACCGATCTTCGGCGTGAAGCTGATCGAAACCGTGCAGCGAGTATTCAGCTGGTGCGGTTATCCACTGCTGGTGGACGCGGAAAACTGGATGGCCCATCGCGGCGCCGCCCAGGTGATCCTGAACATTTTCCGACACTCGCGTACACCGGGCAGTTACGTGGTGCTGTCAGGCGACGTGCATTATTCCTTCGTCTACGAAGTCCTGATCCGACACCGCAAGGCCGGCCCGCGCATCTGGCAGATCACCAGCAGCGGCATCAAAAACGAATTCCCGCCGACCCTGCTGGAATGGTTCGACCGTCTCAACCGCTGGCTCTACTCACCGCGCTCGCCCCTCAACTGGCTGACCAAACGCCGCCGCATGCGCATCGTTCCGTACGTGCCGGAACACGCCGAAGCGGGCGAACGACTGTGGAATTCGGCGGGGATCGGCCAGGTGTTTTTCAATCAACAAGGACAGCCGAACGACATCATCCAGCACAACTCGAACGGCGCGCCGAAGACCCGGATGCTGGCGCCGGATTTGTCGGACTACCCTGATTAGAAAAATCTCACTTAGAGAGTGAGAGAGATGGCAGACTCGTCGGAATCAGCTTACAGAAGACCCAGAAACGTCTCGATGAGACTTCGGTGATACTCAGCACACCGCAGGCAGCCCGTCTGCGGCACAACCACTGATAGGTATCGCCTTGTCTTCCTGTACTCATTTCTGTACGTTCTTTGCATCAAGCGAGGACTACAACATGGACACTATCAACTACACCACAGCTCGTGCGCACTTGGCTGAAACCATGGATCGCGTGAATGAAGACTGCGCCCCACTTCTGGTAACCCGCCAAAAAGGCGAGCCTGTAGTGATGATGTCTCTGGCCGAATACAACGCGCTGGAAGAAACGGCTTATCTGCTGCGCTCTCCGGCCAATGCCGAGCGCTTGATCAAATCGATTGGCGAAATGCGCGCTGGAAAAGCCAAAGTCAGGCAACTGATTGAAGAATGAAAATCCAGTTCACGCCAACGGGCTGGGAAGACTACTTATGGTTTCAACAAAACGATAAGGCCGGTCTCAAACGAATCAATCTTTTGATCAAAGCGATCCAGCGCCAACCCTTTGAAGGCTTGGGTAAACCGGAGCCGCTCAAGCACAACATGAGCGGCTTCTGGTCACGGCGGATAACTGCCGAGCATCGCCTGGTGTATGCAATCGTAGACGGCGAAATCTGCGTCATAACTTGTAGATTTCACTACTGACCGAGGGATGAGACATGGCTCAGGGAACGGCCAACACCTCTGACAATCATCCCCACCTCCCGCTCATCAATCGTCAGCGGCGGCAGCAGCCGGATCGTCTTGCCGCGCGTGACGTTGATCAGCAATCCATGATCCCGCGCGGCAATCAGTGTCAGGTCGCGGATCGGCTGTTTGAGCTCGATGCCGATCATCAGCCCTTGCCCACGAATCGCCAGCACATTCGGATTGTCCGCCAGCTCTGCACGCAGGCGGGTCAGCAGGCGCTCGCCCTGGACCCTGGCATTTTCCAGCAGGCCCTGTTCCTCGATGATCTCGAGCACGGTGCAGCCCACCCGGCACGCCAGTGGATTGCCGCCGAAGGTGCTGCCATGGCTGCCGGGGGTGAACAGATCGGCAGCCCGGCCCCGTGCCAGACAGGCGCCGATCGGCACGCCGTTGCCCAGGCCCTTGGCGAGGGTCATGACGTCGGGAACGATGCCTTCGTGCTGGAACGCAAACCAGCGACCGGTGCGTCCGATACCGGTCTGGATTTCGTCGAGCATCAGCAGCCAGGCGTGACGATTGCACAATTCACGCAGGGCCTTGAGGTAGCCGGGCGGTGCCAGTTGCACACCGCTTTCACCCTGAATCGGCTCGACCAGAATCGCCACGATTCGCTGGCCATGCTTGCGCTGCACAAGCTCCAGCGCCTGAAGATCGCCGAACGGAACCTTGACGAAATCCCCGGGCAACTCATTGAAACCCAGGCGCACCGCCGGGCCATCGCTGGCGGACAAGGTGCCGAGGGTACGGCCATGAAACGCGTTGGCCATCACCACCACCAGCGGCTGTTCGATGCCTTTGCGCCAGCCGTACAGACGCGCCAGTTTCAGTGCGGTTTCGTTGGCCTCGGCACCGGAGTTATTGAAAAACGCCCGCTCCATCCCCGCCAGTTGCGTCAGCTTGTGCGCCAGCGACTGTTGCCAGTCGATGCTGTAGAGGTTGGAGGTGTGCAGCAGCAATCCCGCCTGCTCGCTGATCGCCGAGACGATGCGTGGGTGCGAGTGGCCAACATTGGTCACCGCCACGCCCGCCACCGCGTCCAGATACTCGCGGCCCGCCTGATCCCAGAGTCGGGTGCCCAGGCCTTTGATGAAGCTCAATTCCAGCGGTTGATAGGTGTTCATCAGGGCGGCGGTCATGTCGGCAAACTCCAGCGAGGTGAGAGGTGCTGGCAGTATGGTTATCCACCTGAACTGGATAAACTCGGCAAAACTTCAATCATTTAAAAGCCGGGCTTGATAATGGATCTGTTCCAGTCGATGAGCGTGTACGTCAAGGTTGTGGAGTCCGGCAGCATGACGGCGGCCGCGCTGCAGTGCGAAATGTCCACGACCATGGTGGGCAATCACCTGCGGGCGCTGGAGCAACGACTCGGCGTACAACTGTTGCAACGCACCACCCGGCGTCAGCGGCTGACCGAGTTCGGCAGCGTTTACTACCAGCGCTGTCTGGAAGTGCTCGGCCTGGTCGCCGACTCCGAACGCCTCGCTGAGCAGACGCTCGATGAACCGCGCGGCATCCTGAGGGTGACCGCGCCGCTGACCTTTGGTGTCGAACGCCTGGCCCCGGCACTCAGTGAGTTTTCCCTGCAATGTCCGCAGGTCAAACTCGACGTGATCCTGACCAACCGCCGCCCGGATCTGCTGGAAAGCGGTCTCGACGTGGCCTTCCGACTGGGCCACTTCGACCAATCCAACCTGATCGCCCGCCCGCTGATCGACTACACCCTGACCGTCTGCGCCTCACCGGAGTACGTGGCCCGACGTGGCATGCCACTGACCCCTGAAGAGCTGCGTCAGCACGACTGCCTGTCCTTCGCCTACCCCGCCGGCGATGACTGGCAATCGGTGGAAAAACAGTGGCGCCTCAGCGGCCCGGACGGCGAAATCATGGTCGACGTCAAAGGTCCGATGCTGATCAACAGCTCAGCCGGTCTGCATCAGGCCGCACGCACCGGTATGGGCATCGTGATGCTGCCGGACGCGCTGGTGGAACAGGACCTGCGCGATGGCAGACTGGTCGTCGTGATGCCTGACTACCAGCCGCCGAACCGCCCGATGCATCTGCTCTACGCGCCGGATCGCTACCGGCTGCCGAAACTGCGTCGCTTCGTCGAGTTCGCCATGCAGATGTGGGGCAGACCGTAAGCAACGCGACTACTGTTGGAAACACACCAGGGACGGAATCAACGAATGAAAAAAGAGATTTCAATACGCGACCTCCTGCCCACGGAAGTGGAGGCGGCAAGACAGTTTCTGGAGCGGCACGGCTGGGGCCATCGCACCGGCACCGCCGAACATTTCGCACAGCTTGTTCAGAACTCTCAGCGCACCGCTGTGGCATTGAGCGGCCAGCAGATTGTCGGTTTCGCCCGTGGCCTCACCGATGGCTTGTCCAACGGTTACCTGTCGATGGTCGTGGTCGACGGGCAACATCGGCGCGCGGGTATCGGGCGGGCGCTGGTCGAACAGGTGATGGGCGACAATCCTGACATTACCTGGGTCCTGCGTGCCGGACGCGAAGGTGCAGAAGCGTTTTTCGCCACCCTGGGATTTGAAACGTCGGCGATCGCGATGGAGCGTTTGCGACTGAAATAGCCGACGGTTTCTGTGGCCCCGGCTATGCTCCACCCTCCTCCTTTTCCAGCATGGATGCTGCGCAATGCTCACGATTCTGCAAAACACTCCGATACGGGTTTACCTGATTTTTCTGCTGGTGGTTTATTTCGGTATCAAGTCGTTTTCTCCCCGCCGCGAGAGCCGTGCCTCGATGCTGATTACGCCCCCGGCGTTTTTGGCGTGGTCGCTGTACTCCTTGAACCTGTCGATCAACCCGGTCTTGTTTTTCAGCACCTGGCTCGCCGCGCTGTTGCTGGGCGGTTTCTCGGCCTGGCTGGTGTTTTCCCGCCGAGGCGTGGTGCTCGACGACTCCGCGACAGGGCTGATCATGCCGGGCACGGTAAAAATCCTGATCATGTACCTGATGTTCTTTTCCGCGAACTACTATTTCGGCTATCAGCATGACGTGAATCCGGAGCGTTCCGCGTCCCCGGACATGCAGCTGCTCAAGTCCGGCATTGCGGGTTTCATGTGCGGCCTGATCGGCACCCGTTCTCTGAAGCTCTACTGGACGCTGCGTGGCCTGACATCCCGGCGGTTACCGGAGAACGCTATCGCCAATGAATGAGACAGGGCACGCGCGGTGCCTGGTAGCCCTTCACAAATCATCCAGACAAATAATCGGCACCACCGGCCCCTTGCTCCGTGACAACGCCGCTGCGCTCCCCTAAATTAGTCGGCCTGAAAAAGCCCCCAGCGCTTTCTCGTCTCATCTCAAGTTAAAAAAGTAGTGAAATTTCAATGTCCGATTTCAACACCGCTGAATCCGTAGTCACTCTGTCGTCCAAAGCGGAATACGAAAACTCCATCAATCTTTCACAACACATCCCACAGGCGAAAATCATCAGCGAGATGGTGCTGGACGCGTTCCAGTCGAGCCGCGAGAGCGATCAGATCCGCGAACTGCGCGCCGCGATCCGTCAGGCCCACGACCGCTTCGATGATGACCAGGCCTACGAGCTGATGGGCGAACTCAAGCGCCTGAAGGACGCCGAGGCTGCCGACATCGCCGCCCTCGAAGACCTCAGCAGCAAGTTCCCGATCAGCCGCATCCTGTCCAGCTTCAAAGACGATCCGGCGTTCCAGGAAATCGTCTACGGCCTGGCCCTCAAGGTGCTGAACCAGACCCATCAAGCAATCAGCAACCCGAGCGGCGGCAAGAGCAAGGCCGCCCGCGCCAAGAAAGACGTCGAAGTGTTCAACATCAGCAAGGACGGCATCAGCGTGACCCTGCCAATGCGCACACCGCGTTCGCGTCTGAGCGTGGATCGCGAGGCGCTGGAATTCCTCGGCTTCACCTTCGTCGGTGAAGGCGACGAGGCGGAAATCGAAGGCGAGACCTTCGTCGACAACGCCGGCACCGAGCACGCGATCAACCGCAAGAACATCATCACCGCCCTGCAACAGCAAACCGCGTTTGATGGCTACAGCATCGCCGCCCAGTAATACCGGCGCAGACGAAAAAGCCCCGCTCTGAATTTCAGGCGGGGCTTTTTGTTGTCCGGCGATTGGCGATTTATGCCGAGGGATGCACCGCGGCAATCATGTCGACTTCGATGGCTGCGTTTTTCGGCAACTGATAGACACCGACGGTGGTGCGGGTATGGCGCCCGACATCGCCCAACACATAACTGAATACGTCCGATGCACCGTTGGCGACTTCGCTGAGGTCGACGAAATCCGGCGTGGACTTCACGTACACCGTGACCCGCAACAACGACCGGACCTTGTCCAACGAACCGACCGCATCGACGATAAAAGCCAGACAACGCATCGCGCTGATACTCGCCGCAGCCTGCGCATCCTTGAGCGTCAACTCCTGCCCCACCCGCCCCGGATACTGAATCTTGCCCTCGGTGCGCGGCACCATCCCACTGATGTAAATCTCATCGTGATGACGGATCAACGGCGCGTAATTGCCACCCACCGTGTTCTCGCCATTGATGTCGTAATTCAGCTCTTTTGCCAGGGCAATGAAGCGCTCGTCGCAGGTCATCCTCTCAGTCATTTCGCCCAGCCTCTTGATCGATGCATGAAAACCGCAGATTACGACAGTCGAGCGCCGAACAGTGCTTGGCGCCATAACTGACAGGGTTGGATCCAAATCTAGGTCGCTTGCCAGTACACCGCAACCCGTGGCTGCTACAACGAAAAAGCCCCGCACGACATAAACCGCGCGGGGTTTTATTTAGACTTGGAAATGACTTTAAACAGCACTCAACCGCTCGACCATGTCAGGGAATTTTTCCACCAAACGGATCAGCAAGGCAGCCTGAGCGTTGGGCTTTGATTTCTCCTGCTCCCAGTTTCTCAGAGTGCTTGGACTTGTCCTGATTCGCCTGGCAAAAACCGCCTGTGACATGTGCAGTTTTTCCCGTAGCGCTACGATTTCCTGAGCACCGACTTCAGGGGCGGGTTTGTCCTCGAGTGTCGTATTACGTAGCGTGATTTTTCCTTCGCGTTGAGCCGCCATCTCATCAACGCCCTGCATCAATTCTGCAAACAGGTCGCGTTTTTTCATGGGGTACCTCGTGTTTTCAACTCTTTCTCTATAGCTCCCTTGAGCGCCTTCTCTTGCTCGGCAGTCAAATTCTCAAGCTCATCTTTGTCATAAATCGCAAACATCCAGAACTGGCCATCATTCATAAGCCAATAATAGATAACTCGCAAGCCGCCTCGCCTGCCCTTGCCTCGACGAACATCAACCCAACGCAGTTTTCGGAAGCCGCCTGTTCGTGGCATGACATCGCCCGCATGCGGATTGCTTTGCATGTAGGTCTGCAGCTCACGGTATTCGTCGTCCGTGAGGTAATGACCCAGGTTTGCGGTGAATAGTGTGGTTTCAAAGAATACTGTTCTCATCCAAAAACTATAAGCAAATTGCCTATAGCTGAACAATAAACACTTTTCGCAGCGAATAAACAATCCTCAACAAAAAACCCCGCTCATCTCTCGATGAACGGGGTTTCTCGTACAACGTTCGAACCTTACGGCGCGTACGTCAGCAGCAGCTCGGTCGGCACCTTGAAGTCCAGGGACATCATGACGCTCAGCGCGGTGATGGTGAAGATCGAGAACACGAACAGCTTGCGTGCCCAGACCGTGTCATCCACCGCCTTGTAGCCGGTCCAGGCCATGTACAGCCAGTACATGCCCATGGCCGCGGCGACGGCGAGGTAGCTCATGCCGGCGTAACCGCTGAAGGTCAGCATCAAGGTCGCCACGAGGAAGGCCAGGATGTAGAACAGGATGTGCTTCTTGGCCACCTGGATCCCGCGCTTCACTGGCAGCACCGGAATCGATGCGGCCAGGTAATCGTTGAAGCGGAAGATCGCGATGGCGTAGGAGTGCGGCATCTGCCACAGGCTGAACATCACCAGCAGGGTCAGCGCGGCCATGTCGAAGCTGTTGGTCACGGCCACGTAACCGATCACCGGCGGCATGGCGCCCGACAGACTGCCCACCAGCGTGCCGTGAACCGACTTGCGCTTGAGGTACAGGCTGTAGAAGCCGACGTAGATGATGAAGCCGATCACGGCGAACAGGGCAGCCAACGGGTTGGCCACCTTGTACAGCAACGCAACGCCGGCGACACCCAGGACGGTCGCATAGACCAGGGCCAGTTTCAGGGAGATCAGGCCCTGGACCAGCACCCGGTTCTTGGTGCGTTCCATCTTCAGGTCGATGTCGCGGTCGATGCAGTTGTTGAACACGCAACCGGAGGCCACAACCAGGGAAGTGCCGATCATGGCTGCCAGAAACACGGCCAGATCGACATGCCCTTTCGAGGCCAGGAAGAACCCGCCTGCCACAGAAAGCACGTTACCGAAAATGATCCCCGGTTTGGTGATTTGGATAAAGTGCTTGAGCGACATCGGGTTTACCTCACTTCGCCATCATGTAGGTGTGGATGCTGAACATGATCCACAGCGACAGACCGACCAGCAGCACGATCACGATGGCCGTAAAGACGAACGCAATCACGTTGTTACGTTGAGCGATGGAACGGTCCAGGTGCAGGAAGTAATACAGGTGAACGATCACCTGGATCACGGCGAACAGCAGGACGATTGCCAGCGTCGTCGACTTCGGCAGGGTCGGGTACATCACCAGGCCGAACGGGATGACGGTCAGGATTACCGACAGGATGAAGCCGATGGCGTACGACTTTACGCTGCCGTGGCCAGCATCATGGCTGTCATGGGAGTGTGCATTAGCCATTACAGGGTCCCCATCAGGTAAACAACGGTGAATACGCAGATCCACACCACGTCCAGGAAGTGCCAGAACAGGCTCAGGCAGCTAAGACGGGTCTTGTTGGTCGCCGTCAGGCCGTGCTTGTTGACCTGGTACATCATGATGCCCATCCAGATCAGACCGGCGGACACGTGCAGACCGTGGGTACCGACCAGCGTGAAGAACGCCGACAGGAAGCCCGAACGGCTAGGACCGAAGCCCTCGGAGATCAGCAGGTGGAACTCGTTGATCTCCATGGCGATGAAGCCTGCGCCGAGCAGGAAGGTCATGAACAACCAGCCCAGAACCTGCTGCTTTTTACCCTTGTACAACGCCAGCATGGCGAAGCCGTAGGTGATCGAACTGAACAACAGCAGAGCGGTTTCGCCCAGCACGTATGGCAGTTCGAAGATGTCGTGGCCCGACGGGCCACCGGCGACGTTGTTTACCAGTACCGCGTACACCGCGAAGATCGACGCAAACAGAATGCAGTCGGTCATCAGGTAGAGCCAGAAACCGTAGACGGTCATCTCGCCCGAGTCGTGGTGATGGTCATCGTGCCCATGGTCATGACCATGGGCGTGTCCAGCATTGGTCACTAAGTTCGACATTGTTTAAGCCTGTTCCAACTTGGTTTCAACACGGGTTGCGGAAGCAGGGATCTTCCCGGCCGCTACCAGACGCTTGTGCTGCTCGGCTTCGATGCGCTCGATTGTTTCAACCGGCACCATGTAGCCCTGATCGTCACGTGCTGCGTGGATCACGAAGTAGATGACAGTGCCGGCCAGGCTGGCGATCGCCAACCACCAGATGTGCCAGATCATCGCGAAACCGAACACGGTCAGCAGTGCGCCCATCACCACGCCAGTGGCGGTGTTGTTCGGCATGTGGATCGGTTCGTACTTGGCCGGAGCCTTGTACGCGGTACCGTTTTCCTTGGCCTCGGTGAACGGATCGATGCAGTCTGCTTTTGGCAGTACAGCGAAGTTGTAGAACGGAGGTGGCGACGAGGTCGACCATTCCAGGGTATGGGCATTCCACGGGTCACCGTGTTCGCACATGTTTTCTGGCTTGTTGCGGTCACGCACCGACACGTACAGCTGGATCAGCTGGCAGGCGATACCCACAGCGATCATCACCGCACCGAACATGGCAACGTACAGGTACGGTACCCACTCAGGGTTGGTAGTGGCGTTCAGACGACGGGTCATGCCCATGAAGCCCAGAGCGTAGAGCGGCATGAACGCGACGAAGAAGCCCGAGATCCAGAACCAGAACGCTGCTTTACCCCAGCCTTCGTGCAGCTTGAAGCCGAACGCTTTCGGGAAGTAGAAGCCGAAACCTGCGATGTAGCCGAATACCGCGCCGCCGATGATCACGTTGTGGAAGTGAGCGATCACGAACAGGCTGTTGTGCAGAACGAAGTCAGCACCCGGGATGGCCAACAGTACGCCGGTCATGCCGCCGATGGCGAAGGTCACCATGAAGCCCAGGGTCCACAGAACCTGGCTGGTGAAGCGCAGACGGCCCTGGTAGATGGTGAACAGCCAGTTGAACAGTTTCACACCCGTCGGGATGGAAATCAGCATCGTCGCCAGACCGAAGAAGGCGTTGACGCTGGCACCCGAACCCATGGTGAAGAAGTGGTGCAGCCAAACCATGAAGCCCAGTACCGAGATCGCGCCCGAGGCGTAGATCATCGAGTGGTGGCCGAACAGTTTCTTGCCGGTGAAGGCCGAGATGACTTCCGAGAAAATGCCGAATGCCGGCAGGATCAGGATGTAAACCTCAGGGTGGCCCCATGCCCAGAACAGGTTGACGTACATCATCGGATTGCCACCAAGTTCATTGGTGAAAATGTGGAAATCCATGTAACGGTCAAGGGTCAGCAGTGCCAGGGTAGCGGTCAGGATCGGGAACGAAGCCACGATCAGAACGTTTGCCCAGGTGCAGGTCCAGGTGAAGATCGGCATGTCCATCAGTTTCATGCCAGGGGTACGCATTTTCAGCACGGTCGCGAGGAAGTTAACCCCCGTTAGCGTTGTACCCAGACCCGATAGCTGTAGCGCCCAGATGTAGTAGTCCATCCCCACGCCAGGGCTGTATTGCAGACCCGACAGCGGTGGATAGGCAACCCAGCCGGTCTTGGCGAATTCGCCGACGCCCAGGGACAGGTTGATCAGCACGACGCCGGACACCAGCAGCCAGAAGCTCAGGGAGTTCAGGAACGGGAACGCAACGTCACGCGCGCCGATCTGCAGCGGCACTGCAAGGTTCATCAGGCCGGTGAAGAATGGCATCGCCATGAAGATGATCATGATCACACCGTGAGCGGTGAAGATCTGGTCATAGTGTTCAGGTGGCAGGTAGCCAGGCGAACCCTCGGTGGCCATGGCCAGCTGGGTACGCATCATGATGGCGTCGGCAAAACCGCGCAGCAGCATGACCATGGCGACGATGATGTACATCACGCCGATTTTCTTGTGGTCGACCGACGTCAGCCACTCGGTCCACAGGTAAGTCCACTTCTTGAAGTAGGTGATTGCAGCGAACAACGCCAGACCACCGAGCGCGATCATCGAGATGGTGACCATCACGATCGGCTCGTGGAAAGGGATCGCTTCCCAACTTAATTTACCAAACATCGTTTACTCCTCTGCCCCGGCAGCTGAATGCGAATTCGAGTCCATATCCGTTGCCGCCACTTCTTTCTCTTTCTTCTCGTGCTTCAGCGGCTTGCCCGGTTTCATGCCTTCGTACTTGTCGACGATGGTCTGGAACAGGTTCGGCGTGACCGAGGAGTAGAGCTCGACTGGATTGTTCTGGCTTGGCTTGGCAAGGGCTGCGTATTCAGCGGCTTCAAGCTGTTTAGGTGCCTTTTTGACTTCACTTACCCAGGCGTCGAAATCTTCCTGAGAAGTTGCGATCGCTTTGAATTTCATACCGGTGAAACCAGCGCCGCTGTAGTTGGCGGAGATACCGTCCATTTCAGCGTTGCGGTCAGCGATCAGGTGCAGCTTGGTGGTCATGCCCGCCATCGCGTAGATCTGGCCGCCCAGGCCCGGGATGAAGAACGAGTTCATCACCGCGTCCGAAGTGATCCGGAAGTTAACCGGCGTGTGCGCCGGGAACACGATCTTGTTGACCGTGGCGATGCCTTGTTCCGGGTAGATGAACAGCCACTTCCAGTCCAGCGCGACCACTTCGATGGTCACCGGCTTGACGTCGGATTCGATCGGACGATACGGATCCAGCGAGTGGGTCGACTTGTAGGTGATGTAACCCAGGGCAATGATGATCAGGACCGGGATGGTCCAGACTGCCACTTCGATCTTGGTCGAGTGCGACCATTTCGGGGTGTAGACGGCGTTCTTGTTCGAGGCGCGGTACTTCCAGGCGAACAGGAACGTCATGACGATGACCGGCACAACGACCAACAGCATCAGCAGCGTGGCGGTGATGATCAGGTTGCGCTGTTCCAGGCCGACCTGGCCCGTTGGATTGAGCAAGGTCATGTTGCAGCCTCCCAGCAACAACGTGCCGAGCAGCGGCACTAGGCCTAGTAATCTGGGGTACCTGTTTTTACTCATCTCACGACCTCTAAAGCAGCTTGCGCAATGCAGTTGGGTTTTGATCGCCAACACTTCACCCTGCCAAGGGTTGGCATTTTCTTTGGATTGAATAAGGGCTGCCCGTCGCGCGTCAGACGCTCGACAAAACCTGGGACAGCGGTCAGTTCTTATTCGAATTCGTGGTCAAAGGCCTTGTTACAGACCAATTCCATTTGGTGCGGAAAGTTGGAAGGCACCGACACCTGGGTGTCTCGCAAGCCTCTCGGCTGCCCGACACCCGACTTCCTGCTCGCCTCCTTAATAAAGGCTGAACAGTGCCGGGAATTCAGTGCGGGCGATTGTAGATAGGTAGCGCCCTATACACCATGTCTTATCCCGAAATAATTTTTATCGCTCAGAGCAACAATCCATCACCGTTTTTGCAAAAGTGAGCCATGTTATCGAAATCGATTCTCAACAAAAACACCAAAAAGTGTACGTCTACCCGCATCAGTTCAGACAGCTCCGTGGGCTTTTTCCCACCGCACGATTCGCGCAAAGCCCGATATCCCAAGGCTTTTGGCCATCTGTCAGAGTCTGTTAAAACTGCCTGATCCGGCACCCCCGTGCAAAGAACGAAAAACGCCGGAACAGACCAATCCTTTTTTGTAACAGCACTCCAATCCGAGCCGGTGAAACGCGCTGCGACACGGCGCGTGTGACAACATGTCGCACACCTGTCGCACCCTTCCTTGCCGTTCGTCACGGTGTTTTCACACAGACCCTGAAATGCCAAACGCCTCGATCTGCGTCACCGCAAATCGAGGCGTTTGTATTATCGGCGCAGGTGCCGAAAAGTTGATTCAGCGCAATGCTTTTCGGTTACGCGAGGTCAGCAGCGGCACCAGGATCACCACCAGCACGAAGGCCACCAGCGCCCATTGAGCGAGCGACAGACCGAGGATCGGCGGGTACGGCGTCGAGCAGAAACCGTCGACCTGGAAGCCCAGCGGGAAGATCTTCGCCAGCGGCAGGTCATCGACGATCGGCTGCAACACATCGATGCCGCAGCTCACCGCCGGATAGAACTGGGTGTACACGTGATGCCCGGCGACACCGGCCCCGGCGATGGCACAAATCACCACCAGCACCTCGAACACGGTGATGCTGCGCCGGGTGCGCATGGCCGCGCCGATGAACGCGAACAACGCGATCAGCAGCAACGCATAACGCTGCAGGATGCACAGCGGGCAAGGAGCCTCGCCCAGCACGACCTGCATGTACAGCGCGCCGCCGATCAGCGCCAGGCAGATGATGCCCAGCAGCACCAGAAAGCGCCGCTCACGTCCCAATCGAATCGTTTCCTCGCTCATCGCGTTTCCCTTTCATGTCCATGGTTCAGCTGGCCGGCGGCTGCGCTTGCAGTTGCGCCATCAGGCTGATGTTGTCTTCGATATGCCAATTGGCCGCGATGCGACCGTTGTCGATCTGATAGATATCGGTTGCCCGGAAGTCTACACGCTGGCCCTGCCCTTTGAGAGCCTTGAACGTGCCGGTGAAATGGCCGCGAAAGTGCAGATGCACCACCACGCGATCCCCGGCGACGATCATTTGCTCGATCTCGCAACTCAAGTCCGGCACCGCCGTGCGAAAGAGCTTCGACGCCAGCAACGGCCCGGTCGGCCCCTGCACCCGGCCTTCCGGCGGGGTCTTGTCGACGAACTGCGGCGACAGGGCGGCGGTGGCCAACACCTCTTCGCCCGTGTTCCAGAAACTGCCGTAACGCCGCGCCGCCAGTTCCATCGCATCACGCTGGGCCTTGGGCAGGCTCTGATCGACGATCAGGGTCTGGGGTTCGATCAAGACGGATTCGGCGAACGCGAACGGACTGGACAGCAAGGCAACCGACAGGCCCAACGTGGCCAGGCTGAAACGACGGTAAGAGGCGAAGTGCGACATGGGGGCGATCCTGATCATGTAAACGAACGAGCGCCTATCATCAGCATCGGGGAATAAACGATAAACCGGTTAAGAAACGATTAACCTTTAAACAGAATTTAAGAATCAAGTCAGCGGCGCCCCCATCGCGGGCAAGCCCGCTCCCACAGGTTCGGCGTCGCTCATGCTGTGTACGACATAAATCCTGTGGGAGCGGGCTTGCCCGCGATAGAGGCGACTCGGTCCTGGATTACTCCAGAGCCGCAGCCGGCCCGAAGAACTCATACCGGCTCTGCTTCTCAGGCACGCCCAGCGCCTTCAGGTGGCGCTTGATCGCCCCCATGAAACCTTTCGGCCCGAGGAAGTAGGCGTCCACATCACGCTGTTCCGGCAACCACTCGCCCAACTGTTCCTGGCTCAACAACCCGACCTTGTCCGCCGCCGGGCTCACGCCGTCATCTTCGGCGTAGCAATAAAAACGCTTGAGCTGCGGATGACGCGCGGCCAGACCATCGATCCAGTCACGGAACGCATGCACGCTGCCATTGCGCGCGCTGTGGATGAAGTACACCGGACGCTCGGTTTCCAGCGCCGCTTCCAGCATCGCCAGCGTCGGAGTGATGCCGACGCCGCCGCTGATCAGTACCAGCGGTTTTTCGCTGGCGGTCAGGGTGAACTCGCCCGATGGCGGGAACAGCTGGATGCTGGCACCGACATGAAGCTGATCATGCAGGTAATTGGAGGCACGGCCGCCCGGTTCGCGCTTGACGCTGATGCGGTATTGGCCTTTGTTGGCCAGGGCCGACAGCGAATAGTTGCGGCGGATTTCCTCACCATCGAGGATCAGCTTCATGCCGATGTACTGGCCTGGTTCGGCCGCCAGGATCGGGCCCTTGTCCGCCGGCTCGAAGTAAAACGAAGTGATTTCCGCGCTTTCCTCGACCCTGGCCGCGACGATGAACTCCCGCGCCCCGCGCCAGCCGCCGACGGCCTGTTCTTTCTGGTCATAAATGGCGGTTTCGGCACCGATCAGAATCTTGGCCAACTGACCGTAGGCTGCGCCCCAGGCGCTCATCACCTCTGGGGTGGCGATTTCTTCGCCGAGCACTTCGGAGATGGCGCGCAGCAGGCAGGTCCCGACGATCGGGTAATGCTCCGGCAGGATCTGCAACGCCACGTGCTTGTTGATGATTTTCGCCACCAGATCGCCCAACTGGTCGAGTTGATCGATGTGGCGCGCATACATCAACACGCCGTTGGCCAGGGCGCGAGGCTGGTCACCGCTGGCCTGGTGGGCCTGGTTGAACAGCGGGCGGACTTCCGGGTACTCGGAGAGCATCATGCGGTAGAAATGGGTGATCAGCGCTTCACCGCCGCTTTCCAGCAGAGGCACGGTGGATTTGACGATGGCACGATCCTGGACGCTAAGCATAAGGGTGACTCCTGAGCTTTCTCTAAAAGTGCCTTGTTCATTCCAGTATTCGTGCCAACTATTTTTTTAATATAAATCAATAGCTTGAAAATTATGTAGTCAGATCGACACAAGCACCTCTATAGTCGCGTCGACTACAACGTGTCTCTTTGACTACAGGCCTATGTCCGCCAAATCATTGCTCACCGCCCTGCTCCCACTGGTTTCCGACCTGTCCCGCGAACTGCCCGAAGGCGAGCGCTACCGGCGCCTGCTGGAAGCCATGCGCGCCCTGCTGCCCTGCGATGCCGCCGCCCTGTTGCGCCTCGACGGCGAGTGGCTGGTGCCGCTGGCTGTGGACGGATTGAGTACCGACACCCTCGGCCGCCGGTTCAAGGTCAGCGAACATCCTCGCTTTGAAGTGCTGCTGGCCGGCGAAGGGCCGACCCGTTTCGCCGCCGACAGCGATCTGCCCGATCCGTACGACGGACTGGTCGACGGCCTCGACGATCATCTTGAAGTTCACGATTGCCTCGGCTGTCCGTTGTTCGTCGATGAAAAGCTGTGGGGGCTGATCACCCTCGACGCCCTCGATCCGGAGCGCTTCGAACCGATCGAACTCGACGCCCTGCAAGCCTTCGCCAGCCTCGCTTCGGCCACGGTCAACGCCGCCGAACGCATCGAGCGTCTGGCGATCCGCGCCGAAGACGAACACCAGCGTGCCGAGGTCTATCGCCAGGCCAGCGGCCAGCAGAACCGCGAAATGATCGGCCAGAGCAAGGCGCATAAACGGCTGGTGGAAGAGATCAACCTGGTCGGCGGCAGCGACCTGACCGTGCTGATCACCGGCGAAACCGGGGTCGGCAAGGAACTGGTGGCCCAGGCCATTCACGCAGCTTCCAAGCGCGCCGAGAAACCGATCATCAGCCTCAACTGCGCAGCGCTGCCGGACACGCTTGTCGAAAGCGAACTGTTCGGCCACGTGCGCGGCGCCTTCACCGGCGCCACCAGTGACCGGCGCGGAAAGTTCGAACTGGCCAATGGCGGCACGCTGTTTCTCGATGAAGTCGGTGAGTTGTCGCTGACCGTCCAGGCCAAGCTGTTGCGGGTTTTGCAGAGCGGCCAGTTGCAGCGTCTGGGTTCGGACAAGGAGCATCAGGTCGACGTGCGCCTGATCGCCGCGACCAACCGCGACCTGGCCGAAGAAGTGCGCAGCGGCCGCTACCGTGCCGACTTCTACCATCGTCTCAGCGTTTACCCGTTGCGGGTCCCCGCGCTGCGTGACCGGGGCCGCGATGTGTTGCTGCTCAGCGGTTATTTCCTGGAACAGAACCGCTCGCGCATGGGCCTCAATAGTCTGCGCCTGAGCAGCGACGCCCAGGAAGCGCTGCTGGCCTACACCTGGCCGGGCAACGTGCGGGAACTGGAGCACTTGATCGGACGCAGTGCACTGAAGGCGCTGGGCAACTGCAAGGTGCGACCGAAGATTCTCAGTTTGAGCGCGATGGACCTCGATCTGCCGCGCGAGGTTGTGGATAACTCGCCGGCGCCGTCCGAAGCGACTGCCGCCCTGCCCTTGATCAGCGGCGACCTGCGCACCGCCACCGAGCAGTATCAGCGGCAGTTGATCAGTGCAGCGCTTGAGCGCAATCAGGACAACTGGGCCAGTGCTGCGCGTGAACTGGGGCTGGACCGGGCGAATCTGGGTCGGATGGCAAAGCGGTTGGGGATGAAATAAAAGTTCCGCCGTCGGATTGACGCCGGAATCCCTAAAGCCTGCCGATTACAAGTCGATAACCCGGCATCGATACCTGCTGGCGATCCGTGCGATCGCCGCTCACCTTTTTCCACAGAAGGTTTTTATGTCTTCCAACAAAGCCCGCGCAGATTCACTTTCGCTTCTGCTGTTTACCTTGCGCAGCGGCAAGCTGATGGCGATCAACCTGCTGAAGGTCAGTGAAATCATCCCCTGCCCGCCGCTGACCAAGCTGCCGGAGTCGCACCCGCACGTCAAAGGCATCGCCACCCTGCGCGGCGCTTCGCTGTCGGTGATCGACCTGAGCCGCGCCATCGGCGAGCGGCCGCTGGAAGATCCGAATGGCGGCTGCCTGATCGTCACCGACGTCAGCCGTTCGAAACAGGGTCTGCATGTGCAGGCGGTGAGCAAGATCGTGCATTGCCTGACCACCGACATCAAACCGCCGCCGTTCGGCTCCGGCGGTTCGCGCGCCTACATCACCGGCGTGACCTCGGTGGACGGCACGCTGGTGCAGGTGCTGGACATTGAAAAAGTCATTCACGGTATCGCCCCGGCGCAGATCGAAATGGCCCCGACCGAACTGAGCATGGAAGACGCCGAAGTACTGGGCAACGCACGGATTCTGGTAGTCGACGACAGTCAGGTGGCGTTGCAGCAATCGGTGCACACCCTGCGCAACCTCGGCCTGCAATGCCACACCGCCCGCAGCGCCAAGGAGGCCATCGACTGCCTGCTGGACCTGCAAGGCACGGCGCAGCAGATCAACCTGATCGTCTCCGACATCGAAATGTCCGAGATGGACGGCTACGCCTTCACCCGCACCCTGCGCGAAACCCCGGACTTCGCCCACCTCTACGTGCTGCTGCACACCTCACTCGACAGCGCGATGAACAGCGAAAAGGCACGCCTCGCCGGCGCCAACGGTGTGCTGACCAAGTTCTCCTCGCCCGAGCTGACCCATTGCCTGATCGAAGCGGCCAAATTCGTCGCCGCTCAGGGCCACTGAGTCTTGAGCGAGACGTTCTGCTTTTTGATGCGGCGCGACCTGATCCAGGACGTGCCGGCCATCGAATGGCCGAACGGCATCGAACTCACCACCTACAGCGCCGAACGTGCAGCCGCCGTGCATGAACTGATGCAGATCGGTTACCGCGAAGGCGGTGGTCGGGTGCCGGCGCCGGACGTCTGGCAACAGCAGTTCGAGAACGATCCGGAATACGATCCTGCACTGTGTTTCATCGCCAGCGATGCCGAAGGCGTCATCGGCGTGGCGCAATGCTGGACCAGTTCCTACATCAAGAATCTGGTGGTGCATCCTCGCGCCCAGGGCCGTGGATTAGGCCGGGCGATGCTGCTTCATGCATTCAAGGTGTTTCAGGATCGGCGCGAAGGATTTGTCGACCTGAAGGTGCTGGAAGACAACGGGCGAGCGCAACGCTTGTACGAAAGGTCGGGAATGTATGTCGTCCGCCGGGAACTGGTGCCGGACTGACAGACCGCCATCGCTGGCAAGCCAGCTCCCACAGGTTTCCGGGTGTTTGCAAAATCTGTATATGCCATCAATTCCTGTGGGAGCGAGCTTGCCCGCGATGACGGCCTCAAGACAACTTTTCCCGCTCAGGCATACTCCAACCCTGGCCTGAACCCAAGGATGCCCGAACCATGAAACGCCTCGCCCTCTCCGTACTTTGCCTCATCGCCCCGTTCGTCCACGCCTCCAGCCCCGACGCCTGGGCGGCCTACGACAAAACCGTGCTCGCCAGTTGCACCAAGGCCAGCGGCTTGAAAAACGCCAAACCGGTCGGTAGCGCCGCGCAATTCGATGACCGGGTCGGCTACACCGCGCTGTTGCTGCAAGGCCAATACCCGCAAAAACACATGAAGGGCCAGCAAGGCACCGAGCTGTGCCTGTACAACAAAAAGTCGAAAACCGCGTTCGTCACCGAATGGGACTCGATCCGCCCGACCGCCAAACCCTGAGCGAATGGCGCACAACTTGCTTCACTCCGGGCCTGTACGGCGGCTTTATGTCGCCGATTCACACCCTGATTGAAGATTGCCCGCTTAATGAATACGACCTTTTCCTGCGTAGGTTGCGGCAAATGCTGCACCGATCACCACGTGCCCCTGACCCTGGCCGAAGCCCGCATGTGGGCGGCCGACGGCGGTCAGGTGATCGTGCTGGTGGAGGGGTTTCTCGCCAACGGCCTCGGCCTGCCGGAACAGCAGCGCGAACATGCGCAACGGCGTTCGGCGGTAGTACGCAGCGGAATGTCCGACGCCCATGTGGCAATCACTTTCGCCGCCTACAACGTCGGCCCCTGCCGGAATCTTGACGAAAACAAACTGTGCCGCATTTACGAGCGCCGGCCGCTGGTGTGCCGCATCTATCCCGCCGAAATCAATCCGCACATCCCGTTGAATCCTGCGGCCAAGGACTGCCCGCCGGAGTCGTGGGAGCAAGGACCGGATCTTATCGTCGGCGGCGAACTGGTGGATCAGGAACTGGTGACGCTGATCCAGCGCTCCCGTCAGGCCGATCGGGATGACATCCAGACCAAGGACGCGATCTGCGGCCTGCTCGGCATTCGCACCACCGCGCTCAAGGGCGATGGGTTTACCGCGTATCTGCCGGACATGGGCGCGTTTGCCTCGGTGATCGATCAGGTCACGGCGCAGCCATTGAGCGAAGTTTCCAGTGAATGGCTGTTCCATGTCTCCGGCGACGACATCGCCGGGCAAGTACGGGCGGCCGGGGCACACGTGGTGTCCGAACCGCCGCAGACCTACGCGTTCATCTCGTTGCGGGCAGCCTGAGCGCCCTGCCGCCGCCCCCAGAATTCCCGCGCCAGCGAACGCAAATCCCCCGCCAGCCCCGCCACATCCTGTGAGTTGAGCTGGCTCTGGCGCCCCTCATCCACCGTCAGCTCGCACGCCGTGCGAATACTGACGATGTTGCGGTTAATGTCCTCACTCACCGCGCTCTGCTCTTCAACCGCCGCCGCAATCTGCAGACTCATTTCGGTGATCTGCTCGACCCGCCCGCTGATCCCGTCCAGGGCCCGGGCTGCACGCTGCGCCTGTTCGACGCTGTTATCCACATGCTCGCTGCTCTGCTGCATCACCAGCACCGCATCCCGCGCGCCGTTTTGCAGGGTGCTGATCATCCGTTGAATCTCGTTGGTCGACTGCTGAGTACGCTGGGCCAGACCGCGCACCTCATCGGCGACCACCGCAAACCCGCGTCCGGCATCCCCGGCCCGGGCCGCTTCGATCGCGGCGTTGAGCGCCAGCAGATTGGTCTGCTCGGCGATGCTGCGAATCACCTCCAGCACCCCGGAAATCTCGCTGCTGTGGCCTTCGAGCTGATGAATCACTTCGGTCGCCCGCCCCAACTCCTCGGCCAGCCGCAACACCGCACTGCGACTCTCGCCGACCAGCAGATGCCCCTCACGGGTTTCCGTCCCGGCCATATCCGCCGCCACCGACGCCTGCTGCGCATGGCTGGCGACCTCGGCCACACTGGCCGCCATCTGATGAATCGCCGCCGCCACCTGATCGGTTTCCGCCTGCTGAGCCAGGGTGCTGGTGTGACTGCTGTGCAGGTGATCCACCAATTGCGCCGCATGCCCGGCCAGCCGTTGCGACGCATCACCGATCCGCCCCACCACCGCACCGACCTGCGCTTCAAGCATCTGCAACGCAAACTCGATCTGCCCGAACTGATCCCGCCGCCCGGTATAAATACCCTGACTCAACGGGTTGTCGGCAATCCCTCGCGCCCGCTCGGTCAGACGCTCCAGCGGCCGTAATAGCCAACCCACGCCCAAGGCACACGCGCCGCTGCCGACCACCAGCGCAGCAGCCTCGATTCCCATGGACTCCGGCCGCAGCCAGGCTTCAATCCCCAGCACCACCGCCAGCACTGAACTGGTCAACGCCATGATCTTCGCCCGCAAACTCAGGCTCGGCAGCCACTGCCACCGCGCCACCCGCCCCTCGCGCAACTGCGCATACGCCTGCTCCGCCGCCGCCATCTGCCGCGCATCCGGCCGCGTGCGCACCGACTGATACTCCACCGCCGCACCGTTCTGCGTGACCGGCGTGACATAGGCACTGACCCAATAGTGATCACCGTTCTTGCAACGATTCTTCACCAGCCCCATCCACGACCGACCGCCCTTGAGCGTTTGCCACATATGGGCAAACGCCTGCGCCGGCATGTCCGGATGACGCAGCAAATTGTGCGGCGCACCCAGCAGCTCGTCGCGGCTGTAACCGCTGATCCTGATGAAGTCGTCGTTGGCGTAGGTGATCGCGCTGGTCAGATCGGTGGTCGAGAGAATGTTCGCATCCGGCGCAACATCGACATTGCGCCCGGTCACCGGGAGATTGATCTTCATGGAAAGCGCGCTCGTTTTATTGGAAAGAGTCGGCAGGGCTGCTGACTCTAAGCGCACTCACTGGTTAAACGTTGATCTGGCTCAGGAACTGAGCAATTAGCCATCACTGTGACCGAAAATCACAGCGACGGCCGAGGCGGGAATGAATCAGCGCTTGCCCATCGAACGGCGAGTGCCCGACGGCGCCACACCCGGAATCTTGGCATGACGATCACCGTCCTTGCCCTTGAACTGCGGCTGCTTGGCCGCTTTGGCTGCCGCCAGGTCACCTGGTTTGAACGGAAACTTGAAGGCCGGGATCTTGGCTTTGGTGTCGCTGGTTTCAGCATGCTCGGCCGTGACGTCGCTGATAGCGTCATCAACTGGCGGTTGGGTCGGGGAAGTCATAAAAGCTCCGCAAAGCAAAAAGTCGGGCCCGAACAGTGAGCCGCGAAGGCGCGCAGTATACCTGCGCGCCCCGCATCGGCACCTGAAGATTTGCACCGCACGCCGAACGGCCTACAGATAACTGATGGTCACAATGCCCTTGTCGCTCGAAGTCTTCAGCGCCTCATAAGACACCGACAACGGCAACGTCTCATGGCTGCATGCATTGCGATAGGTATCGACATCAAGCGTCACGCCAGGCTTGACCTCAACCTGTCGCGACTCCTTCGAACCCAAAGCCCCGACACGCCCAACCTCACAACCGGAATCGACAATCCGCCCACTGAACCGGATCTCACCGGAACTCGTCTGCGGCGCGGCAAAGACACAAAGCGGAAGCAAAACAAGCCCAGCCGATATAGCAATATTCAACTTCATGGCAAAGACACTCCCGAAAGACCCACCCCAATGGCGTCAGGGCTGTACAACGTGTATCCGCTGGTGGGGGCGGATCTTTAGGAGCGTAGATGGCAGGGGCCGGGAAAGAAGGAAATCCAGAGATCGCCAAGACGAATATGAAAAGTGAATCACACTTTCAAAACCGCATTGCTGAGAAACCGCCACCACCACCACCACCACCACCACCACCACCACCCCGCTCTTCACCACTCAAAACAATGAGCGTTAGCTCGAGTACCGCTCTTGACGTGCCGGCCCCATCGGCAGGCTGAGTGGAGGGATTTATCCGGGGGTGGGAGCGCAGCGACCGTGCGGCGCAGCCGCATGCATCGAGAGGAGGTGCAGCGAAGCAAACCGTAGGCGATGCCCCCGGATGAATCCCGGAACGAAGGAACACCGAGCCAAAGCGAGGTGCCGAACGCCGGGGCCCAGACCTTTGGTTCCTTTGGGGCGTTTGCCAAAGGGACTCGCCGTAAGGGCGAAACCGCCAGTGGCAACACCCGCAGAAACGGATATTCACAAAGAACACCCAAGAGCATGGTCGGCCCACAGGCCGCCAAGTCAAAGCCGAACCTGACAGCCGCGACAGCTAGCCGTCACCCTCCTGACCCCCAAACAAGTTTATAAAGACAAAACCTGCCCAAACCCCGTCCCCCTGGCGCCCCACAAGCATGCAAATCCAGAAGAAAAAGGCCCTGCTCGCCACCCTGCTGATCGCCCTCGCAGCCGCCGGTCTGTGGTACGCATACAAACCCGCTCCGGCCAAACTCGCGGCCCCTACCGCGATCCCGGTACGGGTCGTCGCCGTCAGCGAAAAAGACGTCCCCCGCTACACCAGCGGCATCGGCTCGGTACTCTCGCTGCACAGCGTCGTGGTGCGCCCACAGATCGACGGCATTCTCACCAAGCTCTTGGTCAAAGAGGGGCAACTGGTAAAACAGGGCGACCTGCTCGCCACCATCGACGACCGCTCGATCCGCGCCAGCCTCGACCAGGCCCGGGCGCAACTGGGCGAAAGCCAGGCGCAACTGCAAGTCGCCTTGGTCAACCTCAAGCGCTACAAATTGCTCAGCGTCGACGACGGTGTATCGAAGCAGACCTACGACCAGCAGCAGGCACTGGTCAACCAGCTCAAGGCCACCGCCCAGGGCAATCAGGCCGCGATTGACGCGGCGCAGGTACAACTTTCCTACACCCAGATTCGCTCCCCGGTCACCGGCCGCGTCGGGATTCGTACGGTAGACGAAGGCAACTTCCTGCGCATGACCGACACCCAGGGTCTGTTCACCGTGACCCAGATCGACCCGATCGCCGTCGAGTTTTCCCTGCCCCAGCAAATGCTGCCAACCCTGCAAGGCCTGATCGGCGATCCGCAGCGCGCACTGGTGAAGGCCTACATCGGCGCCGACACCGATGGCGAAACCGGCAACCTGCTCGGCGAAGGTCACCTGACCCTGATCGACAACCAGATCAACGCCAACACCGGCACCATCCGCGCCAAGGCCGAGTTCGACAACCCCAACCAGAAGCTCTGGCCGGGCCTGCTGGTGACGGTAAAGATTCAGACGGCGCTGGATAAAGATGCACTGGTGGTCCCGCCCACCGTCGTACAACGCGGCCTCGATCAGCACTTCGTGTACCGGGTCAACGGCGACAAGGTTGAAGCGGTGCAGGTGCAAATGGTTTATCAGGGCAGCGGCCAGGACATCATCAAGGGCGTGAAACCCGGCGACGTATTGGTCAGTGACGGCCAGTCGCGGCTCAAGCCCGGTTCGACCGTGCAAGTCATGAGCGAACCGCCGCAGGTGGTGCAAGCGGAGCCCAAGCCATGAAGCAGCACAAAGGCGTTTCGACCTGGTGCATCGATCACCCGGTGGCGACGATTCTGCTGACCATCGCGCTGGTGCTGGTCGGGGTGATTGCCTTCCCGCGCCTGCCGATTGCCCCACTGCCGGAAGCGGAATTTCCTACGATTCAAGTCTCAGCACAGTTACCCGGCGCCAGCCCGGACACCATGGCTTCGTCCGTGGCCACGCCGCTGGAGGTGCAATTCAGCGCCATTCCCGGCATGACCCAGATGACCTCCAGCAGCGCGCTGGGCTCCACGTTGCTGACCCTGCAATTCACCCTCGACAAGAGCATCGACACCGCCGCCCAGGAAGTGCAGGCCGCGATCAACACCGCCGCCGGCAAACTGCCGAAAGACATGCCGACCCTGCCGACCTGGAAGAAGGTCAACCCGGCCGACAGCCCGGTCCTGATCCTCAGCGTCAGCTCCACGCAAATGCCCGGCACTGAACTCAGCGATCTGGTGGAAACCCTGCTCGCCCGTCAGATCAGTCAGATCGACGGCGTAGGCCAGATCAACATCACCGGTCAGCAACGTCCGGCAATCCGCGTACAGGCCTCGGCGGACAAACTGGCGGCCATCGGCCTGACCCTCGCCGATATTCGGGTGGCGATCCAGCAGACCAGCCTCAACCTCGCCAAGGGTGCGTTGTACGGCGACTCGAGCATTTCCACGCTGTCGACCAACGACCAGTTGTTCCACCCCGAGGAATACAGCCAGCTCATCGTTTCCTACAAGGACGGCGCCCCGGTTCACCTCAAGGATGTCGCCAAAGTCGTCAACGGTTCGGAAGATGCCTACGTGCAAGCCTGGGCCGGTGATCGGCCAGGCGTGAACCTGGTGATCTCGCGCCAGCCCGGCGCCAACATCGTCGAGACCGTGGACCGGATTCAGGCCGCCCTGCCCGGCCTCGAAGCCATGCTGCCGGCCTCGGTGCAAGTCAAAACCCTGATCGATCGCACCCAGACCATCCGCGCCTCGCTGCACGAAGTGGAAATCACTTTGCTGATCGCGATCCTGCTGGTGGTGGCGGTGATGGCGCTGTTCCTGCGCCAGTTGTCGGCGACGATGATTGTCTCGGCGGTGCTCGGCGTGTCGCTGACCGCCAGTTTCGCCCTGATGTACCTGCTCGGTTTCAGCCTGAACAACCTGACCCTTGTGGCCATCGTGGTGGCGGTGGGGTTCGTGGTCGACGATGCCATCGTGGTGGTGGAAAACATTCACCGCCATCTGGAGGCCGGCGACAGCATGCGCGACGCGGCGATCAAGGGCGCGGGCGAGATCGGTTTCACCGTGGTGTCGATCAGTTTCTCGCTGGTGGCGGCGTTCATTCCGCTGCTGTTCATGGGCGGCGTGGTCGGGCGCTTGTTCAAGGAGTTCGCCCTGACAGCCACTTCGACCATCATGATTTCCGTGGTGGTGTCGCTGACGCTGGCGCCGACACTGGCGGCGCTGTTCATGCGCAAACCGGTGCATCACGCCCATGACAAACCGGGCTTCAGCGAACGGCTGCTCGGCTGGTACGAAAAAGGCCTGCGCCGCGCCCTCGCCCACCAGAAACTGATGATCGGCGTGTTCGGCATTTCCGTCGCGCTGGCGATTGGCGGCTACGTGTTTATCCCCAAGGGTTTCTTCCCGGTGCAGGACACCGGTTTCGTCCTCGGCACCACCGAAGCTGCCGCCGATATCTCCTACAGCGACATGGTGAAAAAACACCTGGCGATGGCCGAAATCGTCGCCGCCGACCCGGCAGTCGAGGCATTTTCCCACTCAGTCGGCGTGTCCGGCAGCAACCAGACCATCGCCAACGGCCGCTTCTGGATCGCCCTGAAAAAGCGCGGTGACCGCGATGTTTCAGCCAGCCAGTTCATCGACCGCATTCGTCCGCAACTGATGAAAGTCCCCGGCATCGTGCTTTACCTGCGCGCCGGCCAGGACATCAACCTCAGCTCCGGCCCGAGCCGTGCGCAGTATCAATACGTGCTCAAGAGCAACGACGGGCCGACCCTCGCCACCTGGACCCAGAAGCTGACCGAGAAACTGCGCAGCATTCCGGCGTTCCGTGACATCTCCAACGACCTGCAACTGGGCGGCAGCATCACCCACATCAGCATCGACCGCAGCGCCGCCGCGCGTTTCGGCCTGACCGCCAGCGATGTTGACGAGGCGCTGTACGACGCCTTCGGCCAGCGGCAGATCAACGAGTTCCAGACCCAGGTCAACCAGTACAACGTGATCCTGGAACTGGACACCAAGCAGCGCGGCAAGGCCGAAAGCCTCAACTATTTCTACCTGCGCTCACCGCTCAGCGGAGAGATGGTGCCGCTGTCGGCGCTGGCCCGATTCGACGCGCCGACCATCGGCCCGCTGTCCATCGCCCACGACGGCATGTTCCCGGCCGCCAACCTGTCGTTCAACCTCGCCCCTGGCGTGGCGCTGGGCGATGCGGTCATCCTGCTCAATCAGGCCAAGGCCGAGATCGGCATGCCGACCGCGATCAGCGGCAACTTCCAGGGCGCGGCGCAGGCGTTCCAGAGTTCGCTGAAAAGTCAGCCGTGGCTGATTCTCGCGGCGCTGGTGGCGGTGTACATCATCCTTGGCGTGCTCTACGAGAGCTTCGTCCATCCGCTGACGATCATTTCGACCTTGCCGGCGGCGGGGCTGGGTGCGGTGATCATGCTGTGGATCTGCGGGCAGGACTTTTCGATCATGGCGCTGATCGGGCTGGTATTGCTGATCGGCATCGTGAAGAAGAACGGCATCCTGATGATCGACTTCGCCCTGGAAGCGCAGCGCCATCGCGGCCTGTCGCCGCAGGATGCGATTTTCGAGGCATGTATCACGCGGTTCCGGCCGATCATCATGACCACCCTCGCCGCCCTGCTCGGCGCCCTGCCGCTGATGCTCGGCTACGGCACCGGCGCCGAACTGCGCCAGCCGCTGGGGATCGCCGTTGTGGGTGGTCTGCTGGTCAGCCAGATGCTGACGCTGTTCACCACACCGGTCATATACTTGTGGCTTGAGCGGCTGTTCCACAAGCCCAAACCGGCACCCGTCGCGGCGCTGGCAACGACAGACTGAGGCGGGTCATGCGCGTTCTGATTATCGAAGACGAAGAGAAAACCGCGGACTACCTGCACCGCGGCCTGACGGAACAGGGTTACACCGTGGATCTGGCCCGCGACGGCGTCGAGGGCCTGCATCTGGCGCTGGAAAGCGACTACGCGGTGATCGTCCTCGACGTGATGCTGCCGGGCCTCGATGGCTTCGACGTATTGCGCGCGCTGCGTGCGCGCAAGCAGACGCCGGTGATCATGCTCACCGCCCGCGAACGGGTCGAAGACCGGATCCGCGGCCTGCGCGATGGCGCCGACGATTACCTCGGCAAACCGTTCTCCTTCCTTGAACTGGTGGCGCGCCTGCAAGCGCTGACCCGGCGCAGCGGCGGACATGAACCGGTGCAGGTGAGCATCGCCGACCTGTGGATCGATCTGATCAGCCGCAAGGCCACCCGCGCCGGCACCCGGCTGGATCTGACCGCGAAGGAGTTTTCGCTGCTCAGTGTGCTGGCCCGGCGTCAGGGTGAAATTCTCTCGAAAACCGCGATTGCCGAGATGGTCTGGGACATCAATTTCGACAGCGACGCCAACGTGGTCGAAGTCGCCATCAAACGCCTGCGGGCCAAGCTCGACGGGCCGTTCGACGAGAAACTGCTGCACACCATCCGCGGCATGGGTTATGTGCTGGAGAGCCGTGGTGTCCAGTAATTCCATCGCCCTGCGCCTGAGCGGGATGTTCACGCTGGTGGCGCTGCTGGTGTTCCTGTTGATCGGCGGCGCGCTGTATCAACAAGTGGACAAAGGCCTCGGCCTGTTGCCGGAAGCGGAATTGGATGCGCGTTACAGCGTGCTCGAATCGGCGCTCAACCGCTATGGCACCCCCGAGCATTGGGTGAAGATCAACGCCAAGCTCAAGCTGCTCGGCGAAGAGGACAAGCGCATCCGTTTCTGGGTGGTCAGTGGCAATCCGGGCTACGAGTTTGGCGAGCCGGATGCCTTGATCCGCACGTTTGCCCAAGGCCCGCTGGGCATGCGCGACCTGCAACTGCCCGATCATCCCTATCCGCTGAAAGTGCTGCTCACCGAACTGCCGGCCAAGGATCAGCGCCCGCCCCTGCGCTTCATGATCGGCATCGACACCGAGACCTTTCATCAGACCCAGCATCAGTTGCTGATCGCGCTGGTCAGCCTGGCGGTGATCGGCGTGCTACTAGCGTCGGCATTGGGTTACTGGGTGGCGCGGATCGGCCTCAAACCGTTGATCAAACTGTCCCACGAAGCCCAGCGTCTGGCGCCGCCGTTGCGGGCCGGGCGTCTGCGTCTGTCACCATTGCCACCGGAACTGGAGCAGTTCGTCGACTCGTTCAACTCGACGCTGGAGCGGGTTGAACAGGCCTATTCGCGACTCGAATCCTTCAACGCCGACGTCGCCCATGAGCTGCGCTCGCCGCTGACCAACCTGATCGGCCAGACCCAGGTCGCCCTCACTCGCGGACGCTCCGCCGAGCATTATTTCGAAGTGCTGCAATCCAACCTCGAAGAGCTGGAACGCCTGCGCTCGATCATCAACGACATGCTGTTCCTGGCCAGCGCCGATCAGGGCAGCAAGGCCACCAAACTGACCTCGACCTCGCTGGCCGATGAAGTGGCGACCACCCTCGAATACCTCGATTTCATCCTCGAAGATGCGCAGGTCCAGGTGCGGGTAAGCGGCGACGCGCGGGTACAGATCGAGATCGCCCATCTGCGCCGGGCCTTGATCAATCTGCTGAGCAACGCGGTACAACACACCGCGCCCGGTCAGGTTATCGAAGTGCAGATCGCGGTCGAGGAACATCAGGTCAGCATCGGCGTGGCCAACCCCGGTTCGCCGATTGCCAGCGAGCATTTGCCGCGCTTGTTCGAGCGTTTTTACCGGGTCGATGCGTCGCGCAGCAACAGCGGCAACAATCACGGGTTGGGGCTGGCGATCGTCAAGGCGATCGCGCTGATGCATGGTGGGGATGTGTTTGTGCGCAGTGATCGCGGGATGAACACTTTCGGGATCCACCTTCCGGTCTGAGGTCAGGGATCATTGCCATTCCCGCAACAGTCATTTATGAAAATCACGCTGTTTCCCAACGCCCGGCAACCTTATCTTTGCCCGCACCAAACAGCACTTGCCAAGCAAGAAGGTTTTCAAGATGTCCAACAGTATGGGTATTGCCAGCGCTTTCGTTTTGTCCTCATTGATCCTGTCGCCGCTGGCGATGGCTGAAGAATCGCAGACGTTCGTAGCGCAGAATGCCGCTCGCGCTCACGCATTCGAACAGCATCAGGCAGAAGTGATGGCCAAGGCTCAGGACGCTACGCAAGCCCCACAGGCCGCAACTTCGCAGGCTCAAGCTTCCGAGAAAGACAGCTGAGTCGCGCACCGCGCAACGTTTCCCTCGACGCGGTTGTTTGGCTCTTCCCGTTCAACCGTCGTCCTTGCAGGCCGCTGATATTCAGCGGCCTTTTTTCGTTGTGGTCTGAACGCTGTCTGGTTCGTCTTTAACAACTGGAAACATCCCGCACCTCAAGACATTGAAGTGTCAGTTGACCCAAGGAGCTTTACCGCACGTGCGTTACCCAGTTCGCTTCACCCCGCTGTTCATTGCAATTGCCGCAACGATTGCCCCCACTGCCCACGCCGCCGAATCCGAGAAACAGGGTTTCGTCGAAGGCGCGAGCCTCAACCTCAATGCCCGCAACTACTACATGAACCGCAACCGTCTGCAGCAGACGGACGACAACATCGAGTGGGGCCAGGGTTTCCTCGGCAAATTCGAGTCGGGCTACACCGAAGGTACGGTCGGCTTCGGCCTCGATGCCCACGCCATGCTCGGTCTGAAACTCGACGGCGGTGGCGGCACCGACAACTCCAGCATCCTGCCGGTCAGTGACGGTAGCGGCAAAGCGCCGGGCTCGTTCTCCACGGCGGGCGGCACCCTGAAAATGCGTGCGTTCGATACCGAGCTCAAGGCCGGCGACCTGTTCCTTGCCAACCCGGTGATCGCCGGTGGCGAGACGCGCATGCTGCCGCAGACCTTTCGCGGCCTCAGCCTGACCAACCACAGCTTCGATGGCTGGATGATCGAAGGCGGCCAGGCCAGTTTCACCAAACCCTACAACCAGAGCGGCCACAAACGCATCGGCACCTCTTACGGCACCCTCACCGACGGCGACAAGAGCCAGCACCTGAACTGGGTCGGCGTGGCCTGGAGCGGTGTCGAAGGCCTGACCAGCAGCCTGTACGCGTCCGAGCTGAAGGACATCTGGAACCAGTACTACTACGACCTCGACTACACCTGGGCGCTGAATGATCGGGTGACCCTCAACCCGGGTCTGCACTTCTATCACACCCAGGACACCGGCGACGCGCTGCTGGGCAACATCGACAACAACACCTACAGCCTGCATTTCACCGTGGGTATCGGCAGCCACAGCGTTACCGCCGCGTATCAGCGGGTCAACGGCAATACGCCGTTCGATTACATCAGCCAGGGCGACAGCGTTTACCTCGACAACTCGCAGCAGTATTCGGACTTCAACGGCCCGAACGAGCGTTCGTGGAAACTCAAGTACGCCTACGACTTCGCGGGTGCCGGCCTGCCGGGTCTGACCTCGTCGCTGTCCTACTCGCGCGGCACGCTGGACTTGACCAAGGTCGATCCGCACAGCAAGGGTTACGCTTCGTGGTACAGCGCTGAAGGTCGCAACGCCAAGCACTGGGAACGCGACATCGACCTCAAGTACGTGGTGCAAAGCGGACAGGCCAAAGACCTCGCGGTACGCCTGCAATGGGCGACCAACCGCGGCGGCAACGGTTATGGCGCGCTGGATACGGACACCGATGAATACCGTGTGATCATCGACTACCCGATCAACGTCTTCTAAGATCGCCGCTACAGTAGAAAGGCCAGCCGATGTGCTGGCCTTTTTCTTGCCTGTGCCAGCGAGCGGGTACAACTACGCTTAACAGAATCTCCTACCGAAAAGCGAACCATGATCGCGAGCCGCACCCCCTCCGTTCCCGGCACGACCGGACGCTCCGAGCTGCTGTTGATCTCAGGCAGCCTGCTGAGCGTGATCGCGATTGTGTGCATCGTCACGTTCCTGCTGATCCGTGAACGCGCCAACGCCCAGGAATCGGCGACCCGTAGCGCTACCACCATCGCCCAGTTGATCGATGCCGATGTGCTGCGCACCGTCGAACTGTATGACCTGACGCTGCAAGGGCTGATCGCCGCCGCCCAGCGTGACGACCTGAAAAGCGTGTCGCCGCAGATCCGCCATCTGGCGTTGTTCGATCGCTCCACCACGGCGCGCTTCAAGGGCGACATCCTGTTGCTCGACAAGTATGGCGACGTGATTGCTGACTCCTCGCGGGTCGATCCGCTGCCGGGCAATTTCGCCGACCGCGACTACTTCCTCGCCCATGCCCTCAAGCGCGACACCGGCATGTTCATCAGCCGTCCGTTCAAACCTCGTTGCGATTGCGATGACGCGGACCAGTGGCGGATCAGTTTCAGTCGGCGCATCTCGTCGGTCACCGGCGAGTTCCTCGGTGTGGCCGTGGCGTCGATGAAACTCGATTACTTCGATCAGCTGTTCAACAGCCTCGACATCGGCATCGACAGCACCCTCAACATCATCAATAACGACGGCATCCTGCTGGCACAGAAGCCTTATCTGCAGAGCGATTCGATCGGCAAGAGCTTTGCCGCGCGGCCCAATGTGGTGCGGATCCTGCGCGACAGCAACGGCAATGGCAGTTTCAACAGCATCTCGAGCATGGATCATCAGCAACGGCTGTATACCTACTCGCGGGTCGGCAATCTGCCGCTGACGGTAATCGTTGCCCTGTCCAGCGAGGAAGTGTTCGGCGCGTGGCGACGCACGGCGATCCTGATCAGCGGCGCCACCGGCGTGTTGTGTGCCGGCCTGCTGTGGCTGACCTGGCTGCTCGCCCGGGAGCTGCGCCTGCGGCAACGGGCCGAACACGAACTGGCGCAACTGGCGGCGACCGATGCCCTGACCGGGGTCGCCAACCGGCGGATGCTCGATCAGTCGCTGCGCCACGAGTGGTTCCGCGCCCAACGCTCGGGCCAACCCCTGTCATTGCTGATGATCGATGCGGACCACTTCAAGGCCTTCAATGACCGGCATGGACATCAGGCCGGGGATCAGGCGTTGCGTGAACTGGCCAAGGTAATCACCACCAACGTGCGGCGTCCGGCGGATCTGGTGGCGCGGTATGGGGGTGAGGAGTTTTCGGTGATCCTCGCGGAAACCGACAGTGCCGGGGCGCAACAGATTGCCGAGCATGTGCGGGCTGCGGTCGAGCAATTGCCACGCATGGAGGGCGATGAAATGCCGATGACGGTGAGCATCGGTATCAGCACCTGGACGGTGGCGAGTGAAATCAGTCTGGAACAATTGTTGTTCGCGGCGGACCGGGCGCTGTATCAGGCCAAGGAAGGTGGCCGGAACCGGGTCGTCGTGGCTTGATGGGTGTTTTGGCCTTTCCGGCCTCATCGCTGGCAAGCCAGCTCCCACAAAGTTTTGGGTGTATTGAGGATCTTTAGATAACTGGAGAACCTGTGGGAGCTGGCTTGCCAGCGATGAGGCCGGTACCGCCAATGCAAAAAACCAGCAGGCATAAAAAAAGGCCACCCAAAGGTGGCCTTCAAAAAACTAGAGAGGTTTTTTACTTACACCGCCGCAACCGGGCGCATGTAAGAGATTGGTGCAGTGCTGGCGTCTTCGAACGTCACGACTTCCCAGGCATCTTTCTGCTCAATCAACTTGCGCAGCAGCTGGTTGTTCAGTGCGTGGCCGGACTTGAAGCCCTTGAACTCACCAATCAGGCTGTTGCCCAGCAGGTACAGGTCGCCAATCGCATCGAGGATCTTGTGCTTCACGAATTCGTCTTCATAGCGAAGGCCGTCTTCGTTCAGTACGCCATCGGCATCAACCACGATCGCGTTTTCCACGCTGCCGCCGAGTGCGAGGTTGTGCTTGCGCAGGTACTCGATATCACTCATGAAACCGAAAGTACGGGCGCGGCTGACTTCTTTTACGAACGAAGTGCTGGAAAAATCCACGCTTGCACTTTGGGTGCGGTCCCGGAAAACCGGGTGATCGAAATCGATCTCGAAGCTCACCTTGAACCCTTCGAAAGGGACGAAAGTGGCGCGCTTGTCGCCGTCTTCCACTGTCACTTCACGCAGGATGCGGATGAATTTCTTGGCGGCGTCCTGTTCTTCCAGGCCAGCCGATTGAATCAGGAATACGAAAGGTCCTGCGCTGCCATCCATGATCGGGACTTCAGACGCGGAGAGCTCGACGTAGGCGTTATCGATGCCCAGGCCAGCCATGGCCGAGAGCAAGTGCTCCACCGTGTCTACCTTCACGTCACCGTTGACCAGCGTCGTCGACATGGTTGTCTCGCCGACGTTGGCCGCGCGAGCCGGTATCTCGACAACCGGATCGAGATCGGCACGACGAAAGACGATCCCGGTGTCGACAGGTGCAGGCTTGAGGGTCAGGTAAACCTTCTCCCCGGAGTGCAGACCTACACCGGTGGCACGGATAATATTTTTCAGTGTGCGTTGTTTAATCATGGCATGGGCCGCTTCAGCGCAAATTGCGAACTGGTATCAACAAAGGCTGGCGATGATAGCAGACCGAGCCTTTGCTGAACACCAATCACCTGAATACCCCTGATACATTTCATCAATCGGCCTGACGACGCAGGAAAGCCGGGATGTCCAGGTAGTCCAGATCATCTTGCGGATTCATCTTCGCGGCAGTCGCAGCACCGGCCTGAGCCTGGTTGCGCATGACGGTCGGACGGTCCAGGTCACGGTAGTTAACCGCTGGCTGTTCCTGACGAGCAGGCGCCGGTTGCTGCACCTGAGCAGCCGCCATCGAGGTGTGAACGGTGTTGTCGATGACCTTCACAGGCTTCTCGATTTTCGCACCCAGACCCGTGGCAACCACGGTCACGTGCAGCTCGTCGCGCATGTCCGGATCGATAACGGTACCGACCTTGACCATTGCGTGCTCGGAAGCGAAGGCTTCGATGATCGAACCCACGTCGGAGTACTCACCCAGGGACAGGTCAGGACCGGCAGTGATGTTCACCAGGATGCCGCGTGCGCCTTGCAGGTTCACGTCTTCCAGCAGCGGGTTGCGGATGGCCGCTTCGGTCGCTTCACGTGCACGGTTCGGACCGCTGGCGCAGCCAGTGCCCATCATCGCCATGCCCATTTCGCTCATCACGGTGCGTACGTCGGCGAAGTCGACGTTGATCATGCCCGGACGCTTGATGATGTCGGAGATACCGCGAACGGCACCGGCCAGTACATCGTCAGCCTTGGCGAAAGCCGACAAGAGGCTTGCGTCCTTGCCGAGGATTGTCAGCAGTTTTTCGTTCGGAATGGTGATCAGCGAGTCGACGCTTTCCGAGAGCATGCGGATGCCTTCGTCGGCGATCTGCATACGCTTGCGGCCTTCGAACGGGAACGGACGAGTCACGACCGCAACGGTCAGGATGCCCATTTCCTTGGCCACTTCGGCGATGATCGGCGCAGCACCGGTACCGGTACCGCCGCCCATGCCGGTGGTGATGAACACCATGTTGGTGCCGGCCAGCACTTCAGCGATGCGCTCGCGATCTTCCAGCGCAGCCTGACGGCCGACTTCCGGGTTGGCGCCGGCGCCCAGACCTTTGGTCACACCGGTGCCCAGTTGCAGAATGGTGCGCGCGCCGATGTTTTTCAGCGCTTGAGCATCGGTGTTGGCGCAGATGAATTCCACGCCTTCGATGTTGCTCTTGACCATGTGATTGACAGCGTTGCCGCCGCCACCGCCAACACCGATAACTTTGATTACCGGGCTTGCGGGGATGTTGTCTACGAGTTCGAACATTTTCCCTCTCCTTACATTCTCTAGTTTTTTCGCCTACTGCTGTTTGTTGCGGTGCATCTACTGCTACTGCTTGCCGCTCGAAGCTTGACGCTTCGAACTGCTCTTAAAAGTTGCCTTGAACCCACTTCTTCAAACGGTCCAGCAACGGCGCCTGCGGCTCATCGTTGCTGTAGCTGTCGCGGCTGCCGATGCCCGAGAACGAGATCCCGTCGGACTGCTTCTGCAGGCCGTACATCAACAAGCCAACGCCAGTGGAATAAATCGGGTTGCGTACCACGTCATCCAGACCTTTCACGCCATGCGGCACGCCCAGGCGGACCGGCATGTGGAAGATTTCTTCGGCCAGCTCGGTGGCACCTTCCATCTTCGAGGTACCACCGGTCAGCACGATGCCGGCCGGGATCAGGTCTTCGTAGCCGCTGCGACGCAGCTCGGCCTGGATCAGGGTGAACAGTTCGTCGTAACGCGGCTCGACCACTTCGGCCAGGGCCTGACGCGACAGTTCACGCGGCGGACGGTCGCCGACGCTCGGCACCTTGATGGTCTCGCCGGCACCGGCCAGTTTGGCCAGGGCGCAGGCATAGCGGATCTTGATCTCTTCGGCGTACTGGGTCGGGGTGCGCAACGCCATGGCGATGTCGTTGGTCACCTGATCACCGGCAATCGGGATCACGGCCGTGTGGCGGATGGCGCCTTCGGTGAAGATCGCGATGTCGGTGGTGCCGCCGCCGATGTCGACCAGGCACACGCCCAGCTCTTTTTCGTCATCGGTCAGGACCGAGTAGGCCGAGGCCAGTTGCTCGAGAATGATGTCGTCGATTTCCAGACCGCAGCGACGCACGCATTTTTCAATGTTCTGTGCGGCGTTGACCGCGCAGGTGACCACGTGAACCTTGGCCTCCAGACGCACGCCGGACATGCCCAGCGGCTCGCGCACGCCTTCCTGGTTATCGATCACGTAATCCTGCGGCAGGGTGTGCAGCACACGCTGGTCGGCCGGGATCGCCACGGCCTGGGCGGCATCGAGTACACGCTCCAGGTCCGCCGCGCTGACTTCGCGATCACGGATCGCGACGATGCCGTGGGAGTTCAGGCTGCGGATGTGATTGCCCGCCACGCCGACGAATGCCGAGTGAATGCGGCAGCCCGCCATCAACTGGGCTTCCTCGATCGCACGCTGGATCGACTGCACAGTGGACTCGATGTTGACCACCACGCCTTTTTTCAGGCCGCGGGACGGATGAGTGCCGATCCCGACGATATCGAGCGTGCCGTCGTCCGCAACCTCGCCGACCAGCGCCACCACTTTGGAGGTGCCGATATCGAGACCGACGATCATTTTGCCGCTTTGCACGTTTGCCATGGGTCCTGCCTCTTCTTAATTCTTTGCGACAGCGGGTTGGGCTGTCGTCGGCGCTACTGGTTCCCGCCAGCCAACAGCGAGGCCGTTGGCATAGCGCAGATCGATGCGCGCAATGTTCGTAATCTGTTCTTTGAGCGTCTTGTCATAGATGGCAATGAAGCGGCGCATCTTTTCCACCAGGTTGCCGCGTCCCAGCAGCAGCTCGATCCCGGGGCCGGAACTGCCGGCACCGGTGGTCAGGAACCAGCTGCCACGTTCACGCAGCTCCAGCCGCGCAATCGAGAAGCCCAATGGCCGGAGCATCTGGCTCAGCACCTGGTATTGCTGCATCACTTGCTGCTGGGCCCGCTGCGGACCGAACAGCTGCGGCAGGTGTTCGTAGTTCGCCAGTTCCTTGGGCGTGAACGCCTGGCCCTGGTTATTGAGCAACGACTCGTCGCCCCAGCGGGCCACCGGCAGTTGCTCTTCGAGGCGGATCACCACCTGGTCCGGCCACACCCGACGTACTTCGGCGTGGGCGATCCACGGCATCTGCTCAAGCTCGGTGCGCATGCTCGCCAGGTCGATGGTGAAGAAGCTCGACGCCACGTACGGGGCGATTCGCTGCTGCACCGCCTGCTGGCTGATGTAACTCAGGTCGCCCTGCACCGCGATCTTGGTGATCGGCCGGTCGGCGTACGGCAGCAATCGCTGCGCGCCTTCGTAAGTGCCGAACCCCAGGGCCACCAGCAGCACCGGCCAGAACAGACCTTTCAAAAAGCCGAAGTTGGCTTTTGGCAGGCGCGCGGACATCGGCTCTTTGGCCACCATTCGGCTGGCACCCCGCGGCACCGGCTTGCGGCCGGGTGCGGGTGGCTGATGTCTGAGCTGTGCGCCTTGCATGGTCTTAACCTCGCGCCTCTTTCTTGCCGTCGGCATCGACACTGGCGGCCAGAATGGCCAGGACCAGTTGCTGGAAATCCAGACCGGCCGCTTTCGCCGCCATCGGTACCAGGCTGTGATCGGTCATGCCGGGAGCGGTGTTGACTTCCAGGAACCAGAATTTGCCGTCGGCGTCCTGCATCACGTCCGCCCGGCCCCAACCGGCGATACCCAATGCCTCGCAGGCTTGCGCCGTGAGGTCCATGAGTTCTTTTTCCTTGGCGGCATCGAGCCCGCACGGAATCCGATACTGGGTATCGTTGGCGATGTACTTGGCGTCGTAGTCGTAGAACGTGTGTGGCGTACCCAGGGCGATAGGAGGCAACACCTGGTCACGCAGGGTGGCGATGGTGAACTCGGGACCGTGGATCCATTGCTCGACCAACACTTGCGAATCGTAGGTACTGGCCGCTTTCCATGCGTCGATCAACTCGGACGCGGAAGTCACTTTGGCCATCCCGATACTTGAACCTTCATGCGCCGGTTTGACGATCAAAGGGAAGCCCAGTTCCGTCGCCGCCGAAATACAATCGGCCTCGCTGCGCAGCACGGCGTGACGCGGCGTCGGAATCCCGAGCGTGTGCCAGACCTGCTTGGTGCGCAGCTTGTCCATCGCCAGCGCCGAAGCCAGGATGCCACTGCCGGTGTACGGAATGCCGGCCACTTCGAGCAGGCCTTGCATGCTGCCGTCTTCACCGCCGCGACCGTGGAGGATGATGAACGCACGGTCGATCTTTTCGCTCAGCAGCCGCTGCAGGATATCGGCGCCGACGTCGATGCCGAACGCGTCCACACCCGCGCTTTGCAGCGCGGTGAGCACGGCGTTGCCGGACTTCAGCGAGACTTCACGCTCGGCACTCAGGCCACCGAACAGCACGGCCACCCGGCCGAAGTCCTTCGGGGCAATGGTGGAGAACAGGTTGGCGTAGGCAGCAGTCATTTCAACTTCCCCTCGACCGACGCCGCCACGGCACCGGCGAACAACTCGCTTTTCAACAGTTTCGGTGCGAGGCCGCCGATATCACCGGCGCCCTGGCACAACAGAATGTCGCCGGCGCGCAGCAGCGGCTTGACCAGCGGCGCCAGATCGACGCCGCGCTCGATGTAGATCGGATCGAGCTGACCGCGCTGGCGGATGCTGTTGCACAGTTTGCGGCTGTCGGCCCCCGGGATCGGCTCTTCGCCGGCCGGATAGACTTCCATCAGCAACAGGACGTTGGCATCGGCCAGTACATTGACGAAATCGTCGTACAGGTCGCGGGTGCGGCTGTAACGGTGCGGCTGGTAGACCATCACCAGACGGCGCTCCGGCCAGCCACCACGCACGGCTTTGATGACTGCTGCCACTTCGGTCGGGTGATGACCGTAGTCGTCGACCAGCATCACGTTGCCGCCGTCCACCGGCAGTTCGCCGTAGACCTGGAAACGGCGGCCGACACCCTGGAACCCGGACAGGCCCTGGACGATGGCCTCGTCGCTGACGCCTTCGTCGGTGGCGATGCAGATGGTCGCCAGGGAGTTGAGCACGTTGTGATTGCCCGGCATGTTCACGGACACATCAAGAGGCTCGCGATCAGGGCGCAACACGGTAAAGAAGGTCTGCATGCCCTGCTGACGAACATTGATCGCGCGCACGTCGGCGTCTTCGCTGAAGCCATAGGTCACGGTCGGACGCTTGACCAGCGGCAGGATTTCACGCACCACCGGATCGTCCAGGCACATCACCGCCAGACCGTAGAACGGCAGGTTGTGCAGGAACTCGACGAAGGTTTTCTTCAGTTTGTTGAAGTCACCGTCGTAGGTCGCCATGTGGTCGGCGTCGATGTTGGTGACCACGGCCACCAGCGGTTGCAGATGCAGGAAGCTTGCGTCGCTTTCATCGGCTTCGGCGATCAGGTAACGGCTGGTGCCGAGCTGGGCATTGGTGCCCGCAGCATTCAGACGACCACCGATGACGAAGGTCGGATCCAGGCCACCGGCCGCGAACACCGAAGCGATCAGGCTGGTGGTGGTGGTCTTGCCGTGAGTACCGGCGACGGCGATGCCGTGGCGGTAGCGCATCAGTTCGGCGAGCATTTCGGCACGCGGCACCACCGGGATCCGGCGTTCCAGCGCAGTCGCGACTTCCGGGTTGGACGTGTTGACGGCGCTCGACACCACCAGCACATCGGCGGCAGCGGCGTTCTCGGCACGGTGGCCGATGAAGATCTGCGCACCGAAGGATTCCAGGCGCTCGGTCACCGGCGAAGCTTTCAGGTCCGAACCTGACACTTCATAGCCCAGGTTCAGCAGCACTTCGGCAATACCGCACATGCCCACACCGCCGATGCCGACGAAGTGGATGCGACGGATGCGGCGCATTTCCGGTTGCGGCATGGCTTTCTGATTCTCAACCATGGGCCACCTCCAGACAGGTATCGACCACGCTACGGGTGGCTTCGGGTTTCGCCAGACGGCGGGCCGCTTGGGCCATTTGTTCAAGTCGTTGCGGTTGCATCAAGACCTCTGTCAGGCGCGCGGCAAGGTCCGCGGCGCCAGTCGTTCTTTGCGGCATCAGGAAGGCAGCGCCTTCACGGGCCAAATAATCGGCGTTGCGGGTCTGGTGATCGTCGATCGCGTGGGGCAAGGGCACCAGCATCGAGGGCAGACCGGCGGCGGCCAGTTCGCTGATGGTCAATGCGCCGGCGCGGCACACCACCAGGTCAGCCCAGCCATAGGCCTGGGCCATGTCTTTGATGAACGGCTGCACCTGCGCGTCCACGCCGGCGGCGCGGTAGCGCTCTGCAGTCACTTCATCGTGGTTTCTGCCCGCCTGATGGAACACTTCCGGACGCAAGTCGGCAGCGACTTGTGCCAGGGCTTCAGGCAGCAACTTGTTCAACGGCTCTGCGCCCAGGCTTCCGCCCAGGATCAGCAAACGCGCCTTGCGTCCGGCCAAAGCCGGGCGCGGTGTTTCGAGGAACAGCTCGCTGCGCACCGGGTTACCGGTGGTACGGCGGCTGTCCGACAGGGTAAAGGTGTCGGGGAACGCTTCACACACCCGGGCGGCGAACGGCACCAGCAACCGATTGGCGGTGCCGGCCACGGCGTTCTGCTCATGAACGATCACCGGCACGCCGGCCAGTTTGGCGGCAAGACCACCGGGGCCGGTCACATAGCCGCCGAATCCGACCACGCACACCGGCCGCAAGCGGCGAATGATCGCCCGCGCCTGCCACACCGATTTCAGCAGCATGAACGGCGCCTTGAGCAGCGACAGCTTGCCCTTGCCACGCAGGCCAGTGGCGTTGATGCGGTGCAGTTCAATACCTGCCGCCGGCACCAGATCGTTCTCGATCCCGCGCGGCGTGCCGAGCCAGTGCACGGTGTAGCCGCGCGCCTGGAATTCGCGGGCACAGGCCAGCGCCGGGAACACATGGCCACCGGTGCCGCCGGCCATGATCAATACGTTAGCGCCCATGGTTCGGCTCCTCGGCGAAGTCGCTCTCATGGAATTCCATCTCTTCACTGCCCAGGTGGGTCCGGCTCTCCCACTCGATCCTCAGCAACAGGCCAAGGCAGGCGCAGCAGATCACCAGGGAACTGCCGCCGTAACTGAGGAACGGCAAGGTCAGGCCCTTGGTCGGCAAGAGGCCGACGTTCACGCCGATGTTGATCAGGAACTGGCCGATCCACAGGAACGACAGACCATAGGCAACATAAGCGGCAAAAAACTGTTTGGCTTTCTCGGCCCACAGACCGATGTACATGCCGCGAATACACACGAACACGAACAGCGCCACGGTGCACAGCGAACCCACGGCGCCGAGCTCTTCGGCCAGCACCGAGAACACGAAGTCGGTGTGCGCTTCCGGCAAATAGAACTGCTTCTGCACGCTGTTGCCCAGGCCGACGCCCAGCCACTCGCCGCGACCGAACGCGATCAAGGCTTGCGACAACTGATAACCGGCACCGAACTGGTCGGCCCACGGGTCGGCGAAGTTGGTCAGACGCGCCATCCGGTACGGCTGCATCTGGATCAGTAACACCACCGCCGCCACCGCCAGCACCACCATCAGCGAGAACCGGAACAGCCCGACCCCGCCAAGAAACAGCATTGCCGCCGCCGCGCCCATCATCACGACGGTGGCACCGAAGTCCGGCTCCATCAGCAACAGGCCCGCCATCGGCAACAGCACGATGAACGGCTTGAAGAAGCCCATCCAGCTCTCGCGCACTTCTTTCTGGCGACGCACCAGGTAACCGGCGAGGTAAATCACCACGAACACCTTGGCGATTTCGGACGGCTGCACGTTGAAGAAGCTGAAACCGATCCAGCGCATCGAACCGTTCACCTCACGGCCGATCCCCGGAATGATCACCATCACCAGCAGACCGAACGCACCGATCAGCATCATCCAGCCCAGGCGCTGCCAGGTGGCGATCGGGATCATCATCGTGACGATGCACGCACCCAGGCCGAGCACCACGTAGATCAGGTGACGAATCATGTAATACAGCGGGCTGCCCGACTGCACGGCCGCCACTTCGGTGGAGGCCGAGGCGATCATGATCAGGCCCAGACCGAGCAACGCCAGGCAACCGGCGAGCATCGGGAAGTCGAGGTCGATTCCGCGTCCGGTAATGAGCGGCGACGGGTATGGCTTGATGATGTTTCTCAAGCTCATGCCAGATCCTCCACGGCGCGGACGAACTGGTGACCACGGTCTTCGTAGTTCTTGAACATGTCGAAACTGGCGCAGGCCGGCGACAGCAGCACCACGTCACCCGGTTGGGCAGCGGCGCGGCATTGGGCGACCGCGTCGACCAGCGTAGTGGCGCGAATCAGCGGCACGGCATCGCCAATGGCTTCGCCGATCCTGTCGGAGTCGCGGCCCATCAGGATCACGGCGCGACAATGAGCCGCCACCGGATCGCGCAGGTCCTTGAAGTCGGCACCCTTGCCGTCGCCACCGGCGATCAGCACGACCTTGCCGTTGATGTCCGCGCCCAGGCCTTCGATGGCCGCCAGTGCGGCGCCAACGTTGGTGGCCTTGGAATCGTTGTAGTAACCGACGCCGTCCAGATCACGCACCCATTGGCAACGGTGTTCAAGACCGGCGAACGTGCGCAGGGCCGCGAGCATGGCGTCGAACGGCAGCCCGACCGCGTGGCCGAGCGCCAGCGCCGCCAGGGCGTTGGACTGGTTGTGGGCGCCGCGAATTTTCAGTTCACGCACCGGCATCAGGTTCTGGAATTCGAAGGCCAGGTATTTCTCGCCATTCTCTTCACGCAGGCCGAACGCCTTGAAATCCGGTTGGGTCAGGCCGAAGGTCCAGCACGGCTGGCCCTCGCCCATCAGCGGACGGGTCAATGCGTCCTGACGGTTGACCACGAACTGCTTCGCACCCCGGAAGATCCGGTGCTTGGCCAGGTGGTAGGCCGGCAGACCGCTGTAGCGATCCATGTGGTCTTCGCTGATGTTGAGCACGGTCGCCACTTCGGCGTTGAGCTGGTCGGTGGTTTCCAGCTGGAAGCTCGACAGTTCCATCACGTACAGCTCGACGTCATCGCTGAGCAGATCCAGCGCCGGCGTACCAAGGTTGCCGCCCACCGCCACGCGCTTGCCGGCCGCAGCCGCCATCTCGCCGACCAGGGTGGTGACAGTACTTTTCGCGTTGGAACCGCTGATGGCCACAATCGGCGCCTTCGCGTTACGCGCGAACAGCTCGATGTCGCCGGACAGCTTCACGCCACGGGCCGCGGCGGCTTGCAGGGCCGGGGTCGCCAGCGCCAGGCCGGGGCTCACGTAGAGCTCGTCGGCACGGCACAGGAACTCGACGTCCAGCTCGCCACAACGCACTTCCACGTGCGGATAGTCACGCTGGAGCGTGGCCAGTTCCGGTGGATTTTCCCGCGTGTCGGCCACGGCAAACGCCACGCCCCGGTTCGCCAGGAAGCGAACCAGGGACATGCCGCTCTTGCCGAGGCCGACAACGATGCGGAAGTGGTCAGAAGCGATCAGAGACACTCGTTCTACCTCAGCTTCAGGGTGGCAAGGCCGATCAGCACGAGAATCACGGTGATGATCCAGAAACGGACGATCACGCGCGGCTCGGGCCAGCCCTTGAGTTCAAAGTGGTGGTGAATCGGCGCCATGCGGAACACACGGCGACCGGTCAGCTTAAAGGACGCAACCTGAATGACGACTGACAGGGTTTCCATCACGAACACGCCGCCCATGATGAACAGGACGATTTCCTGACGGACGATCACCGCGATGGTGCCCAGGGCAGCGCCCAGCGCCAGTGCGCCGACGTCACCCATGAAGACTTGCGCCGGGTAGGTGTTGAACCACAGGAAGCCCAGGCCGGCACCGATCAGCGCGCCGCAGAACACGATCAGCTCGCCTGCGCCCGGTACATAAGGGATCAACAGGTACTCAGCGAATTTCACGTTACCCGACAGGTAGCAGAAGATGCCAAGGCCACCACCGACCATCACTGTCGGCATGATCGCCAGGCCATCGAGGCCGTCGGTGAGGTTGACCGCGTTGCTCGAACCGACGATCACAAAGTAGGTCAGCACGATGAAGCCTGCGCCCAGCGGAATGCTGTAGTCCTTGAGCATTGGCAGGATCAGGGTGGTTTCCACCGGAGTGGCAGCAGTCATATAAAGGAAGATCGCCGCACCGAGGCCGAACACCGACTGCCAGAAATATTTCCAGCGGCTCGGCAGACCACGAGAGTTCTTCTCGATGACCTTGCGGTAGTCGTCGACCCAGCCGATGGCGCCGAACAGCAGGGTCACCAGCAGCACGACCCACACGTAGCGGTTGCTCAGGTCAGCCCACAGCAAAGTGCTGACGCCGATGGACGACAGAATCAGCGCGCCACCCATGGTCGGCGTACCGGATTTGGACAGGTGCGATTGCGGGCCGTCGTTACGAACGGACTGGCCGATCTGACGGTTCTGCAGGGTGCGGATCATCCACGGGCCGTAGCACAGCGACAAGACCAGCGCGGTCAGCACACCGAGGATCCCGCGCAGGGTCAGGTACTGGAAGACCGCGAAGCCTTTGTAGAACTGTTGCAGATACTCCGCTAGCAGCAGCAGCATTAATGTTTCTCCAGACTGGTCCCGCACAGGGCCGCAACGATGTTTTCCATCGCTGCGCTGCGCGAACCCTTGATCAAAATGGTGGTGTTTGTGTCCTGCTCGGCGGCGAGGGCCTGGATCAGTTCGGCCTGTGTGCCGAAGTGATGCGCCTCTTTGCCGAATGCGTTCACGGCGTGGACCATGTTCGGCCCGACGGCGTATAGCGCGGAAACCTTGCCCCGGGCGTATTCGCCCACGTCGCGGTGCCCCTGCTCCGCCCAGTCGCCCAACTCGCCGATATCCCCGAGCACCAGAACGGTGCGGCCGGAAAAGCCGGCGAGTATATCAACGGCCGCGCACATCGAGGTGGGGTTCGCGTTGTAAGTGTCATCGATCACGCGCATGCCGTTTTTCGCCAGTTGCGCGACGGTGCGACCCTTGACCGGTTGTACCGCGCCAAGCCCGGTGGCGATGCCGAACAGCGACACGCCCAGAGCGTGGGCGGCAGCGGCGGCGGCCATGGCGTTGGCGACGTTGTGGGTGCCGAGCAGGTTCAGTTGAACCCGTTCCACACCTTCAGGACTGTGCAGGTTGAACGCCGGGCAGCCGCGGGCATCGGTGGCCAGGTCGCTGGCATGGAAGTCCGCCTGAGTGTTGCTCAATGCGAAAGTCAGCACTTTGCGACCGGCAGCGCGGGTCTTCCAGATACCAAACGCCTTGTCATCGAGGTTCAGCACGGCGACGCCATCAGCAGCCAGCCCTTCGATGATTTCGCCCTTGGCTTCGACGATTTTCTCCGGCCCGCCGAACTCACCGACGTGAGCGGTGCCGGCGTTGTTGAGGATCGCTACGTGGGGCTTGGTCAGCCCGACGGTGTAGGCGATTTCACCCAGACGCGAGGCGCCCAGTTCGATCACCGCCGCGCTGTGTTCCGGGGCAAGTTCGAGCAGGGTCAGCGGTACGCCGAGGTCGTTGTTCAGGTTGCCACGGGTCGCGTGCACCGAACCGCGCGTGCGCAGGATGCTCGCAAGCATTTCCTTGACCGTGGTCTTGCCGCTGGAGCCGGTAACGGCCGCGACCGGTTTGGTGAACGCGGCACGGTTCAAGGCACCCAGCTGGCCGAGGGCCTGACGGGTGTCCTTGACCAGCAATTGCGGCAGCGTGCTGTCGGCGACTTCGCGCTCGACCAATGCCGCAACGGCGCCTTTGGCGGCGACTTCATTCAGATAGTCATGACCGTCGAAACGCGGGCCGGTCAGGGCGATAAACAGTTGGCCAGCCTTGATCGCGCGGCTGTCGATGCTCACGCCGTCAAAACTGGCGTCGGCGCTGATCAGACGGGCGTCGAGCGCGTTGGTCAGTTCGCTGAGTTTCAGGGCCTTAAGCATGGGCCACCTCCCACGCGGTCAGGGCGTGATCCGCCTCGACCAGATCAGAGAATGCGTGGCGCTCGCCGTTGATTTCCTGATAGTCCTCGTGACCTTTGCCGGCCAGGACAATCACGTCGTCGGCCGAAGCGCCGGCGATCAGTTGCGCGATGGCCTGGCCACGGCCAGCCACGAACGTCACGTTATCCACAGCCGTGAAGCCGGCGCGGATGTCATCGAAAATCACCGCCGGGTCTTCGGTGCGCGGATTGTCGTCGGTCACCAGCACGCGGTCGGCCAGACGCTCGACCACTTCGGCCATCAGCGGACGCTTGCCGCGATCGCGATCACCGCCGCAGCCGAACAGGCACAGCAGTTGACCTTTGACGTGCGGACGCAACGCGGTCAGCACTTTTTCCAGGGCGTCCGGGGTATGCGCGTAATCGACCACCACCAGCGGCTGAGTGCCGCCGCCGAGACGCTGCATGCGTCCGGCCGGGCCTTCGAGTTTCGGCAATACCTTAAGAATTTCGTCGAGCGCGTAATCGAGACCGAGCAGCGCACCGACGGCGGCCAGCACGTTGCTCAGATTGAAACGACCGAGCAGCGTGCTGCGCAGATGATGCTCGCCCTGCGGCGTGACCAGCGTGGCTCGCACGCCATGGTCATCGAACTGCGCTTCACGCACATAAAGATAGGCGCTGCTGTCAAGCAGACTGTAAGTGATCAGTCGCGACTCACGTTTTTCAGCGGCAAGCTGCCGGCCGAAATCGTCGTCGAGGTTGACCACGCGGCACTTCAAGTCATTCCAGGCAAACAGCTTGGCCTTCGCTTCAGCGTAGGACTCCATGGTGCCGTGATAATCCAGGTGATCGCGGGACAGGTTGGTCATCACTGCGACGTCGAACGCCAGCGCGGTAACCCGTCCCTGATCCAGACCGTGAGACGAAACTTCCATGGCCACGGCTTTGGCGCCGGCCTTTTTCAGGTCGCCCAGGGTCGCTTGCATGGCAATCGGATTCGGCGTGGTATGCAGGCCGCTTTGCAGCGCGCCATGAAAACCGGAGCCGAGGGTGCCGACGATGCCGCAATGCTGGCCGAGCAGATCCAGCGCCTGCGCCACCAGTTGGGTGACGCTGGTCTTGCCGTTGGTGCCGGTCACGCCGATCAGGTTCAGGTGATGACTTGGCTCACCGTAAAAACGCCCGGCGATGTCCGACAGCTGCGCTGCCAGGCCTTTGACCGGAATCAGCGGCACTTCGGTGATCGGCAGCACGGTGGCGCCTTCCACTTCATAGGCCACGGCGGCAGCACCGCGCTGCAAGGCGTCGGCAATGTGCGCACGACCGTCGAACTTGCCGCCCGGCACCGCGAGGAACAGGTCCCCCGCGCGTACATTGCGACTGTCGAGCGCCAGTTCACGGATCAACAGATCGTGGCCGGCGTGGGGGAAAATCTTGTTCAGACTCAGAGACATCAGCCGCGCCCTCCATTGGCTTTCAGCGGAACGGCCGGGGTGGCGTTGGCCTGTTGTGTGGTCGGCAGGTTGTCCGGGGTGACGTTCATCAGGCGCAGGGTGCCCGACATCACACGGCTGAACACCGGCGCCGAGACCAGACCACCGAAGTAACCGGCCTTGGTCGGTTCATCGATCACCACGACGATTGCATAACGTGGATCGCTCATCGGGCCGAAACCGGCGAACAGCGAGCGGTAAGAGTTTTCGGCGTAGCCCTTGGTGCCGACCGACGTTTTACGCGCAGTACCGGACTTGCCGCCCACGTGATACGCCGGCACCTGCGCACGGAACACGCCGCGCGGGGCTTCGATTACTTGTTGCAGCATGCCTTGCATGGTCTTGGCGACGGCTTCCGGCAGCACCTGGGTGGTCTGCGGCGCCTTGTCGGTTTTGATCAGGGTCAGCGGTGCGAGGCGACCGTTGTTGGCAAGCGCCGAGAATGCGTGCACCAACTGGATCGCGGTCACCGAAATACCGTAGCCGTATGACAGCGTTGCAGTCTCGGCCTTGCGCCACTCACGGTAGTTCGGCAGGTTGCCGACACGTTCGCCCGGGAAGCCGAGGCCGGTGTCCTGGCCGAGGCCGACTTTCTGTGCGAGGCGGAAAATGGTTTCGCCGCCGATATCGAACGCGACCTTACTCATGCCGACGTTACTGGAATTGATCAGAATGCCGGTCAGGTCGAGTACCGGACCTTCCGTCTTCGATACGTCCTTGATGGTGTACTTGCCGATCTGCAGGGAGCCCGGGTACACCTCGACGGTGTCGCTCGGTTTCCAGCGGCCGGTTTCGATCGCGGCGCTCATCGAGATCGCTTTCATGGTCGAACCGGGTTCGAACACGTCGATCATCGCGCGGTTACGCATCATCGCCGGTTGCAGGTTGCGACGGTTGTTCGGGTTGTAGGTCGGCTGGTTGACCATGGCGAGGATCTCGCCGGTCTTCACGTCCATGATCACCAGACTGCCGGCTTTCGCGCCGTTCTCGATGATCGCGTTGCGCAGTTCGCGGTTGGCCAGGTATTGCAGACGCAGGTCAATCGACAACGCCAAGGGCTTGCCGGCCTTGGCGTTTTTGGTGACCTGGACATCCTTGATCAGCCGACCGCGCCGATCCTTGATGACTTGCCGCTTGCCGGGCACGCCGGCCAGCCATTCGTCGTAGGCCAGTTCGACACCTTCACGACCGTGGTCATCGATATCGGTGAACCCGACCATGTGCGCTGTCACTTCACCGGCCGGGTAGAACCGGCGGAACTCTTCGATGCCATAGACGCCCGGCACTTTCAGGTCGAGCACGGCCTGGCCCTGCTCGGGGGTCAGCCCGCGCACCAGATAAATGAATTCCTTGTTGGCCTGGGCTTCGAGACGTTCGGCCAGGGCTTTCGGATCCTGCCCCAGCGCGGCGGCCAGTGCCGGCCACTTCTCTTTGGCGGCCTGCATTTCCTTGGCGTTGGCCCACAGGGTGGTCACCGGCGTACTGACGGCCAGCGGCTCGCCATTACGGTCGGTGATCAGGCCACGGTGCGCCGGAATAGGAATATGACGAACGCTGCGCGCATCGCCCTGGCCTTTAAGGAAGTCGCGGTCCACCACTTGCAGGTCGATGATGCGCCAGCAGATCGCGGCCACCATCATGCCCAGCAGACCAACCACCAGACGGAAGCGCCACGGGAAGAGTGCCCCTTCGAGTTTCATCATGGCGCCACCATCTTCACGTCAGCCGCGCCGGGGATGTGCATCTTCAGTTGTTCGGTGGCCAGCACTTCAATCCGGCTGTGGGCGGTCCAGGTACTTTGCTCGAGGATCAGGCGCCCCCATTCGGCCTGCGCCTTGTCGCGCACGCTCAGTTCGTTGTACAGGGTGTTGAGCAACTGCCGATTCCAGTGGGCGCTGTAAGACACGCCGATGGCCGACACGAGCACGCCAATGAACAGGAGCAGCATGAAAAAGCTGCCGCCGGGCAATGGCTTGGCGAAAAGCTTGCTCACCGCAACTTCTCCGCGACACGCATGACGGCGCTACGAGAACGTGGGTTGGCTTTGAGTTCGGCGTCGGAGGCCGTCTGCGCTTTGCCATGGACTTTGATTTTCGGTTCAAACGCAACGTGGCGAACCGGCAGATTGCGCGGCAGGTTGTCGGCTTCGCCTTTCACCAGCTTGCGCATGAACAGTTTGACAATACGGTCTTCCAGCGAGTGGAAGCTGATCACGACCAGACGGCCGCCCACTTCCAGGCATTCGAGCGCGGCTTCAAGCCCTGCTTCCAGGTCGCCCAACTCATTGTTGACATGAATGCGCAGCCCCTGGAAAGCGCGGGTTGCCGGGTTCTTACCCTTTTCCCACGCCGGGTTGGCCACTTTCAGGACTTCGGCCAGATCGGCGGTGCGCTCGAACGGCGTGACATCACGGCGCTCGACAACGGCACGGGCCATGCGACCGGAGAAACGTTCTTCGCCGTACTCTTTGAAGACACGGGCAATTTCTTCCACCGACGCGGTGTTGACGAACTCGGCTGCGCTGATGCCACGGGACGGGTCCATGCGCATGTCCAGCGGGCCGTCGTTGAGGAAACTGAAGCCGCGCTCGGCGTCATCGAGCTGCGGCGAAGACACGCCCAGATCCAGCAGAATGCCGCTGACCTTGCCTGTCAGCCCCTGTTCGGCAACCACCGAACCAAGCTCGGCAAAGCTGCGCTGTACAACGACAAAGCGGCCGTCTTCGGCCGCTAGCGTTTGCCCGGTGGCAATCGCTTGAGGATCCTTGTCGAATCCGATGAGCCGACCGTCCGGCCCGAGCTTGCTCAGGATCAACCGGCTATGCCCGCCGCGTCCGAACGTGCCGTCCAGATAGCAACCATCAGGACGTACGGCGAGAGCCTCGACGGCTTCGTCAAGCAGTACGGTGATGTGGTTAAAGCCGCTATCAATAGTCACAGGATCAGATCACGCAGTTCGTCAGGCATGGCGCCCGGTTGTTGTATGGCAGCCAGGTCAGCGGCAGAAACCGCGTTCCAGGCATCTTCGTCCCACAGCTGGAACTTGTTCAGTTGGCCCACCAGCATCGCGCGCTTGTCGAGCTTCGCGTATTCGCGCAGACGTGGCGGCACCAGGAAACGCCCACTGCCGTCGAGCTCGAGGTCAACGGCATTACCAATCAATAAGCGTTGCAGACGACGGTTCTCTTCGCGAAGCGAAGGAAGCGCGCGCAACTTGGTTTCAATAATTTCCCACTCATCGAGCGGGTAGACACACAAACACGGATCAACGGCATCAATGGTCACGATCAACTGGCCGGAACTGCGCGAATCGAGCTCGTCACGGTACCGGCTCGGCATGGCGAGACGGCCCTTTGCGTCGAGACTGATAGCGTTAGCTCCGCGAAACACGTTTGCGTTTCTCCAATTTTTATCGTTTTGAGCTCAAAAAACCCACTTCATGCCACTTTCCGCCACTTGCGCACACTATAGGAATGCGCCCACCACACCGTCAAGGCGCGGATTAAAGGAAAACCCTTACAGAACGGAGATTTAGGAGCATAAAAGGAGGAGTAACGAGAATCTGGCGGATGCTTTTATCCAATAACTTGAAGCAGCACTGAAAGCTGCGCTCGAAAGTTAAAGTGATTTGTTAAGAGTAAGATTTTTTCGGTATTACAAAAGCGCTTCTGCTGTTGATTGAAGCAAGGTGGGAAATGGCTATTACTGCGCTTGCCGCTGCCGGTTTCCAGCGCAGGCCTGCTGATAATAAACAGCCCTGTCGCCTTTAATTCAAGCAGGGAAAAGAAAAAGGTGGAGAGTCGATCTGTAAGCCGGGTTCTGTCTTGAACAGTCATTCGTCTACGATGGCCATCACTGGACATCTTTAGCAACCTACCCGGTCCCAGCGCGGGCCACGCCTTGGGACCCTATTTGGTCTTGCTCCAAGTGGGGTTTACCTAGCCACGAACTGTTGCCAGACGTGCGGTGCGCTCTTACCGCACCTTTTCACCCTTACCGGCGCCGAAGCGCTTAGGCGGTTATTTTCTGTGGCACTTTCCGTAGGCTCACGCCTCCCAGGCATTACCTGGCACTTCGCCCTATGGAGCCCGGACTTTCCTCCCCCCCCTAATTTTCATAGAGGGCAGCGACTGTCCGATCGACTCTCCGCCGCGCAGGTTAACGGCAGAGCGGCCGAAGAACAAGCGCTAATAGCCCGCAAACCGGTCTGCGCGACGGGTTACGCGTCTTTTTGCTGATCCAGCGCAACCTGATACAGCACGTTTTTGCGCTCACCGGTGATTTGCGCCGCCAGAGCCGCCGCGCGCTTGAGCGGCATCTCTTCCAGCAACAGGTTGAGGATGCGCATCGCCTCGCCGCTGACAGCGTCTTCGGATTCCGGCGCAGTCCAGCCCGCCACCACCACAACGCATTCGCCGCGCTGTTGATTGCTGTCGGCCTCGACGAATGCCCGCAATTCACTCAGCGGTAATCCCTTGAGGGTTTCAAAAGTCTTGGTGATTTCACGAGCGAGCAATGCCGGACGATCAGCACCGAACACTGCCTCCATATCCTGCAGGCATTCCAGAATGCGATGCGGCGCCTCGTAGAAAATCAGCGTGCGCGGCTCTTCCTTGATCGCTTCCAGACGCGCCTTGCGCCCCACGGCCTTGGCCGGCAGAAAGCCTTCGAAGATAAAACGGTCGGATGGCAAACCGGCAGCCGACAACGCCGCGATCAATGCGCACGCACCTGGCACCGGCACCACATTGATCCCGGCGGCACGCGCCTGACGCACCAGGTGATAACCGGGATCGGAAATCAGCGGCGTGCCGGCATCGGAAATCAGCGCGACGTTGTCACCTGCCAAAAGACGGGTAATGAAGCGACTGCCTTCATCCCGCTCGTTGTGTTCATGACAGGCCGCCAGCGGTGTGGAGATGCCGAAGTGCTGCATCAGGCGCTGTGAGTGGCGCGTATCTTCGGCGGCGATCAGCGCCACCTCGCGCAGGATCTTCAACGCCCGCGCGCTGATGTCATCCAGGTTGCCGATGGGCGTCGCCACCACATAAAGCGAGCCCGCAGCGGAATTCAAAGGACCTGGAGCAGTCAAAGCGCACACCTCATGATCGGTAAAAGCCGCCATTGTAGCGCGTCGCGCGGCGGACGATGCGTCCGGGTCGGACACGGTTTGTCGCACCATTGTGAGGCTGCGCACTCTTTGTATCAGCTAAATTGACGGTTTCACGCCAGTAACATCGCGCCCCGGCCAGTGCTTGGGTACAATTCGACGCTAATTTGATCGAGTATCAGGAACACTTACATGATCGCTTGCCTGCGGCTGTTCACTGCCCTCTGCCTCGCTGCCTTGCTGGCGGCTTGCGCCAGCTCCCCTTCCTCCAGCCTTGGCGAACTTCCACGGACCCCGGATGCCACCATCGAGCAATTGCTCGAACAGGCTGCCCAGGCCAAATCGCCGGATAAGGCTGCACTGCTGCGCTTGAGTGCGGCAGACATGGCGTACCGCCAGGGCAATGCCGGACAGTCCGCGCAAATCCTGCAGCAAGTGCCGATGGAACAACTCCAGCCGGGCCAGCAGGCATTCGCCAGCACCCTGTCTGCCGAACTGGCCATGACCCGCAACCAGCCGAAAGCCGCGCTGACTGCCTTGAGCCATCCAAGCCTGCAACGCCTGAGCGAACTGTCCGTACCGCTGCAAGTTCGCGCCGGCACCGTTCACGCCCGCGCCCTTGAAGCCGACGGCCAGACCCTGGCCGCCGCCCGCGAGCGCATCTTCATCGCGCCGATGCTGGAAGGCGAAGCAGCCAGCAAGAACCACGAAGCGATCTGGACCCTGATTGCGTCGCTGCCGGCCGATCAACTGCAAGCGAACACCACCGATGACCTCGGCGGCTGGATGAGCCTGGCCCTGGCGGTGAAAACCGCTGGCACCCTGGAACAGCAGCAAGCCGCCATCGACAACTGGCGCAACCAGCATCCGAAGCACCCAGCCGCGATCAACCTGCCGCTGCCCCTGACCAAACTCAAGGAGCTGGCCAGTCAGCCCCTAAGCAAGATCGCCCTGCTGCTGCCACAGGACGGCCAGTTGGCCTCGGTCGGCAAGGCCCTGCGTGACGGCTTCATGGCCGCGCACTATCAGGCCCAGCAAGCCGGCCAGAAACCGCCGGCGATCGAGTTCTACGACAGCTCGAAACTGACCAATCTCGACGAGTTCTATCGCAAGGCCCAGGCCGATGGCGTGCAACTGGTCGTCGGCCCGCTGGAGAAGCCACTGGTCAAACAACTGAGCACTCGCCCGCAACTGCCGATCACCACCCTCGCTCTGAACTACAGCGAAGGCGATCAAGGTCCGGCACAGTTGTTCCAGTTCGGTCTGGCCGCTGAAGACGAAGCCCGCGAAGTCTCCCGCCGCGCCCGTGCAGACGGCCTGCATCGCGCCGCCATCATGGTGCCGAAAGGCGAATGGGGCGACCGCGTCCTGCGCGCCTTCAGCCAGGACTGGCAAGCGAATGGCGGCAGCATCGTCGCCACCGAACGCGTTGACCAGCCAGTACAACTGGCCCAGCAAATCGCCGACATGTTCCAACTGCGTCAGAGCGAAGCCCGTGCCAAGAGTCTGCAGAACGCCGTCGGCACCAACGTTGCCGCTCAGCCTTCGCGTCGCCAGGACATCGAATTCATCTTCCTCGCCGCGACACCGCAACAGGCGCAGCAGATCAAGCCGACCCTGAACTTCCAGTACGCCGGTGACGTGCCGGTTTACGCGACCTCCCACGTGTTCAGCGCCAGTGGCGACGTCAACCAGTACAACGACATGAACGGTGTGCGCTTCTGCGAAACCCCGTGGCTGCTGGAAACCAGTGATCCGCTGCGTCAGCAGGTCACCGCGCAATGGCCCCAAGCCGCCGGCAGCCTGGGTCGCCTGTACGCGATGGGTGTCGATGCCTACCGCCTGGCACCACGCCTGGACCAGCTCAAGGCACTGCCGGACAGCCGCATCGAAGGTCAGTCGGGCAGCCTGGGCATGACCCAGTCCCAGCGCGTGGTGCGTCAATTGCCGTGGGCGCAGTTCGTCAGCGGTCAGATCCAGCGCCTGCCGGACACTCCACGCTGATGCCCGACAGGTCACACCTGCAAAGCGGCAAGAATGCCGAGCGCCAGGCGCTCGAGCATCTGCAACACCAGGGTCTGCGCCTGCTGGCGCAGAACTGGTTATGCAAACGCGGTGAGCTTGATCTGGTCATGCTTGATGGCGATACAGTAGTATTCGTCGAAGTCCGCTACCGAAAGAACACTCAATGGGGTGGCGCACTCGACAGCATCGATGGGCGCAAACGGCAGAAACTGATTTTCGCCGCACAGTATTTTCTTCAGCGTGAATCACGTTGGGCCAATTCCCCCTGTCGCTTCGACGTGGTGGCTATCGACAGCCACCAGGGTCAGTTGAACTGGTTGCAGAATGCGTTCGACAGCTGACGCCTGCTCCGCCCCGGACACTTTCACTCAATACTTTTGCTCTTTGCTTTGCGGGCTGCACACTCATGTGCCGGACAGCCGCGCTAATTAAGGTCACACAGATGGACATGCAATCCCGAATTCGCCAGCTTTTCCAGGCCAGCATCGACACCAAGCAACAGGCGATGGACGTACTTGCACCGCACATCGAGCAAGCCAGCCAGGTGATGGTCAACGCCCTGCTCAACGAGGGGAAAATGCTTTCGTGCGGCAACGGCGGCTCAGCCGGCGATGCCCAGCACTTTTCCTCGGAACTGCTCAACCGTTTCGAGCGCGAGCGCCCGAGCCTGCCGGCGATAGCGCTGACCACCGATAGCTCGACGATCACCTCGATCGCCAACGACTACAGCTATAACGAAGTGTTCTCCAAGCAGATTCGCGCACTCGGTCAGCCGGGTGACGTGTTGCTGGCCATTTCGACCAGCGGCAACTCGGCGAACATTATTCAGGCGATCCAGGCCGCACATGATCGCGAAATGATTGTCGTAGCATTGACCGGACGCGATGGTGGCGGCATGGCTTCGCTGCTGTTGCCCGAAGATGTCGAGATTCGCGTACCGGCCAACGTCACCGCACGTATTCAGGAAGTCCACTTGCTGGCGATCCATTGCCTTTGCGATCTGATCGACAGCCAACTGTTCGGGAGTGAAGAATGACCCCTCATCGCCTTGGCCTTCTGGCCTTGACCCTGTGCCTCGGCATCAGCGGCTGCACCTCCGTGGTGAATGCCAGCCGTGAAGCGCCGATCGAAGACGACCGCGGCACCCGCACGTTCGGCAGCAAGATCGATGACTCGCTGATCGAAACCAAAGTTGGCGTTAACGTGGCCAAGGCCGATCCGGCCCTGGACAACGACTCGCACATCGTCGTCACCAGCTTCAATGGCGTAGTGCTGCTGGCCGGCCAGACCCCGCGCGCAGACCTCAAGGAGAAGGCCGAACAGGCCGCCTCCAATGTGCAACGCGTGAAGAAGGTTCACAACGAACTGCAAGTGTTGCAGCCCTCCTCCCTGCTGGCCCGCCAGAACGATGCCTGGCTGACCACCAAGATCAAGACCCAGATGCTCACCGATGCCAGCATTCCCGGCTCGCGCATCAAGGTCGTGACCGAGAACGGCATCGTTTACCTGCTGGGCCTGCTGACCAAACAGGAAGCGGCCCAGGCGACCAACCTTGTTCAAGGTGTTTCCGGTGTGCAGAAAATTGTGAAGCTGTTCGAGTACATCGACTGACCGCAAAATGCAGGCACAAAAAAAGGCGATCCAACCGGATCGCCTTTTTTATTACTTCACCACTTTCAGGCTCGGCCGACCGCTTGGGCGCGGTGGCTCACTGTCCGGTGGCGGAACGTCGTCGTCCTGCTCGATCTCGTCCTCGTCATCCATCGGCGAATCGAGATCGAACACCATTCCCTGACCGTTTTCCCGGGCGTAGATACCCAGGATTGCAGCAATCGGCACGTACAGACTGTGCGGGACGCCACCGAAGCGCCCTTCGAAGGTCACCACGTCGTTGTCCATGTGCAAGTGCCGCACGGCACTTGGCGAAATGTTCAGGACGATCTGCCCGTCACTGGCAAATCCCTGTGGCACCTGCACTGCCGGGTACTCGGAATTGACCAGCATGTGCGGGGTGCAATCGTTATCCACAATCCACTCGTAGAGCGCGCGGACCAGATAAGGTCGACTGGAGTTCATAGCGGCTCCTTAAGCCTTAGCGCATGTCGCGTTCGACACCAGACAGACTCGCCTGGAATGCCTCACGCGCAAACTGGCGCTCCATATAATCAAGCAGCGGCTTGGCGGGCCGCGGCAGTTCTATACCCAGAATCGGCAAACGCCAGAGTATTGGCAATAGGCAGCAATCCACCAGACTTTGTTCCTCACTGAGGAAAAACGGCTTGTCGGCAAACAGCGGCGACACGCCTGTCAGGCTTTCACGCAATTCCTTGCGCGCCACCGCACGCGCCGCTTCCTTGGTGCGCGAATCCAGAATCAGATCCACCAGACCACACCAGTCACGCTGAATGCGATGAATCAGCAGACGGCTGTTGGCACGCGCCACCGGGTACACAGGCATCAATGGCGGGTGCGGGTAACGCTCATCCAGGTACTCCATCACCACGGTCGACTCCCACAACGCCAGGTCACGATCAACCAGCGTCGGCAGACTGCCGTAAGGGTTCACCTCAATCAGTTTAGGTGGCTGACGACCAGCCTCCACAAAAATGATTTCGGCGCTGACACCCTTCTCTGCAAGCACGATGCGCACTCGGTGGGAATAGTGGTCGGCGGGGTCGGAGTAACAGGCCAACCGATTGGTCACGCCCATGGCGATCCTCCTCGCTTGTTGAAATAGTCGGAGCCGGAAAAACGCGCGCGCCCAGAGGGCGCCTCCCGCAACCGCTGGCGAACCAGACGTTGCGTTTTCAGAGGCGCCCTTGGGCGCGCGCGATTAACAGCAATTGCTTGAAGCGTTATCAGTGCACGTCTTTCCAGTATTCACGCTTGAGCAGGTAGGCGAACACAAAGAAGAACGCCAGGTACAGCAAGACGTAAGTACCGATGCGCTGATGTTGCAGCTTAACCGGGTTAGCCGAGTAAGCCAGGAAGGTTACCAGATTCTTGACCTTCTCATCGAACTGCTCTTCGTTGAGAGTTCCGGTTTTCGGCACGATGGTCAACTGATCGCACGCCTCATGAGTCAGAGGCGTACCGGTCAGCGGGTCATATTGCTTCTTGCCGTCCTCGACGATCTGTACCTGCTTGCAACCCACGACCTGACGACCTTGCAGGCCGACCAGCACGTTAGGCATGCCGACGTTCGGGAAGACCTTGTTGTTCACACCCCATGGCCGCGCAGGATCCTCGTAGAACGATCTGAGGTAACCGTAGAGCCAGTCGGTGCCGCGAACACGAGCCACCAGCGTCAGGTCCGGCGGCGCCGCACCAAACCAGGTCTTGGCGTCGGCCGGTTGCATGCCGATGTTCATGTGATCGCCGATCTTGGCGCCAGTGAACACCAGCTTCTCCAGCATCATTTCGTGCGGAACGCCGAGGTCATCAGCCACACGCTCGTAACGCTGGAACTTGGCACTGTGGCAGCCCATGCAATAGTTGGCGAAAGTACGCGCACCATCCTGCAGGGCAGCCTTGTCGGAAACGTCGATGTCGACCTTTTCCAGTTCCGGACCACCGTGTTCAGCGGCGAAAGACAGCACTGGCAGAGCAGCAAAAATCAGAGCAAAAAATAACTTTTTCATCAGCCAGTCACCCTTTCCGGAACCGGTTTGGTCTTCTCGAGCCTGGTATAGAACGGCATCAGAATGAAGTAGGCGAAGTACAGGAAGGTGCAGATCTGCGATACCAGCGTGCGCTCCGGCGTCGGGGCCAGAACACCCAGAATGCCGAGGATCACGAACGAAATGCAGAACACCACCAGCCAGATTTTGCTCATCCAGCCTTTGTAGCGCATCGACTTGACCGGGCTGCGGTCGAGCCACGGCAGGACGAACAGCACCGCAATGGCCGCCCCCATGGCGATAACGCCCATGAGCTTGTCAGGGACCGCACGCAGGATTGCGTAGAACGGAGTGAAGTACCAGACCGGTGCAATGTGCTCTGGGGTCTTGAACGGGTTGGCCTGCTCGAAGTTAGGCTTTTCGAGGAAGTAACCGCCCATTTCCGGGAAGAAGAACACAATGAAGCAGAAGATGAACAGGAACACCACGACGCCGACGATATCTTTCACGGTGTAGTACGGGTGGAAGGCGATGCCGTCCAGCGGGATTCCGTTTTCGTCTTTGTGCTTCTTGATGTCCACGCCGTCCGGGTTGTTCGAACCGACTTCGTGCAGCGCCAGGATGTGCAGCACCACCAGACCGAGAATCACGATCGGCAGCGCAACCACGTGCAGGGCGAAGAAGCGGTTCAGGGTAATCCCGGAAATCAGGTAGTCACCGCGGATCCACTGGGTCAGGTCGTTGCCGATGACCGGGATCGCGCCGAACAGCGAGATGATCACCTGGGCGCCCCAGTAGGACATCTGGCCCCATGGCAGCAGGTATCCCATGAAGGCTTCAGCCATCAGCGCCAGGTAGATCAGCATGCCGAAGACCCACACCAGCTCACGCGGCTTCTGGTACGAACCGTAGAGCAAGCCACGGAACATGTGCAGATAGACCACGATGAAGAACGCCGAAGCGCCGGTGGAGTGCAGCAGGCGCAGGATCGAACCGTACTCGACGTCGCGCATGATGTATTCGACGGAAGCGAACGCTTCTTCCGCCGACGGGGTGTAGCTCATCGTCAGCCAGACGCCAGTGACGATCTGGTTGACCAGAACGAGCAGCGCCAGCGAGCCGAAGAAATAGAAGAAGTTGAAGTTTTTTGGAGCGTAATACTTGCTGAGATGGTCTTCCCACATCTTGGTGGCGGGGAAGCGTGCATCAACCCAATCCATGAACTTGCTCATCACGCTTTCTCCGTATCGACGCCAATGACAATCAGGTCATCGGTCTCATAGGAATGCGGGGGTACTGGCAGGTTCAAAGGCGCAGGTTGCGACTTGTAGACGCGGCCAGCCAGATCGTAGTGGGAACCGTGGCAAGGGCAGAAGTAACCGCCTACCCAGTCTTTGCCCAGATCCGCGGGTGCCACTTCGGGACGGAAGGTCGGTGAGCAACCCAGGTGAGTGCAGATCCCGATCAGCAGCAGGATTTCCGGCTTGATCGAACGCACTTCAGGGTCGACATAAGTGGGTTGCGTGGAGTTTTTGGAGGTCGGATCGGAGAGCTGGCCCTCGATCTTCTTGAGATTCCCCAGGATTTCCTCGGTACGGCGGACAATGAACACCGGCTGGCCGCGCCATTCAGCAATCATCTGCTGCCCTGGCTCGATTTTGCTGACATTCACTTTCACCGGTGCTCCGGCAGCCTTCGCCTTGGCACTGGGAAACCATGACCCCACGAACGGGACCGCAGCCCCCACCGCTCCTGCAGCACCCACCACGGATGTGGCTGCTACCAAGAAGCGACGCCGGCCTGCATTCACGCCGTCATTGCTCATTCAGTCCTCTCCCATCAGCTTTGTGGCCTGTTAAATCAGGCGTCTACTAAATTGAAACTATGTACTTATAAAAATTTTGCCGAATGGTAATGAAAACCCCCAATTCTGACAAGGTAATTACCCGGAGGGCTGGCCCTCAAGCCTTGTAGTATAGGGGGTCTACGAATGTGGCAAGTTGTCACAGCGCAATTATTCAAGAAATCGCACGCATAAAAAAACGCCCGGTTCCGTGAGGAATCGGGCGTTCTTTTTGAACGTGGAAGCGAAATTAACGCTTCGAGTACTGCGGACGCTTACGCGCTTTACGCAGACCAACTTTCTTACGTTCAACTTCACGGGCGTCGCGAGTAACGAAGCCAGCTTTGCGCAGAGCGCTACGCAGGGTTTCGTCGTAGTCCATCAGAGCGCGAGTGATGCCGTGGCGGATTGCGCCAGCCTGACCACTTACACCACCACCGATGACGGTGACGTAGATGTCGAACTTCTCGACAGTCTCAGTCAGTTCCAGCGGCTGACGAACTACCATGCGGGCAGTTTCGCGACCGAAGAACGTGTCCAGGGAGCGGTTGTTGATGGAGATGTTACCAGTACCCGGACGCAGGAAAACGCGTGCGGTTGCGGTCTTGCGACGGCCAGTGCCGTAATTTTGAGTCGCCGACATAATGAACTATTCCGTTAAATCTTCAGTTCTTGGGGCTGCTGAGCAGTATGAGGGTGTGCAGCGCCCGCATAGACTTTCAGCTTACGGTACATGTCGCGACCCAGTGGGTTTTTAGGCAGCATGCCTTTAACCGCGGTCTCGATCACGCGCTCAGGGGCCTTGGCAATCAGCTTTTCAAAGTTGATCGACTTGATACCGCCCGGGAAACCGGAGTGGGAGTAGTACATTTTGTCAGTGGTTTTAGCGCCGGTAACACGGATCTGCTCGGCGTTGATTACGACGATGTAGTCGCCGGTGTCAACGTGAGGAGTGTACTCAGGCTTGTGCTTGCCACGCAGACGGCTCGCGATTTCGGTGGCCAGACGACCCAGGGTCTGACCAGCAGCGTCGACGACAAACCAGTCGCGCTTTACTGTTTCCGGTTTAGCAGTAAAAGTTTTCATTCTTTATAGCCTCAGGGGCCGCCTGTAAATAAGACGGCGGATCTTACTGAATAGTGCGTACTTTGACAAGTCAAAGGCAGCCGGATACAGACGCTTTCGGGGGCTCGGGTCGGCGCGTCCGTTCAACGGCAAGATTCTTCGGCGGCGGGGCATCACTTCCACTGCAGAAAGAGGTCGGCAATTATGCAGATTGCGAAAAAAATTTCAACCTGCTTTTATGCTTGTTTTGCCCAAGGAGCACCCGATGGACTATCGCCAGCTAGGCCGTACCGACCTGAACGTGAGTGCAATCTGCCTCGGCACCATGACCTGGGGCGAGCAAAACACTGAAGCTGAAGCCTTCGCCCAGATCGAACGGGCAAAAGAGGCTGGGATCAATTTCCTCGACACTGCCGAAATGTACCCGGTGCCGCCAAAAGCCGACACCTACGCCACCACCGAGCGCTACATCGGCAATTACTTCAAGAGCCGTGGCGACCGCGCCGACTGGATTCTCGCCAGCAAGATCGCCGGCCCCGGCAACACCATCGACTACATCCGCGACAAGAACCTGCGCCACAACCGCCAGCACATCACCGAGGCCGTGGACGCCAGCCTCAAGCGTCTGCAGACCGACTACATCGACCTCTACCAATTGCACTGGCCGGAGCGCAGCACCAACTTTTTCGGACAGCTGGGCTACAAGCACCAGACCGAAGCCAATCTGACTCCGCTTGAAGACACCCTCGAAGCACTCGATGAGCAAGTGAAGGCCGGCAAGATCCGCCACATCGGCCTGTCCAACGAGACGCCATGGGGCACCATGCGTTTTCTCGCCCTGGCCGAAGCCCGTGGCTGGCCGCGCGCCGTATCAATCCAGAACCCGTACAACCTGCTCAACCGCAGTTTCGAGATCGGCCTGGCGGAAATCGCCATCCGTGAACAGTGCGGCCTGCTCGCCTATTCACCGCTGGCTTTCGGTTTCCTGTCCGGCAAGTACGAAGGTGGAGCGCGCCCGCCAAAAGGCCGCCTGAGCCTCTACAGCCGCTTCAGCCGCTATTTCAACCCGCAATCGGAAGCGGCCTGCAGCCGTTATGTGGCACTTGCCCGTGAACATGGCCTGGATCCGGCGCAAATGGCCCTGGCCTTTGTGAACCAGCAACCTTTTGTCACCAGCAACATCATCGGGGCGACGACACTGGAGCAACTGGACAGCAATATCGCCAGTTACGAGCTGAAACTGTCGAAGGAAGTGCTGGAAGGAATCGAAGCGATTCACAAGGATCATCCGAACCCGGCGCCGTAATCCACGCCGGTGATCGCTCCCACGCTCTGTGGACTGCCCCCAAAGCGGACGCAGAGCGTCCAATTTGTCGGGGTCAGTCCAGAGCGTGGGAACGATCACGCTGCATTACAGCGACCGCGCAATAATCTCCTTCATGATTTCATTGGTGCCGGCATAGATCCGCTGCACCCGCGCATCCGCCCAGGCCCGGGCCACCGGGTATTCCCACATGAAACCGTAGCCGCCATGCAGTTGCACGCACTCGTCGAGCACCTTGCATTGCAGGTCGGTGCCCCAATACTTGGCCATCGCCGCCGTCGGCACGTCGAGTTTGCCTTGCAGATGCAGCTCCAGGCAGCGGTCGACAAACACCCGGCCGATCTGAATCTCGGTGGCCATTTCCGCCAGTTTGAAGCGGGTATTCTGGAAGTCGGCAATCGACTTGCCGAACGCCTTGCGCTCGCGGGTGTAATCCAGCGTCCATTGCAGCGCCGCCTCGGCTGAAGCCAGGCCGCCAATCGCCACGGTCAGACGTTCCTGCGGCAGTTCCTGCATCAGATAGGCAAACCCCGCCCCGGCCTGACCCAAGAGATTTTCCTTCGGCACGCGCACGTCCTGGAAGAACAATTCCGACGTGTCCTGAGCCTTCATTCCGACCTTCTCCAGGCGTTTGCCCTTGTCGAAGCCCGGTGTGTTCGCCTCCACCAGAAACAGGCTGGTGCCCTTGGCACCGGCCTTGGGATCGGTCTTGGCGACGACAATTACCAGATCTGCCAGGAAGCCATTGGTGATAAAGGTTTTCGAACCGTTGATCACATATTCGTCGCCATCCAGTACCGCCGTGGTCTTGACCCCTTGCAGATCGGAACCGGCGCCGGGCTCGGTCATGGCAATCGCGGTAACCATCTCGCCAGACACCAGTTTCGGCAGGTATTTCTGCTTCAGCGCCTCGCTGCCGTAATGCAGGATGTACGGCGCGACGATGTCCGAATGCAGTGAGAAGCCAATGCCGGTCAGACCCAGCCGCCCCACTTCCTCGATGACCACCGCACTGTAGAGAAAGTCCGCCCCCAACCCGCCGTATTCCTCCGGCAGGTGCGAGCACAGCATCCCCGCCTCCCCTGCCTTGTTCCACAGTTTGCGGTCGATGTAGCCTTGTTTTTCCCATTGCCCATGGAACGGCACGGCCTCTTTTTCGAGGAATGTTCGTACGCTGTCGCGGAACAATTCGTGCTCGGAGCTGAACAAGGTTCTGGGAATCATGCGTCACCTTTTCTTTGTTGTTGGAGGGATCAGACCTTCTGAGACTAAGCCTCGCTTCCGATACAGGACACTGGACACATCCGACAAAAAATAAGACGATCCAGCCGTCTGGTGACCACTTTCCCTTATAAAAACAAAAGTTGAATTATGTCCAAGCAAGTCTCCACGCCCTTGCGGCGCGTCAGCATCCTGGCGATCGACCGGGTTTTCGCTTCCACCCTCATGCAAGCCAAGGATTTCTTCCATCTGGCCAGCCTGCGTTACGGCAAACAACTGGGCCACGGCCTGACTCCGGCGTTCGAAACCCGCCTGGTCAGCCCTGACGGCAAACCGGTGAACAGCTTCAGTGACGTGATCATGCCGGTGGACGGCGGCCTGGAAAACGCCGACGTCATCATCCTTCCAGCCTTCTGGGACGATTTCGATACGCTGTGTCGGCGTTATCCACAGATCCTGCCGTGGCTACGCGAACAACACGCCCGTGGCGCAGTACTCTGCGGCGAGGCTACCGGGGTGTTCTGGCTGGCCGAAGCCGGCCTGCTCAACGGCAAGGAAGCGACCACCTACTGGCGCTTCTTCAACGCCTTCGCCGAGCGTTTCCCGCAGGTCTATCTCAATCAGGACAAGCACCTGACCGACGCCGACAACCTGTATTGCGCCGGCGGTACAACCTCGGCCTGCGATCTCTACATCTACCTGATCGAGCGCTTCTGCGGCGCCAACGTGGCTCAGGCTGTGGCCCGCGACATTCTCTACGAAGTCCAACGCAGCTACGCACCGGGACGCATCGGTTTCGGCGGCCAGAAGCTGCATCAGGACGTGATCATCCTGCAGATCCAGCACTGGCTCGAAGAGCATTTCGCCGACAAGTTCCGCTTCGAAGACGTGGCCCGCGAGCACGGCATGAGCATCCGCAACTTCATGCGCCGCTTCCAGACCGCCACCGGCGACAAACCGCTGCACTACCTGCAACGGCTGCGCATCGAGACCGCCAAGGGCTTGCTCTCAGGCAGTCGCAAGAGCATCAAGACCATCAGCTACGAAGTCGGCTACGACGATGCGAGCTTCTTCGCACGGCTGTTCCGCCAGCACACCGAACTGTCGCCGAACCAGTACCGGCAGCAGTTCCAGCAAGCGGCCTGACGATTCGACCAGACACAAAAAAGGGCCTGCATCTGCAGGCCCTTTTTGTTTGCTGAATCCGCTTAAGGCTTGTGCGCCCGGGACAGGAATTCGTGGGATTGCATCTCCAGCAGACGGCTGAGGGTACGCTGGAACTCGAACGTCAGACGCCCGCCGGTGTACAGGTCTTTCAATTCGACTTCGGCAGAAATGATCAGTTTGACGTTACGGTCATAGAACTCGTCGACCATGTTGATAAAGCGTCGGGCGATGTCGTCGGTGGTGACGCTCATCTGCTCCACGCCACTGAGCAGTACGGCGTGGAAGATCTTGCCCAGCTCGATGTAGTCGTTCTGGCTGCGCGGGCCGTCGCACAGTTCGCGGAAATCGAACCAGGCCACGTCATCGCAAGTACGCAAGGCACGGATTTCGCGGTTCTCGATGATCAGCACATCGTTTTCCACCGCCGCCGTGCACTCAGGCGTCAGCGCGCGGAAGCTTTTGCGCAGGCTTTCGTGGGCGGCTTCGTCCAGCGGATAGTGGAACAGCTCCGCTTGTTCGAGGTGGCGCAGACGGTAGTCGACGCCGCTGTCGACGTTGACGATCTCGGTGTTCTGCTTGATCAGCGCGATGGCCGGCAGGAAGCGCGCACGTTGCAGGCCGTCCTTGTACAGGCCGTCCGGCACGATGTTCGACGTGGCGACCAGGGTCACGCCGTTCTTGAACAGCTCTTCCATCAGCGTGCCGAGGATCATGGCATCGGTGATGTCGGAAACGAAAAATTCATCGAAGCAGATGACCCGCGATTCAGTCGCAAAACGCTTGGCGATGATGGTCAGCGGGTTTTTCTCGCCGCCGAGGGTTTTCATCTCTTCGTGCACGCGCTTCATGAAGCGGTGGAAGTGAGTGCGGGTCTTTTCCTTGAATGGCAGCGCTTCGAAGAAGGTGTCCACCAGGTAAGTCTTGCCGCGACCCACGCCGCCCCAGAAGTACAGGCCCTTGACCGGCGTCTGATCCTTTTTGCCAAACAGCTTGCCCAGCAAACCCGGCTTGTTCTGCTCGGCCGCGATCAGATCGTCGTACAGGCGTTGCAGATGACGCACGGCAGTTTCCTGCGCCGCATCATGGAAGAAGTCCGGGCGTTTCAGATCAGCTTGATATCGTTCTAGGGGCGTCATAATTCGTTAGCAAGGCAACAAAAACGGGCCGTCACTGTAGCGATGGCCCGTGGGAATGGCAATCGGCCCTTGGTCGGGCCGAGCCGTTGATTATTCCTGAACCGGTGTCAGAGCGATCCGCAAGGCCTCGACAGCCGCATCCCGCGCAGCCACGTCGGCGAACGCCGGGCTGTCGCCGACGCACTCGCCTTCCAGCCAGACGCTGAAACTCAGGTCTTCGCTGCGCACATCCAGCGCCTGACCCGATTGCAGTTGCTTGGTCACCTGACCGGCGGTTTTACCGTCGGCGAAGTTGCGCGACAGCAACAGTTGCTCGCCATCGGCCGCCAGCAGACGGAAGCGGAAGCTGCCGTCGTCTTCACGGAAGCTGACGAAACGTGCGGCTTTCGCGGCTTTCTTCTTGGTGGTCGCGGCCACCTGAACCTGATTGACGAACGAACGCAGGCCGACCGCTTCGCGCAGCTCGTTGAGGAACGGCGTCGCCACCGCACGGGCCTTCTTGGCGCCGTGTTGCAGGATGTCTTCCAGATCTGCCGGACGCTCGATCAACTGGTGATAACGCTCGCGGGATTCGCCCAGTTCGTTGTCGAGCAACTGGAACAGACGGCTCTTCGCCTCGCCCCAACCCAGACCGCCCAGCAGCTCGCTGCGGAACTCGTCGGCCTGCGCCGGTGTGGCGAACGCCTGGAACAGGGTGAACAGGTGCGAGTTGTCCGGATCTTTCGCTTCGCCCGGCGCTTTGGAGTCGGTAACGATCCGCGAGATCGCGTCCTTCATGTCCTTGGCGCTGGTGAACAGCGGGATGGTGTTGTCGTAGCTCTTGGACATCTTGCGACCGTCCAGGCCCGGCAACGTGGCCACGCTCTCCTCGATCAGCGCTTCGGGCATGGTGAAGAACTCCTTGCCCTGGCCGAACAGGTGGTTGAAGCGCTGGCCGATGTCACGGGCCATTTCCACGTGCTGGATCTGGTCGCGACCGACCGGCACCTTATGCGCGTTGAACATCAGAATGTCCGCCGCCATCAGCACCGGGTAGCTGTACAGGCCCATGGTGATGCCGGCATCCGGGTCTTCGCCGGTCTCGAGGTTCTTGTCCACCGAAGCCTTGTAGGCGTGGGCGCGGTTGAGCAGGCCCTTGGCGGCAACGCAGGTCAGCAGCCAGGTCAGCTCGGGGATTTCCGGGATGTCGGACTGACGGTAGAACGTCACGCGATCCACATCCAGGCCACCGGCCAGCCAGGTCGCGGCGATTTCCAGACGCGAGCGCTGGATGCGCAGCGGGTCATCGCACTTGATCAGGGCGTGATAGTCGGCCAGGAAGTAGAACGAGTCGGCGTTGCTGTCGCGGCTGGCGAGAATCGCCGGGCGGATGGCGCCGGCGTAGTTGCCCAGGTGCGGGGTGCCGGTGGTGGTGATGCCGGTGAGGATGCGGGTACGGTTCGTCATGGGTAATCGCTTGTCAGACTGCAATCAATTCGAGAGACGCGGCAGGATCAGATCCTTGAGATCGGTCAGCTTGCCATGAAAAAAGTGTCCGCATTCTGCCACTTTCAGCAGCTCATGGGGGCGCTGGAGTTTGTCAGACCAGTCGTAGACCAGCTGCGGATCGATCACTTCGTCGGTTTCCGGCTGGATCACGGTCAACTCGCCCTGCTGCGGCAGTTGATCCTGCTCGCCCAGGCGCATCACCGCCGGCGCGACCATGAACAGATGCTTGAGCTGAATGCCTTGGGCTTCGAGACGGCCGCCGAGACTTGCTGCAACAAATCCGCCGAAGGAGAAACCGAACAGGGTCAGCGGCAGATCCGGGTGTTTTTCCAGCAGCCATTCAGCAGCGGCCTGGGCGTCATCGACTTCACCGGTGCCCATGTCATGGGAACCGTCGCTGGCACCGACACCGCGATAGTTGAAGCGCAAGGTGATCAGGCCTGCGTCGCGCGCGGTGCGCTGCAGGGTCGAGACGACCTTGTTGAGCATGGTGCCGCCCTGCACCGGGTTCGGGTGGCAGATCAGCGCGATACCGCGAGGCTGCTCGTTGTCCAGATACAAAGACTCAAGTTGCCCCACCGGGCCATCAATCACTACAGGGGTTTCACGCATCAGCAAGGAAGGAACTCCGTGACCTCGGATCGGGTCGACTCGTCTAGCAAATTGTCTGTGCCAGTCTATTGCGAGTGAATCGCGGTATACAGCGCAGGTTCGAGCCGTTAACGTAAAGCAAAGCCGTTTATAGAGGAAGGACTCGTGGAACACTCGCTCTTAGTTTGGTTGTTACCGACTCTTGCCCTGGTTGTGGGTGTCGCCATTGGTTTCCTGATCGCTCGCGTTGCGCCGAACGCCGCGCCCAGCCGCACGCAGCGTCAACTGGACGATATTCAGGAACGTTTCGACAGTTATCAGAATGAAGTGGTGACCCACTTCAACAGCACCGCCAATCTGGTCAAGAAGCTGACCCAGAGCTATCAGGAAGTGCAGGATCACCTCGCCGAGGGTGCCAACCGCCTGGCCCTGGACGAACAGACCCGTCAACGCCTGCTGGCCTCGCTGCATTCCGAAGCAGCACAGGCTCCACGGGAACGTCTCACGCCACCACGGGATCAGGAACCGCCGCGTGACTACGCGCCGAAGACTCCGAACTCGCCGGGCATGCTCGACGAGCATTACGGTCTGAAGAAGTAATCAGCCTTCGCGCCAACAAAAAGCCCCCGGACAATCACTTGTCCGGGGGCTTTTTTGTACCCGACGGTTACGGGTACTGCTGAACCGTGCCCGGTTGTTGCTGACCACCGTACTGCTGGCCAGGGATGGCTTTGAGGTTGACCTCGACACGGCGGTTCTGCGCCCGGCCGTTGACGTCACCGTTGCTGGCAATCGGATTATCCGGACCGGCACCGCGGGCGCTCAGGTTGGCACCGCTGACGCCTTGCGAAGTCAGGTAGGTGGCCACGCTCTGCGCACGACGCTGAGACAGGTCCATGTTGTGCTGGCGGCTGCCGGTGCTGTCGGTGTAGCCGACGATTTCGATCTGGTTCTGGTTGAACTCCTTGAGGGAGTTGGCCAGGTTGTTCAGCGGCTGATAGAAGCTGGAAGCGATGTTCGCCGAATCGGTGGCGAAGGTGATATTGCCCGGCATGATCAGCTTGATCTGATCGCCCTGACGCTGCACTTCAACCCCGGTGTTGGCCATGCTGGCGCGCAGTTTTTTCTCCTGCTGGTCGGCGTAGTAGCCGTAACCGGCGGCCGAGGCACCGACGACGGCCGCGCCGATCAGCGCGCCCTTGCCGCGGTTGTTGTGGTCGATGGCGGCACCGGCCAGCGCGCCGGCCAGTGCACCGAGGCCACCGTACTTGGCGGTTTTGCTCATGCCCTGGGAGCCACCGTCGGCCTGACCCTGGTTGTCATACGGGTTGGGCGAGGCGCAGCCGGACAAAACGGCCACGGCAGTAGCGACAATAATCAAACGACGCGTGGTGAACATGGAGTGCTCCTACTTTTGCATTCTGTGGTGCAGCGGCCATTGGCAACTGGCCCGTGCGGGCGTTGGATCATGACAATGCACAAAAATTCCGCCGGGCACCCGTGACAAAATGTTTAGGCACGCACAAACGGGTTCTCACGCATTTCATCCCCCAGACGCGTATCCGGACCATGCCCGGCCACAACGGTCGCGTCTTCATCCAGGGTGTACAGCCGCTGCTTGATCGATCGCACGATGGTCGCCTGATCGCCGCCCCACAAATCCGTGCGCCCTACTCCGCGACGAAACAACGTGTCGCCAGCTATCAACAGCTTAGCCTCGGAAAACCAGAAGCTCATGGAACCTGGCGTATGCCCCGGCGTGTGCAGTGCCACGCCACAGCCGCAAGCCAGTTCTTCATCGTCGCTCAACCAGCGATCCGGCGACGGCACCGGAGTGTAGGGCACACCGAACATCTGGCATTGCATCTCGAGGTTGTCCCAGAGGAACTGGTCTTCCTTGTGCAGATGCAGGGTCGCACCGGTTTTCTCTTTCATCTGGCCGGAGGCAAGGAAGTGATCGAGGTGCGCATGGGTGTGGATGATGCTCACGACTTTCAGGCCCAGCGCATCGAGGCGCGCCATGATCAGATCGGGATTGCCGCCCGGGTCGACGACGATGGCTTTTTTGGTGATCGGGTCGCCGATGATCGTGCAGTTGCACTGGAGCGGGCCGACGGGGAAGGTTTCGCGGATAAGTGCCGGGGGGACAGAGGTCATGGTCAATCCTGATAAGCGCTGAAAAAGCAGGCTGCAAAGTCTACTTCAACGGCCGATACAGTTAGCCAATCGGATATCTGACGAATAACGTTAAAAAGTAATGGCAATATGATGCCAAGCGTATCCGTTCTGATGCAAAATCGACATTTTTGTAGCGGCCGCATTCAGGAAGGGCCTCATCATTCTCAGGAAATAAAATGCCTACCCCAACTGGTTCCACGCTTAGTTTTTATTCCTCGCTGACCGGCGTCAAACCTGTTGACAGCCTATTGTCCGGATCCTATTGGGCGGGATCCAATTGGCCACTGGGCGGGTCCACCAACCTGACCTACAGCTTCATGTCCGCCAGCACCTCCTACTTCGCGACCAACTACAGTGCCGACAATGAATACAACGCCATGTATGACCTGTCGACGTCGCAGCAAGGCGGAATCATCAGGGCGCTAGCCTCCTGGAGTTCGGTTGCCAATATCACGTTTACCAAAACCACTGACGACATTTCCAATGTCGGCGATTTGCGTTTTGGCGGTTATGCGTTGATGAAAGACCAGGCGGCGGCCTGGGCCTACACCCCATCCAACACACCCAAGGGCGGCGACGTCTGGATTGGTGATCCCGCCAACGAATTCCCGATCAATGGCTCTTACGACTATCTGACCTACATTCATGAAATCGGTCATGCCATTGGGTTGAAGCACCCATTCTCCCCCAACTCGCTGAACTCGACGATTCTCGACCCGTCGCTGGACGATGTCCGTTTCACCGTCATGAGTTACAACAACAACTACTCCTACCAGCCAACGACGCCGATGCTTCTGGACATCCTCGCGATCCAGGCACTCTACGGCGCCAATACCCAGTGGCAGGCCGGCGATACCGTCTACAGCTGGAAGCAGTACGACAAGATTTTCGAGACGATCTGGGACTCAGGTGGCAACGACACGATCGATGCCAGCAACCAGATGTCTTCGGTCAGCCTTGATCTGAATGAAGGTGCATTCAGTTCGATCGGCGTTGGCTTCTTCTACAACACGAACAACTTTTTCAACAGTGGCCTGGCCATTGCCTATGGTTCCAAAATCGAAAACGCCATCGGCTCGACGTTCAACGACCAGATTCGAGGCAATGCCCTGGACAACGTCCTGGATGGTCGTGAAGGCGCCGACTACATGGTGGGCGGAGCAGGTAACGATACCTACTACGTTGATAACAGAGGTGACGTGGTCGTCGAAACCGGTACGTCACCCACCGAAATCGACTCGGTGTTTTCAACGGTCACCTATGACCTGTTCGGCAGTCCAAACGTAGAAAACCTGACACTGCTGACCAACGCCAACCTCAACGCTTACGGCAACGCGTCGAATAACGTGATCGCAGGCAATGCCGGCAATAACATTCTCGATGGCCGCGAGGGTACGGACCTCTTGATTGGCGGTGCCGGTAACGACACCTACATTGTCGACAACGTCGGCGACGTGATTGTCGAATCCAGCACCCTCGCCACCGAGATCGACAACGTGCTGGCGTCGGTGACCTATACCCTTGGTGCCAACCTGGAGAACCTCACGCTAACCGGCAGTGCCAACATCAACGGCACCGGCAACACGCAGAACAACGTGATCACCGGCAACGACGGCAATAACCAGCTCGATGGTGGTGCAGGTGTCGACACCCTGATCGGCGGCAAGGGCAACGACGACTACAGTCTCGATCAGGCTGATGAACTGGCTCTGGTTCAGGAAAAGGCCAACGAAGGCAACGACACTCTGCACATCAGCTATGACGCCAACGCACAGACCAATGTCATCGACCTGAACCAGAACAACCTGGTGAACTTCGAGAACGTTCAGGTGCTGGGCAAGGGCGCGTTCAACCTCATTGGCAACAACCTGAACAACGTGTTGAGCGGCAACGACTCCGCCAACAATCTGCAGGGCGGTGCCGGCAACGATGTTCTGGACGGCGGAGCGGGGGCCGACACCCTGGTGGGAGGAACAGGCGACGATACTTACGTGATCGACCGCCTCGACGATACGGTCGTCGAACTCGCCAACGAAGGTCGCGACCTGGTACGCACGAGCGTCAGCTACACGCTCGGGGCCAATATCGAAGACGGCGAGCTGCTGGGCACAGCCTCGATCAACCTTACGGGTAACGAGTACAACAACGTCCTGACGGGTAACTCGGGCAATAACATCATCGATGGCGGCGTTGGCGCCGACACCATGCTCGGCGGCGCGGGCAGCGACACCTATTATGTCGACAACACCAACGATGTGATCATCGAGGACTGGTCCTACGACCATGACCTGGTCTATTCCTCCGTCAGCTACACCCTTGGCAACTACATCGAAACCCTGACGCTTACCGGCACGGCCAACCTTAACGGCACAGGTAACTTCAGTGACAACCGGATCAATGGCAACAGCGGCAACAACATTCTCGATGGCGGATCCGGTGCCGACTGGCTCTGGGGCGGCGCGGGTGATGACGTCTACATCATCGACGACATCAACGACCGAGTGATGGAGTTCAATGGCAATGGTCATGACGAAGTGCGCACGACGGTCACCTACACCCTCTCCAACTTTGTGGAAGACGGTGTGCTGCTGGGCTCTGCATCCATCGACCTGACAGGCAACGACCTGGTCAACGTACTGACCGGCAACAGCGGCAACAACGTACTGGATGGCGGTGCGGGTGCCGACATCATGACCGGCGGTGCCGGCAACGACACCTACGTGGTCGACAACGTTGGCGATGTGATCAACGAAACCAGCACCCTCGCCACTGAGATCGACACCGTTCGCGCTTCGATCGACTACACCCTCGGCGCCAATCTGGAAAACCTGACCCTCACCGGAACAGCCAACCTCAACGGCACCGGCAATGCGCTGAACAACGTCATCACCGGTAACGACGGCAACAACGTCCTCGACGGCGGCACGGGTGCTGACCTGATGGCAGGCGGGCTCGGCAACGATACCTACATCGTCGACAACGTCGGCGACGTGGTCAGCGAAACCAGCACCCTGGCCAGCGAGATTGACACCGTCAAAGCCTCGGTGGACTTCATCCTCAGCGCCAACCTGGAAAATCTGATACTGACCGGCAACGCCAATATCTATGGTATCGGCAACACCCAGAACAACGTCATCACCGGTAACGACGGCGACAACCAGCTCAATGGCGGTGCCGGTCTCGACACCCTGATCGGCGGCAAAGGCAACGACAGCTACTTCCTCGATCAGGCCGGTGAACTGGCGCTGGTGCAGGAGAATGCCGGCGAAGGCAACGACACGCTCAATGTCGTGTATGCCGCCACGGCACAAAACAGCCTGATCGACCTGGGCCTGAGCAATCTGCAGAACATCGAAAACCTCACAGTGCTGGGCAGCGGTGCGTTCAACGTGACCGGCAACGGTCTGAACAACACCCTGACCGGCAACGCCTCCGACAACATCCTCGATGGCGGTGCAGGGGCTGACCTGATGATTGGCGGTGCCGGCAACGACACCTACGTGGTCGACAACATCGGCGACGTGGTCAGCGAAACCAGCACTCTGGCCAGCGAGATCGACACCGTAAAAGCGTCGATCGACTACACCCTCGGCGCCAACGTGGAAATTCTCACCCTGACCGGCACTGCCAACCTCAACGGCACCGGCAATGCGCTGGACAACGCGATCAACGGCAACGCCGGTGACAACATTCTCGACGGTGGCGCCGGCGCCGACCTGATGGTGGGCGGGCTCGGCAACGATACCTACATCGTCGACAACGTTGGCGACGTAGTCAGAGAAACCAGCACCCTGGCCAGCGAGATCGACACGGTAAAAGCGTCGGTGGACTACATCCTTGGCGCCAACCTGGAAAACCTCACGCTGACTGGCAACGCCAATACCTATGGCATCGGCAACGCCCTGAACAACGTCATCATCGGTAACGACGGCGACAACCAGCTCAATGGCGGTGCCGGTCTCGATACCCTGATCGGCGGCAAAGGCAACGATGCCTACTTCCTCGATCAGGCCGGTGAACTGGCGCTGGTGCAGGAAAATGCCGGCGAAGGCAACGACACCCTCAATGTCACTTATGCCGCGACGGCGCAAAACAGCCTGGTCGATCTGAGCCTGAGCAATCTGCAGAACATCGAAAACCTCACGGTGCTGGGCAGCGGTGCGTTCAACGTGACCGGCAACGGCCTGAACAACACCCTGACCGGCAACGCCTCCGACAACATCCTCGATGGAGGTGCAGGGGCTGACCTGCTGATCGGCGGTGCCGGCAACGACACCTACGTGGTCGACAACATCGGCGACGTGGTCAGCGAAACCAGCACCCTGGCCAGCGAGATCGACACCGTAAAAGCGTCGATCGACTACACCCTCGGCGCCAACGTGGAAATTCTCACCCTGACCGGCACCGCCAACCTCAATGGCACCGGCAATGCCCTGGGCAACGCCATCAACGGTAACTCAGGTGACAACATTCTCGACGGCGGCGCCGGTGCCGACCTGATGGTGGGCGGTCTCGGCAACGATACCTACATCGTCGACAACGTCGGCGACGTGGTCAGAGAAACCAGCACCCTGGCCAGCGAGATCGACACCGTCAAAGCCTCGGTCGACTACATCCTTGGCGACAACCTGGAAAACCTCACGCTGACCGGCAATGCCAATACCTACGGCATCGGCAACGCCCTGAACAACGTCATCATCGGTAACGATGGCGACAACCAGCTCAATGGCGGTGCCGGCCTCGACACCCTGATCGGCGGCAAAGGCAACGATACCTACTACCTCGATCAGGCCGGTGAACTGGCGCTGGTGCAGGAGAACGCCAACGAAGGCATCGACACCCTGAGTCTGGTTTATGCCGCCACGGCTCAGACCCGACTCGTCGACCTGACCCTGAGCAATCTGCAGAACGTCGAGAACGTCTCGCTGCTGGGCGCTGGCGCTTTCAACATTACCGGCAACAGCCTGAACAACACCCTGACCGGCAACGCCTCGGACAATATTCTCGATGGCGGTGCGGGGGCTGACCTGCTGATCGGCGGTGCCGGCAACGACACCTACATCGTCGACAACGTCGGCGACGTGGTCAGCGAAACCAGCACCCTGGCCAGCGAGATCGACACGGTAAAAGCGTCGATCGATTACGTCCTCGGCGCCAACCTGGAAAACCTCACGCTGACCGGCAATGCCAATACCTACGGCATCGGCAACGCCCTGAACAACGTCATCATCGGTAACGATGGCGACAACCAGCTCAATGGCGGTGCCGGCCTCGACACCCTGATCGGCGGCAAAGGCAACGACAGCTACTTCCTCGATCAGGCCGGTGAACTGGCGCTGGTGCAGGAGAATGCCGGCGAAGGAAACGACACCCTCAATGTGGTGTATGCCGCGACAGCGCAAAACAGCCTGATCGATCTGAGTCTGAGCAATCTGCAGAACATCGAAAACCTCACGGTGCTGGGCAGCGGTGCGTTCAACGTGACCGGCAACAGCCTGAACAACACGCTGACCGGCAATGCTGACGACAACGTGCTCGATGGCGGTGCCGGCCTGGATACCTTGATCGGCGGTAAAGGTAACGACACCTACGTTCTCGATCAGGCAGGCGAACTGGCGCTGGTGCAGGAAAATGCCAATGAAGGCAGCGACACGCTCAATATCGCTTATAACGCCACGGCGCAGACAAGCCTGATCGACCTGACACTGAGCAATCTGCAGAACATCGAAAACGTCTCGCTGCTCGGCAGCGGTGCATTCAACGTGACCGGCAACAGCCTGAACAACCTGCTGACCGGTAACGCTGCCGACAACGTGCTCGATGGCGGTGTGGGCGCTGACCTGATGGTGGGCGGGCTCGGCAACGATACTTATATCGTCGACAACGTCGGCGATGTCATCCGGGAAACCAGCACCCTGGCCAGCGAGATCGACACCGTAAAAGCCTCGGTGGACTACATCCTCAGCGCCAACCTGGAAAATCTGATACTGACCGGCAATGCCAATACCTACGGCATCGGCAACGCCCTGAACAACGTCATCATCGGTAACGATGGCGACAACCAGCTCAATGGCGGTGCCGGCCTCGACACCCTGATCGGCGGCAAAGGCAACGACAGCTACTTCCTCGATCAGGCCGGTGAACTGGCGCTGGTGCAGG